>NZ_QUJS01000006.1:0-113129 GCF_003480745.1 Clostridium sp. AM27-31LB | reverse complement strand
TGTATTGCAAATTAGTTTTTTATGGCTGAATAGCCTTTCATTTCCGTAATGAATAAACATAAGCTGCATTGCAGCGACTGACAGCTTGCTGGCAGGTTTACGAATGTAATAAATGAGAGGCTGAACTGTTACAAGTTTTTTCCATGCCCCATTGCCTTTCATTTCCGTAATGAATAAACATAAGCTGCATTGCAGCGACTGACAGCTTGCTGGCAGGTTTATGAATGCAGAAAATGAAAGCTGAACTGTTACAAGTTTTTCATGCCACATTGCCTTTCATTTTTTATGCCTGAACAGCCACATTTTCCCTTACATTTTTCCTCAAAGACACCAATAACACTAAAAACAGCACAAGTATGAACCATATATTCTCCGTTCTGAACTTAATATCCATCCAGACACCATATTCCCTCAGATTAAATATTTTCAATATCTCAATGCCAAGCACTATACCGGCTACAATCCCCGAAAAGATAAACAGGACAAGCTGGTACCATATTATCTTTTTCACTCTGCCCTCTGACATTCCGAGTTTTCTTAGTACCACATATTCTTTTCTTCTCGACTGTATCATGTTTGCTGCAGCATTTACCCAGCCTATCCCTGCCATTACACTTAACATATAGAGTGTAAATCTCACTATAAAATATCTCTGTTTAAGAATTTTATGTGAAAATGCCATTATCTGTTCAAAACTTTGCCATCTGAGTGCCGTAAATTCCATTCGGGCATTTTGCAGGCTCATATCAAGTTTTTTTGTCATTTTATGTGCAAATATCTTCCATTCGTCCACAGCCATTTCTTTTGGAAATGATATGAATATTGTACTGTCTGTATCAATTATGACACTCGCCAAAGTGCTGTCAGGTATAACACCGACAACTGTTACAGTGGTCTTTACCCCCTTATAGCCCTCCCACATTTTATAATTAGTTCTCATTCTCTCATCATAATCTGTAAAATCTGCATCATCTGTGCTAAGTACCAGCTTATCGCCTACTTTTAACTTATAATCTTTAGCCGCTTTCCTGCTTATCAATATTGAATGTGCAAAATCTGATATACTGCTTTTCACAAGCCCTGATTTCTGCATATTTTTCAATGATGCAAAAGATGTTCCACCCGAAAAGAAAAACTGTTTCCCCGATGATTTTCTTGCCGTAATGCCTGTTGCCGCATCTATCTCTGACTGTAAAAATACATTTGTATCTACCTGTTTTTGAATTTTTTTGCACAAATTGTCAAGTTTTGAGTAATAATGAGACTGCTCATCCTGTATAAGCACATCATCGGTATATATGTTCTTATAATATATCTCATTATTTCTTCCTATCTCGTCCATCAAATCCTCACTGCAATATGTAAATACCGTTAGCATGATTATCGTAAATATCATAAGAAAATTTTCTTTCATTTTCGGAACAGCCATCTTATAGCTTATAAGCATATCAGATGGCAATACGGCAGATATAAAACGGTTTATAATTCCTTTTCCCGAATATGCCTTATTTGACGAGCCATCGTTTTTCATGGACTGGTATGGAAGTTTATTTATAAATGACTTTGAAAATAATGTAAGAAATATTTCTACTACGGCAAATACTGCTGCCATGATACCAAAAGCCAGCGAAATATCAACATTCCTCGCCTCAGCGACAAGGTCAAATTCATTACCGATAACACCAAACAGGATTTTTCCCGCTAACACCGAAAAAACAAATCCAAGTAAACATCCCACACCTGTAATATAGACACCCAGCAGTGAAAATATCATTTTTACCTGTCCTATACTTGCACCCATCGTCCGCATAACAGCCATATCCCTGCTGTATTTCTGCATAAATCTCCTGAATACGGCGGCTATAAACAACAGACTTATTATAATGACTATAACCGCAAGAATGTTCATAAAACTCGAATACACCTTTACATAGGACTGGTATTCCTTAGAATCCTCTATCATAGTTATGTCAAGTTTTTTATCTGCACTCTTTACAGCATTTTTAATATTGCTCATCTTTTTGCTGTGTTTTGTCTTTATCAGCATATATGATGAACTTATATCCTCATTCTTTATCCCGCTAAATGCTTTCTTTGTAATTACCGCAAAATAAATATTCTGGAAAGAAAAATTATCATCATAGATTATCTCTGACACGGTAAATTTTTTTGTTCCACAGTAAACCGCATCACCAACTTTAAGATTTTGGGAGTCGGCAAACTTCTGATTTATCACTATAAGATTGTCTTTTAAACGGCTGTAAAACTTATATCTCGCCCTGTTTAATCTCCCATTGTCAGTGCCTATAGTATAGATACTCACGGAATTTTTTTCTTTAAGAGCCGTTTTCATATCAATATAATCCCATATCCCTGTATTAAGTTCACTTATACCGTCAAGCCCTGACACATTTTTCAATACCTTATCATCAATCCTTGAATAATCTTCATGGGCGGCTATTATATCGCAGTCTCCAAATGTCTCCCGCATATTTTGAAGATATGACTTTTTTGAATTTCTTGTAAGCTGAAACATCAAAATGAGCATTGCACTTACAAAAAACACACATACAATACATGAAGCAGTTAAAAATCTACTGTTTTTCAAAAAATCAAGGCTTATCCTGTTTAATTTTTTTATATCTTCTCTCTCCATTTTTCTCCCCCTCACGCCACAAGTCCTCTGAATATAGCGAGTATATTTGAAAAATTATCACTGCCTTCCTCATTTTTATATTCGTTCTTTATCTCGCCGTCATGTAGAAATATAACTCTGTCAGCGTATGTAGCAATAATCGGGTCATGTGTCACAACGATAAAACTCTGTTTTTCTTCCTTTTTTAACTGCATAAACAGCTCCATTATCTCAAGTGAAGTATTGTAGTCGAGATTTCCCGTCGGCTCATCCGCGAGAACTATATCCGGATGTGTCACCACCGCCCTTGCTATCGCAATCCTCTGCTGCTGCCCTCCCGAAAGCTGCGTAACACCGCTGTCAAGTTTATCATCAATCCCCACTCTCCTGACTATGCTTTCAACTGTATCTTTAACTTTCCTGTCACGACCCCCTTTAAGCACCAGCGGCAGTGAAACGTTTTCACGCACTGACAGGTCATTTAGCAGACTGAAATCCTGAAATATAAAACCAATATGTTTATTTCTTATCTCCGTGGCATGAGGTTCTTTGGAATACTGCTCTTCAAGTCTGCCGTTCAGATATATCTCGCCCTCATCCGGCACGAGAAGTGCACCTAAGATATTTAAAAGTGTGCTCTTGCCTGAGCCGCTTCCCCCCATGACCGCAAGTATCTCGCCCTTTTTTAGACAAAAAGAGACTCCCTTTAAAGCTTGAACTTCTGAATTTCCTGTAACAAATGTTTTCTTTATATTTTTGGTTTCTAAAATAATTCCACTGTTCTCCATTATTTTTCTCCCATCAATATACTATTTTCACCTAATTACAATAATTTTTATTTACATAATGCTTTATAGACATTATGTCTTCCGGCATACGGCATCCTACTGTGTACTCCCCGTCATTATTTGAGCATCTTATAATGCAGCCCTCTAGTGGATTTGTACAAATCTCATCAAAATTATCCACTGAAACAATTATATTCTTATCTTTTGCATTTACAAAAGCACTGTCACAGACCGAAAATGCAAAACCGTTTGCACTCACATTTACCATACGCCCATTATATGTTTTGTCATCGTTCTCAAATTTTATCGTACAGGCATTTGCAATCGGCATACGAGGATATTTTCTTCTGTTATGTACCTGCGGATTTGACTCTATATAAAGTTTATACTCACCACTTTCAGCGGCTTTACTGTGTCTGATTGATATATTTTCCCAATAATACAATACATTGTCTACTACTATATTAAAGTTACATCTCGTATGTTTATCTTTTTTATCAAACAATTCACTGTCTTTTTCGTCAACAGTTATATATAGTTCATTGCCTTTACGCTCTACAACTTCACCACTATACTCTTTCTTAACACCATTTACATTGCTTATGGAAATCTTCATGCCGCTTCTTACATCCTGAACACCCATAAATCCGCCAACGCCAAGTTCTTCCATTAGTTTTCCGACAACATCCTCAATGTCCATCGCACTTTTAGCACTTGACTCATACTTGCTGAGCATGGTTTTTGTAGTAAGTTCCGCCTTGTTTATGCTTTCTGTCATATCGTTCATAACAGCACCTACCTGATTCATATTGTCAGTAAGTGTTTTATTTGATGTCTCTACCTCTTTTACTGCACTGTCTACAATCTTTATATTTTCACCAAGCGTTGCAGCATCATTTGTTATTTTTGTCACACTCCTATTAACATTTGATACTTTTTCTATGTTCAACTGGATAAGTTCTATAGTCTGTGCAATGGAATCCATCATTTTTGCCGAGGTCTCCTCAAGTCTTGAAAGTGCCTGCATAATACTTCCCGATGATTCTTTAGTTCCATTACTTAAATTTCTTATCTCATCTGCAACAACTGCAAAGCCCTTTCCTGCTTCACCTGCTCTTGCTGCCTCTATTGAAGCATTAAGTGCAAGAAGATTCGTCTGCGATGTTATACCATCTATCGTGCTTGTCTCATCTTTAACACCGTTGAACTCTTCCTTAAAGTCTGCCAGTATATTTTCTACTTCTTTAGAAAGTTCAGACATTTTGTTTGTTGTATCAACCACTTCCACAAGGTCCTTAGCACTTGTATCTGCGTGCTCAACAGATGCATTTATAAGTTCTACGACCTGTTCCATAAGTCCTGCAACATTTCTTACCTGGTCGTCAATTACATTTGTCATATCAACCGAAGATACGGTTTTCTCATTTAATACATTATTGTTATCCGAGAGCACTCTCATATCTTTAACAACTTCATCCGCACCTGCCTTATTCTCATCTGCAAGCTCTCTTACAACAGTTACTCCATCAACAACCTCATTACTTGCAACTTTTACCTGTTCAACTGTCTTTACCACTCTCGCAAGGTTTCCTTTAATGGAAGCTGTCAATGCTCCATCTGACTCTACAAGATGCTTTATTGCCATATTTGTGCATACATAACAACAGATGACAACGGCAAACTCAAGTGCACATTCCTCACTTGAAACAAAATCCATCATCCCCTTTACTAAACCTTTGTACATATTGCTGGAAAGAAGAATAAATAATGTTATCCACATCATGACCTTTATGAACTTAGGATCCTTATAGAGTATCAATATTGAAAGTAATGGCAATATAAATACATATGATACCTGGTCAAGTGAGGTCCATGCAATAACAGAATAAAACAATAAATATCCTATTCCTAACATCCATTTATAATTTTTATTGTCCTCACCCTTAACTTTCAACAATACTTTGCTGATAATAAGCGACAGCCATCCAACAGTAAAAAACATAAAGAAATATCCAACATCCAGCTTGCCTGTACCAACTTTTATACCATAATAAACTGACACTATTATCATCAATATAAACCATGTTATTCCACCACGCTTGTTAGCTTTTGTTATAAAAAATGATTCATCATATTCCTGCATATCCTAATACCTCACTTATTTTTCTACTTAATAATCTACTTGTTATTCTAATATATTATAATATATAAATCAACATACTGATAGACTTTTCAAAAACTATTTTCCCTGCTGCCGCCATATTTCAGTCTGTTTTTGTTAATTATATCATATAACAGGTAATAGTTCATCCATGCATTTCTTACATTCATAGTTTTAATATATTGACAAACATTCTTCAAAGTTATAATATAACAGCAGTATTGATTAGCTTTCTAATTAGCTTTCTTACTTTAAAATCGCATTTGTTTTACTATATTAAACCCGGAGGTTACAGACATGAAAAAAAAATTAACACTTATTCTCACAGCAACACTGACAATTTCAACACTATTATTACCCGTCACATCATTTTGCACCACACACAGTATTGCAAAGACTGCCGGACAACCTAAACTGAGTGCAAAAAAACTCATAATGAAAACAGGACAGACTAAAAAATTAAAATTAAAAAATGTTCCCGTCAAAAATCAGAAAAAGATTAAATGGAGTTCAAATAACAAATCCATTATTACAGTTAATAAATCAGGACTTATAAAAGCAAAAAAGAAAGGAAAAGGCAAAATAATGGCAAAATACAACAATAAAACATATACTTGTAATGTCACGGTAAAAAAAAGACCAACAACAAAACCGGACCCTTATGACGGTGATGTAGCATATCCTGTATCTTTCGCATATACAGAAAAAAACAGTGATGTCACTTATGGTAAGGTTAAAATTGATACATACTTTTCAACAACCACCAACAAAAACAGAAAATGTGCCGTAGTTCTGCCGCCAAACTATGACAAAAACAAAAAATATCCAGTGTGCTATCTTCTCCATGGTCTTGGTCAGGATCATACAGACTGGCTTAATGCTAATGCACCTGTTATAATAGGAAACATGATTGCTGAAAAAACGGCAAAAGAAATGATACTTGTACTTCCAAACTGCCGTGCAAGAGCAAATGATACATATGTTGGAGATGCTTTTTCGCTTGACAATTATCGTGCATTTGACAATTTCATAAATGATCTTCGTGACAATCTTATGCCTTACATAAAGGAAAATTATTCGGTAGCAGAAGGTCGTGAAAACACAGCAATTGCCGGTTTTTCAATGGGTGGCCGCACTGCACTATATATCGGTCTTTCAATGCAGGACACTTTTGGATATATAGGAGGTTTCTGCCCTGCTCCCGGACTTTTTGCATACGAAATGAACGGAATAGCTGAAGACGGTCTTTTTAAAGCAGATACATTTAAGTTAAATGATGAATATGCCGACAACACTCTTTTAATGATTGTTGCAGCCAAAAGCGATACAGTTGTTTTTGATATTCCTGAAACATACCACAATGCACTTGTTAAAAATAACACTAAACATATATGGTACAAAACAACCGGTGGGCATGATGCCACAGTGATGGATCACGGTTTTTACAATTTTGCAAAAAGACTTTTTAACAATTAGTAGTTAATATTTACTATCAAACGAGGATTTTACATATGAATGAGAAATTTTTTTTAAAACTGCTTGAACTTTCCGCAGCACACGCAAAACGCAGCCATGCCATTTTTGAAAGGCTTAATCTTTCAAATGCACAGCCAAAGGTTTTGTATATACTCAGAGAGACAGATGGATACACCCAGAAAGAACTTGCCTCTATCTGCAGAATAACACCCCCGTCTATGACATCCATACTTAATAACATGGAAAAAGCTGATTTTATATATCGTGAAAAAGTATTAACTGCCGGTCAAAAACACGCACATAAAATTTATCTTACGACAAAAGGGAAAAAAACTGCTGAAGAAGTTTATTCCGAATTTGAAAAACTTGAAGAGTTATGTCTTAATGGTTTCTCGGAAAAAGAAAAACTTCAGGTATTTGAAATTTTTGACAAAATAATTAAAAATCTTTCGTAATTTCATAACGATAAAAATATCGTTAAACATTTATATCTTGTATAACTCTGTATTAAAAACAATAAGCCGTATTCTAAATATCATTATCATTTAGAATACGGCTTATTTATTTCACTTAATATGTATATTTGTAACTATAATATGCCGTCTGCAGATTTATATCCGAAGTAAAAGCATTATTTCTCAAATCTATAGTATGTTTCATTTTACTGTTTTTTGATACTGTTACCGTTATCGTCTTTGAACTGTATGCTTTCATATTCACTTTCTTATTAACCACTCTCTGGTGCAGACATCTGCCATTTGCGTATATTTTTACATCAAGTGCCTTTATAACTTTTAATTTTCTGTCAGTATATGTATTATATAATTTTATTTTGACTTTAAGTTTGTTCCCTGAAAAATATGTCTTTACAACCTGATAATATATCCTGTCGAGAAGCATATCTTTAATTTTTGCAGAAGGCTGTGTATATACATTCTTATGTACTGTGACTTTCTTCTTTATTGTAATACCATTCACCTTACATTTTAATGTTGCAACACCCGTTTTTTTAGCTGTTATCTTTCCATTTTTCACCGTTAATATCTTTTTATTTGATGATGACCATCTTTCTTTTTTTGATGAATTTGATCCTATAATTCGCATTTTGCAGCTAAGCCCCTCTGTCATAGTGCCATCCATTCCAATCATATACGGTGTATCAACAGTAACATTACAAGTTAATTTGACTCCGTCAACTTTGCATATAATCAAAGCATTACCTCGTTTTTTTGCCGTAATTTTCCCACTCTTTGATACCGTGGCTACTTTTTTATTTGATGTACTCCATTTCAAAGTTCCTTTTTTATCAAGCACTTTTACTTTCTGCGTATTTCCAATATACAAATAACATCTTGAGCAATTCAGATAAGGACCTTTAACATTAACTTCACATGACATCTCATAACTTCTTGTTCCTATTTTCATAGTGACATCTACAACTGTATTACCTCTTCCGGCTGCCTTCAAAATACACTTATCATCCCCACTTTTTGTAACCCTCACCACACTTTCGTCACGAGATATAAATAATACCTCATCCCATTTGTATCCTGTATAATCTTTCCCATCATCATATGTAAGAACAGGCTTAAGTGTAAACTTTTCATTTACTCTCATTTTTACGAAAGATTTATTAAGTGAAATCTGAGGCTCCTGAACTACTACCTCATATTTTTTCACGACTCCATCCCATGTCGTTGCTGTTATGTTAGTCGTTCCCATATTGACAGATGTAACAAGACCGTTTTGATTCACGATTGCAACGCCTTCGTCTTCTGATGCCCAGGTAACTTCATTGTTCTCTCCTGAAGCCGTTGTGACTTTTGCGTTAAGCTGCATTGTCTTTTCAAGCCCTACTATCAGTTTGTCACCAGTTCCTGTAATTTCAAGGTCTTTTGTTTTTTCCCTTACAAGAACATCTATCGACCCTGTTGTATATGAATCTTCAAAACATACCCTTACTGTATATACCTGATTTGCCTCAAGCTCACAAGATATATCTGCATTTGATATTCCTCTTTCACTTGCAATATATCCTTCTGTTTCCTGAACCTTATCTCCCTTATATATATATACTACACCGCCTACACCCTTCTGCATCTCTATCATAAAATTATATTGAGTTGTATTCTTTGGAGTAAATGTAAAATATGCCTCTGCATCACCGCTTTTTATATCAGCACTTGCTTTCTTGTTTACTGTCAGCTCTTTTTCAGATAAAACACTGTCCGTACTTATAACCGTAACATAAAAAGTTTCTTCATAATTATCATATGTAGAGATATTTATGCTTGTACTGCCGGCTTTCACTGCCGTAACAACTCCGTTTTCATCAACCGTTGCAATGCCCTCATCCAGACTTCTATAAGTTATAAGTCCATTTGTCTTGATACTTGCAGGTTCAACCTGAGTATCAATCTTTAATTTGTTTTCATTTCCGATAATAATTCCTGTTCTTTTAGAAAGAACTAACGACTCTGTCTGCGGTAATATTTTCACCCCGGCACAGCTTGCATAATACATAGAACTGACTTTTTCTACCTCTATTGTATATTTTCTTCCCTCTGTCATATTATAACTGAAATAATCATTTTTTCCCGCCTTGATATGCTCAACATAGTTATTTTCAACATCATCATGAATCCTTATAGTCATTCGTTGATCTTCATAATCATTTATTTCAATTCTATATCTTGCCGTATCTTTTGCCGTAAATGTCGCATAACCTTTACCTGTTCTGTCAGTAAAATTAATCTTATTTTCAACAGCAAGCGAAAACAGTTTATTCTGAAATGCCGCATTTTCATCTGTATATTCATTAACCGTCTGTGCCGCCTTCACTATATTTGTATCACTTGGAATAATACTCAATGTCATTGCTATAAGCATAATACAAACTCTAATATTTTTTTTCATCTTAATTGTCCTCTCTTATCCGTATATAATTCTATGCATTATGAACACATTGACATTTATTGTACCACATATTTACAAAAAAATCCCCTAGCAGCATAAAAACACCATACTTATTTCCACTTTCTATTTTTTCATATATGAATAATATCCGTCATTTTCCTTTCGCACTGTCATATTAAATCCATCTGTTGTTTTATCTCCCTTTTCTTTAAATTTCACATTTATTTCTAACAGCTTTATATCTTCCTCCGACTGCTGTTTTTTTGTAATATTAGCCGTAAACATCAGCTTTGTTCCAGATTTACACACAACTTTTGCTTTTTTATTTTCTTTCCAATTGCTGTCTTTGTCAGATAAAACTGTTTTTTCTATCGACATACCGGCATTTGTCTCTTTAACATTGCAAATATATGTGCCTCCATCACCAGCTTTGCCAAATTGCAATATAAATTGGATTTTTGTTGTCTCTCCGTCTTTTGTTGCATGAACTTTTAATTTCTGCTTTTTGTTAGTTCTTATTTCTGTGCCATCAGCACAATTGTCCCCACTTTTAGCCGAACCGCTGTTTTTTTCCTCCGTTTTATCATAATCTGCACTTACACCATCTTCTGTCCCACTCTTTTTATTTTTCTGCGTGTCGGATACATTTTCATCATATCCTGCTGCTATATCCTGCAACACGCTGGTTTGTGTCCCGTCAGAGTCCTGTATTTCTTCCTCTGTTATCTCAGGATTATAGATATGTATATGTATATTTTCTGATGCATATTTAAATGTCTCACTCTCATCCATAGAATCATCATTCTTACTTTTATCATAGTTTTTTTCAACAGTCTTCCCTGTCGAACTTAATTCATTTTTATATGACTTTTTCGGTTTTTCATATACAAGTAATGCACAACCTATGACTGCTGCGGCTGTCCCAATGGCAAATACCGTTTTTGCATATTTTTTTAATCTCTTTCGTCTAAAAGACATCTTTTTAATATTTTCTGAATAATCCTCTGCTTCTTTTAGCATTTCTTCTGAAACACCGCCAATGGCATACATCAGCTTTTCCGCCTTTTTTTCGCTCACACTACCGCCTCCTTTTCAAGCCATACGGCAAGCTCCTTTCTCATACGGCTAAGGATTGATTTTACCGTACCCTCTTTTATATCAAGTTCTTCAGCGATTTCCTTAATATCCATAATGTAGAAATATCGTTTCAAAAAGACGGTACGGTTTCTCTTAGTCTGTTTCCACAAAAAATCTTCTATAGACTCTGTAAGAAGTTTATATTCCATGTCTTTTTCCACCGTCTTTCCGTCAGTTATACACTCATTAAGTTCCTCTATTGCAATATTCACACTATTCCCTCCTCTTTTTAATGCGTGCATATCCCTATACCTGTTAAGCGACAGATTCCTCACTATCTTGGCAAGAAATGTACTAAGCACTGACGGTCGGCTTGGCGGAATCGTATTCCATGTCCTTAGCCATGTATCATTTACACACTCTTTTGCATCTTCCTCATCATGTACAATACGCTCTGAAATACAAAAACAATAACGGTCGTATTTTTCAGATAGTTCGTAAATACCGTTTTCATTTCTGTCCCATATCAACTGTACTATTTTCTCATCTTCCATATATCTCCTTTTTGTTAATTAAAAATAGGCGTTTGCGAAACTATCATAAATCTTGATTAAATTGTGCAGATATAACAAATAGTGTTAGTCGGCATTTTTGTCGTCGTCAGCACTTAATCAGCGTTTTTTGCTGATTTATGTACTGCTACGAACGACAACATAGCGAAAGCGTGCCGACGATATTATTTGTTATATGTGTGCAATTGACACAACATATAGTTAGTTTCGCAATTATCTATGCAACTCTATTTACTGCTCCCATAAATATTGGAAGACCGTCACTTGTTGAAACTATTATAATAAATGGTCTGTTGCAATTCATTGTGACAGTATCCTTTTTTTCGTCTGCCAATGCCTCAAGGGCAATCTCTGTATATGATGCCATACTGCATCCGTTTTCGTCAATCGTCATCCTGCTATTTTGTTTTGCTTTACTAACATAAATTCCACCTTCTGATTTATTTTCTCCATCTGACACAAACATCTTAGAAAAATCTGCTTTTTTTCCATTAAATATATTTTTTATACCCATATCCTGCATCAATGGATTTAATTCAAGTTCACTTTTAAAATCCAGTTTAGGCATTGAAAATTTTACTATCTTAGAATAATCCCATTTTTTATTGAATGTGTTACACAATGAAATTATCTGCTTTGCATCCTTATTATTTATGAGTTTGTCTGCTGCCACATTTTCCTTTGGCAGTATTATATTCATATTTGCATTTGTCATAGGTATCGAAACTGCCTGATACCTGCCATTCTCAGTATAGGCATAAGCATACTCCGAATTTAAAAAACTGCATTTTTCCTTATCAATCTTTTCCTCCTCAGTTGTATTACCGCAGGTGTATGCAGACTGGCCGTAGAATATGCCCTTCTTTGTATTGTTTTTATCAAATCTGACTTTCCACTGCTCCTTAAAATTTACGGCTGACAACAATAACATAGCCATGTCTTTATTTGTTTTCAGATTACCTTTTATCTTACCACCTGTCTGCTCATCAATCCATTTATTTATTTTATCATTAAAACTTTTACTTCCCATCTCTCCCGTTAAACTATACGCATTATAATCATTTTTAAGTATTGTGCCGGCTTCTCTGGAATAATCATATTTATCACTGAGCCATGCAGAATTACCTAAAGAGCAGTTTTCGGATTTTATTTTACCGCTTATATACCCCATCATCTTTCTTATTATCTTCTGTTCTTCCTCCCATTCTTTCTCCTCTCTGTCATTTACATTTATGCAATCCGAAACAGCTGCTCTAAACATATTTTTGCCAAATGAATTTAATATCTGCTCCCGACTCTGCCCTGCAGTCATTTCCGAGAGCATCCCGTTTGCAAGATACATATTTATATTTGAGCAGGCGACAAGCCCTTTTTGTGGATTATCCCCCCAGCTCTGTTTAAGAAAATGATATAAAAGACTGCTGTTATAATCTTTATAAATCTGTTTACATTTTTTAACTTCTTCATTTGACAAATTTACAGATGATTTTTTCTTCTTTCCCACAAGTTCCTTTTTCTTGTCTTGTACTTCGCTGCTTGATGACTCACCATCCTTTTTCTGAATATCAGATGTTTTTTGTGTACTTACATTTTTGTTTCCTGTTTCATTAAGACTGGTCTTTCTGCCGCCACATCCGGTCGTTCCTGCTATTACAAGTGTCATAAATAATGCAAATGCCTTTGCAATCCTGTCTTTTCTCATAAAAAAACCTCCTTTAAACTTCCGTTATTATTCAAAACAAACATCATAAGAAGTCAAACTTATGACAATTTTGCTTTCTACTTATAATAACCCGGTTATTTAAAGAAGGTTGCATTTTTATATAAATTTTTTAACACAATTTGCAAAAGCAATACAATGATATGGCATCATCAAGCATACCACGACATCATTTTACACCTCATGCTGTTCTGAGATAGTTGCCACATCTACGATAGAAAGCTTATCCTTGCCCTCTGTCTCAAGTGATGTGAGAAGTGCTGCTGCCGTATCAAGCGATGTAAGACAGTTTACACCTGTCTCAATGGCTGTTCTTCTGATAAGGAAACCATCTTTAAGCTTGTCATCATGCGTAGGTGTATCTATTACAAGATCTATCTGATGTTCAAGCAACAGATCCATAAGTGTAGGTGCTTCTTCGTTTATACGATTTACAGGTATTGCAAGAACTCCTGCTTCGTTAAATACCTTAGCTGTTCCCCTCGTAGAGAAGATGTCATAACCAAGTTTCTTAAAGCGTTTAGCAATCTCGATTCCCTCTTCTTTGTCAGCATCATTAAGAGTGATTATCATCTTCTTATGCTTTGGAAGATCTATTCCTGCTCCCTTAAATGCCTTATAAAGTGCTTCGTTGAAGTCTTTTGAGATACCGAGACACTCACCTGTTGATTTCATTTCAGGTCCAAGGCTTATCTCTGCTCCCCTAAGTTTTTCAAATGAGAATACAGGCATCTTGATGGCAATATATTTTGACTTCTTTGCAAGTCCTGTTCCATATCCGAAATCTTTAACCTTTGCACCAAGTATTACTTTTGTTGCAAGATCTACGATAGGAATACCTGTTACCTTGCTGATATATGGAACGGTACGGCTTGAACGAGGATTTACCTCAATTACATACACCTGGTCATGGTAAACAATAAACTGTATATTTATAAGTCCGATTACATGAAGTGATTTTGCAAGTTTTCTTGTGTAATCGACAAGCATATCCTGTATTCTGTCACTGATAGTCTGTGCAGGATATACCGAGATACTGTCTCCCGAATGAATACCTGCTCTCTCGATATGCTCCATGATACCCGGTATAAGAATATCCTCACCGTCGCATACGGCATCTACCTCTATCTCTTTACCCATAAGATATTTATCTATAAGAATAGGGTGTTCCTGATGATATCTTGTTACAACCTGCATAAATTTCTTTATATCATCATCTGATACTGCTATCTGCATACCCTGTCCGCCAAGTACATATGAAGGACGGATAAGTACCGGATAACCAAGCTCGTTTGCGACTTTAAGTGCTTCTTCTGTTGTGAATACCGTATCACCCTTTGCTCTTGGTATCTGGCACTCCTCGAGTATCTGATCAAACAATTCTCTATCCTCTGCGGCATCTACATCCTCTGCACTCGTTCCGAGAATCTTAACCCCCATCTTCATAAGTGATTCGGTAAGGTTGATAGCTGTCTGGCCACCAAACTGTACTACTGCCCCGTCAGGTTTTTCAAGACGGACAATATTTTCAACATCCTCCGGTGTAAGCGGCTCAAAATAGAGTTTATCTGCTATATCAAAGTCTGTACTGACTGTTTCAGGATTGTTATTTATTATAATAGTCTCATAACCTTCTTCCCTAAGTGTCCATACACTGTGAACCGAACAATAGTCAAACTCTATACCCTGTCCTATTCTGATAGGTCCTGAACCAAGAACAATTATCTTTTTCTTTTTAGTTGTATCTTCTACTTCATTCACACCGTCAAAGCAGCTATAATAATATGGAGTTTCTGAGGCAAACTCTGCCGCACAGGTATCAACCATCTTAAACGCTGCCGTGATGCCATACTCATAACGGAGATTTTTAATCTCTTCCTCAGTCTTTCCTGTCCAGCGTGCAATTACATTATCAGGAAATTCAAGTCTCTTAGCTTCTTTTAACAGCTCTTTGTCAAGATTTCCTTTTGACTCTTTAATCTTCTTCTCCATCTCTACGAGAATTGCAAGTTTATCGATAAACCACTTGTCAATCTTTGTAACCTCGTGAATTTCATCATAAGAAGCAATTCCTCGGCGGAGTATTTCTGCTATAAGGTAAATTCTGCGGTCATCTACTACTGAAAGATGCTCGAGAACCTCCTCGTCAGACATATTGTCATAATCTCCTGTCTCAAGGCAGTCAACATGCTGTGAAAGTGACCTGATGGCTTTCATAAGTCCACCCTCAAAATTCGTGCAGATACTCATAACCTCACCTGTCGCTTTCATCTGCGTGGTAAGAGTTCTCTTTGCACTGATAAATTTATCAAATGGAAGACGAGGTATCTTAACTACCACATAGTCAAGTGCAGGCTCAAAACTTGCATATGTCTTTCCTGTTACGGCATTCGGAATCTCATCAAGCGTATATCCGAGTGCTATCTTTGCTGAAACCTTTGCAATAGGATAACCCGTTGCCTTTGAAGCAAGAGCTGATGAACGGCTTACACGAGGGTTTACCTCTATTACTATATATTCAAATGATGTAGGATGAAGTGCAAACTGAACATTACATCCACCTGTGATTCCAAGTTCGTCGATAATCTTTAAAGCAGATGTACGAAGCATCTGGTACTCTTTGTCTGACAATGTCTGTGACGGTGCAACTACGATACTGTCACCTGTATGAACTCCGACCGGGTCAAGGTTTTCCATGTTGCAGACGGTAATGCAGGTTCCGTTGCTGTCACGCATTACCTCATACTCTATCTCTTTCCATCCTGCGATACATCTCTCTACAAGTACCTGTCCTACTCTCGAAAGTCTAAGACCATTTG
The DNA here is from genome assembly GCF_003480745.1 of Clostridium sp. AM27-31LB. Classification (NCBI taxonomy): domain Bacteria; kingdom Bacillati; phylum Bacillota; class Clostridia; order Eubacteriales; family Clostridiaceae; genus Clostridium; species Clostridium sp. AM27-31LB. The sequence goes on along the minus strand of NZ_QUJS01000006.1, from coordinate 96,965 downwards.
AAAGTATCTCCACAAGTTCTTCCTCATTGTGTGCTATACCGCCGCCTGAACCTCCGAGCGTATATGCAGGACGAAGTACGACCGGATAACCGATCTTATTTGCAAATTTGATACCGTCTTCAATATTTTCAACGAGTTCTGATGATGCACACGGCTCACCGATTCTCTCCATAAGGTCTTTAAATTCCTGACGACCCTCAGCATTTCTGATAGTCTCTGCTGTCGTTCCGAGAAGTCTTACTCCGTGGCTCTCAAGAAATCCGGACTCAGCAAGCTCCATACCGAGATTAAGACCTGCCTGTCCGCCCATGTTAGGCAAAAGACTATCAGGCTTTTCAACTTCGATTATATGCTGCAATACCTCTGTTGTAAGTGGCTCTATATAGACCTTATCTGCAATATCTTTATCTGTCATAATAGTTGCAGGATTAGAATTGACGAGGATAACTTCCATTCCCTCCTCTTTAAGAGAGCGGCACGCCTGTGTTCCTGCATAATCAAACTCTGCGGCCTGTCCGATTACAATAGGACCAGAACCTATTACAAGTACCCTTTTGATTCCTTCCATCTTTGGCATTATTTATTTCCTCCAATCATCTTCATAAATTCATCAAACAACATTTCTGAGTCTTTAGGACCTGCATTTGCCTCAGGATGAAACTGCACTGTCTTTACAGGTTTTCCTATATATTCAAGTCCCTCAATAGTTCCGTCATTTACATTTACAAACCACGGTTTTGCCACTGATGCATCTATTCCGTCCGCATCTACTACATATCCATGATTCTGTGAAGAAATATATACTTTTCCGGTCTCAAGATTTTTGACTGGATGGTTTGCTCCTCTGTGTCCGTATTTCATCTTATATGTCTTTGCATTATGTGCAAGTGCCATAAGCTGATGACCGAGACAGATTGCAAATACAGGTATATTTGAATCGGCAAGTTTTTTTACCTGTGCGATAATATCTACACACTCAGCAGGATCTCCCGGTCCGTTCGTTATCATAATTCCGTCAGGCTTTGATGCGATAACCTCGTCTGCATCAAAATCACACGGATAAACAGTTACATTGCATCCTCTGTTTAAAAGGCATCTTATAATGTTTTTCTTTGTTCCAACATCAATAACTGCAACATCTTTGTCAGCCGCAACGCTCTCTGAGCCTATATCTCCCGGAACATATTTTTCAATCTTGTCACATGAAACCTTCTTAACTACACCTGTGACTGTATATTCTTTAAGCTTTGGAATGATCTCATCGAGATTATAATTTTCATTCGTTGTTATCATTCCATTCATTGTACCTTTTTCACGAAGTATCTTTGTCAATGCTCTTGTATCTATGCCGCTGATACCCGGAATATCATTTTTTTCAAGGAAATGCTGTACGGTGTCTTCTGAACGGAAATTACTTGGAACTCTTGCAAGTTCTCTAACGATAAAGCCGTCAGGCCAGCCTTTTTTTGACTCCATATCCTTATAGCATATTCCATAGTTTCCAATAAGCGGATACGTCATGGTAACTGCCTGTCCCGCATAACTTGGATCTGTAAGAACCTCTAAATAACCTGTCATTGATGTATTAAAAACAATCTCTGAGATTATCTCTTTGTCAACACCAATACTTTTTCCTTCAAATACTGTTCCATCTTCTAATATAAGAAACGCTTTCTTCATATTAAAATTCCCATTCCTTTCCATTAAGTTCTAATATCATCTCGGCGGTCTCTACTATATTGGTACCGCTGTCCATACTAAGTTTTTGAATATAATGATGTGCTTCGTCTTCTGTCATCTGATTACGTTCCATCAAAAGCTCTTTAGCCGCCGTAATCACTTTTCGGTCATTTTCAGATCTGACTTTTGGTTTTTTCTTCTGCTTCTTCTTCCATCTGTTGTACTGAACCATCATCATCTCAAGAGTGTTCAACAGATCCTGTACCTTAAACGGCATAGCCAGTGAAACAATTCCATCCAAATCGCAATCTGCCAGTTTCGCCGGAGATGCAAGCAAAAGCATAGCAAAGCCTTTTGGAAGATAATCATTTATCTCTGAATAATGCATATCTGAAAATTTGTATCCGGATATAACTATTCCTCCATCAAGACTGTTTACCGCACTCACTATCTGTGCTCCACTGTCACAAACCATGTTTACATCATAACCGTTACGAACAAGAAGCTTTCTTAAATTCTTCGCATCGTCCAATTTTGGAAAAGCTATGATAATATCTGCCATGCAGAAACCTCCTGTCTTCTGTGCAAACAATCGATCCTATAAACTGGTTAAATATCTTTTTGTCTCCCATTGAGTCACCTGAGTACAATATTCATTCCATTCTTTGTCTTTGCTCTTTATGATATGCTCTGAAATGTGGCTGCCAACAATCTCCTGCAGAAAATCATCTTCCTCAAATAATTTTACAGCCTCATAAAGCGTCCTCGGAAGGACTTCACATTTCTGTGCTTCTTTTTCAGATAAGTCATCCATACATACCGGCGGTTCAAGTTCCTCTTTTATACCACTAAGCCCGGCTGCAAGGCAGGCTGCGATAACAAGATAAGGATTTGCTGCACCATCAGGACTTCTTAAAACTATCCTCGCACCGTCACTTCCTATTGAAGTAAGTCGTATGAGCGGACTGGAATTTGTTGAAGACCATCCGACTGTGACCGGTGCCAGATAACCCGGTATAAGTCTCTTATATGAATTTACGATAGGGTTATTTATAAGTGACATATTCGCAATATGACTTAATATTCCTGCCATAAACTGATAACCCTCTTTGCTAACTCCCAAATCATCATTTTCATCATTAAAAACATTTTTTCCGTCTTTAAATAATGTAAATGTATAATGTGCTCCTGACCCCTTTGTATCTTTTTTAGGTTTTGGCATAAATGTCGCATTAACACCATGTCTCTTTGCCACGGTCCGTATAACAAGTCTCGATGTCATAATGTTATCTGCCATGTCAAGAGCATCCGCATAACTTAAGTCAAGCACATGCTGTGCCGATTCATCAGAATGATATGATGTTTCAACACTTATCCCCATATCTGCAAGATAAAGTACCATATCACGCCTTGCATTTTCGCCACCGTCAGCAGGTCCAACATCAAAATAGCCGCCCTGTTCACTTGAATGATTGGTCGGCTCTCCGTTCTCACCGAGGTCAAAAAGGAAGAACTCATTCTTGATAGCTACCTTAAATTCATATCCAAGTTCCTTTGCCTCTGAAATAACTTTCTTTAAAATATATCTGCTGTCACCATCAAAAGGTGTGCCGTCAGGCTTAACAACATCACATAAAAAACGTGCAACCTTGCCGTGCTGTGGACGCCAAGGAAAAATAACAAATGTATCTAAGTCCGGAACTAAAAACAGTTCTTCATATCCAGTACCACGGAAACCGTCAATAGCCGCACAATCAAACTTATAATGTCCGTCTAAAATCTTATCAAGCTGGTCAATTGTAGTCGCCATGTTCTTTAAATTTCCGGATATATCCGTGAACTGAAGACGGATAAATTCTATATCTTCTTCATCAATCAGTTCCAATATATCCTGTCTGGTATATTTTGCCATCACGCTTCCTCCTTGTATTATTTATACATAACTACACATTGTTCCTATTATACAAAAAAAACACTCATATGTCAAAGACATTTGCAATTATGTTTATACATTAGTAGCAGTTCAGCCATAAAAAGATAATCAGCAATGCATAAGCTCGCTTAATGAATTGCTGATTATCTTTTTATGGTAGAATAGCCTTTCATCTCTGAAATGAAATAAACAATAGCTGCATCGCAGCGACTGACAGCTTGCTGGCAGGTTTATGAATGTTAGAGATGAAAGGCTGAACTGTTACATACATTATTTTTTCAATCAATAACCATGCCTATTCTCAATCTGCTGCTATACCTGTTCATATACAATCTTTCTGTTCTTTTGCACCAAAAACAGAGGATGTAATCACATTATACACCCTCTGTTTTCGATACGGTCACTATTATTCATGTTTATCACAAATAATAACAAACCATCTATTTTATTTTAAGGACTTTACTTTTAATGGCTTTTGTAATTTATTGATATATTTATAGTTATCTTTAACATCTGTAATTTTTTATGGAAGATTTGTGTAACCCATAAGGAACTCATCAACTTCCCTAGCTACATGTCTTCCCTCATTTATTCCCCACACAACGAGCGACTGGCCTCTGTGCATATCACCGGCAGTAAACACCTTATCTACAGATGTTTTATAACTGCCCTCTGCCGTCTCTACATTTGTACGGGCATTTAATTTTACCCCGAACGCTTTTGCAACATAATCCTGAGTACCAAGAAAACCTGCTGCGATAAGTACATAGTCGGCAGGAATCTCAAATTCACTTCCCGGTATCTCGACCATATTTAATCTGCCTGTCTTTGCATCTTTCTTTGGCTCGAGTTTTACAAGTTTTACTTTCTTTAACTTGCCGCTCTTGTCAGCGATAAACTCTTTTACAGTTGCCTGATATATTCTCGGATCTTTGCCAAACACAGCTATCGCTTCTTCCTGACCGTAATCTGTCTTGCATACACGAGGCCATTCCGGCCACGGATTGTTTGCTGCTCTCTCATCAGGAAGTTTTGGCATCATCTCAATCTGTACTACCGACTTTGCACCCTGTCTTACTGCTGTTCCGACACAGTCATTACCTGTATCACCGCCTCCGATAACAACAACATTCTTTCCTTTTGTATCTACCCAGCCGTCTTTTTTGCCCGTAAGCACATGCTTTGTAGAGCGTGTAAGGAAATCTACAGCAAAATAGATTCCATCAGCTTCACGGCCTGTCGCTTTTATATCTCTCGGATTTGATGCTCCGCACGCAAGGATAACACTGTCGTAATCCTTGACAATATCTGCTGCTTTTACTGTTTTTCCTACATCCGCGTTTACGACAAATTTAACACCCTCTTCTTCCATGACTTTCTGTTTTCTGTCGATAACCCATTTCTCAAGTTTCATATTTGGAATACCGTACATAAGAAGTCCGCCGATATGGTCATTTCTCTCAAACACGGTTACATCATGACCTCTCCTGTTAAGCTGGTCTGCTGCCGCAAGTCCCGAAGGGCCGGAACCGATGATTGCAACTTTCTTGCCTGTGCGTACCTTAGGCTTTCTAGCCTCCATAAGTCCGTTTGCATATCCATACTCTACAATAGCATTTTCATTTGCCTTACATGTTACCGGCGAATCGTTAAGTCCGCAAGTGCAGGCTGCTTCACAGAGTGCCGGGCATACTCTCGATGTAAACTCCGGAAAATTGTTAGTCTGGCGGAGCATCTGAAGTGCCTCTTTCATACATCCGTGATAGAGAAGATCGTTCCATTCAGGCACGAGATTGTTTAAAGGACAACCTGATGCCATTCCGTTTATCATCATACCTGACTGGCAGAACGGAACACCACAGTTCATACATCTTGAAGCCTGTTCTTTTCTATCCTTATCACTCATAGGAGTGTGAAATTCATTAAAGTTCTTTATTCTCTCTAAAGGCTCTACTGCCTTATTATTTTTTCTTTCATATTCAAGAAATCCGGTTGGTTTGCCCATAATTATCCTCCTTATCCTGTCGCTCAAACATCACCGCACTGCCCGACTGTATGTCAGGCGTGCGTATAAACAGTATCTCCTATAGCTTATGCCTGATTTTTGTGTGCATAAAATGCTTCTATCTGTGCCTGCTCGTAGCTTAATCCTCTTTCTTCCATCTGAGCGATAAGCTGAAGCATCTTGCTGTAATCATAAGAAATTATCTTTTTAAACTTAGGAAGATAATCACTGAAGTTTTCAAGGATATTCTTTCCTTTTGCTGAATTTGTAGCTTCAACATGCTCCTCTATTATCTTCTTTAACTCAAGTACATCATATTTGTCTGTTACCGGCTGTGATGAGACAAGGTCTTTGTTAAGTTTAAGGTAAAGGTCACTGTTCTCATCAAGTACATATGCGACACCGCCACTCATACCAGCCGCAAAGTTCTTTCCTGTAGGTCCGAGTATAACCACGCGACCGCCTGTCATGTACTCACATCCGTGGTCGCCGACACCCTCAACAACTGCTGTTGCTCCTGAGTTACGGACACAGAAACGCTCACCGGCAATACCGTTTATAAATGCCTTACCGCTTGTAGCACCATACAGTGCAACATTACCAATAATGATATTGTCCTCTGCCTTAAATTTAGAACCTGCCTGTGGATATACAACAATTTTTCCGCCTGAAAGACCTTTTCCGAGGTAATCATTTGAATCACCGACAAGCTCAAGTTTAAGCCCCTTAGGGATAAATGCACCGAAGCTCTGACCGCCGCTTCCGTGACACTCAACAGTAATAGTGTCCTCCTCAAGCGTATCGCTGAATTTCTTTGTAATCTCTGAACCGAGTATCGTACCAAATGTACGGTTGATATTTGTCACATCGACTGTAACTTTTGCCGATTCTCCTGTCTGGAGTGATTTTTTAAGTTTAGGAAGTAAAACTTTTTCATCTATTGTCTTTTCAAGTTCAAAGTTATATACATTCTTTGGATTGAATTTGTTTTCTTTTCTCTCATTTGCAAATGATGAGTCAATTATCTCGTTAAAGTTGATGTGATGTTCCTTAACCTTTGGATCATCCTTAACTTTAAGAAGGTCTGTGCGGCCGATGAGGTCATCGACTTTCTTAATTCCAAGTAAAGCCATGTACTCACGAAGTTCCTGTGCGATAAACTTCATAAAGTTCTCAACATATTCAGGCTTTCCTTTAAATCTCTTTCTGAGTTCAGGATTCTGTGTTGCAACACCTACAGGGCAGGTATCGAGATTACATACACGCATCATTACGCAGCCCATTGTTACAAGCGGTGCTGTTGCAAATCCATACTCTTCTGCTCCAAGAAGTGCTGCCACAAGCACATCACGGCCTGTCATAAGTTTACCGTCTGTCTCAATACGGACACGGGAACGGAGTCCGTTCATTATTAGTGTCTGGTGTGTCTCCGCAAGACCAAGCTCCCACGGAAGACCAGCATTGTAGATTGAACTTCTAGGTGCTGCTCCGGTACCTCCGTCATATCCTGAAATAAGGATAACTGCTGCTCCGGCTTTTGCAACACCGGCTGCTACAGTACCTACTCCGGCTTCTGAAACAAGCTTAACTGATATTCTCGCATCTTTATTACTATTCTTAAGGTCATAGATAAGCTGTGCCAAGTCCTCGATTGAATAGATGTCATGATGTGGCGGAGGTGAGATAAGACTTACACCAGGTGTTGAATGTCTTGTCTTTGCAACCCACGGATAAACCTTTCCTCCCGGAAGATGACCTCCCTCACCAGGCTTAGCTCCCTGTGCCATCTTAATCTGGATTTCCTTTGCACTTACAAGATAACGCGATGTTACACCAAAACGACCTGATGCAACCTGCTTTATTGCTGAACATCTGTCCTCCGGCTGTCCTGCAGTAAGAAGTCTGTCAAGACTCTCACCACCCTCACCACTGTTTGATTTGCCGTGAAGATGATTCATCGCAATGGCAAGTGTTTCATGCGCCTCCTGTGAAATAGAACCGTAAGACATGGCACCTGTCTTAAATCTCTTAACAATCTCTTCAACACTCTCAACCTCATCGATAGAAATGCCTTTCTTAGGATAATTAAAGTCAAGCATACTTCTGAGTGTTACATTGTGCTCTTTTTCATCTATACATTTTGAATACTGTTTAAACAGTTCATAGCTTCCTGTCCATGCAGCCTGCTGTAAAAGATGTATAGTCTCAGGATTATATAAATGTTCCTCCTTGTGACCTCTCTCTTTGTGCTGGCCACGGCTCTCAAGATTCATATCCGTTTCAAGACCGAGCGGATCAAATGCTGCTGAATGAAGTGTATCGACCTGTTTTTCAATATCCTCAAGTGTAATATCTCCTGCACAGCATACAGTGTCAGTAAAGTATTTCTCGATAACATCCTCTGAAATACCAATGGCTTCAAAAATCTTTGAACCCTGGTATGACTGAATTGTAGAAATACCCATTTTTGATGTAATCTTGACAATTCCGTGAAGGACCGCTGCGTCATAATCATCAACCGCTGCATAGTAATCTTTGTCAAGAAGATTCTGCCCGATAAGCTCTTTTATAGTGCTGTGGGCAAGATAAGGATTTATCGCACAGGCACCATATCCCAATATTGTAGCAAAGTGATGTACTTCTCTTGGCTCTGCCGATTCAAGTATCATTGCAACACTTGTTCTCTTCTTTGTAGTTACAAGATGCTGCTGCATTGAAGCTACCGCAAGAAGTGACGGTATAGCCACATGGTTCTCATCAACTCCCCTGTCAGTAAGGATAAGAATGTTTGCACCCTCCTTGTAAGCTCTGTCAGCTTCAAGACACATACGGTCAAGTGCTTTCTTAAGTGATGTATTCTTATAATAAGTAATAGGAATATCAACGCACTTAAATCCCTCTTTATCCATATATTTAATCTTCATAAGGTCAGTGTCAGTAAGGATAGGATTGCGAATTTTAAGCACCTTGCAGTTATCAGCCTTTTCTTCAAGCAGATTTCCGTCCTCACCGATATAAACGCTTGTCGATGTTACGATTTCCTCTCTTATCGCATCAATAGGAGGGTTTGTAACCTGTGCAAAAAGCTGTTTAAAATAGTTGAACAATGGCTGCGGCTTATCTGAAAGCATTGGAAGCGGTGTATCAGTACCCATTGAAGCAATAGGCTCTGCACCTTTCTGTGCCATAGGAAGAATCGACTCCTTGTAATCCTCATAAGTATAACCGAATGCCTTCTGAAGTCTTGCTCTCTCCTCGTCAGTAAACTCCACTACTTTCTTATTAGGAATACGAAGTTCTTTCAATGTAACAAGATTGCTGTTAAGCCACTCACCGTAAGGCTGGCGTGAAGCATATTTTTCTTTAAGCACTTCATCATCGATAAGCTCACCCTTGACTGTATCAACAAGAAGCATACGACCCGGTCTTAATCTATCTTTCTTAACAATCTTTTCAGGCGGAATGTCAAACACGCCTACTTCTGAAGAAAGGATAAGCTGGTCATCTGTTGTAATGTAATAACGCGATGGGCGAAGACCGTTTCTGTCAAGAACCGCTCCCATAATATCACCATCAGAGAAAAGGATTGAAGCCGGTCCATCCCAAGGCTCCATCATCGTCGCATAATACTGATAGAAATCTCTCTTTTTCTGGCTAACGCTCATGTCATGTTCCCACGGTTCAGGAATGGTTATCATAACAGCAAGCGGAAGCTCCATACCGCTCATCACAAGAAACTCAAGTGTATTATCAAGTCTTGCCGAATCAGAACCGTTTGGATTGACAACCGGAAGAACCTTGTGGAAATCATTTGCAAGGAGTGAAGTTTCCATAGTCTCCTCACGGGCGAGCATCTTGTCGGCATTACCTACGATAGTATTTATCTCACCGTTGTGAACGATAAATCTGTTCGGATGTGCTCTCATCCAGCTTGGATTTGTATTCGTACTAAATCTTGAATGTACCGTTGCGATAGCTGATACATAATCAGGATCCTGAAGGTCTTTAAAGAAAAGACGAAGCTGTCCTACAAGAAACATACCTTTATAGACTATCGTACGGCTTGAAAATGAAACAACATATGTGTCATCGTTACTCTGTTCAAACACACGGCGTGCAATATAGAGTTTGCGGTCAAAATCAAGTCCTTTCTCAACCTCCTCAGGTCTTTTAACAAATGCCTGCATGATGTATGGCATACATTCAAGTGCCTTATGTCCTAATATTTCAGGCTCAGTAGGAACTTTTCTCCAGCCGAGAAGTTCAAGCCCCTCCTTTTCAATAATGACTTCAAACATCTTTTTGGCACGGTTTCTTTTAAGTTCATCCTGTGGAAAGAAAAACATTCCGATACCGTAATCTCTCTCATCTCCGAGTTCAAAACCGAGTGGTTTAACTGCCTTTTTAAAGAATTTATGTGAAATCTGTAAGAGAATACCAACACCGTCACCGGTCTTTCCCTCAGCATCCTTACCTGCACGATGCTCCAGCTTCTCGACAATGTCAAGAGCTCCGGAAACAGTATCATGTGTCTTATTTCCCTTGATATTTACAATAGAACCGATACCACAGTTATCATGTTCATAACGGGGATCGTAAAGACCTCTCTTTTCATGATCAATAACCTTTGAGGCTTCATCTAAAACCCTGCTGTTACAAGTTTCAGTATTTGTCATCATCATTACCTCCATATCAATATTTTACAATTTTGTGTTTTGTTTCACTGCTGTCTGCTGCACCTACTATGAAACAGACAACACTCAATACTCTTTGGATACATTTAATTTACATATAGCAAACAAAAAGAGGCTCAGCAAATAACTGAAAACACACATGGAACATTTTTCATGTAAAAAAGTCCTATCATGTAAACAGATACTATATCAAAAGACACTTCCGGCAAAAAGCCATACCAGTCTTTTGACATAAATATCTCTTTACTGATAATTGTTTTCATATCATTTGCTGAACCCCTTTGTTCATCAAACTGGTTTGATTATATATTTTTTGAGCAAAAAAAGCAAGATTATTTAGTAAAATTATGCTTTTTACTAATAAAATTAAGTGAAATCGCTTTTTACTTTATTTTCTTTATTCACTCAAACTTATGTTCTAAATAAATTATTGATAAAATTTATTTTTTTAAGAGGAGTTTTGATGCTTATTTTGTATCAGAGGCGATAAGAACCTTTTATCCACTTGATTATTCTCTTCAATAAGTCTAAACAACATTTCATGAAACGATTCACCTGCTTCCTGCACTAAAGCCGAAAGATCCTGTTTCTGCTGTTCAAACTTTTTTCCACTACTTTTAGTTATTTCTTCTTCATTTATATCAGGACATAAAAAATCTTCTTCTACACTTGCTACATAATTTAGCTTTATGTATATTTCAAGTTTTCTTTTTAAATTATTGTCTAAAACCATCTAATTATCTCCCGCTGTCTGTTCATTACCCATTTACATACCACTTAATCACATTATAATAAGGCTGGTACTCCTCGTCCTGTTCATTCATATACACCAGTTTTATCGTTTCTTTGTCAAGATGCTGCAACTGCTGATATACCGCCCTGCGTGCTTCACGCAATTCATAGTCATTTAAATTTAAAAGGTTTATTGTGTATTCATCCCCTACTATTGTTCCATTTCCATAATATGCAAACTTTTTCTCACACTCCTGTTCTAATGGAGACACAAATTTATCCGAATCATATTTGTTTTCCTTTTTTCTTCCGCAGGTTCTTATTGTATTACAACTTGCCACAAGATTTGAATAATCTAATGAGCGTTTACTCACATATTTCCCCGGATTTCTTGGTTCTATATGCTCATTATGAACATTTTCCTTTTTTATTCTGCCACAACAATATGCACAGATTCCTTTTTGCTCTTTTATAAGTACATCTGTAAGAATTCCTCTGTAATGTGCAAATTCTTCCGAATCATAAGTCTTATCGGGATTTTTTCGTTTAAACTCACTCAAAAACTCTGGTTCTTCAGACTTTTCAATATATATCATATATATCTTCTCCTCTTTAATTCCATCCTTGCCGTAATAACATCCGGATGGTTCTCACTTGTAATTTCAGCAAGTGCATTTATTTTCACTTCTGCCTGCTCAAATAATCTACTGTTTATATCATCATATATCGAGTCTATAAAACTTTTTATTTTTTCATTAATAGAACTTGTATCCATAAACTGTTCTAAAACAGCATTCGCATCATATCCGTTTAACTGTTTATTTTTTTGAATACTAAATTTTCCTTCACTGTTATCTATAAAAAACAGATTATAATTTTCATCAGCTTCACTTAATACAATAGGTGAATGTGTAGTAATAATAAACTGTATATTTGGAAAAGTATCTCTTAATGCAGATAACACTTTTCTCTGCCATGATGGGTGCATATGCAGTTCCACTTCATCAATCAGTACGATTCCCTCTCCAAGCAATGGATTTTCTTTATTTGGATTTGCTAAAGTAAGCCTTCTCGCCAAATCACCAAACAAAGCTAATGTGCATTTTTCCCCATCAGACATTTGAGAAACATTCAAGCTGATATTTGCCTTGTTTATTTTCATTTCCAAACGAGGTTTTCTTACAACACGAAGATTGGAGCAGCCATCTAACATTGACAAAATCGCCTTTCTTACCGCTTGCAGAGAATTATCTTCATATTTTAAATTTCCCGTCTCTATTTTTTGCTCATTTTCATAATCTTCCTGATTTCTATACCACTCAAAAAAAGTCCTAAAGTCTATTTTATTTTCAATCGCCTTTTCAAATGCAGAATATATATCAAAAGTATGGTGTGTTCTGATGCACAAAGGTATATCCAACACAAGACGATTTGTCCCATAATTTGCAAAAATAGGAATATCATTCTGTTCTTCATCACTGATATATTTCTCATGAAATATATCAACAATTTCATTTAAAGCTTTTTTGTTATGTGTTTTCATGCCTGTATTTCGCATCATATTTCTTGAATATTCAAACTCCGTACCTTCAAATTCAATCGTTGCGTGTATGCTTGTTCCACTTTTTCCATACATAATATCTTCTAATTGAATAGCATAGTTTTGTTTTAATTCTTTTCTGTTTACAACCTGATTTATAATATTTGCAAACAATAAATTAACAGAACGAAGAATACTTGATTTCCCTGTTCCGTTAATTCCAAAAATAACCGTACTTTTACCGTCAAATTCAATAATTGCATCATCAATAGCTCTAAAATTTGTTAATTTAATCTGTTTTAGTCGCATCAGCCACTTCTCCTATATTATATTTATTCTCAATTGTTTCATATCAAACCTGCAGTTTCTTCGATATATTTTTATATAATTAATTATACCACATATCAAGCGGATATTCGCAATCCGCTTTGCTGCCTACTCATACATTTAAACACCACTTCCAATAACTTAACAAAATAGTGTCCTTTTCTGTTTATGTTTGTCCGAATAAAATTTTACGCTAACCTAACTCCAATACGGCTTCTGGTCCTTATGCGTAAATCCCTCAAGTTCCCTCTTATACCTCGTAAGCCTTGCTTCATATTCTAACTTTTTCTTTTCGCTAAGCTGCCCTGACTCCCAAAATTCATTTATCCTAGTTTCAAGACAGACAACCGCCTCATGCGCCGCATCTTTATAATTATTTGCAGCATTAGACTCTATCTGTGCTATTATCTCATCAAGTTCTTTATTAACTTTACCATTCTTAAAAAATCCATACATTTTAAACCTATTCCTTCTTATCCTATTTTCTATAGTATAACAGTACATCCCAAAATACACAATGTTACAACAAAAAATAATAATGCTTACCTACAATGTAACTGACAGCGGTTACAGTACACACTTATCAAATCTATAATCGTATTTTCCATTTGCTTTTCTTTACTATCCGTCATACAATCTATATTATATTTGTTTCAAAATGTATTTTGACATATAAATTTTATAAATAATCATAGAAATGGAGATTTTTAATAATGAAAATGCAGCAAATTCTTATTATAGAGGACGATATAAGTCTTAATAAAGGTCTTTGTCAGGCTCTTAGTTCAGAGGACAGACAGATTTTTTCATGCACCAATCTGCAAGCCGCCAGACAACAGCTTGCCTGTTTTAAGGCTTCACTCATACTGCTTGACATTACACTTCCGGATGGCAGCGGACTTGATTTTCTGGTTGAAGTAAAAACCGATTTTCCTGATATTCCTGTTATCCTGCTTACCGCAAATGATACTGATTTTGATATTGTAAGCGGTCTTGAACTCGGTGCTGATGATTATATAACAAAACCTTTTTCTCTCGCCGTTCTTCGTGCCAGAGTTAATACACAGCTTAGAAAACATCCCATTTGCAATTCCCAGACGGCTAATTCCATTATAACAATAGATAATTTTTCATTTGATTTTGTGCACCTAACTTTTCTTGTTTTAGGCAAGCCTGTTGAATTAAGCAAAACCGAGCAAAAACTTCTTTCTCTCCTCGTTGAGAACCGTGGCAATATCATGACCCGCGATGTCCTTACCGACCGCATATGGACAGATGGCTCTGAATATGTGGATAACAATGCACTTTCCGTTGTTGTCAAAAGGCTCCGTGATAAACTTAACGCTTCGGATTATATACATACCGTCTATGGCATCGGTTATAAATGGGACAAAAAATAAAAAGAAAGTCACTATACCCCAAAATACATAAAAAATATCAAAGCATACTCCAAACGAAAGGATTTTTATGACTAAAGATTTCATTATATTTATTCAGTTTATAATTATTATAATATGTATAAGTTCCATACTCCTAAACCGTTATAAAACAGATAAACTTCTCACTTCTCTCGAAAATATGATTGACTCAGCTTTAAAGGGAAGCTTTACTGAAAAGGTTTTTGATGAGAGCCGCCTGTCAGCACTTGAGACAAAATTTGCACAATACCTCTCAGGTCAGACCTGCTCTACCCAAAATATAATGCACGAAAAAGACAGCATTAAAACTCTTATCGCTGATATTTCACATCAGACAAAAACACCTGTCGCAAACATTCTTCTCTACTGTGAATTACTTTTAGAAGATGAACTCTCAGAAAACTCAAAAAATAATCTTATGGCACTTTATTCCCAGACTAAAAAACTCCGTTTTCTGATAGAGTCTCTCATAAAACTTTCACGGCTTGAAACAGGTATCATTTCCCTATCTCCAAAGAAGCAGGAAATCCAGCCGTTACTTGATAAGATATTTATACAATACAACCAGAAAGCCGATTCAAAAGATTTGCATCTTAATACCGTCAAAACTGATGCAACGGCAGTGTTTGATGAAAAATGGACACTTGAGGCTCTTTGCAATATAGTTGACAATGCTATCAAGTACACCGTGACAGGTGGCATTTCCATAAATGTAATAGTCTATGAATTTTTTGTCAGAATTGATATTTCAGACACAGGCATTGGTATATCAGATAATGAGCACGAAAAAGTTTTTTCAAGATTTTACCGCTCCGAAAAAGTAAACACTACAGAAGGTGTCGGAATAGGACTCTATCTTGCAAGAAAGATAATTACAGGCGAAAATGGTTATATCAAAGTTTCTTCTTTACCGGAACACGGCTCAACTTTTTCCGTATTTCTTTCAAAACTGTAAGATTTCATATTGTGTTCTGAAAGATTTTGGAAAGTTTTATATGCCATACTATTATAGTAAAATCTTACAGATATTTTTTCAGAACGGAGGTCATTATGACAATACTAAAAACAGAAAATCTTACAAAAATCTATGGCTCAGGTGACAATGCCGTACACGCATTACAAAATGTAAACCTTGCCATCGAAAACGGTGAATTTGCCGCAGTCGTCGGAACATCAGGCAGCGGTAAATCAACACTTCTCCATATGCTCGGCGGTCTTGACAAGCCCACTTCCGGCAAGGTGTTTGTTGATGGAAAAGATATTTCTTCATTAAAAGACGAACCGCTCACCATATTTCGCAGAAGAAAAATAGGATTTATTTTTCAGGCTTACAACCTTGTACCAGTCTTAAACCTGTATGAAAATATCGTACTGCCGCTCGAACTTGACGGGAGAAAGATAGATAAGGATTTTGTAGCACAGATAACCGATACCTTAGGACTTTCAAAAAGACTTAATGCACTGCCTAAGCTTAACTTTTCCGGCTGCAAATACATTTTCGTTCATTATCCAAGAAAAGATAAATATAAAGCTCAATAAAACTGATATAACTATTTTCTTTCTGTTTTTCATAAGCATAAACTCCTATTCTGATTTGTTTTAGATTTTCCTGCAGTTTTATCCTTGTTATTATGTTAAATCTTCCATAATAAAAAATGTCGCTTAAAAAGCGACATTTTATTTTTATATTTCATTATTATATAATGTTGTATTCAAAAGGTATTCTGAGCCTGACCGATGCCACGCCACGGATTGCATCATTATATTCACTCCTTATTAACCGTACTTTTTCCATCCAATTCAAAGACTGCCCCATCAATCGCCCTAAAATTTGTTAATTCAATCTGCTTTAGTCGCATCAGCCACTTCTCCTATTTTCCTTTTTTAATCCAAACATCTTAAAACAATTCCTTCTTATATTTTATAGAGTCTTTCTTGGTTATTTCTCTTATAACTCTGCATGGATTTCCTGCTGCCAATGAGTTTGCCGGTATATCACGCGTCACTACACTGCCTGCACCTATCACACAGCCCTCTCCGATAGTCACACCGCCTATAACCACAACATTACTTGCAAGCCAGCAGTTTGAACCTATCGTTATCGGCTTTGCATACTCATCATCATAAGCTGTACCATCTTCCTTATATTTGATATTTCTCTCCTGATACCTAAATGGATGTACAGGTGTTGCCAGCATACAGTTTGGTCCAAAAAACACATTATCTCCTATTGTAACAGGGCATATGTCAAGCACTGTGAAATTAAAATTTGCATAACAGTTTTCGCCAAATGTCGTAAATGCACCATAATCAAACTGAATCGGTCCCTGCATATATGTTCCTTTTCCTATATTTGGTATAAGCTCTGACAATATTTTATTTCTTATATCTTCTTCATCCTCAAACACACTGTTATATCTTGCAGAAAGCTTATGTGCCTTTAATCTCATTGCCGCTAATTCTTCATCACTTGTATCATATATTTTTCCTGCAAGCATCTTTTCTTTTTCTGTCATTTTAATACTATCCCTTTTCTATATTATTATTGTTATTATTTACAAAACCAATACATTTGTAGCCCTTTTATATAGCGTACTGTAAGCATTGTCAATCGGATATTAGCAATCCACTTTGCTACTTGTTCATAATACTATTTACTCAATTCTTTTTCAATATTATTTCAAAAATCATCCTTTTGTTTCATAAACCGGATTTCCTATAACATAAAAAAAGAAAGAGATTAACCAAATAACCTCTTTCTGATTTTAGGATCTGACACTCAAATCCCTAACATACGATTAGTATTTGCGCTTACGAGCTGCCTCAGACTTCTTCTTACGACGAACGCTTGGCTTCTCATAATGCTCTCTCTTACGAATTTCCTGCTGGATGCCAGCTTTAGCACAATTTCTTTTGAAACGACGTAAAGCGTTATCCAATGTCTCATTCTCTTTTACGATTACATTTGACATAGTCTCACACCTAACCTCCCTCCAGTTGTAGATTATGCATCAAATACACAAACAACTGTGTAGGGTATTTTTTCACAGAACCACAGTCCTGTACGCACAAATATTATTATATCACAAATCTATCATTAGTCAACAGCTTTTTATATTTTCCCCCAATTTTTTTTTTTAACAGTTTACCATTTCATTTTTCTATTTTTACAAACAACTCATTTCTTTATTATTTTATCAAATCAAACTCCACTATTGTCTGAAATGTAAAATTTAACTTGATGAAATCAAATTTACTTATCAGTACATAACTTTATATCTTATACTATACCTACGATTGAACGGTAACAATATATTTCTTTAATTGCTTAGTCGGTATTTTTGACTCACATATCTTCCTTATTGCTTTTTTATATGACACTTCATCAAGCTTCAAGTTGTTTTTTTCATTTAAAAAATCCCATACTGCTTTTGGATATACCACAAACAACTCTGCTATAAGCCAGCCTGCCGCCATCTGCGTATAGTAGCCGTTTTTTGAAAAATCCCTGTTTACAAGCTCAAGTATTTTGTCTGTATATTTACCTTTATAAACACTATTTGGGGCTTCATTATTATATCTGACTTTACTGGTATCACTATCCGACTGCAAAGCGTTTCTTTCCTCTATTACACCTTCATCTGTCAATATGCTTTCTAAATCTATGTCATATCTGTCAACCGTTTTCTTTCTCGCAATCTTATTCCCTGCCATATCAATCTTTACATAATGCTCAAGCAAAAGTACAAGTCCCGCCCTCGCCACATACTCCTTTTTAGAAGCTGTCATTTTTTCAATATCCTTTATAAACTCGTCATGATGTTTATCAATTATCCTGAACTCTTTACAAAACCCATCATTTATAGACCAGTTATTTATATAAGGAAGAAACTCATTCAATTTCTTTCTTGCAATTTTCACATCATCTTCCTTTGCCGTCGCTATACCTGTAATAAATCCACGAAGCATCGTCTCCTCAAAGTACAAATCATCTTCTTCAAGCAATCCCTGCCAGTCCTCATTTTCTCTTAAAAGTTCTCTCGCATACTTCCTGATAAGGGGCACTCTAACCCCAAGCATATTATCGCAGCCCGGAATAAGAGCCTTAGAAAAATCTCTGTATTTCTCCTCACTCATAGAAAAAAGTCTTTCACGCACTATTTTATCCATATTTTAAAAATCTCCTAAAATTTTATCTTATAAGAGAACAAACTCTCTTGTCTTGCAAATTTATGATAACATTTTATCCTTTATATCCTATTATAAGAAAACAAAAACATTAGTGCAAGCCGACTCATTATCCCGTACCACAAATAAACATCAAAAACATAACTATCCTATATTATATAACTATAAAAACAGCTTAAATTCACAATAATACTTTATAATTCATAATATATTTTTCAACCTATAACACTTTAAACTAATACAACATACTTTCATAAAAACAGCCGTGAAAAAGGATTATTAATCTAACTATATTAAATATTTGCGAAACTATCTGTTGCATGAATAAATTGTGCAAATATAACAAATAGCACAACATATAATTAGTTTCGCAATTACTTAACAGAATAATAATCCTTTTTCACGGCGTCACTTTATCATTATATTGTAAGCCCTCAATCCTACATTCCGGCAAGCTGTTTTCCGAGACTCTCACATTCACTTATCACATCACCATCAGGTGTTTCCTGGCATATAAGACCCTCTCCGTTTACGACTGTCGCTCCGGCACTTGTCATGCGTTCTTCCCAGTCACGCATCCACTGACCATCTCCCCAGCCGTATGAACCAAACAGAGCAATCTTCTTACCTTTTACATTTTCCTCAAGTTCTGCAACAAATGGCTCCATCTCACTTTCCTCAAGAACCTCGGCTCCCATGGCAGGACAACCGAGTGCAAACACTTCCTCTGTATCAAGGTCACTGACCTGGCAACTACTTACATTGACAACTTCTGCCTGTGCTCCGCCATCTGTGATACCTTTACCTATTGCCTCCGCCATAGCGAGTGTATTTCCTGACTGCGACCAATATACAACACTTATCTTACCCATGATTATAATTCTCCTTTCAAAATGAAATACTTTATAGGCGTTTGCGAAACTATCATAAATCTTGATTAAATTATGCAGATATAACATATAGTTAGTTTCGCAATTACCTACGAAATACTTTAGTTAGTTTTCCCTAACTTTGAGATTATGATACATAAATTATATACTAAAGTCAATAAAATAAATGACACCTTTTTATCAATATAAATATTATTGATAAAAAGGTGTCATTTTATTCCTCACTTATCTAATTAGTCAAGAAAACTTTCCATACTCTTAAGACTTATTGCAAGCGTAGATGCATTATGCAAAAGTGCTGATGTTGTAGGTGCAAGTATTCCGGTCACACCACAGAGTATAAGTCCCGAATTAAATCCAACTATTGTTCTGTAGTTTTTCTTTATCCTTTTCATAAGTGCATCGCTTAACATCTTAAGTGTTACTATCTGATAAAGATCGTCCGAACCAACCGTTATGTCGGCAATTTCTCTTGCTATCTCTGCTCCATCACTTATGGCAATTCCGACATTTGCTGCCGAAAGTGCAGGCGAATCATTTATTCCATCACCTATCATGATGACTTTTCTTCCCTCACTTCTCTCTTTCTCTACAAATGCAGCCTTATCTGCCGGAAGTACCTCCGAATAATAAACATCAACTCCGACTTTCTCAGCTATGTTCTTTGCAATCCTGTCACTATCTCCGGTCATCATTACAACCTTACTTATTCCCGATTTTCTCAGAGAATTAACAACTGCTTCTGCTTCATCCCTGAGAGGGTCTTCTATAAGTATAACTGCCGCAAGCTCACCCTGTATCGCAAGATAAAGTCTTGAATATTCATCAGATATATTTTCAAACTGTTCTTTCTTATCTTCAGGTACAATGCATTTCTCATCTTCAAAGACAAAATGATAACTTCCGATAACTGCTTTTCTGTTGTCAATATAGCTAGATATTCCATGAGCGACAACATAATCAACCTTTGAGTGCATCTCCTCATGTTCAAGAGATTTTTGTTTTGCTGCCTCAACGACTGCTTTTGCCATTGAATGAGGGAAATGTTCCTCAAGGCAGGCTGCAATCCTCAAAAGTTCATCCGGTGTCTCATCACAGAACGAAACAACCTCCACTACAGTAGGCTTAGCCTTTGTGAGTGTTCCTGTTTTATCAAACACAATAGTGTCTGCTTCCGAAACTGCTTCAAGGAATTTACCGCCTTTAACAGTTACATTGTGAAGGCTTGCTTCTCTAATTGCCGACAGAACCGTTATCGGCATTGCAAGCTTTAGTGCACAAGAAAAATCTACCATAAGCACTGATAATGCCTTTGTGACATTTCTCGTCAAAAGATATGTTAAAGCTGTTCCTCCAAGTGTATAAGGAACAAGTTTATCCGCAATATGACTTGCCTTACTCTCACTTGCAGATTTGAGTTTTTCTGTCTCTTCTATCATCCCAACTATCTTTTCATACTGGCTCGTTCCACCGACTTTTTTAACTTTGATGGTTATCTCGCCCTCTTCAACTACAGTTCCGGCATAGACATAATTGTCTTTAACTCGTCTTACAGGCATTGACTCACCCGTTATCGAAGCCTGATTTACCATCGCCTCGCCATCATAAACCTCACCGTCAAAAGGAATGATTGTTCCCATATGTACGACTACGCAGTCGCCTTCTTTTATATCATTTGAAGAAACCTGAACCTCTTTTCCGTCATTGAGCATCCAGACACTTCCCGTATTGAGCGACATTGTCCTTGCAAGATCATCAACAGATTTCTTATGTGTCCACTCCTCCAACAGTTCACCTATTCCAAGCAGGAACATAATCGAATCCGCAGTTGCTATATCGTTCCTGATAACTGATACACCTATTGCAGTCGCATCAAGAACCGGAACTTCTATCTTACCTTTAAGTAAAGTCTTTACACCTTTATAAATATATTTCAATGACATTGCCGTTGTATAGACTGCCCTTACCGGATAAGGAAGAAGTATCCTTCTCGCATATCTGTAAACGACTTTTTCAACCATTTTTCTCTGATATGTGTTGTTAAGTCCCCTGCCTGATGTTTCTAATACTGCTGCCGGCACATCAACATTTTCATAAGCAAATTTTCTCAATGCTTCTATTATATTTTCCCTGTCACCGACAAAATAAATAGCAGCATCTGCTGTTCTCTCAAACACTTTTGCATTTGTAACATACTGGTTGTTGGTCAGATAATATAATAATGTATCTGCCTGTTCAAAGGACATTCTGTTTTGATGTAAATGAACTCTTATTCTGCCTTTTATTTCATGCTTAATAGAAAATTTCATTTTTTGCCCCCATTTCCGTATTATTCCTTTAACTTCGATATTGTTCTTTTAACTTCAATTAGTATCATCTTACTGCCATATACCTAAAACAAGACACCTGAAAAATCAGATGTCTTGTATAAATATATGTCAGATTATTATCTAATGATAAATTTTGTGCAAAAAGATAAAACTTTAAGATAACAGTTCTGCCTTACACTTTAAAGCTCATCTTTTCACATTTATGTTAATTACTCAGCATCTGCTGCTGCCTCTGCGTCTGCTTCGTTTTCAACTTCCTCAAAATCATCATCGTCTGCTTCATCTTCAAAGCACTCTTTCTTTGCCGCTCTCTCTTCATTAATCTCTACAGCTTCTGCATAAATATCTTCTGCATTTTCCTGTACTGTTGATACAACATTCATAACACAGTCTTTTGCACGAAGAACTGCTGCTGTGCAATTTGAATATACATTCTTTGCATCATCACTTGAAAGAATTTTGATTCCTGCTGTACCAAATGCAACACCTGCTGCAAATAAACCTGTCTTTTTCCAATTAATAGCCTTTAAACAATCTAACATAATAAGTTCCTCCTATGGATAAAAAATTTTATTTGTATTTTTTTCACAAAAACAGATATATCTGTCTGCTTTTGTGACATTATACAACAAAAAATCCAGTACGACACGGCTAATTTTACTTATTGAGAAATTTTAATCAAAAAGAGCCCGGAGAGGCTCTTTTTGATATTGTTTCTCAATATTTTTTTAATATTAAATGAGTTTTTATTTTATTTCTGCATTAAATAATTTATCCTGATGTCTGCAATTATTAACCAATATGTCTTTCAAATCTCTTAAAATCAAGTATTTTTTCAATCTCCTCAAGTGCGTCAGCAGGAATTTTAAAATCTGCCGCCGCAAGATTATTCTCAAGCTGTGACGGTTTGCTTGCACCTGTTATAACACTTGAAATGATGGATTTTCTAAGTATCCAGCTAAGTGCGAGCACCGACATATTAGTACCAAGCTCCTCGGCTATCTTTGAAAGTTTATCCACCCTGTCGAGATTTTCATCCGTAAGAAGATTATTTATCTGTTTATCTGCCTGGTGGGTTGCCCTTGAACCCTCAGGATATGGCTCACCTTTTTTATACTTTCCGGTGAGAAGCCCCTGTGCCAGCGGCGAGAACGGTGTAATTCCGATACCGTACTTTTCGCAAACGGACATTATCTCATGCTCTATGTATCTGTCAATCATATTGTACTGCGGCTGAACAACCGTCATAGGATAAAGTCCGTATCTTTCGATTATCCTCTGTGCTTCCTCAAGCCTTGCAGCACCCCACTCCTCGCTGACACCATAATAGAGAATCTTTCCCTGTGAAACAAGGTCATTTAATGCTCTCAAAGTTTCTTCCATCGGAGTTGTGTTATCAAATCTGTGGCAATAATAGAGGTCAATGTAATCCATGTTCAGATTTGAAAGGGAACGGTCAACATTCTCAAAAATATGTTTTCTCGACAATCCCCAGTCATTTGCACCGCCGCCTGTCGGGAAAAAAACCTTACTTGAAACTACATAACTATGTCGTTGATATTCATTCAGGATTTTTCCTAAAAATTTTTCAGCCTCGCCACCACTGTATGCATCTGCACAGTCAAAGAAATTAACGCCCTTATCATAAGCAAGTCTTATCGTATCTCTTGCAATATCAACTTTCTCAGTTCCCGCAAGATCCGTCATCCAGCTTCCTACTGCAATCTCACTAACCTTTAATCCTGACTTTCCTACATTTCTATAATTCACAAAAACCTCCTAGTCTCATTTATATACTTGCAAAAAATGTCATATTCTTACATTTAACAAAACCTACAATAAAATTCACAGCCACCTGTTTTTTGCTATATATTTTATCTTTTTATCATTTTAATTATTTGTGCTTTATGCGTAAAACCGTAACAGAATACTTCGGAACAGTATAGTTAAACTTATCTTTAATACCTGTCACCTTATCACTCTTTAAAGTCACAGCCTCCTCTTTTCCGAGAATATTATCATCTGTCTCGCTCTGTCCTGCAACAACATCTACATCTGCTTCATCTGAAATTTCGCCCAGTCCCGTCACATCTATTGCAAATGTTTTATCTGCTCCTGTTACATTGACAAGTTTTATGATAACATCACCCGTCTTGTCCGTACTTACAACCTGGTAGCTCTCGCTTCCCTCTGTCTCAGGTATAGTATAGTCCACATAGAGCATATCATCAAGATAGCATTTAACATTTCTGTCTTTTACTACTATCTTTATCTTGTACTTTTCGCCCTCGCTTATCTGACAGCTCATAATAGTTCCTGCTATCTGACCTGATTTTGAACCGCCTGATACTTTCTGTAAGCATGATACCGTATTGTTCCAGCCGCCAATGTTCCAGAAATAATTTTCGTTCTTATCTCCTACGGCAAACGGTATCATAAATCCTTCCTGTCCTGAAGTCTTTGTCGCTTCAACAGTATATGTATAATTTTTCCATGTATTGTTTCCAAAGTAAGCAACACTTCCCTGATTTCCATATGCCACAGTGTTTGTCACATCTGATGACTGGACAAGTTTGCCATTCTTGACCGACCAGTTTCCGTCTGTTGCTTTCTCCCAGTATTTCGAGAAGTTTTCTGCTTTTGTAAATGTATCCTTTCCTAAAATCTTTCCGGTGTCGTTTGACACAACCTTTGCATTGTCAAATTTTGCAGCCGTATTCCATGTACCTACACCGACTTTTCCTGCAAACGGCTTTGATGCCACCGTTGCCCCTGACATATCCGATTTAAGAAGTGTAGTTCCTGCATTCTTGGCAAATATTTTCTGAACATAATAATTTACCGAGCTTGTGACTGTGTTATTGTTAAACCAAATAAGGTCAGGTGACCAGTGAAGTGCCGTCAAGTTTCCAAATAATGGTGCATATGCAGCCATCTTAACTATGTCTCCGTTTCTTTCTAGTCCCGTCATATATGCGGCTTCGGAAAGTGCCGCTTTCCAGGTATTTGACTGTGCCGCATATTCTCCAAGGAACACATTCATTCCGCCGCCGTAAGTTGAAGTTGTCATGTTGTCAGTAGTTCTGCTGTAATTCTTTTCATCATAATAATCCGTGTGTGTTAAGAACCAGCTTGGCTCATTATAATAATGATGGTCGATAGCCCCCGCAAAGTCATTTATTGTCTTGTCAGGATGTGCCTTAAGCCATTTTGCAGCTTCATTATATGCTTCCATATAAACATCTTTTCCACTGTCTCCGTCATCGACACCTGCTGTAAACATAAGCTCTATATCACCATAAAGTGCAGGATTTGTTTTCTTTGCATCGTTAAACGCATCTACAAACGCTTCATAATGCTTAAAGAAATCATCACCCCACTGCTCGTTGCCAATACCTACATATTTAAGTTTAAATGGTTTTTCATGTCCCATCGCAATTCTTATTTTACCCCACTTTGTAGTCTTATCACCACGACAGAACTCAACAAGATCAAGGGCATCCTGGATATACTGCTTAAACTCAGCAGAGTCTAATGACGGACCGCTTCCATCCGACTGTCCCATACAACATTTACCACAGTTAATAACCGGAACTCCGACTGCATCTATATCCTCAGCAAGCTGGAAATACTCATAAAATCCAAGACCGTATGTCATAAATGAAGGATATTTATCATTTGCTGCCCTCTCATCCGTCCATATATTTTGTCCCTGTTTTCTTGCTGCAACATCGCCATATTTTCCGTTAAATTCAAACGGCTGCCCGCTTGAGTCTGCACCTATTGAATCTTTCCAGTTATATCTTGTCTCGATGGTCGCACCCTCAACAACACATCCTCCCGGAAATCTCAAAAATCCCGGATGAAGTTCCTCTAATTTTTCTGCAAGGTCTTTTCTAAGACCGTTCTTTCTGCCCTTATATGTATCCTGTGGAAAAAGTGAAACCATGTCTATTGCAATTTTCCCCTTAGGAATCGTAACCTGTAATTTTACATTTTTATTTGAAGTAACTGACGATGTAAGCTTAAGCTCATACTTTTTCCATTCTGCCGTGACATTTTCGATAGTTCCACTTCCTACAACATCACTTCCATTCATAAGTTTGACATTTAATGGACCGGTATAGCTGTCCATTCCTTTTGCATATACGGAAAAATCATATCCGGTATTCTCTTTTATCGACATTCCATCAAGGAAGCCCTCATTCGCAATACCCGCATCACTGTCTGATTTGTTCTCAATAACCATATAATTGGGGTTATTTGCATTAAGACAGCCTGTCTTGTCATCCTTTACAACCTTTGCCGTAACTGTTCCGACATCGCTCCATGCGTGCTTTTCATTATCCGATGCAAGATTTGTAAA
Organism: Clostridium sp. AM27-31LB; assembly: GCF_003480745.1. Taxonomy (NCBI): domain Bacteria; kingdom Bacillati; phylum Bacillota; class Clostridia; order Eubacteriales; family Clostridiaceae; genus Clostridium; species Clostridium sp. AM27-31LB. The sequence continues at coordinate 70,862 of NZ_QUJS01000006.1, read as the reverse complement.
TTCAAATGAACGGTTCTGCACCATCTCGGCATAAAGTCCGCCGTCTGCTGCAAAATTTATGTCCTCGATAAATATTCCATATAAAATATCACTAATATCATGTACTTTATCAGACGCATTGATATTTAATAAATAATTGCTCTGTTCACTGTTGTACCCGCTGACTTTTCCAGCATCTCCGTAAACGGTCGGAGCCGGTGCAGCGGTAGCCTGTACTGTCAGGTCAGGTGCCACATCCGTCGTATCTTCTGGATTTGTGACTTTAACCGTACATCTTACAGTCTTTTTTGTCACTTTATTTGAACTTTTCGGAATATAACTTACCTTAACCTCTATCTTTGTACTGCCTGCCTTTACAGCCTTGATAACACCCTTTGCCGTAACAGAAACCACCTTTTTATTTTTGCTTGTAAAAGTCACTTTTTTTAATTTTTTTACATTTTTTACCGTGACTTTTAATGTTTTCTTTTTTCCTTTTACAAGTTTGATACTTGTCGTGTTCAACCTGATAACAGGTGAATTATTTTTCTTTGCGGCAACACTCTTTACATACATTCCCGGAATTGATGATAAAACAAGTGCACCACTCATACACAATGCTAAAATCTTTTTTCTGCTAAGTCTCATACTCATCCTCTTTTCTAAATTTGAACTTTTCAGTTAAAAATTAAATTATAGTTTTATTAAATGCAATGCATAGATATTGCTTTTTTCAAAAACTTTATTAGCTTACGAGAGGAAGTTTTCTGCGGAAATCCCTACAATATCATGCATTGCTATTTAATCTTACATTTATGATTATATAAATCTTTTGACTTTTAGTCCATGATATTAGCTGTCAAGTATTTGATTTTTTTAGCTTTTTATATTATACTATTATTGTAATTAACCAAACTAAACAACAAATGCCACTTGATTTAAAATCCAAAAGATATAAACTCAAAAAACGACAACAATATTTACTAATCAACTACCATTGTAAAATTCAGGAGGAAATAATAAATGATTAAAATCAGACTTATTGGATACCATTTTCACAACTGCCCTGATTTTTATGTAAACCGTCCAAATGGTTCCGGAGATTATCTGCTTTTATATCTGCGTTCTCCAACTGAAATCATGACAGACAATAAATGCATACGCGTTCCAAAAAACACTTTTATTTTATACCAAAAAAACAAACCACAGATTTACAGACATATTCAATCCGGTTCCGCTGATGACTATTTTATAAACGACTGGATTCATTTTGATTTTGATGAATATGATAACTTTTTTGAGAAACTTGAAATTCCTTTTAACACTCCTATAACACTCTCGACACCGAAAGTTATAACTGACATGATAGCAGACCTTTTCATCGAATACTTCAATGAAGGCGACCAGCACGAACATATAATGAGCAGCAAAGCTGAAGCTCTTTTTCATAAATTCAGTGATCTTTACAGAACCACCTTAAATGCCGGCTCCGCTTTTGACAAATATTTTGATGAATTTTCAAAACTCAGACAACATCTCTACAACTATGAATATGTACCATCAGGTGCAAAAGAAATAGCAGACAAACTTGGACTGAGCACATCGTATTTCCAGCACACATACAAAAAGATATTCGGAGTATCTGTTCATCAGGATATAATAAAAGCCAGAATCGAACACGCCGCAAGACTTTTACAGGGCAGCAACGACTCAATCTCCGAGATAGCTTCCATATGCGGATACGAGAACCTCGAACATTTTTCAAGACAATTTAAGAAAATAAAAGGAATGTCACCTCAACAATTCAGAAAATAATTTTCCTATACATAAAAAAAGATAACATAGAAATCAACTGCTTTTTGATTTCTATGCTATCCTATTTTTTTACATTATTTTCCACACTGACATGATTTTGCGATAACACTGCGTACATTAAGGTCTGACGGATAACCGCAGGCAACAAGCCCTGCCTTTATCACCTGATGCCACTTCTTTGCTGAAAGTTCCACAACAGTGTCATCATCAAATTCAATTGTGCAGGCATTTTCAACTTCACACCCTGAACCACAGGCTATCTTATACATATTCTTTCTACTGATAGCTCCGATTTCTTCGAGTTTGTTCACCATCCTATATACAGTGGCAGTGCCTATCTTGCCGTCCTGTTTTGCTGCCTTATAATATATCTCCTTGCAGCATGAGCAGTCCTCCTCAAGTATAATATCTAGTAACATAAGACGCTGCTTCGTTATACGACAACCATCATCTTTAAGACGCTGTATCACCATATCTTTCTGCATTTTTGTACGCTGATAATTCTGTGATTCCTGTATCTTTCGTTTCTGTTCCATAACTGCCATCGCCATAGTCTGATTCCCCACCTCTCATCTCTCTGTCATGTATGAATATAAGCATTGCTGTTCACACCTGCTGTGCTACTAACAACGACTTCAATCCATACTCATAACATAGTTCACTGTCTATTTGTCACTGTCCACACCAACGATGCGGACAGCAATATTTATTTTTCTTTAAAAAAACCTATTATTATCTTTATTGCAAGTACAAACATAATTGCAAGAACGATCAAGATAACCACATCAACTGGTTTAACTTCTAAATTTGTATGCATTATAAAACTCTGTCTGCTTAAAATCACTTCATGTAAATCTTAAGCCTCTCCTGCCGCTGTCTTATATGATGTTTTTTTATTTGGATCAGGACGGAAAAGGAAGTAAAGTATTACTGCTGCTACTATAAATGCTACTACTGTTGCAGGTCCAAATGCAACCTCTCCTAAAACAAGTCCGCCGATCTGATATACCATAAGTGCTACGCAGTATGCTAATACATTCTGGAATATAAGTGCAAATACTACGAATTTTTTTGATTTCATCTCTCTTGCCATTGTTGAGATAGCTGCAAGACAAGGTGAATCGAACAGATTGAACATAAGGAATGACACTGCTGCAATTCCTGTTGGGAAGAACTGTGCAAACTGGTCATGCATTGATGCTGCATATTCTTCTACTTCGCCAAGTCCGCTGAGTACACCCATTGTTGATACGATACCCTCTTTTGCAACAAATCCTGAAAGAGAAGATGCAACTGCCTGCCATGTTCCAAATCCGAGTGGTTTGAAAATCCAGGCGATAGCTCCACCGATTGAAGCAAGGAAACATGACTCTTTATCTACCATACCAAATGTTCCGTTCTGGATACCGAATGTTCCGAGGAACCACATAACTGCACAGCAAAGGAAGAGGATTGTTCCTGCTTTCTTAAGGAATGCCCATACTCTCTCCCATACATGGAGAAGAACACCTTTAAGTGATGGGATATGGTACTGTGGAAGCTCCATAACGAACGGTGCCGGATCACCAGCAAAAAGTGATGTTTTCTTTAAAATAATACATGAAACGATAACCACTATGATACCAACGAAGTACATAAGTGGTGCAAGCCACCAGCATCCGTTTAATAAATATCCTGCGATAAGTGCAATAACAGGAAGTTTTGCACCACAAGGAATAAATGTTGTTGTCATAATTGTCATACGACGATCTTTGTCATTCTCGATAGTACGAGTTGCCATGATACCAGGAACACCACATCCTGAACCGATAAGGAATGGAATGAAACTCTTTCCTGAAAGACCAAACTTACGGAAAATTCTATCCATGATAAATGCAACTCTTGCCATGTATCCGCAATCCTCAAGAATTGAGAGGAAGAAGAATACGATAGCCATCTGAGGTGCAAATCCGATAGGAGCACCAAGACCTCCGACAATACCATCAACTACAAGTGAGTTAAGCCAGTCTGCTGCACCGACATTTTTCAAAAATCCCTGTACTGCAGGCTGAATCCACTCAGCTACAAGTGTATCATTTGTCCAGTCTGTAACAATTCCACCGAGTGATGATACTGCTATGTAATAAACTACAAACATAATAGCTGCGAAAATAGGAAGTGCAAGAATTCTGTTTGTAACAATCTTATCAATCTTATCTGATGTTGTAAGTTTTCCTGCTGATTTCTTCTTAATACAGTCTTTGATGATAGATGTGATAAATGTATATCTCTCGTTTGTGATGATACTCTCTGTATCGTCATCAAGCTCATCCTCAACTGCCTTGTTTATCTCAGAGATTTCCTTAAGAACACCTGATGAAAGATTTAATTTCTCCGCAACTTTCTCATCATTCTCAAAAAGTTTGATGGCAAACCAGCGTTTCTGTGACTCATCCACCGACTGAAGTGCAATGCTCTCGATGTCCTCAAGTGCACGCTCAACTTTTGCGTCAAATGAATGTTTCGGAGCTGCTTTCTTTGTACCTGCAAGTTTAACAGCCTCATTTGCCGCCTCAACGATTCCCTCGCCCTTAAGAGCTGAAATCTCAACTGCCTTGCAGCCTGTTTCCTCAGCAAGTTTCTTAATATTTATCTGGTCACCGTTCTTACGGACAACATCCATCATGTTTACAGCTATTAAAACCGGAATCCCAAGCTCTGTAAGCTGTGTTGTGAGGTAAAGGTTTCTTTCAAGGTTTGTTCCGTCGATGATGTTTAAGATAACTTCCGGCTTCTCATCGATAAGATAATTTCTTGAAACGACCTCCTCAAGTGTATATGGGGATAATGAATAAATACCCGGAAGATCGACTACTGTCACATCTTTATTACCCTTTAATCTTCCCTCTTTCTTTTCCACTGTAACACCAGGCCAGTTACCAACATACTGGTTTGAACCTGTCAGTGCATTAAACAATGTTGTTTTACCGCAGTTAGGATTACCTGCTAATGCAATTTTAATTGACATTTTTTCTCTCCAATCCGCACATATGTGCAATAATTATTTGCAACTACATTTAGTTCTAAAACCCTACGCTAAATTTGTCTTTGCTTGCCAAGATTAGTATTTACTAACCCATAGTCAAAAAAAATTTGAGTTTAAAAAAACTACTCAACTTCAATCATTTCTGCATCTGCTTTTCTGAGTGAAAGCTCATAACCTCTTACTGAGACTTCGATAGGATCACCAAGTGGTGCGACTTTTCTCACAAGTACATCAGTACCTTTTGTGATTCCCATATCCATGATGCGTCTCTTTACTGCTCCTACTCCTGTAAGTTTCTTAACTTTTACAGTTTCGCCACATGCAACTTCTTTTAATGTCTTCATCAATTTCCCCTTTCTAGACCATGATCTTATTTGCCATATCTTTACCGATGGCAACTCTTGCATCTTTGACATTCACTATCATATTTCCACCTATCTGTGAAATAACAGTAACTGTTCCACCTACAACAAAGCCCAGATTTTCTAAAAATCTGCGTGTTTCTTCTTTGCCGCCTATCTTCTTAATTACGCTTGGCTGTCCTTCCGGTATCATTGATAATGGCATCATATCATCCTCTTTCTTAATCTCTTTTGTCTGTGTTTTCATTTATCCATGCGTTAGTATAATCTAATCGAGAATAGTTGTCAATAACTTTATTGAGAAAAAATTATCAATAATTCTGTTTTATAAATATATTTTACATTGTCTATTTCACGAAGGGATTGATATTAAATTTCTTTGTAATAAAAGTATCAATACACTAATTCATTCATTTTATTTGCAGCAAAAAGCCACATCCTGATAAAATGCTGTTCAGAATGTGGCTTTCATCGTGTTAAGCAGAGTTCTCTCGTTTATAAACTCTCCAGTATCCTACCGTCACATGAAATTGTGACAACCTGCCACGGTATCATCTTTCCACTGTTTTTCAACGCATTAACGACCGCATTTTGCAAACCGCCGCAGCATGGCACTTCCATACGGACAATCTTCACACTCTTTATGTCGTTATTTTTGATTATCTCAGTAAGTTTTTCACTGTAATCAATATCATCAAGTTTAGGACAACCTACTAATGTAATGTGGTTTTTGATAAAATCCTCATGGAAATTTGCATATGCATATGCAGTACAATCTGCTGCCACCAAAAGATTTGCACCGTCAAAATAAGGAGCTGTCAGCGGTACAAGTTTAATCTGCACCGGCCACTGATTTAGCCTGCTCACAGGTTTAAATCCGTTATTAGAAGCTGCCTGACTGTTATCGTTTGAAGAACACGGCTTTTTCTCATCTTCCCTATGCTGTAAACTTCTCGCCATACTTCCCGGACACACATGAACAGGACTACCGTTCTTTTTCGTATTCTCAGCTATCTTCTTAGCTGCAATCCTAGCTTTAACAGCCGCCTCATCATAATCGTTTGCTTCACGCTCAATTATCTTAATAGCATCCATAGGACAGGCAGGGAGACAATCCCCCAGACCATCACAGTAATCATCCTTAATAAGTCTTGCTTTACCATCAACCATTGCGATTGCATCCTCATGGCACGCATTGGCACACGCACCACAACCATTACACTTTTCCTCGTCTATATGAACTATCTTGCGTATCATATTAATCCTCATTTCTGCACACGTTTTTTTGCATATCAAGTTTGTGTCAAGTGTGCGCAGACACAAATCTTGTGTGTGAAAAATCTTGCATATATGGATTTTTCACACTTTTTTCCTTTCTTAAAACACAACAACTAAAAGCATCTTAAATCTCTCTTTACCCTTTACCGCATGAGGGTGTTTTGCCGGCATAACGATTGACTGTCCCTCAGTAAGTTCGTAGTCAACATCGTCAACCGTAATAAGACCGACACCGTCAAGACAGATAACAAAAGCATCTCCGCCTGACTCATGTGTGCTTATCTCCTCGCCTTTTTCAAATGCGAACAATGTCTCGCTTACCGCATCATTCTGAACAAGTGTCTTGCTTACAACCTGTCCGTCTGCATAAGAAATCTCATCCTTAAGTGTAAGTACCTTTGATTTTTTAATGTTTTTCATAAGCTCTGCCATATTTTTATTCCTCCACTTTATTATTAAAAATATTTGCTTTTTTTAGGACATCTTTTATATGTTAAGATAAGTCAGACAGATATTTGCAATCCACTCATAACACCTCAGGTGTCAACAGTAACATATAATCTACAGATATTCTTCAAGTTTGTCCTGGGACACGATGGTTATCTTTCTGCCATCAAGCTTTATTATGCCCTCTTTCTCCATATTACCAAGTTCTCTTGAAAGGGAAGGTCTGGTCACATTAAGATAATCGGAAAGTTCTTCTCTCGATGGATTTTTTGTTATCTGTCCTGATGCTGTCTGATTTTCAATAAGATAAAGAGCAATCTTTTCTCTTATACTGCCACAACCAAGTAATCTTACCTTTCCGCTAAGATTATACGCCTTCATCGCAAATATGCTCATAAGATTTTTTCTTATCTTTGCCGACACACCAGCCTTTATATTATGCGATATATTTTCAAAAAAGTCACATGAAACACTTAACACTACAGACTCTTCTACCGCCTTTGCCGACATATCATATTTGCCCTTTCCCATAAACATATAAACTTCCGCAAACATATCTCCGGGATTTTCAATCGTGGTTATCAAAATCTTTTTTCCGGAAAATGTCATCTTTGAAACTTCCACATAGCCTTCTATCAGCACATATAGTTTGTCCGGTGTGTCATCCTCCTCAAAGATAAAACTTCCTTTTTCATATCTTTTTATATCAGTATCTTTTTCTTCTATTAAAGATAATATTTCATCCTGCGTAAATTCCCTGCAAAGACCTGAATGTTCCAATGCCTGTACGATGTTGTCATTTTCTTCTTTACTCATATATCATATGCCTTTCTTAGTCCATGTTAAGAAATTTTTTCAAATCTCCCTCCGGTGTACCTGTAGGTGAAATCCCAAAATTCTCTACAAGGAAATCAAGTATATTCGGTGACACAAATGCCGGAAGTGTCGGCCCTAAATGTATATTATTTATTCCGAGATGTAGAAGTGTAAGCAATATACATACCGCTTTCTGCTCATACCATGAAAGCACGATGGATAACGGAAGTTCATTTACCGAACAGTCAAATGCTCCGGCAAGTGCCACGGCAACTTTTATCGCACTGAACGCATCATTACACTGCCCCATATCCATGATTCTTGGAAGCCCTGCGACCTCTCCAAGTTCAAGGTCATTAAATCTGTATTTTCCACACGCCAATGTAAGTATAACAGAATTTTTTGGAGTCTGCTTAACAAATTCAGTGTAATAATTTCTTCCGGGTCTTGCACCGTCACATCCTCCGACAAGGAAGAAATGCTTTATATCACCATTCTTAACGGCTTCAACAACCTTATCGGCAACCGACAGCACAGTTCCATGTGCAAATCCAGTCACAACCTCATGCCCGCCGTTTATTCCCGTAAAATGCTTATCCTCATCATAACCGCCAAGCTCAAGTGCCTTTTCAATAACAGGAGTAAAATCTTTATCCTCACCAATATGAACCATCTCAGGATATGAAACCACTTCTGTTGTAAACACCCTGTCAGCATAACTTTCTTTTACTGGCATAAGACAGTTTGTCGTAAATAACACAGGTGCAGGAATATTATCAAATTCTTTTTGCTGATTCTGCCATGCCGTTCCAAAATTTCCCTTAAGATGTGTGTACTTCTTAAGTTCCGGATATGCATGAGCCGGAAGCATCTCACCATGCGTATAGATATTTATCCCCTTATCTTTTGTCTGCTCCAAAAGCTGTTTAAGGTCGTAAAGGTCATGCCCCGTAATAACGATGAACGGTCCTTTTTCAACAGTGAGCGGCACTTTTACCGGTGTCGGTGTTCCATATGTCTCAGTATTTGCCTTATCGAGAAGTTCCATACATCTAAGATTTACCTCTCCCACCTCCATTGTAATAGGAAGAAGAGCCTCCTTACCCATATCATAACCGAGCACACACAATGCTTTTATAAAAAAGTTATTAACTGTGTCATCCCTGTAACCAAGCACATTTGCATGATACGCATATGCCGCCATTCCCCTTATTCCAAAAAGAATAAGCGATTTAAGTGAACGAATATCTTCATCGGCATCCCATATCTTTTTAACATCGTAGTCATCGGTATTGCCGCACTTTGCCGTACAAATGCTACAATTCGGAACAACTTCGTATTTCTTTTTTCTTACTTTTTCAGTAATCTCTTTAATCGTCTCGTCATTAAAATTAACATTTGTTATAGTCGTAAATAATCCTTCTATCAAAACATCAGTAACACTCTCATCATGCGGATTATTTTCACAGGCTCTTGCAAGACCTATCAATGCACCCGTAAGTTCATCCTGAAGATTGGCAGTATCCGCCGTCTTTCCACATACACCCGCATTTCCGGTACAGCCTGAACACCCAGCCGTCTGTTCACACTGAAAACAAAACATTTTATTATCCATAATTTATCCTTTCTTAGGTTGATTTCTAATTGTCTCCCTCTGACATTCACTATAATACATTAAAGCCACAAAAAAATCCGTAACATTTGTTACAGATTTTAATATTTTTTTCACACATCCATATCCCACACATTTATTATCTCCTGCGGAATATATTTTTCAGTCATCAAAAGTTTTTCAAATCTTTCCCATATTTCTTTTCCAAAAAAATCTGAAAATATGTGACCTATATTTCTATTCTGCTTTTCCTTTGTAACAGGAAGTTTATCAAATCCAATCTTTTCAGCTTTCTCATACATCCTGACATACGCTTCCTTAAACGGTTCTAACTGTGTTTCTTCCTTAAATATATGCTGTTTTCTTTTTTCCTTAAAAACCTCTGCCAAATTTTCAAAAATTCCTATACCCTCATAATCCATATCTCCAAAATATAAAAAATGATTTCTTCCGTCTGCGAGGTATCTTTCAGCAGTATATCTAAAATCCTTAAATGAAGCAATGATCTTTTTGCCTGAACCAAAGATCAGCGTTCCAAACTTTTTCCCTAATATTTCGTTATTTCCCGTTTCCTGCATATATTTTCTGATCGTATAAAATGTATCTTTATTTTCAATGATAAGTACATTCTGCGGAACAGTCCTGTCAAAAATATAACTCACAAACAGTTCAGGTGTCTCATACACATTTATATCCGACAATTTAATGCCAAGATTTTTAAGTATTCTCTTTCCTTGTCCTCTGCCCTCGTTCTTATTTTTTCCTCTGTTTTCGTTTCCACCTTTTATAAATTTTTCATCTCCCCATATTTCAAAGCTGCGTTCATTTACAGACTCGGCTTTTTTAAGTTTTTGCTTTTCGCTCTCATTTTTATAAAAATCACTTAATTTAAGTATGGCATCCCTGTCTTTTCTATACTGTTCAATATGTTTTTTATAATACTCCATATTAAGTCCGGTTGATAATTTAAAATTTATTTCGCCATCAAACTCACCATTATATTTTTCTTCTTCAATCTGCCAATATACATTATAAAGCGGCGGATTCTTGCCATTTAAACCGCTGTTTTTTATAGGAACAAACTCACCCGTTTTTGATTTTTCAGCTATGTAATCACACAAAATCTTATATGAATCAACCCCAGCCGTAAATTTCTCAAGTATTGATTTTTCTTTGCTTTTTAATATAATATTTTCTATTTTTTCTAAACTTATTTTGTGCTTCATACCTGTGTTTCCTTTCTCTATATCACAAGCACCAAATGATATTTTAATTCATTTGGTGCTTTCTGTAATTTCAAAAATATATTTCACTCTACTTAGTCTGCTCTAAAACTTCCTTAAGTGTTTTCGCTGAGTCCTTAAGTTTTTCCACCTCATCACTGCTCATGCTTATCGGAACTAAAGTTTCAACACCGTCTTTTCCAACTATCGCAGGCATACTTAAAACAACATCATCAATTCCATAAATGCCATGTATCATACTTGAAATAGGAAGTATTGATTTTTCGTCCCTCACTATCGCTTCACATATTCTCTTTACTGCCATTCCTATGCCATAATAAGTAGCTTTTTTCTTTTCGATTATCTCATAAGCACTGTTTTTAACCTGTTCCGCTATGGCACGCATATTTTTATCGTGATTTATATGCCCTCTCATCTCGCAGAAATCATCAACTGCAATTCCAGATACATTCGCACTGCTCCATACCGCAATCTCACTGTCTCCATGCTCACCAACAATAAATGCATGAACGCTTCTGCTGTCAACCGAGAGATGCTCTCCGAGACGATATTTAAGTCTTGCACTGTCAAGCACTGTTCCTGAACCGATGACTCTGTTCTCCGGAAAACCACTTGCCTTAAGTGCCACATTCGTAAGAACATCAACCGGATTTGATACAACGAGCAGAATACCCTGACAATCCTGTTTCTTTATCTCACCAATTATAGATTTCATAATGGCACTGTTCTTCTTTACAAGGTCAAGTCTTGTCTCCCCCGGCTTCTGTGCCGCACCTGCCGTTATCACAATAATCGCCGCATCTGCAATATCGCTGTAATCACCTGCATATATATTCATTGGTTTTGCAAACGGAAGTCCGTGCTTTATATCAAGAGCTTCTCCCTCTGCCCTAGCCTTATCTGCATCTATAAGAACCATCTCCGAAAAAAGACTGCTCTGCATCAATGTATATGCAGATGTTGAACCTACAAAACCACATCCTACTACTGCCACTTTTCTGATATTAACTTCTTTTGCCATGATAATCCTCCATTTCTACACTATGCACTCTCAGCATCTTCTGAACGAAGAATTCCGAGAGTACATCACTGTCTGCCGGTGTACTATGTTGTTTTTCATTCTCATAAATTCGTGCAAATTTTTTACACAATTTAATGATAGTATGTTCATTTTGCTTAAACTAAATACATCATAGCCTTTCATCCCCTGCACAATAGTAATACCACATTTTTCCTTTAATTTCCGTAACAAATGTTACTAATGAGAAAAAACAACCATTTGACTCGCAAAATATACCATTTTTATAAGGTAACTGACAAAAATATTTCCATCTTTATATCATTTAATTCTTTTTTTACATATGTCTTCCAATACACATCTCTCACAATGAGGTGTTGTCCTCGCCGTACAGACTTCTCTTCCGTGCCATACAAGTCTGTGGCAGAAATCACTTCCCTCTTCTCCCGGTATTATCTTCCACAATTCCATCTCAACTTTTTTAGGATCTTTTATTCCATCAACAAGCCCCATCCTGTTTACAAGGCGTATGCAATGAGTATCTGTCACTATCGCAGGCTTTTTAAACACATCACCCATTATAAGATTTGCACTTTTTCTTCCCACTCCCGGAAGTTTTAGCAACTCATTAAAATCATCAGGAACTTTGCAATCATAATCATCACGAAGCATTTTCATACAGGCACTAATGTCCCTCGCCTTGCTTTTTCCAAGACCACATGGTCTTACTATATCCTCTATATCAGAAACCTCAGCATCAGCAAGTGCTTCTACACTAGGATATTTTTCAAAAAGTCCTTTAACCACCACATTTACCCTTGCATCAGTACACTGTGCCGCAAGTCTTACACTTACAAGCAGTTTCCACGCTTCATTGTAATCAAGTGTGCAGTCTGCATCAGGGTATTCTTTCTTTAATCTTTCTATTATCTCTAAAGCACGCTGTTTTTTTGTCATTTATGTTTCCTCCTATGTTTTTAGTTAAAAAAATCAAACTCATCCACTGCAAATCTTTTTTTATCATAGCATAAAAGTATGAGCAACACAATTTAACACTAAATATGTAACAGTTCAGCCATAAAAAGATAATTGGCAATACAATGAGCTTGTTCATTGTATTGTTAAGTAGCTTTTTATGTAAGAAATGCAAGGCTGAACTGTTACCTAAATATCTTCAGAAAACTCACGACTTCTTGTAATAGGTAATAACACATGATAGTATATAGATAAATTTGAATTTTTCAAAGGACAATTATTATGATTAGGAAATTGCAAAAAGCAGATATAAACAGAGTTGCTGACATATGGTTAGATACAAATTTAAAAAGTCATTCCTTTATTCCTGCCAAGTACTGGAAAGATAATTTTAAATTGGTAAAAGAAATGCTGTCACAGGCAGAAGTTTATATATATGAAAATAATCAAAAAATACAGGGTTTTATAGGACTAAATGACGAATACATTGAGGGCATTTTTGTTTCTGATGAAATGCAATCGCAAGGCATAGGTAAAATTCTGATAAATTATGTAAAAGATAAAAGAAAAAAATTGTTTCTAAATGTGTATCAAAAAAACACACGGGCAATATCTTTTTATCAAAGAGAGGATTTTAAAATCCGGTGTAGCGGCATTGATGATGCAACCGGTGAAAAAGATTATTTAATGACATGGCAGCAAAAATAACTCTTTAGCCGTTGATACACTGATAAATTAGAACTTTAATGTTTCTAAATTACTGAGTAAATTTAGTGCATTTGCACGGAAATGAGGTTTTTATTATGACAAAAGATATGACAGAAGGAAATATATGGAAACATCTTTTCAGCTTTGCGATACCGCTGCTTCTTGGAAACCTTTTCCAGCAGACTTACAATATGATTGATACCGCTATCGTTGGGCAGTATCTCGGCGAGGAAAAACTCGCGAGTGTCGGTGCTTCATCGAGTGTGCAGTTTCTTGTGCTCGGTTTTTGCATGGGAATATGCTGCGGTTTTGCTATTCCCGTCTCACAGCACTTCGGAGCTAAAAACACACTGAAAATGAAAGAAGCCATCTTCCATGCAGGTTTTCTCTCAATACTTTTTGCCGCTGTTATAACAACAGCCTGTGCCATTCTCTGCCCAAACATATTACATATACTCTCAACTCCTGAAAATATTTTTGATGACGCATATTCATACCTTTTTATTATATTTTTAGGAATACCTTTTACAATTTTATACAACTTTTTGTCAGGACTGCTTAGAGCCGTCGGTGACAGCAAGACACCGTTTTTGTTTCTCGTCTTTTCAAGTATTTTAAATATAATACTCGACCTGACATTTATTATTGTTTTCAAACTCGGTGTATCGGGTGCAGCACTCGCAACCATTATGTCACAGGGTGTCAGCGGACTTTTATGTCTGATATATATAATTAAAAAATTTCCTATATTATGTATCTCAAAAGAGCACTGCCGTATAAAATCCGATATGACAAAACAGATGATAGCCATGGGTGTTCCAATGGGACTTCAATACTCTATCACCGCCATAGGAAGTATGGTAATGCAGTCTGCAAACAACGGACTTGGAAGCACCTACATCTCAGGTTTCACGGCAGGTATGCGTATCAAGCAGTTCCTTATGTGTCCTTTCGATGCCATTGCCACTGCCGCATCAACTTTTTGCAGCCAGAACTTCGGTGCCGGCAATCTGAAACGAATTAAGGAGGGACTTAAAAAAGGTGTAACGATAGGTGTCAGCTACGGACTTATATCCGGACTTATACTTATCTTCTTTGGAAGAACTTTATCACTTTTATTTATAAAAGCAAGTGCCTCCGCTGTGCTCGATGCATCAGGCAAATATCTTGCCTGTCTCGGGTATTTCTTCTGGGCACTCGGAATACTCAATGTATGCCGAATGAGTGTGCAGGGGCTTGGTTACGCAGGACGCGCCGTATTTTCCGGTGCAGTTGAAATGATAGCAAGAATATTTGTAAGTGTATTACTTGTCCCTGTTTTTAAGTTTAATGCAATATGTTTTGCCGACCAGACAGCATGGATATGCGCCTGTCTTTATATCGTACCTACCTGTCTCCTATGCCTTAAGAAGATAGAAAGAAACTTAAATAAACAAAACACTCCATACTAAGTCCTGGTAACAGTTCAGCCCTTCATTTATTACATTCGTCAACCTTTTACTTCAAAAGGTTGACATTTCTTTTTTATCCATATATAATAACAACCGGATACCACTCCTCGTACTCCTTTTCGAGTAGTATCCTATTTGTTGCCGTTCGTACTATATATACGGACAGTGACTCCTAACCCACAAATGAGCAAACTCTCTACAGTTTGCTCTACTTTATACACAATAATCAATATCTGCTGTCTGTTTCTGAGCATAAATGGATAGCTTTTATAAAAGACTGATATTCTTTTACAGATAATCTATATCTTTTAAAAACAAAATATAGATTGTCACCATCACTATACAAATGACTGCTCGGAAAAGAGGATAAACATGGACTTAAAAAAACTTGCTGATGACATTATAAACGGAAAAAGACTTAAAAGAGAGGATGACCTTTCCTTTTTTATCAACTGTGACCTTGATGCTCTTTTAGAGGGTGCTGACAAGATTCGAGAATATTTCTGCGGAGATAAAGTTGACCTTTGCACGATCATCAACGGACGAAGCGGCAGATGCGGTGAGGATTGCAAATATTGTGCTCAGTCCGCTCACAATCACACAAACTGTGAAGTATATGATTTTCTTCCTAAAGAAAAAATTCTTGCTGAAGCACTCGCAAATGAAAAAGAGGGTGTCGACCGTTTTGCAATAGTTACTGCCGGAAGAAGTCTTTCAGGTGAAGATTTTGAAAAGGCAATAGATGCCTATGAAACAATGCACAGAGAATGTAAACTTGACCTGTGTGCCTCTCTTGGCTTTCTCACCAAAGAACAATTTCACCGTCTGCATGAGGCAGGTGTTACAAGCTACCATGACAATATAGAAACTTCAAGAAGAAATTTTCCTAATATATGCACAACGCATACATACGATGAAAAAATCGCAACCATCAAGATGGCTCAGGAAGAGGGCTTCTGTGTCTGTTCCGGCGGTATAATCGGAATGGGTGAGACATGGGAGGACAGACTCGACATGGCAGTTTCACTTGCTGAACTCGGTATTATGTCAATTCCTATCAATACACTTATGCCAATCCCCGGAACTCCTCTTGAAAACCTCAAACAGCTCTCCGAGGAAGATATTTTAAGAACCATCGCATTCTTCAGATATATAAATCCTGAAGCAAATGTCCGTCTCGCCGCCGGCCGTGCCCTTGTAACAAATGACGGTGAAGCCGCATTTTCAGGCGGTGCAAGTGCAACCATAACAGGAAATATGCTCACAACATCAGGTTCTACGATCGAGAGTGATAAGAAACTTCTCCGTGGACTTGGCAGAGATGTTACACCGGAATATTTAAAATAACATATTTTCTAAGAACGAGTAGGATGGGATTGACAAATCCCATCCTACTCGTTTTACTCACTCTCTTATATCATTCTGAAACCTCGACAAATGCTCATACGGAAGAATCTGTCGTCCACGGTAAAGTCCACAGCCGTCATTGATAAGACTGTTGTTTACCGCCGAAAACATATTTACATCAAGTTCTGAGAGTTCAAGTTTCTGAAGTTTCATGCCACGCTCGTATGCCTCATCAAAACAGATGCACTCACCCTCTGGTATCATGTCTCTTCTCGCTCTGTCATGCTCCTGCTTTTTCTCATAACCAAGGTGATTTGCAGGACCTATCTCCGCATTGTCGTCCATAGTCTTTGTCCTAAGCTGAACTTCCATAAAACATCTTGCGATATTGTCATAAAATGTTATGTGAAGTGACTGATACTCACTACTCTCACCATTTGATATATAATCCCTGTAGTAAGGGCGGACCTCATCATCAAGAAGTTCTGACGAACTCTCCGATACACCTCTTGCAGGCTCGGCAGAAAAACCTTTTTCCTCCAAAAATCCGAGAAGTTCATTTGCTATCTCATAAAGAAGCTTTATCTCCTGCTCATCCCTGTCCTGCCCCTCTTTCAGATGACACTTCGGCAATGAAATAACTATCCTGTATGCTATTATATCCCTAAAACAGCTAAGTTTATTTTTTAAATCCGAAACAGGCGGAAACTTTTTATTTTCCATATAATAATCATAAATATACTCAACGATATACCCGTTAAATTTCTCCTCGGCACGAATAAGTGACTTGATACGACCTTTAAATGTAAATGCAAGATACGGGTATTTCTTTGCCATATACATATAAAAATCCCTTATCTTTTGTGACTGTGCCGTCAAAAATTCATTGTGTTCAAGAAGCTCTAAAATCTGTATGAGAAAATTGCAATGCATCATATCCACTTCATTTCGGCTCTTCTTTGCCTCTTTTCTCAAATCTTCAATATATTTCTGTATTATCCTGAAAACCGTATCTCCTGAATACAGATAATCGTTTAGTGTAATCATTTTCTCCTGCTTTCCGCCCGTAATTAAAAGTATATCAATACCATCTTGTCATTGGCAATTCATTATTTACATCATTCGTAAATACTATCTGATGCAAGTCTATTATACCATTCATAAAGGTGGCAGCACAAGCACAAAGATACAGTTCCCACATTCTTGCAAATTTCTCATCAAACATTTCTACTACTTCCGCTCTGTGCTGCTGGAAATTTTCATTCCAGCAAAGAAGTGTTTTATTGTAGTGTCGCCTGAGGCTTTCTACATCCACCGTATAGAATCTAAGTTCTCCTGCAATCTGCATTATCTCTCTGAGACTTGGTATAACCCCGCCTGGGAATATATATTTCTTGACCCACGCATCACCGGGATATTCTTTCAATGCACTTATAAAGTGAAGCACAAACACTCCGCCCTGCTTTAAGACACTCTTGACGCATTGCATAAATTCCTCATAATTTCCCCTGCCTACATGCTCTATCATGCCGACACTCACAACTCTGTCAAACTCCATATGCTGTTTCGGCAGATCCCTGTAATCAAGAAGTTTTACTTCAAGCCTGTCCGAAAGATTTTCCTCTTTGATACGCTGTTCAAATTTTGCTTTCTGCTCCTTGCTCAATGTAATCCCGACACCTTTTATATTGTATTTCTTTGCAGCTTCGATAAGCAGAAATCCCCAGCCGCAGCCAATATCACACAATGTCATGCCATCAGAGAGATTAAGTTTTTCCAATATACGGTCAACTTTGTTGCACTGAGCCTGATACAATGTGTCATTCTCATTCTTAAAATATCCACATGAATAGCTCATCGTCTCATCAAGCCACATATTATAAAAATCATTACCTATATCATAATGTGATGAAACTTCTTTTTTCTGATTTGCCTTTGATTTTGATGTAAATATAATGTTTTTAAGTTTTTTCGTATCTGTCGAAAATTTACCCATCTGTCCTAAAAACATATTGAGAGCCGTATATAAATCGCCTTCTATCTCAATATCGCCATTCATGTATGCCTCTCCTAATGTAATAGATGTGCTGATGAGCATATCCATCATTTTCGGTATTTTATTTATCTTTACGGTAAACGCAGGCTCCCCGTCTCCTATCAGATGCTCTCCGTCCTCTAAAATAATCCTGAAAGGGTTTTCATCAAACTTCTCCATAAATTTAATAAATTCATTTTCTACAAGCTTCATAATATCCTCCATTCCACAGATACTTTTCGTATGCTGTTGATTACTTCAAAAAAATATTAGCACCATGAAATTATAGTTTCAAGACTTTTTACTCATATACGATATACATATTCGTTATATAATATATACTTTTTACATATATCCTATACTCAACTATACTAAATATAAGATATGTTTTATTATGTACTCTCAAAATCTTCTGAACAAAGAATTTTAAATATACAATAGCATTTTTGCAATGAGTACACGGTGTTGTACAACGAGAAGATAGAAACAGTATATCGGCAATCCAGCCGAAATGATTCGTTTTGAGAAGATACCGAGAGTACTTTTATTAAAAAGGAGGTTCTTACTATGTCAGAAAATATAAACAAAATTAAAAGAATACCAAAAGAAGAAGCCGTTGAACAGATTTTTGAAAAGATATTATCTTCACCTGTTGCCTGTGAAAAACTAAGTGATACATTTTATGACCATATATCTATGGACAATCTCACGATTGATGAAAACTCAAAGCGTTTTGCAGATATACTTTTTTCCTCATATAAAACTGGTGACATAAGCGGTCTTTTGCTTGAATTATGCCAGAGAAGTATGCTCGACCTGCTCCGTGAGTCATATCTTATTCCAAAGAGATTTCATGGAAAAGCCGGAAAAAATCCGTCACTGCTCACTGATACCTGTGGCAATCTTTTAGATAACAACAAATCGGCTGTTTCACACCATGATTATGCCAAATTTCAGGAAATACTTAACCAACACACACTTGCACCACGTTCAAAACTTTTTCTTGCAGACGGTTATGATATTGAACGCTCTTATACAGATGATTTAGAAATTGAAGAAAAACTTGCCAACGGACGACGCGGCATCCTTATACTATACGCACTTCCCGATACTGCGGCATTAGGTCTTAAAGAAGCTGAGGCCTATGCAATCATATGGGACAGCTTTCAAAAAATCCAACAATGTGCTCCAACTGCAATGGTTTATTACGGACAGGAAACCGGTCTTAAAAATGAGCAAAAATATGATGAACTGGGTGTCTTACTCCCAATTCATCAATTTAAAAACCATATGCTCCATCACTTAGAATGTATTGACGGCATCGTCCTTTCCTGCCGTGAAAATATGTTTAAAAATTCATCAGGTACAATACCTGAAAGTTTTATCAGTTAATATTCTTGCAAATATAAGTCCGAGCGGCAATGCGAGTATTATAAGCATTGCTGCCGCAAACCATGATGCAGATGTTACAAGCGACATTATACCCAGATTATAAACGGCACGGTACAGATAAAGTCCCGGTACCATTATAACTATTGATGGTACAGTCAGTGATATTCTCGGATATCCAACTCTATTTTTTAAAGCAGATGCCAAAATTCCGGCACAAAATGCTCCTATAAATGCGGCGGCGGCCGGAGGCATACCTGCCATATCTACAAGTTCAAGGCGAAGTGTATTGGAAACTGCTCCAATAACTGCCGCTGATGCAGCAAGTACAATAGGACTGTTAAACATTATTGAAAATCCAAAAACTCCGCAAAAACTCATTAGTAATCGCAATAATATATGTAGTCCGACAGAGATTTTAATAACCGGAAAATCAACAGGCTTTAGATTAAGTGCAAGTGCCATTATCCATGCTGTTATCGTGGCAACTACAATTATGACAAGTGCATATACCAGTCTCTCTATGCCTGACCTCATGTCAAGCTTTGCAAGATCTATGCCACTTGTTATAAACGGAAATCCCGGAATTATAAAAAGCATTGAACATATATATCCCGCCTGATGCTGAAGCGATACATTAAAAATCTGTTCTGCTGCCCTTAGAAGCCCTGTATATACAAGACAGGCCCCCGCCACCGATGAAACAATGCACAGAAACAAAGTAAAATGGTGTTTTGCAAGTTTGCACCTGATAAAGTTACCAACACCTGCCCCTACAAATGCAAGAAACATTTCAACTATACCGCCACCAAGCAGAAATGTAAATGCACTGCACGCAAGTGCCGCAGCAAATCCAAGTGCTATAGGCGAATAAAGTCCATGAAGCTGCTCTATCTCATCAAGATGTGCATGAAGTTCTTCACCGGACATATCAGTCCCGTTTCTCTCAAAATCACTGATAAAATGTTCCAGTCTGTTAAGCTTTGAAGTATTTACTCCCGTATTGGTAAGACATAACGACTGTGAAAAACAGTCTTTGCCATCAAAACAAGTGTAGTCTATAGACATAAGTCCAATGTTCACAGTGCAGGTCACTCCAAGATGCTTAGCTATCGTATTCATAGAACTTCTGACACGCCACGCACCTGTTCCGCATGAAAGCAACATAAGTCCTGTTCTACCTATTATCGATGCCTTTTCAGTAAGACTTGCCTCTACAATAGGCATCTTCTCCTCACTACCTGCATAATCATGCCAATAAATCTCCATGTGGTTTGATGGAATAAAATTATCTGACATAAAATCACTTCCTTAATCTTATTGTTACTCTATCAAACTGTTCTCTCAAAAAAAGCATTTTACCACTATATATTTTTAGTTTCAAGTCTTTTTCACTCATATACAATATGCATATTCGTTATATAATTTATACTTTTAACATATAAATGCTTTATTGTTTTCAAAATTTATATGAAATAATCATAGAAGTTTTAATGTTTTATAATGAAGTTTTGTATTTTTAATGTTTATCCGCAAGACTTATATACATAACTTTATGCACACCATCAGGTGCATTTTCGGATTCTACCTTAAATCCACCGATTTTTTTCATCATCTGCGTCATGTTGCTGCATTTATAATTTCTCGTATCAAATCCTGAAAATCTCTTTTTCAGGACATTGCCAAGCGTCGCAAGGTTTACTCTCTCGCTGTCAAGTGACTCGATATACAAAGCTATGTATGAAGAAATCTCAGGAAGTCCGGGAATACTTATCTCAACTTCCTCAATTTCTTCATCCTCGTCATCGTCAAGAATCTCATCCTCGTAAAATCCTCTTTCTGTCTCTTCCTTATCAGGCTTTTTTTGACCTGAATTTATCGAAGTATCCGCATCCATTTCATCAGATTTTACATTGTCTTCCTCCGTCTGATAGATAAGATTTAATATCTTAAATTCATCGCAGGCTTTAGCGAGAGCTTCCTTGGTCTTAGACTCGCCCATTCCAATAACTACCTTTCCG
This sequence comes from Clostridium sp. AM27-31LB, assembly GCF_003480745.1. NCBI lineage: Bacteria > Bacillati > Bacillota > Clostridia > Eubacteriales > Clostridiaceae > Clostridium > Clostridium sp. AM27-31LB. The sequence continues at coordinate 49,340 of NZ_QUJS01000006.1, read as the reverse complement.
GACTCTTTAAGCCTGTAAACAAGTTTTGTAAAATCACTGTCACTTGATGCAATACAAAATACATCTATCCCCTCTGAGTGAAGAAGATCCATGGCATCTATCGTAAGTGCCTGGTCTGCTATACTTTTTCCGCTCGCATACGAAATCTGTAATACCGGCATAATACCCTGTCTTGGCATGACCGGATACCATTTTTTAGTGTTTGGAGAATTTACCGAACCATACAGACGAAATACTTTTATATTTCCATACTGTAATGCCTCCTGCTTGATACTCTCGGCATATTTGGCCGATATATTGTCTCCATCAATCAATACTGCAACCTGTTTTTCCATTATTCCTCAATCCCCTTTTCAATTCTTCATATGGACAAATTGTTTTATATTCTCCCATTATTGCCAATTTTATATTTATATCAATCAAAAATGTTAATCTAAAATTTTATCAGGTATTTTCTCCGTTCTTTTCAGATGCCGCCTATTACTTTAGCCTTATTTTCAATTTTCGGTCGATATTACGCTGTTTCTTACTGCTCACGAAATACCACCGAACCATCTGATGCATCCATGCTCTCGACAATGGCAAGTGATTCAAGCTGAAAACCGAGATTTCTGATAATCTTTCCGCCCTGCTGGAAACCTTTTTCGATAGCAATACCTATTCCTTCAACCGTTCCGCCTGCCTGCGATACTATCGATATAAGCCCCTGTAATGCACAGCCGTTTGCAAGGAAATCATCTATTATAAGTATATGATCCTCAGGATTTAAAAACTTCTTAGAAACAAGTACCTGGTTTTTACATTTATGTGTAAATGACTCTACCTCGGCATTGTAAACTTCACCGTCAATATTTACACTCTTTGACTTTTTCGCAAAAACAACCGGCACATCAAAGCACTCCGCTACTATACAGGCAATTCCTATACCTGATGCCTCAACAGTAAGTATCTTATTGATAGGCTTATCGGCAAAACGCTTTTTAAATTCCTCACCCATCTGTCGGAAAAGTTTCACATCCATCTGATGATTTAAGAAACTGTCAACCTTTAAAATATTTCCTTTCTTTACAACGCCTTCTTTTACTATTTTTTCCTCAAGAAAATTCATAATCTTTAATTCCTTTCTGTCGTATAGTCTTTTTATTTCTGAACTGTTACATAAAAAATCTTACGAAATCGCTCCACCTGAGACAACATCACTCTTTTTATTGATATAAACAGTATATTTTGCTGTATTTCCTGCCTTGTCACTGACTGCATACACAGCCTTATATCTTCCGGCAGTTTCCGTCTCACTTAAACTTATCTTAACATCAGACACCTTAAGTTTTGTATAATTATCGCTGACCTTTTTAATAATGGCACGACAATAATTTTGATTTACTACTGTATCTGCTGAAGCCTCATATTCCGCATTGTTCTTTATTCCGCTGATGACCGGTGCTTTGTTGTCTATATAAACTTTAACAGATTTCTTTGCCTCATAACTTTCTCTCTGTGCAATATATGTAAGTTTATATGTATTCTTCTTAAGCTTCTGATATTTAACCCTGATATATTTTGCCGCAAGTTTCCTGCCTGACTGTCTAATCGTAGCATTTTTAACGGCAAATCCCTTTGTCATCTTACTCTTTGATGTAACATAAAGAGTCTTTGTATCTGTAATCTTTGGTGTACTTCTTTCTGCTGTTACTTTTATATTTACAGTTTTTCTTGCAGTCTTTTTTGCTTCATCTGTAAATGTATATGTTACCTTATATGTTCCTGGTCTTTTAGTATCAACCCTGCCTACTTTTTCACCGGCATATGACACTGAAACTTTTAATTTTGATGAAGCTGTACTGCCTGATGTAGTAACTACTTTGACTCCGCTTTTTGCCTTATAAGCTGAACCAAATTTTACTGTCTTACTTGATGCACCCTTGATAGACGGCTTTTTGCTGTTCCATGGATTTCCTTTGCTCCATACATCAGACGGATCCCAGTTTGTATGCCCGCTTATCTTAAGAGCCTTTGGCTTGCCAAGCGGTCCGGGATTTGAAGAATTATAAATGATAACCTTACTGCCTGAAGGTACATTGTCATAAATCCACTTTGCATCTGCAACCATAAGTCTTACACAACCATGAGATGCCGTCGTACCGAGTTTATTATACTCTTTTGCCGACATAGATGACGGATCACCGTTTCTGTAATACCATACTGAATGGAACAATATACCGCCATGTATCCTGCTGCAATACTGACCATAGCTTGGTCCCATAAGCGTGTGCCATCTCATTTTTTCTCCAAGTGGAAATGTTCCTATAGGCGTTGCAGAACCTGTCGAACATATCATTGCTTTAACCGGCTTAAGTTTACCAGAAGACTTTTTCTCATATATTGTCACACAGTTCATACTTTTATTGATCTTGACAACATATTTTTTTGAAGCCGCTTCCGCATTAACATTTTCTGAAAAGGAAACTCCTAAATTAAGAGCTAAAATACACGCAAGTAAAAAACTAATCACTCTCTTTTGTTTCTTCATTAATCAATCCTCATTTCTTTCATAAATTATTCTTATCAAAAGCGGATAATTACAATCCGCCGGATATTTACAATCCACTCTGCCACTTACTAATAACACTATTGTGTTTTAAATGCTTATTCATTATATCAAAATAATTATACAGTTACCACTTAAATTTATATTTTTTTTATCATACTCAAAAATTCTACTTCCATTTTCGGATAAACCGTGCTAGAATGTTAAATCGCAGCCAAAAACAATAAAATAATAAATGTGTGCAGAAACGAGGTAAAATGAGTAAATTAAAATTTGGTGGGTCTAAGGACCTTACGACCGGAAACCCAATGAAACTTATACTTAATTTTGGTGTTCCGCTTCTTTTCGGAATGTTATTCCAGCAGTTTTATAATATGGTAGACTCTGTCATTGTCGGAAAACAGCTCGGTGTCAATGCCCTCGCTGCCGTCGGCTCAACAGGTTCCATAAACTTTATGGTACTTGGCTTTTGTATCGGTATATGCAACGGCTTTGCCATCCCTATTGCACAGGCATTTGGTGCCAAAGATACAAACCGTCTGAAAAGTTATATTGCAAATTGTGCATGGTGTTCAATTTTATTTGCAATAGTTCTTACTATTATAATAGGTATATTTACAAAAGACATACTTACCGTTATGAGAACCCCGGCAGACATTTTTGACGATGCCTACATATATATTTTCATAATATTTATGGGAATACCGGCAACAATACTCTACAACATGGTATCCGGTGTTCTCCGTTCTCTCGGCGACAGCTTTACCCCGGTAGTATTTCTGATATTTTCTTCTATATTAAATATCATACTCGACCTTATCCTTGTAAAAAGAATGGGTGTGAGCGGTGCAGCCGTTGCGACAGTCACGGCACAGGCAGTTTCAGGCATAATTTGTCTTATTTACACCGTGAAAAAATACAGATATCTTAACTTTAACAAAGACGACTGGAAAATATCAACAAAACAAATGCTCCAGCTTTGCAAAATGGGAATACCTATGGGACTTCAATATTCCATCACGGCGATAGGAAGTGTCATATTGCAGACTGCCGTAAATAATATGGGGTCAACAATAGTTGCAGCAGTAACGGCAGGCAGCAGGGTAAGTATGTTCGTTTGCTGCCCTTTTGATGCAATGGGCTCAACTATGGCTACTTACGGCGGTCAGAATAAAGGTGCGGCAAAGTATGACCGTATCGACGAGGGACTTAAAGCCTGCATAAAGCTTGGTGTTATCTATTCGCTTGCAATACTTGTACTTATGATATTCTTTGGCAAATATCTCGCACTTCTTTTCGTGAGCAGTAAAGAAACAGAACTTATAAACAAGATTTCAATGTTTATGATAGGAAATGCCTTATTCTATATACCACTTGCACTTGTAAATATAGTGCGTTTCATGATACAGGGTATCGGTTATCCGGGATTTGCGATACTTGCCGGCGTATGCGAAATGATAGCACGCTCAATAGCCGGCTTCGTGCTAGTTCCAATATTCGGATATACTTTTGTCGTACTCGCAAGTCCGCTCGCATGGGTGTGTGCGGATATGTTTTTAATCCCCGCATACAGACATGTAATGAAAAAAAGCCGTGTAATGGCTTAACTTTATTTTCTTGTTTTTCATTGAAAAAAAAGAAAATCGGTAGCTTAATTTTAACTTTTTATTAAAAACGAGCTGCAGCTTAGCAAAAAAGAGAGGTTGTTTTCTCCAAATGCCACCTCTCTTTTTTGTATATATTTTTAAGCCTTTTTCGCATTTGGATAGATTTTTTTCATTTTTGCATCATCGTAATGCTCGTCCATCCATTTCTGCCATGCTTTTAAATCTTTTTCATCACTTTTTTTATTGCCGTTTTCAATCTTAATCGACTGTGATACCTTATTTTCCCTGCTTCGCTCATCATATCTTACAAGAGCCATGCACGAAACACCTATATTGCATACCATAAATACAAGAAGAAGCCATGTGATTACTTTTCCTGATACTACAGGTATCTTTTCTATAAGCATCTCAATTTTAGGAAACATCCTTTTAAACCACACTACTGCCGCTATTCCCCAGAAAAAACAGTAAAGAAGATTTATCCTGCCACCGAGATTAAACGGTATTCTGCTATAATCCCAAAAGACTTTTCCAAACACAAGCTCCGTGAAAACGCTGCAAAGATATTCATACGCACCGCCGAGAAGCGTCCCCGTCAAAAACAAAAAACTTTCACTCCTGTCCTTGTATTTGTATAAAAACAATGTGACAAGTGCAAGTGCGAGTCCCCACACAATGCTAAACGGCCCCCACACGACACTGCTTCGGCTCATCCACACACCTTCGGTGATACGACAGAATATCGTTTCCGTAATATCTCCAAGAAATGCTCCTATTATAAATAAAAGCATTATCTTGTAAAAACAGCATCCGCTCGCAAATACACCTCCGGCATCCTTTTTTACACTCTCCGTTTTTACAGCTTTAGGATAAGCCTTTCTTATCCTTCGCTCTATCACATTATTTATTTTTTTCCTAAGTTTCGCACTTACCTTGTCGATGCCTGCATCTGCTGCCGCCCATCTTTCAGCATTTCTACTCTTACCACTGAGCAGCATTACAGAGGCAAAAACATCAATAAACAATACTACAATCAGGATAAGCAGTAATATCCTCATAAGAATATATGGCAGTATTGTCAGCAGAAATATTATAAACCTGTTTCCAAACCTGACTGCGACATACCCTAATGCTCCCCAGAAAACTGAAGCCGAAACACATATATAGCCGTCAAGGTTTCTCTTTCTCTCTGAATAATCCCACCATCTCTCATGAAATATCTTCTCGATAAGATGACCGCTTATCCACTCGGCAACTGTCGCATATACAGCCGCAAAAACAAAAAGCCATATGCCTTTAAGTTCCTGAAGACCTACCGACATAAGAACAGCAGTAATTCCATAAATCACACAGAAAGGACCATTTACAAGTCCTCGGTTTGAAAACTTACGCTGTTTTAATGTCGTGGCTGCTGTTTCTAATACCCATCCCAAAAATGAATATACAAAGAACAGCCACAACAGTTCATATCCTGTAAAATGTTTCATCCGTTATATCTCCTATACAGTAGCTTTTTATAATAAAAACATCCCGTTGCTGTAATCAAGTCCCCCCACACTTATCACTCTGCACAATAAAAGCGGCTGACTTTCCTGATAATGTTAAAAACTTCCACCGCCACCGCCGTGTTCACTTCCACTGCTGCTTACATGAGTTGTACTTCCACCGGCAGAGTTGTCATTGTCCTTTGGCTTCGCCGTTTTTGTAACTGTTGAATACATGAAAATGTCTTTTTCACTCGTAAGTTTAAATGAGCCTTTTTTTATGTACTCCATTGCTGTCCCTTTTGGTTTTGCCGTATTCATTCTTAATCTCATGATGCCGACACTTATAAGTGCTATAACAAATGCTATGACAAGTGCTATGACTTCAAGTATAACATAATCAATCTCCTCATTGTAAGGATTGTCGGTATCGTATGGTGTTCCGTCTTTATATGCCTTGACAAAATCTTTTGTTATATTTAAAAATTCATCACAGGCATTAAAGTAATCACCATCTGACAGATAAGGTTTTATCTCCTCCTTTATCCTGCCAATACCATAATCCGTAAATGCCTTTATCCCTGCACCTTTAGTTGATATATGATATTTTCTGTCACCTTTGCTCACAAGGAAAAGCACGCCGCTTTTCTCATTGTCAAGTCCATAATCATTATTGTCATAATAATCATCCGCATAGTCCTGTGCACTTTTGCCGTCAAGTGACTTGACCGTCAATATGACAACATCAAACTTATCTTTCTGTATATTTTTTATCTTTTTGTCAAGTTCCTTCTCGTCAGATGCCTTTATAAGTCCCGCATCATCTATAACACTTTTCTTTCCTGCCGCACTGCTTACCGAAAAACCAAGAAATACCGACATAATGCTCACGGACATTACAAGAAGCATTAACTTTCTTAATATGTCAGCCTTAAAGCCTGAATATCCCGATGCTTTAACAGCAGTTTTTATGTTCAATCTATTTTCCATCATTCAATCCTCCTATATCCAGACAAAAATCTGCAATATGATAAATATCACTGCCGTTATCCCAAAAAGATACTTTCGTGCCTTGCATTTGTCTATAGGAAGCTCGCCGACGAGTTTTCCTGTCTGTCCGTTCATGGCAAAAGTATAAATCTTATCTTTATATTTTTTGTTGAGTATCCAGACCGGAAACATTACATATTCTGCTTTTCCGTTTTTAACATTTATCCTGCTGCTATCAGCGATTACCGACTCGTATCCTTTGACACTGCTCCTGAACTTATCTTCGGTACTCCTCTTTACACGCTCATTTGCCCTCGGCTCACTCGCTTTAATGTCAACATCATATTTATCAGCATAATAACCCGTGAGATATTTTTCCGAGAATTCTTCAAGCTGATTATAGTCAAATGGTTCTATCGAATCCATATACTTATCATCCATCTTACTTGAAGCATCGACAGGTATCTTTTCAAATGCCAGTTTTCCTTTTCTTTTTAACATATAGTGATCTGTTTTCGTATAATTATAGTTGGCATCACTCCAGAAATGTGTCCTGTTTGCTTTATATGTAATATCTGCCTCAGCTTCACAATTAAAAAGCCAGAACGGAACATACAAACCTTTTATACTATCAATATGTTTTTTCTTTGAAAATTCGTCTGGCAGCAGACGCTTTCCCTTATAAAATGCCTTTAATTTTTCCTTTGCTGCATTTTTATCAAGTTTAAAAGGAATTACATATTTAGGTCTGTTTACTCCTGAAATATTTTCAGTAATGATAGTCGGACTTCCGCAATATACACATTCCGTAGCAACCGAATTTTCATCACCTATTATCTCTCCACCGCATGACTGGCAGATATGTACTTTCATGCCATCCATACCATTGTCATCGTCCGTTTCTTCCACATTCCATTTTGCGTTCATTTCCCGGGCTTTTGTATTCTCTTCATCTGCGATTTCTTTTAACTGTGCCTCAGTAAACTTATTATCGCAATATTCGCATACCAGTTCCTGTTCCTTGCTCCCCCACACAAGTGATGCACCACAACATGGGCATTTGTAAGCTATTGTATCATCCATACTAATCCTCATTTCCTGTGTTTCACATATTAGTTTATGCGAAGCACAAATCTCGTGTATAAAAATATTATTTTTCACACTATCTTCATTTCTTCCATTATTCTCTTTGCAGTCAGGCGGCTTTTCTAAGTCTGCTTTTCCGCTTGCCTGATAACATCCAAACAGATATTCCTAATTTACTCTGCTGCTTACCTAATTATAATCAAACAGATATTTGCAATTTGCTCTGCTATCTGCCTGATAGTGTTAAACAATATCATTATCATCAAAAGGATCTCCACACTCAGGACAGAATTTTGGCGGATTTTTAGGGTCATCAGGCTCCCATCCACACTTGTCACATCTGTAAAGAGGTGCCTCTGCCGGTTTTTTCGCACCACACTCCATGCAGAATTTCCCTTTATTTACGGTACCGCAGCTACAAGTCCAGCCAAGAACAGGCTGTGGCTTAGGCTTTCCACATTCAATGCAGAATTTTCCCGTATTGGATTTTCCACATTCACATATCCAGCCGCTTTTTTCTGACTGTGAAACCGCTGCCGTGTTATCAGTCTGTGCAGGCTGTGACTGCTGCTGTGCAGCTTGTTGCTGTGATGCTTGCTGCTGCCCCATGGCAAAAAGGCTTTGTGCATCAGTTCCCATTGCATTTTGAACCATACCCATTCCCATAAATCCTGCCATCGCACCATTTGGATTTGAAGCTGCCGCCTTCATCGCATCACCCTGTGCACCGACAAGTGTAGCTGCCGCCATATTAGGATTTCTAAGAACAGCCGTCTTTTGAAGCTGTTTTATCATCTCCTCATCTTCTTTTGATGCAGTTACTGAATTTACTCCAAATGATGAAACTTCAATTCCTCTAAGTTCTGCCCACTTCTTTGAGAGAACTGCATTTAATGCGTCTGCAATCTCCATCGTATGTCCCGGAAGTGCACTATAACGGATACCCATATCAGAAATCTGTGCAAATGCCGGCTGAAGTGCCGTGAGAAGCTCCGTCTTTAACATACTGTCAATCTCGCTTCGTCTGTATTCCTCCTCGACATTACCGCACACATTTGTATAAAAAAGTATGGGATTTACTATTTTATATGAATATTCTCCATTACAGCGAATAGCAATATCAACATCAAGACCTATATTATTGTCTACAACCCTGAAAGGTACAGGGTTTGGTGTTCCGTATTTATTTCCGATAATCTCTTTTGTATTAAAATAATATATTCTCTGGTCTTTTGCCGTATCTCCGCCAAATGTAAATCTCTTACCAATAGTCGCAAAAACATCTTTTATCGACTCGCTGAGTTTTCCATTAAAAATTGACGGTTCAGTAGATGAATCAAACACAAATTCACCCGGTTCAGCACAAAGTTCAACAACTTTTCCCTGCTCGACAATTATCATACACTGTCCGTCATTTACCGCAATAACAGAACCGCTTGTAATGATATTGTCACTGCCCTTTTTGTTACTGCTCCTGCCGGAAGTCCTTTTTTCTCCCTTACATACAAGTACATCTGCATCCATTGCTTCACAATAGAAATATTCTTTCCACTGATCCGCTAAAGTACCACCTGTTGCTCCTGCTAAAGCCTTAATTAATCCCATATTATTCCTCTTTTCTGCACACATTTTTTCATATCAAATTTGTGTCAAGTGTACTAAAACACAAACCTGCGTGTGAAAAAATCTTTTCACACTGAACCTTCATTTATATCAAATTTGTTCAAAGCACAAATTGCTTTACAATATTTTCTTATTACTTATCTCCTAAGTCTTTCATATTTTTGTAATGTATATTTCTTATTCCGACAATTGATTATTTTTATTTTTTTCATAATGCCTGCAAACAATATCATAATCTATGAGCAATACATAGAAGACTTTACCATAATGTTCGCTTTCAACAATATGCCCTATATCAAAAACTTTTTTATATTCACCGCTCTTTGTCGCAAGATGATACCACACATAATCATTTGTCTTATTTTCCGCTATCTTGATCTGACTCCAGATATTTTCCTCCACTGCCTGTATTTCATCTGGATGTATAAGGTTTTTAAACTGCCTTTTTGTAAATTCAAAAAAATCATCCAAATCTTCGCATCCGACAAGCCTTATCATTTCCTGATTTGCATAAAGAATTTCTTCATCGTCAATATCTGCCTTGTAAATAAAAAATGCACCGGGAAGATTTGAAGAAATATCATTAAGCTTAAAACCAAGCTGCGTCCTTTTTTCTGACTGAATGTTGTCATTATAGCCAAGACATCCATTTTTTCCCTTAAGTTTCACTTCATACAAAGCTATATCTGCATAATGCAGCAATTCTGATGCTTTTTTCACATGAACCGGATATTCTGCATATCCCATAGAAATGCTATATGTATATTCTTCTCCCTTGTATCTGAATACACGGTTCATCTTACAAAATTCCTCAATTTTTTGCCGCATATCCTCAACATTGCAATCCTTTAATAAAATGCAAAACTCATCACCGCCATTTCGTCCAAGTATCGCATTATCAGAAAAAGTATCTCTCATAGACTCCGCCAGATGTTTTAAGGCTTTATCTCCGACACCATGCCCATACATATCATTTATTATCTTAAAGTTATCCACATCCAATAGGATACCTATACAGTTTTTATCACCGTTCTCGCTAATATAAATATCCAGTTGTTCATTAAAACCCATACGATTGAGCAATCCGGTAAGACTGTCCGTAACAGAGAGTATCTTAAACCGTTTACGCTGCTTTAACATGATAAGAAAAGCTGCCGTCACTCCCTCTAACAGCAATATTATAAATGTTCCACATAAATATATCGGAAGCATATCACTTTCCTGACTCCAGCCTTTTACAGGCATCACCTCAATCTTCCACACACATCCTCCAATATTAAATTCATGTGAAACCGAATCTGTAAACTTAGTTTTGGAGCTGTTTATAAGTTTGAACTTTTTAGTTAAAGGTGATTCCGTTTTATATAAACGATAATAATATCCAAATTTTGACAATGATTTCACTGAATCATTAAAAATCTCCGGCACCTTGATTATTACGATCGCAAATCCCCAAAAATATCTTTCTCCATCATTTTTTTGAAGATATACCGGATTTCTTATTGTTATACCACATCCACCCTGATTAAGTTTAAATGGTCCCTGTATAACTGTTATCTGATGCTTTATGCCATATCTGACTATCTCCCCGCGTATCTTATCATGAACAAGATCTATCTTTCCGGCATCATTGCTCTCAGACGGGTAAATGTCAGTAACCACCCCGTTAGGTGCAAGCTGAATACTCTGAACATAATCCGTCATCATCCTCTGAGCTATATCTTCAAATTGTTTAATATTCCCATTGTCATTCAAAAGAATATTTTTAAGTGAATTCGTTATATTAATACCCCGGTTTAGTTCCTCAACCATCCTGTCAGAATATGTAACAGCATTAAGTTTTGCTTTTGTCCTTACCTGTTTATAGCTTGCCATATTTACATAATTTGCGACAAATGATAAAATTCCAGCACTTATGATAAGCACCAAAAGTGGTAATAAACATCTAATTTTTGCAATTTTGAGTTTGTTCTTTCTCATAATCATCCAAACTCCTTTCAAATCAGTTTCATCTAATACTAATTTTGTATTATACCATGCGTATTATATAAAAGACAACGATATTTTCACGAAAAATGTTGTATTATGTAACAGTTCAGCCTTCCATAAAAAAATAAGGTAATACCTGATTATCAGAATCAAACTCTGACGCTCAAATATCACCTTATATATTATTACTCATCTGTCATTGTCTAGCAGACATTCACAATCTGCTGCCTGCTCGTATTAAATATTATGTTTTTTCAAAAGCCTTTTCTCTTGTTATAGTTTCAATAACTTAATACCCTCCGTATAAAACATTAAATTATATATTCATTATAGGCATTTGTGAAACTATTGCAATATGTACTTTATCCGCTTTTTATATTTCTCCTGCACTGGCACTTACATTCTTCCTGACATTTGTTAAATTTGCAAGAAAATTAAATACTTTAGTGCACACCACCGTGTAGACTGCCCCAAGCACATTCGCCCCTATTCTTAACTTTAATGCCATAGGCATACCAAAAATCCCCGATGCGATAGACAACGCACCAAATGTATTAAACACTGTCTGCCATGCATATCCTGCCGAATATCCGACACCGATTCCACCTATCATTCCGATATAAGGATACATTGTCTTTGGAAGAACCGTATAAAGCACCATAAAAATAAGACAGCCGACAACATTAAATATACCTCTGTCCGGAACTCTTTTTGTGCAGTCCGACGGAAACGGAAGACATACTGACATACAGGCAATGCCTGCCCACATTGCTCTTGGCAAGCCAAGTAATGACATGATAAGCATCGCACTTGATACTATCAGCGAAAGTCTTATATACCATCTGCTTCTTGCCGAATGAATATCAAACTCTTTGAAAAGGTCGATAAATTTTCTCTGATATGGACGATTTTTCTGATTTTTATAAAAAATAAACATACATAAAACCATACCAAAAATAAGTCCCGCCACACGAAGTGTATATTCGTGTCCTGTCACATCATATCCCTGCAGCAGCAGGTAACCGAGAACAAAAGTTGAATGATTATACATAATAACATTGTGACATCCAAGTATCATCAACAACAATATACAGATAACATTTACAAAAAATGCCGGTACAGGTGTAAGCGTGTTTGTAAATCTCGGTCCTGCCATCAGTATTAAATATATACCCGCTATAGATAAAAGACCATGCGTTGTCCTTATCCCAAAATCAGCCTGTCTTAAAACAAGAACCGCGAGCAAAACCGTAACCCCAACTACACTGTTATTGCTGCCTGTAAATTTTGTAAATAGTGTCACGACCGCAACACAAAATATCATAACCAGATATACCTTAAAATTATAAATAAGTATGTGTCTAAACTTTTCTTTTTTGTCTTTAGTTGATTTTATAAGCTGCTTAGAACCAGCTGAACTTAACTGTAATTCCTGGTAAAATGTCATATTTCCTCCGTTTCCTGTACTTCATAATAAAAGTACAAAATCCTATAGCAATCTGCGGCATTATTTTATAATCATGAAAGAATATTATTTGCTTCTTCAATAAGTTCAAATAACTGCCGAAACCGTAATTCACTCATTTTTTCTTTCAATTCATACAATGGATTCATATAATAATAGTACATCCTGTCTATTTCTTCTTTTCCTAAATCTGTTACCCTTATAACATAGCTCCGCCTGTCAATCTCATCCCGCTCTTTACTAATAAATTTTTTTCTCTCTAACTGCTCTGTCAGCCTGCTTATGATAGTCTTACTCACCCCCATTGCCATCGCAAGCTGCCCCGGTGTCATAAGTTCTTTGGCAAATGCCACCCTGAATAAAAAATCAATTTCCTGTGCCGAAATCTGGTTTCCTTTCTGTGTCTTTCTTATTGCCAGACTCCCGAAATGCCTCAGCTCTCCCTGTTTCTTTACCATATCAAGCCAATTTTCATCTTTCATAAGCCACCTCCATATAGTTTACATTGTAAACTATATAATAAATTTAAGTAAAAGTCAACCGGAAACTATATGGTGCATAACCTTGACTTCTGCTCTGGAAGCTTCATCAGATCAAAATCAATATATTCTCCATTGATTTTAAAAAAATGAGGAAATGTACATAGTTTCCGAAAACCATATTTCTCATACAAATGTATGGCACGGATATTTCTACTGCGTACTTCAAGATTCAACTGCTCAAAGCCATTCTCCTTGGCGAAAGCAAAAATTTGAAATTTACTATACTCAATCATAAATTACTCTTTTCTCCTGCTTTATCATAACAAATTACTCATCCTTACATCCATCATTTCTGTCCTTCCTTTAACTTTGCATACACATAGGTATCCTTCCATATAAGCACCCCTTCTCATCCTTTCAAATGATAAAAAATACATTTCATAAATTCCCAGTATCATATACCAACCAGCATAACATTCACAACACTTTAAAATTTTTCATTTACAGTTTTTGATTCCACTTGACGTTATATAAGTTCCTACCAACATTACCAATACCGATATAACTGCAATAATGCCAGAAATGAAATCGCCGATGCCATTTCCATCCACAATAAAATGAATAGCAGCCAATATTATTCCAATAACTATCAATATAATTCCATATAATGCTTTTTTCCACTGTATATTTGATTTCATCCGAGCACTCCTTTCCTATCTGCCTCGCTGATAAATTTTTTTATCAGTCTGTTTACTTCATCAGGCTGGTCAGCGTTGGAATTATGACCAGCATTCTTTATCCATTTAAGCGGTAAACCTTCTCTTTGATGCCATTTTTTATTGTAGCTTTTTGCTGAGCCCGCTTTATCCTTTTCGCCACAGATAAGAAGTGCCGGACAACTGATATGATATGGCAGATCTGCTTTGATTGCCTCAGCAAGCATTCTGTAACCAAAACCGGCAAGCCTTGCATATTCTTTAGGATCTGAATCATAGGACATCATCATCTTCCGCATAAGCTTCTGTCCATAATCCGTCTCTGCACACCCTCTTGAACCAGCCCTAAGAAGTGCTTTCCATGGATATATTTTATATAATGGCTCTGCTCTTTCAAGAAGCCATATTTCCATTGCTGTCATATAAGACTTTTGAAGCGGTGCAGAATCAATGGAGATAAAGCCCTTCATCTTATCTGGATATAATTCCATATACATTTGAGCCAGATATCCACCCATAGACTGACCGATAATGATGGGATTATAAATTTCTTCTTTTGCTAAGATTTTATCAAGCCATTCTGCCATGTCAGACAGACTGTAATTATTCGTAAATGGTCTGGATAATGCATGTGATGGAGCATCCCATACAAACACATTCTGTTTCTTCTCAAAATATTCTATCTGCTTCTCAAAAAGCCTGTGGTCTGCTGTAAGTCCTGGTAAAAAGACTAATGTAATTTTCTGCTTGTCTATTATATTTACAAAATAATGGATGCAGCCACTGGAGGTCTTATAACTTTTTTCTATCATTTTCAGTTTCCTTTCCATAAACTATTTCCCAATGATTTATCATTTCCAGATATTCATGCTCAAAAACAGTTACATCATAATTTCCTGTTCTGTACCAATATTTAAGCATACCATCTGAGGCATACAGAATTTCTTTATATATACGAACAAACTCTATATCCTTACGGATGAAATCGAGATTCAAAATTGACAGAAGCAATTCCAATGTCGTTTGGGCAGCATCCTGTACATCCGGTTGGATAATTGATTGAATATCCGGCTCGATTTCAAAGTATGAATTAATGGAAAACAGGGATAAAAATGTGTATTTTCTCATCACTGCACACTTAGCCATCAGACCACGACGCATCATTTCAAAAAAATCATCTGTTTCATATACCTTATATTTACACATATATTTTTTTGTTAAATCCGCTGCATGATTCCATAAAAAAATATATAGCTCCTGTTTGTTATGAAAATAATGAAACAAAAGTGACTTGGATATTCCGGCTTCTGCTGCAATTTCCGAGGTTGGTGCCTTCTTATATTGATTCATTGCAAATACTTTGTATGCAGCATTCAATATTTGAGATTGTTTTTCCTCCGGCAATGCATAAAATTTTTCATTCATAAGCTACCTCCATTGACCGTTTCGGTTAATATGAGTATATACCCATTGACCGATTAACGGAAGACCTTACTCTCTTGTTTTTTACTTTAAAAAACGTTAGAAATATAGAGGTTACAGTCGAGAAAAGACCGAATCATGTTTTGTGAATTGTCTCCAGACGAATTTACAAAGCTTAATTGTTATAATATAATCAAGTTATATAAACAGTTTATATAACTTGATTATGTAGGGAATAAAATGCCAAAACAAAGGATTACAAAAGAAATGGTCGTCAATTCTGCTTTTGAAATCGCACGAAATTACGGAATGGAGCAGGTTATGGTTAAAACTATTGCAGAAAAGATAGGATGTTCCGTACAGCCTATCTATAGTTACTGTAAAAACATGGAGGGACTGTGGCAGGATGTTACTCAAAAAGTAAGCAGTTTTATCGGAGAATATGTTCAAACACATATTGATAAAGACGATATTTTTGGAAGCACCGGGAGAACTTATATCCAATTAGCGAAAGAAGAGCCAAATTTATTTAAGATTTTTATTCTGCATAAACGAAACGGCATTTAGGCGAGGTTTGATTTTTCGCAAACGCCTATCTTATGATCCTATGAAAGGAGACAACATGATATGAAGAATAAAAAATATTCCATCGTTTATAGCAGCTTAACAGGTAATACCAAGGTGCTGGCTGATGCGATCCACGAGGCATTACCTCAGGATGAATGTGAGTATTTCGGTGTGTCCGACACAGTGATCCCTTCTTCCGAACTGCTCTATATCGGATTTTGGACAGACAAGGGAAATGCAGATACCAAGACATTACAGCTATTATCGCAGTTAAAGAATAAACAGATTTTTCTGTTTGGAACTGCTGGCTTTGGTGGCAGTGATATCTATTTCCGGAAAATCCTGAATCAGGTTAAGCAGTTCGTTGATACAAGTAATGTTATCGTCGGAGAGTATATGTGTCAGGGCAGAATGCCACAGTCTGTCCGGGAACGCTACTTGAAAATGAAGGATGCTCCCGATCATCCGACAAATCTTGATGTATTGATCCAGAATTTTGACTGTGCATTGTCTCACCCTGATGCAGATGACCTGAAGAAACTGAAAAAAGCCGTTAGGAACTCATCCTTCTGATAAGACCATAAAATAAGGCAGACCCACATAACTGAGTCTGCCTTACTCTCTTTATTTAACATTAATGCCACTGACATATTGCTGTAGAAACTGTTTCTTTCCACAAGGTCTTCCAAAATAATATCCCTGCAGATAATCAACCTTCATTTCTTTCATTTTCAGAAGCCATTCTTTTTCCTCGATGCCTTCTGCACATATCCTGACGTTAATACTATGTACCATGGGGATGATATTTTTATATAATTCATAGTCCCTGTCACTGTTCATCGCCTTGGCAGTAAAATCCCTATCCATTTTCACGTAACTTGGATTCATATCACGGATACAATGAAGATTCGAATATCCTGTTCCAAAATCATCGATCACAAAGGGAATCCCGTTCTTGTCCAGAGTTTTACGAAATTTACAGAACGAAGGTGTCATATCCATAAATCCGCTTTCTGTCATTTCAACACATAAGCATTCCGGCTGTAATGAATATTTTTGAATTGCATCCAAAATATCCCGCTCCACATTGCCTTGCAGAATCTGAACATAGGATACATTTACATTCATCCGGAAGTCAGGAATATATTTCTGCATTTCACAGCACATTGCTGCAGCTTTGTTCAAAATATATCTTCCAGCGGGAATGATCAATCCGGTCTCTTCCAATAATGGGATAAACTCCATCGGTGAAACAAACTCCCGCCCCTCTTCCGTTATCATGGAAAAACGCATCAATGCCTCTGCTCCATTAATCTGTTCCGTCTGGCAATCCACGATTGGCTGATAATTGACTTCAAAGCCTTCATAATTGTTTACAATAGCATTACGAAGTGCTGCTACGATTCTTCCTTTTTGTAAAAAGTCCTCATAGTCATTCTGGTCAAAAACATAGAATCCATTTTTACCCATGCTTTTTGCCTGTTTCAAAGCAAATTCAAACTTTTTACGGCATTCTTCAGTTCCCTCACAAAATGTTGCTGCATCTATAACACCGATAGAAATAGAAAATATAGCTTCATAATTTTCGGCTACTATGAAATTATGAAGTTTATCTGTGATCTTTTCTTTCAGTGCCACAGCGTCTTCCGTAGAAGATGCGTCCAGATCCACGATCACATACTGATCCGCTACCAGATGGTAAATTCTCTGCTTGTCTGAAAGGCATTCCTTCATGCAGCCGGCTACGCTTTTCAGGATATAATTACCATAATCCGCTCCCCTAGAGCTATTGATCGCTCCGAAATCATCAATTCCTACATGCATAAAAAAGCCCTTTGAAATGGGTTCTTTTTGTGCACGCAGGTAAGCAAGGAATTCCGGACCGCCAAGCAATCCTGTGACATTATCAGCCCTTCTCTTGTTGCCGGTCTCATTCAGACACCCGACCAGATACTCTGCCTTTCCCTGCTGATCAATGATCACGATACCACGGCAGTTAATCCAAACCGGCATACCTTCTTTATCAAGCCACCTGTAATGAAGATTATGTACATTTTCTCTTCCTTCGCATATATCCGCAAGATGCTTTGCAAGCATCTCACGGTCTTCCTCATATACTACCTTCATAACTTCATTTGCAGCATCTGTCAGAACATTTTTCGACATATTAAACCGATTCACAGCTGACTGTGAAATCTCAAAGATATTATTCTGCAGATCAAATATATACAGGTAATCATCCATACATTCTGTAATGATCTCAAATAAGATTTCTGCTGTCTGCTCTCCAAACACTCTAAATATATCATTAATCACAACAAGAACCTTCCTTCCGACAACTTCACTCTATTCCTGTCATTTTCTAGAATAGCTTAAAGATATTCACACGGTCATGCATCTTGGCTGCTCCCTCTGCCAGATTAATACTAATCGCAGTATTCTCTTCTGAGGCTGCTGCATTACCCTGTACTACGCCGGACAACTGTTCTATTCCCTGACCGATCTGCTCCAATGACTCAGCCTGGGAGTTGGCTTTCTCCATGGTGTTCTCTGCAATATCTGCAAAGGACTCCATATCTGTAATGATCAGATTGAATGCATCGGCGGTTGTTCTTGTAATCGTATTGCCCTTTTCGATTTCCACTAAGGTCTTATCGATCAAATCTCTTGTATTTACAGCAGATTTTGCACTGTCTGCTGCCAGCTTTCCGATCTGATCCGCAACTACTGCAAAGCCTTTTCCTGCTTCTCCTGCTCTGGCAGCTTCAATGGAAGCATTCAGGGATAACAGGTTGGTCTGGGATGCAATATCCTCGATATCTGTGATAATATTACCGATCTCCTTGGAGATTTCTGTAATGTGCTCCATTTCCATCAGAAGCTCGTTCATCTTTTCTTTTTCTTCGTTCGCTTTGTTTGCAGAGGCTTTTACACGTGCCGATGCGTTCTGTGTTACTTTCGCTGTATCTTCAGCCATATCCACAACCGTATCAATGGTGGCATTCAGTTCCTCGATGACTCCTGCCTGCTCTGTTGCACCATCCGCCAGGGATTTTGATGCATTTTCCACCTCGGATGAATTCGATGATACCTGTTCTGCCAGATTGCTGATCTCGCTCAGGGTACTGTTAAACCGTCTCAGAATATACAGCAGTGATGTCTTCAATTCCGAGAAATCACCCAGGAAATCTGTAATATCATCACCATTTCTGGTCAGGTCACCCTGCGCGATTGCCTTTACCTCCACAGAGATCTCGCTGACATAATCTGCCAGAATACCCATGGCTTCTTTCAGATTCCTGATGGTATCGCCAAACTCATCCTCAGACTCATAGGTAAGCATTTCTACATTAGACAGTTCGCCCTTACGCAGGCTGGCAACTGCTGCATCTATCTGTTCTACCGGTTCGGTAATGGAATTGGTAATGATACTTCCGATCAGTGTCGTCACTACAGCAATCGCAAGACCCGCTGCCACGATCACAATAAATATGATTACAGTGCATACATTAGCCATGGTCTTTGCCTGATCTAATTCTACCTGGAACCTGTCACATAATTTAGTTAATTTATCAGCAAAAGACGTATAGTTTTCATATACCTCTCCAATCATAAGCTTCGCTGCTTCCTGCTGTTTGTTATCACGGCTTAACTGCAATATTTCATCTGAATTAGCCCTGTATCCTTCCCATGCAGAGCTTGCCGCTTCATAATCATCTTTTCCTTTTTGCGCTTTTCTGTCTGCTTCAATGATTTTATTTAATTTCGCACTGGTATCCTTGATCTGGCTCTCCAGCTTCT
This sequence comes from Clostridium sp. AM27-31LB, assembly GCF_003480745.1. Classification (NCBI taxonomy): domain Bacteria; kingdom Bacillati; phylum Bacillota; class Clostridia; order Eubacteriales; family Clostridiaceae; genus Clostridium; species Clostridium sp. AM27-31LB. The sequence continues at coordinate 29,560 of NZ_QUJS01000006.1, read as the reverse complement.
GAATTTCTTCTTCGCAGGAGTTCATGGTTGCTGCATCTGATGATACCAGATGCTGATACTGTTTGATTCTGTATTTCGCAGTCATTGTCTCCAAATCCTGCAGATATTCCAATGACGGAGACCAGACCTCCGTGATCTTCTCTATATTTGAACGGATCACTGCTGTCGAGATCAGTGCCACCAACACTAAAAATACTGTCATAACAAGCACTGTCATTTGATATACTTTTAATTTTCCTGCAACCTTTAAGTTAGCTATACGCTTTTTAATCTTTTCCATGATAGTTTTCCCCTCCTTTGTAAATTCACATTTGTTTATCCATAAACAGTTATACTATAGCATACTTTATTGGAAAAATCTAGTACAAAAGTATTAAATTATTTTCTACTAAATATTAGTGGTTCTATTGCTAGAAACATTACTATTTAATCTGTCTTTTTCTCTGCATGAGCTTTGTAACAGTTCCTCAATCTCCATTTTGCCTGTATGATAAATCACATCCATGAACTCATCGCCGCATCTCTTTTCTTGATGATATATGCTTTTCTTCATATTTTGCTCTGCTGATTGCATCCTCTTAATTCTTGATTTCAGCAATTCTATCATTCGCATAAAATATAAAGCATTTTTTCTTATACTGATCCACGCAAGTTCTTTTAAGCATATGTCCATATCCTTCACTCACAATATGTTTCACAACTTTAAGATTTCTTGTAACGATACTCTGTGACTTTTCTTCTTTATTGAGAATATCTTTGTCAAATGTTTCCCAACACTTCCACTTCCTTTTTAGTTATGTTAGTAGGTGCAACCAATTCAGCTTGAATCTTTATTAAATATAAGCCATATAATCAACCTCTTTTCTATTAAGGACAGCTATATTTCAGACTGTCCCTTCCGTTGCAGTTCCCTTTTACATCAAACCTACTACTATACAAGCTAATCTGTAAAATGGGTTCCTTGCGACTTTCTTCATATGCTCCGCTTTCTCTCTTACCGCCTTGCTTGTCATTGATCTATATTATGAGCAGGCAATGCCTGTTGTAATGATTAAATCGGGCTTTCCCCGATGTGGTATGCTTCAACCACCTCCTTTCAAGGTGCAAAAAAAGCACCTTAACCATATTGGCTAAAGTGCTTGTATTAGTTTGATATTAAATTGTTGTGAGTCAGACAAACTTGAAGTTATATATCTCCTTTTAGGCGCACTAAAGATTTTTTTGTTTCAAATCCGTCTGGATATCTCATCTTTAATTTATCAATATTTGCTTGAAAAATATCTTCAAGAGATATATCTAGTGCTGTCGCAGCTTCTGCCAAATACCAAGCTACATCTCCGAGTTCATTTGCCAAATGTTCCTTGTCCAATTCATGTCCTTGAGCCATCCATTTTTTTACTATATCAATGGCTTCTCCTGATTCACCACATAAGCCCATTACACTATTTATTAATACATCTCTTTTACTTAGTTCAGGATTTAAAGTAGTCATTGCCAATTCCTGATATTCATTAATGTTCATTCTAATTTCCTCCATAATGTGCAAATTCCGATTGCTCTAAGTTTTCTCAGTTACACCTTCTTGCCCTTCGGACAAGAAGTATCCCTCGCTCAAAGAGCTCGGTCAATTTCGATTTGTAAAACACATTCTTTTTTACATAGGCACAGTATACCACATTTTCTGTGCCTATGCGATAACATTTACTGCTTCTTCCGATATGAACTCATCTTCTCCACAGTAACCTCCGGATAGAAATAAGTCAGAATCATTGCTTTCGGAACTCCTGCAGCTAATGCTTTCTTCACCTCTTCCTTCTGCCCCGGCGCATATGACCAGTGCAGCATTCGATTTGTGATTGTATCCTCCCACTTAGGCTTTTCCCTCTCAGGATTCCTTACAGGCTTAACATGATAGCTGTAAGTTGGTTCATATGGTATATGCCCAGTAATCTCCTTATCAAAGTCATAATTTCTTTGATAGCCTGTTGTCATATTCACTTTTTTCGAGGTTTCCCTCAGATGAACATATACTATCACAGAACTTAAAAATCACCGATAGACAACACTGGTGTATTTTATTTTTTGCACTGAAATATGGTGTTTATTCCTATCATTCCATATATGTGCAGGCAAAGGTCTTGATGGTTCTCTGAATTTTTCCAAATAACTCTCAAATATCTCTGTATTAATCGGGGCTGAATTTCCAACTTTATAAACAGCTCCCTCCTCCTTTGCAAGAGTCATAATTCTTGTTTTTCCAAGTCCATATATAGCTGCACCTTCTACTGCATTTACATATTTTTTCATTATACCTTTTGTATCTGAATAACACTTATATGAGTAACTCATAAACTTAAAGGGCTTGAATGTCGATAAGTTAAAAGCAGAATATCAGGAACTGATGAAGCAGAAAAGTGAGATAACTTCCACCTATAAAGATTATGAAAAGGAAGTGCGTAAGCTAAATCGAAAGTTGGAAAATCTCAATCAGTATCTCGGACGGACACAGCCCGATCCGGCACAGGAACAACAAACGAAAAAAGATACTCCGAACCTGTAAATGGGTAAAAAAATAGGGGTGCCAAAACACCCCTATTTTCCTAAACCTCTTGCAAAATCCGCAAGGCTGGTTTATAATCAGCTTAGAAACCGAAGGATTTTGGTGTGTCCAACGGTTGCACAATCGGAAACAAATAATCAGTTTAAAAATCAAACGGATTACAGGCTATCCCCTATTGGCGTAGAGGATAGCCTTTCCGTTTATTTGCGGTTATGTTTATTGTCTATGTATGTCAAGGCTGCAAATACAACCAGTAAAAGTGTAAGCACTTCTAAAGTATTCATACCGACCTCCTTTCTGTTTCCAGAAAGGACAACCGCAAGACTATCCCTACTGCTCTAATCTGACTGAAAAACATTATATCATGTGGTGTCGAATTTTGCTAGTACCGACTTATAAAATATCTGATAAGCATATGCAGCTATCTCTCCGGTGATATTCTTTGCATGGTCAATCTTTTTCTGACGGGTAAAAGAGAATAGCTCATTATCCCTGACACTTATCTCAACCACTCTGCACCGGAATCCATTCTCACGAAGTCTTGCTGCAACACTCTCAGCCAGAATATAAAGAACAATCTTTACATCCTCATCGCATACTAAATCCTTTGGCGTCGTTGTGCTGTTTCCCACCGATTTGATTGGAGCGTGGGTATTCTCCAGCTTGACAGGTGAATCATCATAGCCATTAGCAAACGACCATAAGATACTGCCCATCTTTCCAAGGTGACTGTTAAGCACATCTTCATCTGCTCTTGCAAGATCACCTATAGTTTTGATACTAAATAATGCAAGCTTTCTGTTCGTACTTTTGCCAACGTATAGAAGATCTGCCACCGGAAGTGACCATGCCTTCTGCTTAAACTCACTCTTATACATAGTAGTGATAGCATCCGGCTTCTTGTAGTCAGAACCCAGCTTTGCAAATATCTTATTGAAAGAAACACCAACACTCACTGTGATGCCAAGCTCTGACTTCATTCTCCTGCTGATTTCCTGTGCGATAAGCAATCCATCCCCTTTAAGGGAACTGCTTCCTGTCACATCAAGCCAGCACTCATCAATCCCATATGGTTCCTGTCTGTCCGTATATTCTGCATATATCTCATGAGCCATCCTTGCTCCAGCAGGATCTCGCTGATGAATTAGCTAAGGAAGGTGTTACCATTTCCTACAAAGCTATATCTAACTGGGAAAGAAATCTTGCTGAACCAAGCGTTACCATATTTTACAAGGTGTGTAGAATCCTTGGTATTACTAATATGTATGAAGCATATTTTGGAGTAAATCCTGCTGATCCTTTTTCATCACTTACTGATGAAGGCAGGGAAAAAGCTATGGATTATATTAATCTGCTCCACGCATCCGGAATGTATGAAAAGCAGACTGCTAAGATAATTCCATTCCGAAGCATTGATATTTTTGAAAATACTGTATCAGCCGGAACCGGTAACTTCCTTGTAGACGGACCGAAAGAGACTGTATGTATAGATGAATCTATCTTACCGGAAGATACTACTTTCGGTGTCCGTATTAGTGGTGACAGTATGGAACCTGAATTCCACGATGGTCAGATTGCATGGGTATTACAGCAGGAATCTGTTGCTAATGGAGAAATCGGCATCTTCGCTCTAAACGGAGAAGCCTATATTAAAAAATTGCAAAACGATACAGACGGAATCTTCCTTATCTCGCTTAATGAAAAGTATGCACCTATCAAGGTTAGTGAAAATGACCGCTTAGACATATTTGGAAAAGTTCTTGGAAAATCTGATGCTTCTGCTATTACAGGACATTACCGATAAAATTGCAAGTCCTTTTTATCGGACACATCATTTTGCATAATTGACAATAAGAAAATTCTATAGAACTGAAAGAAGGGATTTTTATGGCGGTTACCAATAATATCCGAGAAATCCGAGAACAGCGTGGCATTTACCAAGATGACCTTGCCGCTGCTATCGGATTCAGCACCAAAACTGTCGGCAGGATAGAACGTAGGGACAGCACCCCATCTGCCGAGTTTATGCTACGGATTTCTAAATACTTTAATTTATTGGTGGAAGATGTCTTCCGCTCCCTGTAAATGAGAATTTGTCCGCTCCTTTATATAAAATAATTCCATTTTTCAGAACTACTAACTATTTTTCTTATCTAAATGACATTGATTATCTAATTAACTACATTATTTTCTGTCTAAAATATCCATAAATTCGTCACCTGTAATTGTTTCCTTCTCATACAGGTACATAGCCAGTTCGTCCAGTTTTTCCCTGTTTTCAGCAAGGATTTTTCTTGCTTTTTCATGCTCTGCTTTTACGAGCTGCACGACTTTTTCATCAATTTCCTTCTGCGTATCTGCAGAACAGGAAAGAGACGTATCGCCGCCAAGATACTGGTTGGTCACGTTTTCCATTGCCACCATGTCGAATTCATCTGTCATGCCGTAGCGGGCGATCATCGCTCTTGCAATTTTTGTTGCCTGTTCGATATCATTGGAGGCTCCGGTCGTGATCTCACCAAATACGATCTCCTCTGCCGCACGTCCGCCTGTAAATGTAGCAATCTTATTCTCAAGTTCTTTTTTCGTCATCAGATATTTATCACCCTGCTCAACCTGCATAGTGTAGCCGAGTGCACCTGAGGTACGCGGGATGATCGTAATCTTCTGGACCGGAGCTGAATGACTCTGTAATGCAGCTACCAGAGCGTGTCCTATCTCATGATATGCAACAACCTTCTTCTCTTGATCTGAAAGAACCGCATTCTTCTTCTGATATCCTGCAATAACCACTTCTATACTTTCTTCGAGATCAGATTCATTTACAACGGTCCTTCCACTACGGACAGCACGTAATGCTGCTTCATTTATAATATTGGCAAGCTCCGCACCGGATGCCCCCGATGCCATACGTGCAATCGTATGCAGGTCAACATCATCAGATGCTTTTATCTTCTTTGCATGAACCTTTAAAATTGCTTCACGGCCTGCAAGATCCGGCAGTTCAACCGGCACACGTCTGTCAAAACGTCCCGGACGTGTAAGTGCCGGATCTAACGACTCCGGACGGTTCGTTGCAGCAAGAATGATGACACCATTATTTCCTTCAAATCCGTCCATCTCTGTAAGAAGCTGGTTTAAGGTCTGCTCCCTCTCATCATTTCCGCCCATTTGTCCGTCACGCTTTTTACCAATGGCATCAATTTCATCAATAAACACGATACATGGTGCCTTTTCCTTTGCCTGTCCGAAAAGATCTCGAACTTTGGAAGCTCCCATACCGACAAACATCTCAACAAATTCTGATCCGGACATTGAGAAAAATGGTACATTTGACTCACCCGCCACTGCTTTTGCAAGCATTGTTTTGCCGGTTCCCGGAGGTCCTACAAGAAGGACACCTTTTGGCATAGACGCACCTACATCGGTATACTTCTTCGGATTGTGAAGATAATCAACGATCTCTGAAAGGTTTTCTTTCGCCTCATCTTCTCCTGCAACGTCTGAAAAACGAATTCCCTCACTGGATTGCACATAAATCTTCGCATTGCTTTTTCCCATTCCAAAAGCCATCGAATTTTTTCCTCCGGCATGCTCCATCAGTTTCTTCGCCATATAATTTCCCAGTGCGATAAAAAGGATCAATGGCAAAACCCCGGTCAGCAAGAAGCTGATGATCGGTGACATCTGCTTATCAATATCTTTTGCGAATACTGCTCCACATTCATATAGCCTGTCCGTCAGGTTCGGATCGTTCATCAGACCTGTTTTATAAATATTTTTTTGATCTTTATCTGTAAAGATGATCTGATTGTCATTAACTTCTACTTCACCAATATTCTTCTTCTCGATCATGCTCATAAAAGTTCCATAATCCGTTTCCTTTACCTGATGCTCCATAAGGATTGGTGTGACAACCAGATTAAATACGATCAGCACTATTAACACAATCCCATAATAATATGCCAGTGGTTTTTTCGGTGTTTTAACTTCTTTCATGGTCTTTCCTCCTGTTGTTCTGCGTTATGCTTTCTCCGTGCATTTTCGTATTATTTATTCTGCCATCTGACTTCGCCCTTGGACAGAAGCGGATAACAGATCAGCTGATCTGAATCCAGATTTTCCGCATGCATGTCAACCGCTGTGATCTGATGATTATCATAAGTCGTATAATAATAAATACCTTTTGCTGTATTACAACAGGACGTGTATATCGTGATCTCATATTTGCCTTCTGTCACCTCACAGCATCCACGCTGCTGATCTACGGATCCTAAGATATGGAAGAACTGGCTTACACTCTCATCCTCTTCTTCACCGGAGATCGAATTTAATTTTGTAAAGGCAACTTTCACAAATCTTGACTGGCTGGAAAGATCTCCAGGTATTCCCATTCCACCCATTCCTCTGCTATATGCATCAAGCTGTAATACTCCTGCAAAAGTACTCTCCGGCTGTTTTCTGGATACTCCGGCATAATTATTCAGTGCAAACATCTGACTCGGGAATGGTGGATTATTGGTAAGCACTCCTACCGGATTATCATATACATGCAGCCCATCTTTCATAGACTCAACAACGATACAGGAGTCTTTGTCTGCAATGATCCAGTGAAGCTGTGCTGTCGGCAGCTGTTCACTGAATGCTGTACCTGTCAGTCTCATTGCTGCCAGCTTCTCTCTCGCCTCTGCTACAGTAGCACACTGTGTAAGGATCCATGGGATGAACTCGAACTGTGCCACCTGGCTGACTTCTGTTTCATCTTCCGGCAAAGCCTCTTCATATGCCGCATTGCCGACAAAATTAAGACCTGCCATTCCAAGGCCTTTTTCATTAACAGCATCATAATAAAGCGGATAACCTTCTGCAACAAATGCCATTCCGATCAAAGCATAATGGCTTTTTATCTTCCCGGAAAACCGGAAATCAAATTCGTAATTTCTTGGCGTTATCGTGATCTGTTCCCCATAGGAAAATTCATAATCAAGCGTTCTGCCCATATAAAAATCCTTTGTTTTGTAAGTTGCTGCTGTACACATATCGAACACCTCTTCTTTCTGCTATAATAGTCCTGCAAACAATCTCATAAACAACTGTACGAGCCGTAAATATGCACTCCGTCCTGTGCGGTACTTTTCGGTCACTTCCCTGCATTCATTCATGGTTGCTCCCAGATCATCTCTTATATCCAAAACTGTCTGACTATCCGCCATAAAACAACCATTTTCAAAGTGGTGATAAAGCAATGCCATTCAGTTAAGCATCATTTTAGTGGTTTTCTGTCATAGAAAGCCACTGTTTTTATACCTAAAAACTTTAAAAATATTACAAAAAACAGTTGACAAGTAAGCCAATATATGTTGCGCAAGCCTTGATTATAAACATATTTCAAGGAGGCTCATTATGGCTGATTTTTTCTTATCTAATTTAAAATCCACACTCGACAACTGCATCACAGAACTCGATGAAATTCACTCCATGTTCTGCCGTAATCCGAAAAGTGATTTTACTAGGAACCGCAAACTTTCTTTCCGCGAGTATATTCAGTTTATGCTCCAGATGCAGAGTAAATCCGTTTCAAATGCAGTAAACATATGCAGGGCATATCTCAAACACGATGGTAACGAAACAGAGTCCATGCTTCTCATACAAAAGCATCTGACACCTGTCAGGTACAATCGAAAATATCCTATCCACCTCCGTCCAGAGAGAAATAGGAATTTCATGTATCGGGTTGCATAAACCTCGTTACCATTATACTGCATTATGAGGCAGATAAGCAATCTGTCTTTTTGTCATAAAAAACCTTATCTAAATGACATTGAATGATTTATTTTCTATCTAAAATTTTATTAAACCGACTAAAGACTCCATAGTTTGTGTGTTTGACTTAATGTTTATATCTATCTTCTCCTAAATATTTTCTAGTCATTGCAATATAAAATTGCTTATACAGTCTCTCCCTTAAGAGTCCTGGTATTCTGGATAATATACAGAGCGACCGATATGACCATCATTATAGCACACAAACCAATCAACAGATCTGATACCATTGGTGTAATGTGGAACCATATAATATGCACCGCTGCAGTTCCATATAATAAAAAGGTTACTATCTTTCCATGCCAGTCTGCACCATGTACTTTTCCTGTCTTTCGTATCACAAGACATCCACTGACTACCATATACAGCTCCTTACCTGCCATTATTACGATTAAAAGAAGCATATGCGGAAAACGAGTAAACAGACAGATTAACATCGCTGCCTGTGTCAGCTTATCAGCCACCGGATCAAGTATTTTTCCTAAATTACTAATCCTATGGAATCTTCTTGCGATATATCCATCAGCAAGATCCGTAATACCAGACAGCAATAAGATTTCACCAGCTAACAGAGGATTTTTCTTTACACAATAACTCCATATAATTACCGGAATCAGACAAAGCCGAAAAAAAGAAAGAAGATTAGGAACCGTAATAATTCTATTCAAATTTTCTTCCTGATTCACTTTACTCTGCATGTACGGTCACATCACTTTCCTTTTTTTTAGACATAAACCAATAAAATATAACACAAAATGCTAAAGCAAACACAACACCAAAAACATTTTGAATCACTCTAAGACTAACCGCTCCTTGTAGTCCATAAGTCTCTGCAGCAATGGCTAAAGCACCAAATGTGTTAAATACTGCCTGCCAGCCATATTGTGCTGAAAATCCTACACCGATTCCACCAAGAATTCCTATATATGCATAGATTGACGAAGGAAGCAGAAAATATAATACTGTAAAACATATAACACCTGCAATATTTCCGACAATCCTTTTACGGACTCTGTAGTGCATATCTTCCATAAACGGCAAAATCGCGGACATGGCCGCAATACCAGCCCACATTGCACGTGGCATATTACAAAGTTCTGCAATGCAAAGGACAATCGGTACGCATAAAATCTGACATATCTGCCATTTTGTTCTGGAAGAAGTGATATCAAATTCTTGTATCAGATCTTTCAGATTTCTTTTATAAGTTCTGTTTTTATGATTTCGATAAAATACGAAGCAGGTAAGTGCTGCACCTAAAGCCATTCCGACTAATCGCATCTGATAGCTTTTTCCCGTAACATCATAACCATATAGCAGTAGATACCCAAGAACCAATGTAGATTGATTAAACATGAATGGATTATGGCATCCGAACAGAATCAACACAGCCAGTGCCGCAATATTTAACAGCATTCCCAATACCGGTGAAAACTGATTTGCTAAATGCGGACATACAGTCATAATTACAAAGAACAAAGCCAAAAGCATTGTAGATTGTCCGGTGTGGATCCCCAGATCCGCATTCCGAAATACCATAAGGCATAATAAAACTACTACACCCACAATACTATTCTCATTTCCAAATAAGATACTGAAAATAGTAACAAATAAAAAACAAAATGCCATTGTAACAGCTATCTTTACCAAATATACCAGTATATGATATGATTTTTCTTTCACTGTTTCACTCTTTTTCAACAGATTTTTAGAACCTGCCTGATTTAACTGCAATTCCTGATAAAATGTCATGTAATTCCTCCTCTATCTGTTTTTCTTAAACTTATATGGCCTCATCTTTCTGTATTGGAAGCTCTACAACAAATCTGCATCCACCATATTCCCGGTTTTCTGCCTTGATTGTCCCGCCAGCACTATCTACGATCCGTTTCACAAGTGCAAGGCCGAGACCATTTCCTTCTGCTTTGTGAGAACCGTCTGCCTGATAAAATTTATCAAATATTCTGGTTTTCACATCATCCTCTATTCCCGGTCCTTCATCTTCCAGAATAAACATTACAGAATCCTTTTCCTGCTTCAGAAACATCATAATTGTCCCCTTTGCAGGACTGAACTTAATCGCATTATCTAAAAGATTCATCCATATATGCATAAAAAGTCCTTCATTCCCAGTATATTTAACTTCCTCCAGCTCTACCTGGAAACCAATTTCTTTTTCTGTCCATTTTGTCTCCAGGGAAAGAAATGCCTGACGGATCTGTTCATCCAAACGATATTCTGTTTTTTTCATTGGTATGTTCTGATTCTCTAACTTGGATAACAGCAAAATATTTCCAACCAATCCGGAAAGCCTTTGGGTATTAAACAGGATTTTTTCTACATATTCCTCTTGCTCCTGAGACAGTTCTTCTCCCTGAAGAAGCATTGTATACCCTTCAATGGCATTAATCGGGGTCTTAAACTCATGAGAAACATTAGATACAAAATCCATCTGCAGCACCTCTGTTGCACGAAGCTCTTTTGTCATCACATTAAAACTCTGATAAGATTCTCCAACTTCTGCTATACGGCTGTTCGTTTCCAAATGCTGTTCAAAATCTCCCCGAGAAACTTCCTTCATTGCTTTACTAAGTCTGGTAATTGGTTCTAGTAACTTTGCATTAATAAAGGAAGTAATCAGCCCTGCAATCAATGTATTGAAAATCAAAAGCCAGCCAAGCACAGGTATGCTGCCCGGCAGATTAAAAAAATGATTCAAAAAAGCAAATAATAAAGCAGATATGACTGTTGAAAATACAAGTGCCAGCCAGATTGCACCAGTCAGACAGGATCGGATCCGCAATCCTTTTTCTTTCTTTTGTTCCATTATTTTTTCACCACCTTGTATCCAATTCCACGCATTGTTACGATTTCAAAATCAGGGTTATCTTTAAAACGCTCTCTGATTCTTCCTATATGTACCTCTATCGTATGTGGGTCTGCCTCCGTCTCGTATCCCCATACTTCATCCATCAACTGTTGTTTTGTAAATGTTCTGCCTGGCGAAGCTGCAAGCTTATATAAAAGCAGGAATTCTTTTTTAGGCAAAACAAGACTTTCCTTATCAGTTGTAACCGTCATTGCATCATAATCAAACTCTGTTGAACCGATCACAATTTTGTGTTCATTCAGTATCTGTGCACGGCGAAGCAGTGCTCCAACTCTTAAAACCATTTCATTCACATTTACCGGTTTTACCATATAATCGTCACTTCCCGAAAGAAATCCCTGACGCATATCATCAAAGGAACCTTTCGCAGTGATCATAAGCACTGGTATCTGATATCCTGCTGAACGAAGTTCTGACACCAGTTCATAGCCATCCATAACCGGCATCATAATATCAGAAATGATCAGATCAATATATTCCTTATCCAATACTTCTAATGCCTGTGCTCCATCCGATGCACTTTTGACCTGATATCCATTCTTCTCAAGCACTTTTTGGAATAGCTGGCTTAATTCTTTATCATCTTCTACAATCAATATTTGAAACACGTTTTCCTTCCTCCTTCATTAAAACAGATACCTTGCCCATCCAAGCAGATGCTGTACCAAAAATATTTTTCTCTGACGTTTCTTTGTTAATTCGATTGGCTCTACATGATATGGATCACGATAGGTTCCATCTTCCAATACCTGGCGGGACACTCTTTCATATTCCATCATGCCCTCTTCCAACTGTTTATTAATATCTTTACTGCGAATTACAAGCATCAGTTCCGTATCCAGATATGCACTTCTCATGTCCATATTAAAGGAACCGATTACAGACAGATCATCATCAATCAGAATACTTTTTCCGTGGTATGAATAACCGCCTTCATATTCCCAGATATTAATTCCTGTACTTAAGATTCTATTTCTGTTTTTCGCATAATCGGCAGCCCCAAATGGATTCCCATTATTCGCAACTGAATTTGTCATGATAGAAAAATCTGAAACGTTCTCTGCAATCTCCTCCCATGTATTATACATCATATCATTACAGATAATATATGGCGTGTGGATCTTCACACGATTTTTTGCATTTTTCATCAATTCTCCCAACTGATACCACACTACTGGTTCTTTGGAACCTGTGTGAATAGGATTTGACACTAATGCAATCTTTTCTGTCTCAAAAGTTTCGTCCGTGTAATCGGTATCGCAGATTCTTTCCTTATTCTCTTCAAAATATTTCTGATAGCCGTTCTGCAGCTCTAAAACTGCGTTCTTTACAGACTTTCTATTTGCCAGTTTTTTATTGTCATGAAAATAACCACTGTCTTCTTGTTCCCATATCGTTTCAAAATACTCTAACAACTGGTTAACTGAATTTTCTTTCTCAGGTTCATCGCAAACCACTAACACGTCTCTGTCATAGTTCTTATGTCCCGGAAAATCACCCAAGAAATAATTGTATGTATTTCTTCCCCCAAGAATATATCTCTTTCCATCTGCAATCAAATATTTATCATGCATTCTACCCATCATCTTCCATGGTTTCCACGGATTGGCCTTATTATACAGTTTAATTTCAACATTCTCATGGGAAGATAATCCATAGAAATACGGATTTCCTTCCATATCAATCCAGCTCTCCATTCCATCTACTAACAGACGAATATGTACACCTCTGTCTGCCGCATCATGCATTGCTCCTAAAATCAATTTTCCACTTTCATCGGATTGAAATGCAAAAGTAGAAAGAATAATTTCCTTTTTTGCATTCTTGATCAAACGCACTCTTTGTAAAAGCGCTTCTGGATTCTTTTCTATGATTACTGCCCGTTCTGTATTTTCACTGCATTCGTTCCATGACCCATTTTTTGTTTCTTTTTTGGTTGTATTGGACACTTCCGGCTGCTTTTTATATGCAACGCAGATTCCGAGCAATTCATAAAAAGCCACACATAAAAAAATTGCCAGTATAACAAGAAGGATTTTACATATTTTATGCTTTTTCATTGTACATCACCTGATTCCTTTTTATTTCATACTTATACAATACAATGGAAAACTCAATTTAACCTCAACAAGGTTTGTTTTTTCATCCATGCAAAATCTTCTTTGTACAACAGACTGTTAGATATAGCAAAAACGGCCTTTCAAAAACAGTTAACTTCTAAATCAACTGTTTTTTGAAAGGTCGTTTCATCAGATTCTTATAGCAATCCAGCAAATAATCTCATAAATAATTGTCCCAGTCGCAAATATGCACTTCGTCCGGTTTGATATTGGTCTGTCACATCACGACATTCTCCCATCGTTCTTATCAGATCATTTTTTATTTCCACAACTGCCTGACAATCTGCCATAAAACAGCCGTTTTCAAAATGGTGATATAAACTTCGATAATCCAAATTAATTGTTCCACAAGTTGCCATACAGTCATCTGCCACACTCATTTTTGCATGACAGAAACCAGGAGTCCACTCATAAACACGAACACCATGTTTAACTAATCCATGATAAAAAGAACGAGTTATATTATAAATGAATTTTTTATCAGGGATACCAGGTGTGATAATTCTTACGTCTACCCCTCGCTTAGCAGCCAGACATAACGCATGCGTCATTTCATCTGTTATAATTAGATATGGAGTCATAAACCAACAATATTTTTCAGCTTTATTTATCATACTGATATAAACTTCTTCTCCTACTTGCTCATTATCCATAGGGCTGTCTGCATAAGGTTGAACAAACCCAGTTTGCTGTGCCGCATAATCATAGTGGAAAAGGTATTTACTAAAATCAGAATCATTAGCATCCTTATCACTTATTGCATTCCACATTTCCAAAAATGTCACCGTAAGCGACTGAACAGCATCTCCTTCTAAACGAATACCTGTATCTTTCCACTGTCCATACGGGTGTGTGTAATTAAAATATTCGTTTGCTAGATTATATCCACCTGTAAATCCGACTTTTCCATCAATAACTGTTATTTTTCTATGATCACGATTGTTCAAAAACAGATTTAAACCTGGCATAAACGGATTGAATACACGGCAATGAATTCCTATTGCCTCCATCTTTTTCACAAAATCTATGTTAATAAAGCCTATAGAACCCATATCATCGTAGAATACTCTAACTTCCACACCTGCTTTTACTCGCTCTTCCAGAACATCTTGAATCTTATGCCATGCTTCAGCGTCTTCTATCGCATGATATTCCATAAAGATAAACTTCTGTGCTTTCTCCAAATCCTTAAGCTGTGCCTCTAATCCTTTCACTGCTTCATCAAAATACACAATATCCGTATTCTGATATATTGGATACTGCGAATTTCTTTGTATGTAACTTGCTATATTTCCTGCTTTCGGAATTGTTTCTTTTATTTTGCTCAAACACTCCTGACTGTCCGGAAGCATTGGTAACAATTTGCTATCAATTTCTGCATATCGCTCACGCATTTTATGTGTGCCACCATTCAAACCAATCAACAAATACAGGCCTACACCCATAATTGGGAAAATTAGAATTAAGATGACCCAAGGCATTTTCATAGAGGATGTCTTATTTGATGCGTACAATCCCAAAACCAAGATCCCACTCAAAATCCTTGTAAATAAATTTATGATTTCTGCATATTCATTCAAGCGTGTTACGATAGTAATAATAAAAATCACTTCCAGAAGAATGCAGATTATGGAAAAACACAGCCGTTTTACCCCATTTTTTGTTTTTGCTTTGCCCTCTAAAGTATCTTGTTTCATATATATTCCACCTTCCTAATATTTCCGGCATTAACGATTACCTGCACATCTGTTATCTTTGTTATGTCGCCTCTTATAATTTTTATTATATACATCTTATTGCTCCTCTTCTAAAGCCTGCCAGGGTTCCAGTCCCATTTCTTCCCAAGTTACTCCATATGGTGCTCCACCGGAAGTATATCCTGCAATATAGAAAAATGTGTCATCCTGACAAGTATTATTTTCTACTGCATGATTTTTCATAGCCTGCCTTTTTGCTCTCCGCTGTTTTCTTTTCATTTTCAAAACAGCAGCCTTTTCTTCTGGAGTTTTCTTTCACTTTCTCATATTCAGTTTTTCAAGAGTAATACCATTCTGAATATCTCGTAATATACGCTCCTCATAGCCTACTTCTCGCTTATCTACAATTCTGCCAAACTCCTCATACTCTGTTTTAGGAGCAAGTGCCTGTACTGTTGCATATAGTTTTCTGCAAATACTGCTATTTTCGGAAGCATTTGGCATTCTATGATTCTCAAGATAAAACCTTATATACATGCTATAAGTTTTATCAGCAATAGCACTCTTCTGTTTTTGCTTTAAATCTTGATAGCTTCTATCTATTCTTCCCATTGAAATATCCTCACACAGCCATAAAGATTTGACAGCATTTTATATCACAATATGTCTGAATCACCACTTGCCGCAGAAATATAATCTGTCAAAAGCGTATTTTTCAATGTGCTTTCCTTTGCAGTATAATCTTTCCTTAATATAAAGAACATATTAGAAATAGAATGAGCTGCAATGCAACCTTTTGTATTTCCCTCGGTACATGACGAGATTACTTTCTTTGCATCCTCAAAGAATGGTTCTCTTTCAAGAAGATAATCAAGTAATACATTTGTATCAATCAGAATTTTACTTACCATATTTATCTTCCATGTAAGATGCTAATTCTGCATCATCATCGGTAACAGTTCCCTTTTTGCGTAACTGCTCTAATCTTGCAAAAGCATCTTTCCTTTCCTTATTAGAATCATTATACAATCCATTTACACCCTGCATAATCTGAATTACAAAGGATAACTTATCTTCTGGTATCTTTTCCAGTTACATTATTGCACTCTGTCTTAATGCTGTCATAGGTCA
Source organism: Clostridium sp. AM27-31LB (assembly GCF_003480745.1). Taxonomy (NCBI): domain Bacteria; kingdom Bacillati; phylum Bacillota; class Clostridia; order Eubacteriales; family Clostridiaceae; genus Clostridium; species Clostridium sp. AM27-31LB. The sequence goes on along the minus strand of NZ_QUJS01000006.1, from coordinate 13,339 downwards.
TACCTCCTTTAAATTTTCGGATGAAACCATTGTTTCTTTATATGGTATTATTCATCCACATTTTCCTTATTTTGCTTGTTTTGTTCCCTTACTGTAACAATATCTATCCCCATATCCTTTTCAAGCAAAGAGATTACTAATTGATTAACACTCATCCCTTTTGATTTTGCATGATCCTTGATTGGTTGTAGATATTCCTCTGGAACTCTTAATTTTATATCTTTAATTTTCTTCATATATTCTTTTAAACTATCTTTTTGTTTATCAGTCGCAGAAGCCACAATGTAACCCTCCGTTTCTATATACTTCTTCATAATAAGTATACAACACCTCCTCCGTTTTTTCAATAAAAATCTATGGGTACATAAAGAGTGCCAAAAATCAGCACTCTTTTCGCTTATATCATCTTATTTAATATTTTATGCACAATCTTCCATAATAATCGCTTGCCTTCTTTCTGATCCATCTGATATAAGAAGATTTTCGTTATCCGCTCCATAAAATCATCTGGAAGCACCGAACCTTTGAAAAGATTGTAAGCCTCGCAAGTACATTGAAAGTTGCTTACATCATCAGCTCCATTCATAGCAAGCGGTACAATATGATCCAATGTCATTTTATCATAGGTTATCTTCCTACCGCATAAAGCACATCTGCCTTTTGCTGTATCGTATATCAATTCTCTTACTTCTTTAGGAAAGTTGATTCTTCCCTTACTTCTGCTGAATTTATATTTTGCATTAGTTTCTACATCCTGTATGTAATATCCGTTTGTTTTTCCTGGTGCTTTCAGCAATCTTTCTTTCGCTTTTTCAGTTGTAATATATATTCGTGCCTCGTTTATATCTTTCGTTTTTGCTACTCCACCAGTTTTCGTTATTCTTACATAAGCAAGCCTTTTGCCGGGAGTTCCAATGAATGTCTGCACATTCCCCGGCTTTGCTGATCTAAAGCCAACTGACATGTTGTGTGCTGTCAGCACACAATCATATCAGGCTCCGTCTCTTTCCATAAACCACATATTGTTATCTTCATAGAAAAGGAATATTTCCTTTCCATCTACCACACAGGTATAACGCTCTCCAACTCCACCAGCCCTTGTACTGGCTGCTCTGCGCTTGTCTTTTACTCGTGTAATCTCATACTTTCTGCCATCTTCCCATGTTATCTCTTTGGGAATGAGCAGTCCGTCCTTTGAAAACTCTACAAGTACATCAACATATACCTTATTACTCAATGTAATCACCTTCCTTACAAGATTGCTATTGCTCTGGAAGCATCCATCTTCCTTGCTATATAGCCTTTTTCTTCTAATATTTTCAGATGTGCATAAACACTTGAAGTCGATGCCACACCTACCATCTTGCATATCTCCCTGATAGTAGGAGCATAGCCATTCACACGCTGATATTGCATAATGCTTTCATACACATTCTGCTACTTCTCTGTCAATGGTGCCCTGTCTACCAGATCAATTCTTGCTGTTTCGCCCATGTTCCGCCTCCCTCTTTTTTACTCTATTGGCACTTCTCGTTGCTAACTTGAAAAGTGCCCATGTGGATGTACTGTGTGTTCTTCTTTTGCATTGACTGCCGACAGAATCCTGTCCCGGTACATGAGCCCTCTCTGGATACTGTAAAATCCAAATCTTCTGCGTATATCATCCACCGCTGAATCCATCTTCATCTGCTTTTCACGCTTCTCCACACTTGAGAACAAATCTATCTGCTCCCAATAATTATCTGTTACCAGATCTACACCTCTGACACCAACACTACGGATTGGTTTGCTCCAGTTATAGTTTTCCTTAAATATCTGATATGCGTATGCAGCTATCTCTCCGGTGATATTCTTTGCATGGTCAATCTTTTTCTGACGGGTAAAAGAGAATAGCTCATTATCCCTGACACTTATCTCAACCACTCTGCACCGGAATCCATTCTCACGAAGTCTTGCTGCAACACTCTCAGCCAGAATATAAAGAACAATCTTTACATCCTCATCGCATACTAAATCCTTTGGTGTTGTTGTGCTGTTCCCCACGGATTTGATTGGAGCGTGGGTGTTCTCCAGCTTGACAGGTGAATCATCATAGCCATTAGCAAACGACCATAAGATACTGCCAATCTTTCCAAGGTAACTGTTAAGCACATCTTCATCTGTTCTTGCAAGATCACCTATGGTTTTAATACCAAATAATGCAAGCTTTCTGTTCGTACTTTTGCCAACGTATAGAAGATCTGCCACCGGAAGTGACCATGCCTTCTGCTTAAACTCACTCTTATACATAGTAGTGATAGCATCCGGCTTCTTGTAGTCAGAACCCAGCTTTGCAAATATCTTATTGAAAGAAACACCAACACTCACTGTGATGCCAAGCTCTGACTTCATTCTCCTGCTGATTTCCTGTGCGATAAGCAATCCATCCCCTTTAAGGGAACTGCTTCCTGTCACATCAAGCCAGCACAGTGGTGACAGTATGGAACATGGGGACAGCACCCCATCTGCCGAGTTTATGCTACGGATTTCTAAATACTTTAATTTATTGGTGGAAGATGTCTTCCATGTAGAAGATTGAGCTGGGTAGATGCCACCCAGCTCTTTTTATGTTTGAATCGTCAACCTTCAATTCGATTATGTTTTCATCTCCAAACACATTTTTTCATCCAATGCAATGTTATATTAAATGAAAAAATCATTTGATATCATAACAAAAGTTATATTATTCTCTTCTTATATGTGCATATAATCCCAACTATAATGATAGTTATGTAATAAAGAATAGTACGAGCATTTTTAATTTTATCAGCTATCATAATTCTGTATGCCTCCTTCTTCCATGAGATTACAGCAAACGTAGTAGTAATGTCTATCAAAAGGCTTTTACATATTAGATAAAAGCATGTAAAATTTCTTTTACATAGCTTAATTGCGGTCTATTTAGCTTGTTTCTTGACTACTCAGGAAAAATATTTCTACCCTCGCCCCACCTGTATTTTCAGAATTTGAAAGTTTAATACCTCCACCATATTTTTCAGCCACAGTTTTTGCAAAAAATAGTCCCATCCCATAATGGGCTTCGCCATTTCTACTTGTGTCATCCATAAAAAACTGCTCTGTGCCATGCAATAATGCTTCTTTTGTAAATCCTGATCCGCTATCCTCCACAATGAATGTCAGCCGGCCATCCTGCTCCTTTGCGTCAATATAAATGATTCCATTTTCTTTTGTATGCTCCACTGCATTCTGAATCACATTCATTACGGCTCGGAACATTGGATCATAAGCAATCGTTACCTTTTTATCACTTTGTTCCGCCTTCCAATCTATCTTCTGGTGATAGATTTCTACCAGTCCGAGTGCCTGTTCCTTTATATCTGCGAAAAAATCTTCTAACCTCACCGTTGTATAGGTAACATCACTGCGATTCCATGATTTTGTGACATCTATCAACTGTTTTACATAACTTTGTATCTGTGTTGTGCCGTTCAAAACATAAGTGATATTATTCTTCTGTTCTGTGGTCAGTTCAGTCTCTGAAAGTAGTTCTGCATTTCCCCGTACAATCGTAAGAGGTGTTTTAATATCATGCGCCAAAGCAGACATCTGTTGTTTCTTTTCCTGCTCTGTTTTCCACTGCTTTTCTAAAGATTCTCGCAATGCATCTCGCATATCATCGATTGCCGATAAACAGTCATCAAACTCTTTGATACCGGAACAGGATGTCTCATATTCCAGATTTTGATCCTTTATTTGTCTGATTGCATCTAATACAGGCTGCATCTGCTTTTTGATTCTTTTTCCAAAACGTATGGACGGAATGATGATAATCGCTACCGCTCCAATCACTGACATAATACTCATCACATTCTGTGGTCCTATAAAATGCTCCCTCAAAAAAGCTGAATGATATTGAGGTGTCAGGCGATATTGCAATACAACATATTCATTTTCCCTTACAATTACTTTATAAAAATATTTCCCGGATGCGTTTCCGTACTTTGCAACATTCCATGCTATCTGTTCGTATTGTTCTGACAGATCTCCACCTATTTTCTCTCCATTCTCTGAAAAGATTACATAATCACAAAGTGCAGGAATCATCTCAGCAGTTACTTTATCCGCACGTAAAATCGTATCATATGCTTCATTAATCTTTTGCTCTGCATAATTCGCCGGATAGATACAGCCCACACTAATCAAAAGGTACAGCAGCAGCCAAGCAACAATCACCAAACCTACTAATGATCCAAGCATGACCAGTACATATCTCATAAAAATCCAGCTGAGTGCATTGCTTCTCTTTACTCTTCCCATTTATATCCAATCCCCCAGACTGTTTTTATCGGCATATAATCATAATCCGCAAATTTTGCTCTTATATTTTTGATATGCGTGATTATAGTACTGTCATTACTCTCATTGTCAAAGCCAAAGACCGCTTCCAATATCTGTTCCTTCGAGAAAACCTGTCCTCTGTTTTTAGCCAGAAATTCACAGATTTCGTACTCTGCTTTCGTAAACGGAAGTTCTTTATCATCCATCAACAGTTTCTTTTGAGACATCTGAATGCAGACTCTCCCTAAAACCATCCGGACAGAATGTTCCCTGTGCTCTCTTCTAAGATGTGCATTGATCCTTGCCCGAAGTTCCAGCACTCCAAATGGCTTTGAAATATAATCATCTGCTCCTAAAGAAAGTCCGTTTACCAGACTGTTTTCCTCCGTTTTTGCCGTAAGAAACAAAATCGGACAATCCACAAGTATCCTAATTCTTTTGCATAATTCGAAGCCATCAATTCCAGGCATCATAATGTCCAGTAAAATCAGGTCATAACGATGTAATTCTTCCATATTAATTTTTAGTGGATTACTTACTTTGGTAACCAGATGTCCATCCTTATTCAAAATGCTTTCTATCATTTCCAAAATTGCCGGTTCATCATCAACTGCCAGTATTTTTGCCATAGTTTCCCTCGATTCTATTCCGATATTCTGTTTCCTTCCCAGTGGTTTACCCACAAAAAATAGTATACCATACTAATCCCTGTAAATATTAAGCAACCTGGTATGAATGACAACCATTCACCTACACTAGTTTCTCCCAATACAGATTGCAGATAAGTATATGGTACTCTACCCGTCCAGCAGACAAATACATATTTCCACACATAATCTCCAAGTCCGGTAAGCATCAATGCACTAATTAGTCCTGATATAATCCCTGCTCCAATGGATACCCCTTTTCCAAACTGAAAAGCCAGAATCAGCTGCCACAGATAAAGTGGAACACTGCTTCCCCACAGCAGCAATGCTGCAAATATACATCCTTTCATGATTTCGATATCGCTTGATGCGATTCTTCCAAATCCAATTCCGAATATGATTGCTGTCAATAGGATAGAGCACAGACACAAAACCAGTAGCATCAACAGTTTCGATAAAAATGCTGCTGGTTTATCCGGTAAAGACAACAGATTTTGAAAATCACCTGCATTTTGTTCCTGTTCCATCACACTTGCTGTAAAAATTCCAATAAGTACCGGAAGTCCTGCTCCTATTGCCTGATAAAATGCAATCACTTTCATATTTTCATTCCATGGTGAAAAAAAGTAATATATTAAAAATATAACGCTGGTTATAATCGGAATCAGTAAGTGTGCCAGAATCACAGATGTTCCTTTCATCTTTCGCAAGTCTGCATTAAGAGATCTTCCAATCATCTTATTTCACCTCTCTTCTCTCAAACCATTTCAAAAACAGAACCGTTACAAAAACAAACCAGATGATTGAGAGACACATTCCCGGAACAATGACTCCCGTATCCAAAAGAGGATTCCCTGCTTCTGCGGCAAGTCCATTTGGTAAAACATGAAGCAACGGGCACATCATTCGCATAGGGATTGCAGAAACAAGTACATACCAGATTCTGGTTTGTGATATTACCACACCGCTGACGGTAATAAATAGGCAGACGAACAGGTTTACAATCATTCCAAATCGTTCACTTAAAAATAAAGCTACCGGAATCTCCCATAACTCAGAAACCGTCAGAAACAATACTGCAATCAACGCTCCTCCAACTGGAACATGTGTCGTTAGAAGAAAGCCTCCAAGCGTTGCTCCTGCAAACACAATCACATTAGAAAACAAAATCATGTACCCAATATAAATAATTTTCCCCAGCAACAATTTTCTTCTGTCTGTGGGAATAGTCATCAAATGATAGTATTTTATCTTTTTCTCCTGCGCCACAGAAAGATAACAAAATAGAGCAATCATCCCCGGCAGCAAAAGTGTATACCACCAGTTCCAAACACTTTCTGCATAAGCATTTGTCATCCCAAGAGTAAATATAAATGCCATGACAAATGTAAGAAGAGGAAATCCCCAGATAAACTTTTTTCGCATGGTTCTTTTGGCTTTTTGATGTTCTGCTTTTATAATATTAACCATGGATTTCACCTGCTTTCTGGTTTTTTATTACCACATTCATAAACAAATCTTCAAGATTATCTCCCTGCTTTAATGCTCCTTCGTATCCTAAGATTCCACCTGAAATAACCCCGACTTTATCTGCAAGTAACTGTACCTCTGAGAGAATATGACTGGAGAGAATTACAGTGATTCCCTGTTCCGGAAAAGACCGGATCAGCTCTCGTAATTCCTCGATGCCTATTGGATCTAATCCATTCGTAGGTTCATCCAATATCAAAAGTTCCGGTTCTCCAAGCAATGCCATTGCAATGCCTAGTCTTTGCTTCATTCCCAAAGAAAACTGTCCTGCTTTCTTCTTTCCGGTGTTTGTAAGTGATACAATCTGCAAGACCTCATCAATTCTGTTTTCATCTGTACCAAGCAATAATTGTCTTACCTTCAAATTCTCTCTGGCGGAAAGATTTTCATAAATAGGCGGATTTTCAATTAACGCTCCTATTTTTGATAAATTTTTCCTATCCAAAAGTTTTCCATCAAAGTAAATCTTTCCTGCAGTTGGTTTCATCATACCGGTCAGCATTTTCAATGTGGTAGATTTACCAGCGCCATTCGGTCCAAGCAGTCCATAAATCTGTTTCTTTTCTATATTAAGTGAAACATTATTTACCGCTTTCTGCTTTCTAAAATATTTACACAAATTTTGTGTCTGCAACATCATTTCCATCTTTACTATCCTTCCTTCCATATTTCATTTCTTACTGAAATATAACCTAACAGAAAAAAATAAAGATTTGATGAAGATTGCTAAATAATTCGTCTACTCTATTTTTATTCTCGTATTGAATAAACCATCAATTGAATATCATTATCAGAACTCGGCTTTCCACTGAAATCAGCAAAGCTGTTACAAATACGAAGTCCTAATTTACCGAATATCTCCGTGATTTCATCCAAACTATATAACCTTATAGGATTTCCTTCTTTCATTTCAGGCTTATAAAGTGCTTCTCCATACATATAGTCTACCTGCCCATATATCAGCGTTTTTCTATCCTTCTCCCATTCAAAAGCAGATAATGTAAGTCCCTTTTCTCCTGCATCCCATAACTTGCAAGGGAACTTTATAAAATATTCCTTTGGATATTCTCTCAATCCTTCCAATGACTCACATCCGTGAAGTGTCCTGCACTCCGCCAGAAGCTCCGATCCTGCTGCTCTGTGAATCGCACCATCTACACCACCTCCACCAAGAAGGGAATTGTTTGCTGCATTCACAATCGCCTGCACATCTGTTACTCTTGTTATGTCACCTTTTATCGTTTTAATAAAATACATTGTTTAATATTCCTTCTCTATCTCATCATCTATTCCATACATTTTCTTGAATGCATCAAGGTCTGCCTGGTTCTTAATCAGCATAACCTCTTCTATCTTCCCTGTATGAATGTCCTTAAAGCCTGCAACCTGCTCGCCATTACATATGCTCGCTTTGATTACTGGTTTCTTATTTTCTTTATCATATGTCTTTGTAACTTTCTTTTTCTTAAATAGTCCCACTCTGAGCACCTTCTTTTGACTTTGCCATCAGTATTAGTTTTTCAAAGGACTGTGCGAAGCGTACATCATCTTCTTCTGTACGCTTTCTCGCTCCTTTCATATGATTCTTATGAGAGCTGCGTCTTGCCTTCTTGTTAAGATGCCGCTCCATAAGCATAAGTGCCGCCGATTGTTCCTTCGCCGCCGATGAGGATGAGGGTATCGCCTTTGACACTAAACTCATAGGTTGCGTCATGTGCCGATTCGTTCACAAAGTCGATATATAGCTGATTGTCCTTGATTTCATAGGTAAAATCATAATCTGCAAGGGTGAGGAGCATTGCACCGCTGCCTTTGCTTGACTGAGCTTGTCTTTTGTATTCTGTTTGATTTGATGTGCGGGCAATCCGTTCGGTGTCAGTTGGTTTTTGGGAAATTTGCCGAGGCTGCTTATTGTTTTGCTATGCTTGATTTTGAACACTATTCTCTGACGAAGGCGAAGGTGCTTTGTCAAATGTTCTGAGTATTTCTTCAATTTCTTTTTCTTGTTCGTCCATTTGATTTCTCCTTGTTCGATTTCTTTCCGAAAATCGGCAAAGCGCTTTTTTTGCCGCCTTTCGGAAAGGGACTTCCGAAGAAATCCTTTTCGTAAGGAAAAGGCGGCAGCGGAAGCTCCGCTACCGCCATCCTTAAATGGTTAGCTATCTGTTATTTCACAGATTTTCTTTTTTAGTATAAACAGTAGTTGTCACAACTCCGAAGCCGCTGACGAACAGCAGAGCGATCCACAGCCACTCATACTGTTGTCGCCGGTCTGCGGATTCTGAACATCATCCGAAGGCTTGGTGGTATCGTCAGACTTGGTAGGAGCGGCAGGTTTGGTTGCCTTCTGACCTTCTTCGATAGTCTGAGTCGTTACTGCAGAGCCACCGGCAGAATCAAAGGTTACGGTATAGTTTTTATTTCTTTGTTGTAACAGTCTTAGCTTTTGACCAGCCTGAATAAATCCTTATGGATTTGCCGTTAATCTTAACTGTCTTATAGGTGCGAACTCTTACATAATACTTTTTCTTGCCCGAAAGCTTTGAAATTTTCTTTGATACTGTTGTATTCTTGCCTACTGTTACGGTCTTAGCCTTGCTGAATTTACTTGAGGCACTGTACTGTACCTGATAGCCTGTTGTCTGTGTAGCCTGCTTCTTCCACTTTACTGTAAACTTCTTTGAACCTGCTTTAAGTGAGGAAATACTTGTTGCCTTTGGCTTGATTGTGAAATAAAGCGTCTTTGTTCCGCTGTATTTACCCTTAAAGGTAATCTTTACTGCGTACTTGCCAACATACTTTCTGCCTTTTGCATAAGACACAGTATAGTCAGTATTCTTAACAAGTGTCTTTCCTGTTCTGTCCTTAACAATAACCTTAGCTGTTCTAACCTTTCCGTTATATGTTAATGATGTTGCTTTAAGCTTTATGCTTGATGCCTTTGGAATTACTGTTGTTGAAAGAGTTTTCTTACATACCGAACAGTAATTTACTATCTTGCCGTTTGCTGTTGGGGTTGCCTTTGTTACGGTTTGCTTTGTGGTGTGGGCAATCTTAGCAATATTGCCCCAAGATGCAAGGTCGGTTATTTCCTTTGTACCGAGTACATCTTCATAGAACTTGCCACAACCTTCGCACTTGTAGTATGCTTCCTTACCGCCCTCTGTGCAGGTGGCAGCTTTCGCAGCAACCAAAGTCAGATTGTGAGTGTGCGGTACAGTTTTGTAATATCCGCAGGTGTCGCAAACATTGTCAGAACCGTAATCGTGAGCCGCTTCGTCCTTTTTGTCGTGGCAACGAGAACATTCATGCCAGTGGTTAGTATCATCAGACTTCCATTCTGTGCCTGCGGTATGTCCGGGAGCCGGAATCTTCACACTGGTTTTATCGGTAATTTCTACCAATCCTGTTGCATCTGCGAACCACTTGTCACAGCCATCGCAGGTGTAGTATGCGGAATTGCCCGCAGTAGTGCAGGTGGCAGCTTTCGCAGCAACCAAAGTCAGATTGTGAGTGTGCGGTACAGTTTTGTAATATCCGCAGGTGTCGCAAACATTGTCAGAACCGTAATCGTGAGCCGCTTCGTCCTTTTTGTCGTGGCAACGAGAACATTCATGCCAGTGGTTAGTATCATCAGACTTCCATTCTGTGCCTGCGGTATGTCCGGGAGCCGGAATCTTCACACTGGTTTTATCGGTAATTTCTACCGATCCTGTTGCATCTGCGAACCACTTGTCACAGCCATCGCAGGTGTAGTATGCGGAATTGCCCGCAGCTGTGCAGGTGGCAGCTTTCGCAGCAACCAAAGTCAGATTGTGAGTGTGCGGTACAGTTTTGTAATATCCGCAGGTGTCGCAAACATTGTCAGAACCGTAATCGTGAGCCGCTTCGTCCTTTTTGTCGTGGCAACGAGAACATTCATGCCAGTGGTTAGTATCATCAGACTTCCATTCTGTGCCTGCGGTATGTCCGAGAGCCGGAATCTTCACACTGGTTTTATCGGTAATTTCTACCGATCCTGTTGCATCTGCGAACCACTTGTCACAGCCATCGCAGGTGTAGTATGCGGAATTGCCCGCAGTAGTGCAGGTGGCAGCTTTCGCAGCAACCAAAGTCAGATTGTGAGTGTGTTCTTCGTTTTTATTTTTGTAATAATATGTAACAACCGTTCCGTCCGAAACAATAGGCTTATTCAAGCCGTCAACCTTTATAAATTCATAATCATAAAGTGTTTTTGCCGGTGTTAAATCAAGCTTTGTGCCGTATGGCACGGTAAATGTTCCGCCGGCAGTGTTTGGAATTTCAGAGCCGTCCTCAAATTTATACTGAATTGAAACGGTTGTGTAGCGCTGTGTTTCCGTATTGTCGTCTGCAAGCACATTTCCGTTTTCATCGAGCACCTGAAATGCCACGGTATCGCCGCTCTTAAGCTGTGCATCAGACGGAATTTGATAAATAAGCGAGCAACTCTTTAAGCCTGAATTAAAGTCGCTTTTGATGTGATCCAAAGCACCGAGCGGCCAGAAATTTGCCTTATCATTCCAAACAGGAATGTCAAAGGTTTGTACTGTTTGAAGCGGATTCCCCGATGAATCGGTCGCAACGCTTCCGTCGGAGTGCTTAATCCACATTTTGAATTTTAATTGTCGTGCATTTTTATCTGAAATGTTTTGAATAACAGTTCTAAGCTCGATTTTTTTACCGTTCATATTAGTATTAAATCTGCTTTTGCTGTTGCCGCTCAAAAGTCGGTCATTGCGATTATATGTGTAATTATAATATGAACTTGTTTCAAGGTCGGTAAAATCAGACGGCTTTGAATAAGCGCCCGTATATTCCTTAACCTCGGGAGTTGCAACATAAAGGTCTACATCCTTAACAAGCTGAGACATTCGCTTGAAGCCCTGCAAACGGCAAACCTCACAGAATTGATAGTTTGTGTCTCTCATTATGCACTCATAACTTGAAACAAGCATTTTTGAGCCGTAAGCATTGCGGCAGGTATATGTGTTTCTATAACCTAAAAGCTGTCGCCATTTTATCTTTTCCGGGTCTTCAACCGAGGAAAGATTGAGTGATTTAAGTTCCTTATCGTCAAGCAAATATCCGTTACTGTATTCATCACCGAGACCGAGCAAACCGTGTCCAAACTCGTGTGCAAAAGTTTTTGACGCACGATAACTGTCTGATGGCGAAATGAAATAATGGAAGCCGTATTCACGGTTATTATAAGCACCGCCGAAATCTGATTTTGTGTTTACAACCATAGCGAACTGAGCAATATAATCGTGAACATAATAATAAGGCTCATATTCCGAACCGGACGGAATTGTGTTTGGATCACACTTTTTTTTGATATGAGCATCGTGAATTTTCTCGATAAATTCAGGACCGATACATCTCTCAAAAATATGATTTTTCCACTGACTTCCGTGGAGATTATTAGAAATAACAGGCGAATTATATTTGTCGACTATAACATCAAAGAAGGTGCTTCCACCATTGTCAAAAGTCGATTCGGAAGCTGTGCAAAGAGCGTAAACATTGAATCTGTCGGCATAACTGCGATACGGTTCATATTTCATAGCGTCCTGCCAAAGTCGTTTGACATCATTGATGAATTTGCCCTGCTGACTTTTTGTGTATCCCTCGCCGCAAACGACAACAACCATATTTTCCGTGTCGCTGCGTGTTTTTTGGATGGTATAAACAGGGATGGTAGGATTAGAATATTTTCCGTCATTTGAATACCACGGGCCGAGGGTGAGCTGAATGCTTTGCTCGGTGCTGACATTCCAATCGGGATTTGCGTCCTCGGCAGGTTCCGAAATTGTATAATCATCCTCTTGCTTATTTGGAGCAGAGCCGATATAAGGACTGCTTTGTGAGCCGCTGCCGGAAGTTATAACAAAATATTCGGAATCGAGATAAAATGCAGGTCTTACGCCCAAATCGGAATACCACGGAGCATAACGACCGACCTGACCCGATGAACTGATATAACGCATATCGTGATTGCAATCGGTAACAGGAGTGCGAAGCCAATAAGGCCAAGCCATACCGTCATTATTATACGCAACATAATAACCTTTGAGATTTTTCCACACGGCATTAGCCTGCTTTACATCAAGAAGAAAAACCTTTTCGGTTGTAGTTTCAAAATATGAACTGTCGTAGTTTGCCACCGCTTCCGAAATATCGGTGTAGTATAACAAATCCGAATTTGCGTCTCCATCAACTATGCCCTTGTTGTATTCGGGATGAGAAACGAGAGAACGCTGGGTAACGGTTTTCATTGCCGCAATTTCAGATTTTGAAAAAGCGTTGAGAAAACCCGCTTTTTCGTTGTACGCTCCCACACCGCTTACATATCCGTCTTTCGGAGGGTTGCCGCAAAGCCAATCGACTTTGCCTTCAGCTGCGGTCGAATTTAACCAAGAACGCATATTGCTGTCTTTCCAATAGTTAGAACCGTAATCATCACGCTTATAGCTTCTGCTGTGTGATTTTGAATTGCTGTTGTCATTTGTTTTGGCATCATATGCAAGGGTGTCAACAATTTTGTCTGCAAGCATAAGCGGTCCGTTATTGTCAATGCTTACACATCGCCAAAGAATTGAGGCATTGTTATACGTGCCCATTTTAACATAGTCGCCAACTTTAATATCGGGCTTTGATGCCGCCTGAATGGTCATCGGCAAAACGGAAATTGCCATGCACAATGCCAAGAATATTGCGGTTATTTTTTTCGTCATTAAGGAACCTCCTAGTATAATAATGATGTAGTCAAACAAGACTACTTGGTTAATAAATTTCTATAAATC
>NZ_QUJS01000005.1:173880-282376 GCF_003480745.1 Clostridium sp. AM27-31LB | reverse complement strand
ATTTTGAGAATATCAAGATGGCTTATTCTTTACAGAAATATGTCCAAATGTTAGAATGTTGCTAAATAATAGTAACAGTTCAGCCATAAAAAGATACTTAACAATACAATGAGCTTGTTCATTGTATTGTTAAGTACCTTTTTATGGTAGAATAGCCTTTCATTTCTGAAATGAGGGCAAAGCCCTCGCGAGCACGCTCAGATGGAACAAATTTATTTGTTCCATCCTCACTTTACTTTCGCGTAAATAAACATAAGCTGCATAGCAGCGACTAACAGCTTGCTGGCAGGTTTATGAATGTAAGAAATGCAAGGCTGAACTGTTACAAATAATACAATACAAAATAACAGGAGTTTACAACGAGAGCACATATAATATAGCAGGAGGATGGATATGGCAAGAACGGTAAGTAGTTACGGAACCGAAAATAAAACACCATATTGAAAGTTGAGATTAAGAATGAATGATTTGATAGATGTTTTGGATATAATAGGTGTGATTGCATTTGCAATATCAGGTGCGATGACTGCGATAAAAAAGAGGATGGATCTGCTCGGAGTATGCGTGCTTGGAATCGTGACGGCAGTCGGTGGCGGCATAACAAGGGATGTGCTGCTTGGCAATACGCCACCATCAGTATTTAAAAATCCAAGAGATGTGAGTATAGCTGCAATTGTTTCATGTCTTGTGTTTATATTTATGATAATGAATGCGTCTGAGCATACAAAAAATCCGAGTGAAAAATTTGTGGAAATATATGAAAATATTCTGATGTTTTCTGATGCCGTAGGACTTGGAGCATTTACTGTCATCGGAATAGATGTGGCGAAAAAAACGGTCAGCGATTACAACACAAATGCGTTTCTACTTATATTTGTCGGAGTTATAACAGGAGTGGGCGGAGGTGTTCTGCGTGATATAATGAGCGGCATGATACCATATATATTTAAGAAACATATATATGCAGTTGCATCGGCAGTAGGAGCAGGTGCTTATATTGTCATTGACAATTATATAGGAAGAAACACGGCAATAGTTGGTTGCTCGGTGCTTGTCGTGGTTGTGCGTGTGCTGGCTGCTCATTTTGAGTGGAATCTGCCTAAGATAAAATATGGAGAATGATTTTTTATAAAAGGTGGAAAGAAAATACAAACTTAAACAGAGGAGAAAGTCCTATGGAACAGGAGAAGATGAGAGCGGCAGTATGTGAAGATGTTTTGGAAGAAGCTCAGTGGCTTTCTGACATGATATACAAGTGGTATGCTGATAAAGGCATAGAAGGCGAGGTCAGCATTTTTGAAGATGCTGCCAGATTTCTTTTTGCGAGAGAGGATTATAGTTTTGATGTACTGTTTCTTGATATAAGAATGCCTGGAGAAAATGGGGTATCTTTGGCTAAGCATCTTCGCAGGCTTGGTGATGATATGCCTATTATATTTGTGACAGGCGAAAGGGAATATATTCTTGAGGGTTACGAGGTGGAGGCACTTCATTATCTGATAAAGCCGGTGCAGGAAAAAAAGATTTTTGAATGTCTTGAGAGAGTTTACCGCAATGCAGCACAGCAGGAAGCACATGTGATATTGACAGGAGATATGGGTGTTGTTAAAGTTTTATAAAAGGATATATATTATATAGAAGTGTTTGGTCATGATATGAAATATGTGACAAGGCAGGGTGAATTTTTTAAAACAGGTTCATTAAAGGAAGCCTTAAGTGAGCTTTCGGATCAGGATTTTGTAAGCTGTTATCGTGGAATTGCAATAAATCTCCGTTATATATGGCGTATAGAAAAAGATAAGCTGTATATGGCAGAGGAGTGCCGCAGCTTTGAAAAAACTGTTCCGGTGAGCAGGAGAATGTATAAGCAGGTCAATCAGAAATTTATTGATTACAATAGAAAACAGGAAGATTAGAGGATTATTATGGAACTTATAATAGCAATAGTTTCAATATGCATTTTCATTGCATTATTATCTTTCAGCATTTTGAAAATATGGCTGCCGGGATATATGGTGCGTGAAATGGAGCAATATCAAAACAAGCTTCTTGAACGTCAGTTTGAGGAGATTGACAATACATATCGTGAGATGCGTGGATGGCGGCATGATTATAAAAATCATATGCAGGTGCTTAAGATTTATGTCGAAAACAGACAGTGGGAAAATGCAAGGGATTATATTGTACAGATGAATGAGGATTTAGAGAGCATAGATCCTGTTATAAAAACAGGAAATATTATGGCAGATGCTATCGTAAACAGTAAGGTATCTCTTGCAAAGAAGAAAGACATAAAACTTGATGTAACAGCAAAAATACCAAAGGAAATTCCGATGACGGATGTGGAATTTTGCGTTGTTTTTGGAAATATTATGGACAATGCAATAGAGGCATGTGAAAAACTTGCATCAAAAGAAAATAAATTTATCAGAGTATATATAGGTGTATTTAAAAAACAGTTTTATATGTCCGTCAGCAATTCTACAGATCAGAAAAAACGGACAAAAAAATATTTATCAATGAAGGGTGAAGGGCATGGATTTGGTTTACAGCGTATTGATAAGATCATTCATGACAAAAACGGATACCTCAATCGTCAGAATGAACCGGGAGTATTTGCGACTGAGATAATGCTGCCATATATTTAGCAGTATTAAGAAAGTATCGCTTTTATTGTGTAGAACAATAAATTTCGTGTAGTGACTTGTTTGTATCAGAAGAATATAAGAATAAAAGACCGCTTAAGTTAAAAATCATACCGCTTATGCAAAAAAGGCACAAGAGGTATGATTTTTTATTATACTAAAAGCAGTTCATGATAGTTTATCAAATATTTTGAGAAAGGATGAGAAAAATGGGAGAGAGAAAAAGAGGTGTAAATCTTGCCATGCCAAGTTATTGTTCTGCATTTTGGGATTGTATCAGAACTATATGGAGTATGGATAAAAAAGTGTATCTTTATGGCTTAGCAGCATTGCCATTTGCAGCATTACAGCAGATACTGCCATTTTATATGCCTAAGCTGGTAGTGCAGGGAGTTGAAGAAAGTGCCAGAATGACAATGCTTATACTTCAGCTTTGTGCTTTAGTTTTTTTGCTTTTAATATGTGTTATTGTCAGATGGCATTTCAGTGGACAGATTACAAGTCGCAATCAGATTATTGCAAAAGGGCTGCAAAACAGATTTGCGAAAAAATTACTTATGGTAGATTATAGTTATCTGGAGGATAAGAAATTTCTTGAACTTAAAAATGTAGTAAAAAAGGATCTGTTTGGTGGAAAGGTTGGCGATGATGATTCCACAGGAAATTTAAAGTATTTTGTGAAAGATATTTTTGAATTATTTTCAACATTTATAATGTTGATAGTCTATATCGCATTTATTGTCCGGCTTGAATGGTGGCTTGTTTTGATATTTGCAATGTTGTTTGCGGTGAGCTTTTTTAGTGGAAAGCTTACAGGAGCATACGAAAAAAAATGGGCAAAAGAGGGTGGTGAGGTCTGGCAGAAGATGGATTATATTACCAGACGCACCGAGGATTTTTCGATGGCGAAAGATATAAGAATGTACAATATGGAGAATTGGTTCGATACACTTTTTAAAAAATATCGTAAGAAAAGACTTGATTATAAAGCAAAAGAAATGGAATATCGTCTGTTTGGAGAAGGGGTTACTGCTTTGCCTGAAATGATATCGTATGTATTATTTTACGGAGTGATAGTCTGGAAATTTTTTAAAGGAGAGATGCCGATATCTGATGTTATATTCTATAATGGAATGATATCAGGCTTTATGCTTCAGAGAAACTCAGGTATGACTAATCTGCATCATCTTATAAATAGTGTATCAGCATTTGGTCGTTATAAAGAATTTATTATATATGGTGATGATATGTCGGCAGAAGCTGCTGAGCTTAAAAAAGCTGCACCACAGATAGAGCTTAAACATGTCAGCTTTGCATATCCTTCTTCAGAGCATAACATCATTGATGATATGAGCCTTAAGATAGATGCAGGGGAAAAAATAGCAGTTGTTGGGCTCAATGGTGCAGGAAAGACAACTCTTATGAAGCTTATTTGCGGACTTTTACATCCGACAAAGGGAAAAATTCTTCTAAACGGAGTAGATATGGAAACAATGACGCAACAGGAAATATATGCGTGGTTTTCATGTGTTTTTCAGGATGTCCATTTTCTGCCGCTTTCAGTCAGGGAAAATATCAGTATGAAACCTTTAAATGGCAAAGTTGATGACAGGGTATGGGAATGTCTTGATAAAGCTGGAATGAGTGAGGTTATTAACGAGTTGCCAGGGAAAGATGATACCTTGATGGAAAAATCACTAAATGATGAGGCAACAGATTTTTCAGGAGGACAGTGTCAGAAGCTGATGCTTGCGAGAGCATTGTACAGAGACAGCGGAGTTTTGATATTGGATGAGCCGACAGCAGCACTTGATGCGATAGCGGAAAATGATATTTATCAAAAATATGCATACTTTACGCAGAATAAAACATCGTTTTTTGTATCGCACAGATTGTCAAGCACAAGATTTTGTGACCGCATTATTTTGATTGATGGAGGAAAGATTGCTGAGGAGGGGACACACAAAAGCCTGCTTGAAAAAAATGGAATATATGCAAAGATGTTTTCTCTTCAGAGCAGATATTATCAGGAAAGGGTGGTGGATTAGATATGTCTAAAAAAGAAATGATAAAAACAAATCTGCGGGGATTGAAATTGGTGTATTCATCACTTTCTATTCCAAAGATTTTTGTTATATTATTTATTGTATTTGATGTAATGTATAATTACTGGGGTTTGTTTTTTGCTTCGCACCTTATTGATGACCTTGTTTTAAGGGTTGAAAGAGAGCGTATATTAGGAGATTTTTTAGGACTTACAGTTGGAAATGGGATTTTGTATTTTGCAATGTGTGTGGTAATAAAATTTTATTTTTATGGTGGTTCCATGATATGGGAGGATGCAAATCATGAATTAAACAAAAAGCTTATGTCGATGGATTATGAATATATGGAATCTGAAACTATCCAAAACAAACGGCGCGATATTGACAATATGGCTCGTGAGCATGGCTGTGGACTTAATATGCTTTTCTGGACAGCTACACCATTTGTTGAGCGTCTGCTTCAGCTTGTCGTTGCGGGTATCATAACAGTACAGCTTTTTGTAAAATGTCTTACAGCTTATAAGACACAGGAGTGGAAAGGAATTTTAATAGTTTTATCTTTTGTTGCATTTTTGATAATATTTTTGTATGTAAATCAGAGAATGACACAGAAGATACAGGCTAAAATAAATAAAAGTGTAGAAGAAAGACTTCCATATACGAGAAAATATGATTTTTATGTTGATGAATATATAGGTAGAGAAGAATGTGGAAAAACAGTGCGGCTGTTTAACCAGCAAAGTCTTTTGTCAGAAACACTTAATGAGATTTTTAAGAAAGTATCAAAGCTTTTGAGCAGGCAGACAATTCTTGAAGCAAGAATGAACCAGTGGGCAGAGGGAATAAATGTATTAATCTCAGGAATGATCTATCTTTTGCTTGGCATTATGGCATTGAAGCGTGTAATTTCTGTTGGAAGTATATGTCTTTATGCGGGATGCATTACCAATTTTTTGTGGCATTTTCAAAAATGGAACCAGCAGGTATCATTATTGAAAATGAATACAAAATATGTAAAACAGTACCTTGATTTTATGGATATAAAAAATAAAAAATACGAGGGAACACTGCCGGTGGAAAAGCGTGATGACGATAAATTTATGATTGAGTTTGAAAATGTATCATTTCATTATCCGGGCAGTGAGAAAAATGTATTGGAGAATTTTTCTATCAGATTTAATATAGGTGAAAGACTTGCCGTTGTCGGTAGAAATGGTTCAGGTAAAACGACATTTATCAAGCTGTTGTGCCGTTTGTATGATCCAACCGAGGGAAGGATACTTTTAAACGGAATAGATATAAAAAAATATGACTATAAGGAATATTTAAGTCTGTTCAGTGTAGTATTTCAAGACTTCCAGATACCGGCATTTACATTGGGTCAGGCAGTTGCAGCATCACAGGAATATGATGAGGAGCATGTAAATGATGCCGTAAAAAAAGCAGGACTTTCAAGTCTGGCAGCAAGAATGCCGTATGGAAATGAGACATATCTTACAAAGGAATTTGATAAAACCGGAGTTAATATATCAGGTGGTGAAGCACAAAAACTTGCGATTGCAAGAGCATTGTACCACGATACTCCATTTGTCATACTTGATGAGCCGACAGCAGCACTTGATCCTATTGCTGAATACGAGGTGTATGCTAAATTTGATGAACTTATTGGAACAAAAACAGCAGTATATATATCGCATCGACTTTCAAGTTGTCAGTTTTGCAATGATATTCTTGTGATTGATGATGGAAAGGCAGTACAAAGAGGCAGTCATGAAAAATTGATCGACGAGGAAGGTCTTTATGCAAAGCTTTGGAAAACACAGGCAAAATATTATCAGAAAACTCAGTGATGTTACTGAAAAAACTTCCGGCACTTATCTTTCTTTACTTTGAGATGTTTCAATGTTAAAATGCAGTTATAGAATATTGTGTGTTTTTGTACGAAACTATTTTTTGCAAGTTAAGCATAGCCTTATGTTGGCTATATTATTTCTGAGCGGAAGCGAATAGCTTTCATAGAATTATTTTGTAAAAAAGCTACTCAGAAATGAGGATTAGCGTGAGGTTAAAAATGCATACAGGAGGGAGCGTATGGCAAGAGTTGTAGGGATAGGAAATCAGAGTTTTGAATCAATACGGAAAAAAGACACTTTTTATATAGACAAAACAGCATTTATAAAAGAGTGGTGGGAAAATGAAGATATAGTAACACTTATAACCCGTCCACGCCGTTTTGGAAAAACATTGAATATGGATATGCTCAGATGTTTTTTTTCAAATGAATATAAGGACAGGGGAGAGCTTTTTGAAGGACTTAATATCTGGGAGGATGAAAAGTATCGTAAAATTCAGGGAGCATATCCGGTAATCTTTTTAAGTTTTGCGGGGATAAAAGGGAATACATTTGAATTGTCGAGAAAACAAATATCTGATAGGATTATTGACTTATATGAAAGTAACAGATTTTTGCTTAAGTCAGATTGTATAAGTGATACAGAAAAGGCAAGATATATATCATTTTTGGAAAATCCAATGGATGAAGATATATCATTTAAATTAAACGAGTTATCAAATTATTTGAGCCGTTATTATAAAAAGAAAGTAATAATACTTCTTGACGAATATGACACACCGATGCAGGAGGCATATGTAAACGGTTACTGGGAAGAACTCGTTGCATTTACAAGAAGTCTTTTTAATTCAACCTTTAAGACAAATCCATATCTTGAGCGAGCAATAATGACCGGAATAACAAGGGTTTCCAAGGAGAGCATCTTTAGTGATTTAAATAATCTTAAGGTTATAACAGTTACAAGTGATGAGTATTCAAAATGTTTTGGTTTTACCGAGGAGGAAGTATTTGATGCACTTGACGAGCAGGAACTTTCAAGTGAAAAAGAGAAAGTAAAAAAATGGTATGATGGTTTTACATTTGGCACGAGTAAAGATGTATATAATCCATGGTCGATAATTAACTTTCTTGACGAAAAAAAATATAAAACATACTGGGCAGATTCGAGTTCAAATGGACTTGTATCACAACTGATACAACAAGGTTCTTCAAAAACTAAGGTGATAATGGAGGAGTTGTTGGAAGGAAAAAGCATAAAAACAAAACTGGATGAACAGATTGTCTTTAATCAGCTTGACGGAAGTTCAGAAGCAATATGGAGTTTATTATTAGCTAGTGGTTATTTAAAGGTAGATTATGTTGACTTTGCAAATTCTGAAGGAAATAACATATATGAATTAAGCCTAACAAACTTTGAAGTAAAAAAAATGTTTGAAAAGATGATTGATAACTGGTTCAAAACAAGGGACGACTCGTCAAGTGAATTTGTAAGTGCCTTAATTCAAGGTGACTTAGATGCAATGAATTATTATATAAATGAGATTACGGCTAATATCTTTAGTTGTTTTGATGTAGCCGGAAAAGAAGAATCAAGAATAAGACCGGAGAACTTCTATCACGGTTTCGTTTTAGGACTTATGGTAGACCAGATAGACAACTATATCATAACCTCAAACAGAGAAAGCGGTTTTGGCAGATATGACATAATGCTAGAACCTATAAATAAAAATAGTGCAAAATATCAAGGAAGTATTCCTACGGGAAGAATACTTCCAGGTATCATTATAGAATTTAAAGTAATAAATCCAAGAAAAGAAAACACACTTGAGGAAACAGTCGAAGCGGCATTAAAACAGATAGAAGAAAAAAATTACGATGCAGAGCTGATAGGGAGAGGAGTAAATCCTTCAAATATCCACCATTATGGTTTTGCGTTTAAAGGCAAGGAAGTGTTGATAGATGGAACCAGAAAAGATGCGTCATGAAATTGTGACAAGTAACCCGGATGTAGATGTGAGATTTTATCTGTCTAAGGATGAGGGCAGTTATGTTTCACCACATTGGCATAACAGTCTTGAGATTGTCTATGTTATAAAGGGAAAAGTTGTGCTTAATCTTCCAAGAGGTGTTAAGGTGACGGCGAGTGACGGTGAGTTTTTTATGGCAAATCCGAGGGAAATCCATTCAGTTTTTTCTGAAAAAAATGAGGCTCTTGTGCTTCAGATACCACAGCGTTTTTATGACAAATATGTTCCGTCAATGCATCTGCGAAGATTTTTTGTTGATATGCATCCGGGGGATGAGGTTGAAAGAACAAAACTTGAACGGTTAAAAAAGATTTTTACGGATATGTATGTTATCTATGATGTAAGACCAGAGGGGTATCTGCTTCGGTTTAACAGCCTGCTTTATGAACTTTTATTTACACTTATCCATTCCTATTCGGAGAAATTATTGCAAAGGGATTTTGAGAGGGATGACAAGTATTTTAACCGATTAAAAGACATAATGGATTTTATAGATGAAAATCATGCATATGGCATATCAACAGCCGTTATTGCAGAGAAGTTTGGATACAATCCTGATTATATGGCAAGATTTTTTAAGAAATATATGAACTGTACTGTTACTGATTATATATATCTTGTGCGTATAGGATATGTGCACCGTGCTCTTGTTAATACAAATGATTCGGTGGCTGATATTTTTGAAAGGCATGGATGCACAAATCATCATCTTTCAATGAAATATTTTCGCAATCAGTACGGCTGCACACCGAGGGAGCACAGGAAAAAAGAACAAAGTAAATATAAGACATAGATAAAGGCAGCATTTTTATGGTGTCTTTTATTTTGTTTATATTATTATGCTTAAGTAAAAAGATATTTTGCTCTAGTCTGATGTTGTGGTTTGCTGCATTGTCAGTTGGTTTTGAATTGAACATTATATACTAAAAGTCGGAATGATACCTTTTTTGCGTCTGAATAGATGGATTTCATTTTTGGCTTGAGCATTTATACTATAGTTACATTAAAGGTAAATGCAAAACATCATAACGATTGTTTTACATATACCCCTGTAAACCGGTTATTACATAATGAATTCAAAATGTTCATTATAATGTGCAAAATGCGAAAGGAGGGCTCGTTATGAGTCAGAAAAAAAGTGAAATCCGTTTTTGGGAGCGATTTTCTTATGGTTGTGGAGATTTAGGATGTAACATCATCTACTCGGCAATGTCATCATTTCTTTTATTTTATTACACAGATTATGTTCATGTAAGTGCAGGTGTTATCGGTACTATAATGCTTTTGTCAAGAGTGTTTGATGGTATTACTGATTTGATAATGGGAATTATTGTTGATAGGACAAAATCAAGATTTGGAAAGTGCAGACCGTGGATACTCCGCATGGCGATACCGTTTGCACTGGCAGGAATCCTACTGTTTACCGTGCCGTCAGGTCTTGGCAATACAGCAAAACTTGCGTACATTTTTATAACTTACAACTTAGTTTCTTCTGTTATATATACGGCTATAAATGTACCGTATGCAACGCTTAATTCACTGATTACACAGGATCAGTACGAGCGTTCAGTGCTCAGCATTTTCCGCATGATATTGGCTACAACAGGAACATTGATTATAACAAATCTTACACTTCCTTTAGTTGAATTTTTCGGAAATAATCTTTCAGCATGGACAAAGACATTCGCCGTCTTTGGAATTTTGGCAGTAATAGTATTTATGATTACATTTACGGGGACAAAAGAGCGTGTAGTTCCTGCAAAAGATACAAAGCAGGAAAAAGTTCCATTTGTAAAGGGAATCAGTTTATTATTCCAGAATAAATACTGGATGATGATAACAATAACACTTGTATTTATCTTTATCAATTATTCATTAAACGGCGGAGCAGCAGTATATTATGCAAAAAATATACTCCATAATAGTGACATGGTCGGAACAATGAACCTTGTTGCAAACCTTGTTCAGATAGGTGTAATGTTCTTTACTGCATTTATCATTAAAAAAATTGGTAAGAGAAATATGCTCATCATAGGAGCTGTTATCTACGGACTCGGTTTTGCAATGTTTGGTTTCGTCGGAACAAATATGACAGGAATAATAATTGCGTGTGTACTTAAAGGTGTTGGAAATGCAGGAATTTCATCATGTATGTTTGCAATCGTATCTGATACTATCGAGTATGGTGAGTGGAAAACAGGCTACCGTACAGAGGGACTTATAAATTCTGCCTCAAGTTTTGGTTTCAAGGTAGGAAATGGACTTGGTTCTGCAATCCTTGGCTGGGTTATCGGTGCAGCAGGAGCAGGTACAGGTTCAGAAATTACATTTATCTGGATACCGGCAATACTTTGTATAGGACAGGTTGTTGTAATGTGGTTCTACAAACTTGATAAAGAGTATGACGGAATCGTTGAAGCACTTGAAAAGGAAGGAGCTGCTAAATAATGCTTAAAAATCCAATATTAAAAGGTTTTAACCCTGACCCGTGTATCTGCCGCAAAGGCGATGATTATTATATTGCAGTATCAACATTTGAGTGGTTTCCGGGAATACCGGTTTATCACTCAAAGGATATGAAAAACTGGGAACTTTACACTCATGTCCTCACAGATGATACAAATCCAGACCTTAAAAAACTTCCTTCAGCAAAGGGAATATGGGCACCGTGTCTTACATATTGTGAGCAGGAAGATATGTTCTATGTTGTGTATGGTGTCATGAACTCAATGAATGCAAGATATTTTGATGTAGATAATTTTGTTATCACGGCAAAGGATATAAGAGGACCGTGGAGTGAGCCGGTATATTTACATTCATCAGGATTTGACGCATCAATACTCCACGATGATGATGGAAGAAAATATATTGTTTCACTTGACTGGGAGACAAGAGAGGGATACGAAAAGCCGGGAGTTATCGCAATCTCTGAGTATGACCCTGAAAAGAAAGAGATAATCGGCTATCCAAAACGCATATGGCGTGGTGGCACGGACAGAGGTTGCATCGAAGCACCTCATCTTACAAAGAGAAACGGATATTATTATATTATGTGTGCGGAGGGCGGCACGGGATATAACCACTGTGTAACAATGGGCCGCTCAAAAAATGTGTGGGGACCATATGAAGGTGACCCTATGAATCCTATAGTCACATCAAATCCGCTCGTATCAAATGAGAGACATGACCCGGACCATTTAAAACCAAAATATTTCAATCCTGATGTGGTATTGCAAAAAGCCGGACATGGAAGTTATGTTGAGACACAGCTTGGAGAGGTATATCTTGTGCACCTTTGTTCAAGACCGTTCAGACCTGAACTTCGCTGCACACTCGGCCGTGAAACGGCAATACAGAAAATGAAATGGACAGAGGACGGATGGCTTCGCATGGCAGACGGAAGCAATATTGCAAAAGAGTATTGCGATGAGAGCAAGCTGCCTGAATATCCGGTAAAACAGGTGCCGGATTTTGATGATTTTGATGATGACACACTTGGCAATTTCTATTATGCACCGAGAATCATGCCGCAGAGTTTCGCTGATGTAAGGGCAAGAAAAGGTTATGTCCGTCTGCGTGGACAGGAATCGAGAGCATCTTTAAATAAAGTAAGCATACTTGCAAGAAAACTTACAAGTGTGTATGCCACTGTTACAACAAAGATGGAATTTGTGCCGGAAGTGCACCAGCATTCAGCAGGTCTTATAATTTATTATGACAATATGAATTATATAAATCTCCGCAAATATTACAGCGAGACACTTGGACAGAGTGCAATCTCAATAATCGCACTTGAAAACGGAGAAAAAACTGAGTTTGTCAACACAAGACTTGCAGTAGATGACGTACCTATTTACTTCAGGCTTGAAATAAGAGGAAAACATTCACAGTTCTTCTGGAGCTATAACGGAAAAGATTACAATAAGATAGGAATACCGTTTGATACGACAAAATTTTCAGATGAGTATTGTAAGTACGGTGAATTTACCGGAACAATGGTCGGTATCACCTGTGCTGACAGGGTAAAGCATAAGCATTATGCGGACTTTGATTTCTTTGAGTATAAGGCAGATGAAGACAAAGCGGTGGAATAATTATAGAAATTAAAAAAATAAAAAAGGATGCAGGGCTGTATATACACATAAAAATGTATATGCGGCCTTGTTGGGCATTGAGGGAAGATAAAAAAATAAATTTAAATTAATTTTGAATCTTTTGCAACAAGTAAGAAAAATATCTGTCTTTATAAGTGAAACAGTAATGACAAATAAAAAGTGACCGGGTTAAAAGCGGTTGATACATCTTGAAGAAAGTTCAAGAATTTGAAAAATTACAAAGGGTGGGAAATAACTTTAACACTATCAGGCAGCAGAGTGGATTGCAAATGTCCGCTTAATTTTAGAAAGGAGCTGACGCTTATGAAAAGACAGATTGAAAAAATTATGACAATGGCAGTTGCAGCAGGGTTGATGACAAGTATGTTATGTGGGGAAGTAAGCCATGCAGCAAAAGTAAAGACACCATATTATAAAACGGGAGTAAAGACGGATTACCTTGTCAAAGATACAGCGTTTTATAAAAAGACCGGAGAGGTGTTATCATTTAGGGAAAAATATGCAGAGACTTCAGGATATAATCCGGTGTCATATTCAGTTTATGGTTCAGGGTCTGGAAAGCAAAGACCACTTACAGGATATGTAATGATAGGTAATGTTAATAAATTTGGTAAGTGCATAAGTTATGAGGTGCTTGATAATACCGGCTCTGTAGATAAGATAGTGCTTGACGGCAAGAAATCTTACAAATTAGATAAGGTAAGAAAGCCGGCAGAAAATGATAATGTATCATGGGAAGACTTCGGAAAAAAGACAGCGGCTGAATTAAATATGGAATTTAAGACAGCATCGAAATTAAAAATTCCGGAGGGTAAGCATACCTTGTCGATTACAGATAAACATGGTCATAAATCTATTCTTAAGGTTTGGAAAGATACAAAAGCACCTAAGATAAAAGTCACTAGAAAAGGAAAAAAGATAACTTGCAAAATAACGGACAAATCAGGAATAGATGAAGTAAACGGCAAGAAAATATCAAAGAATGGAAAAATAATCAAATCATATACTGTCAAAGGAGACTGTGTAGTTTCAGATTTGGCAGGAAACGAGTCAGTTTCATATTCGTTTAAGTAAATCTATATTTGGCTAAATATGTATTAAGATTGAACAGAAAATTAGTAACAGTTCAGCCTCTCATTTATTACATTCGTAAACCTGCCAGCAAGCTGTCAGTCGCTGCTATGCAGCTTGTGTTTACTTTATTTCATAAATGAAAGGCTATTCAGCCCCAAAAAACAAGTCAATAATACATTGAGCAAGCTCATGTATTATTGACTTATCTTTTTTGGGCTGAACTGTTACAAAAATTATAAAAAATTATTTTTTATGCCGCTTGAAGTAAAACAGGCGGCAAGGAATGGGATGGTGCATTATCATTAAAGAAGATGATGGCAATACCAAAAGAAATGGAAAATATAGTTAATGACTATAAGATGAAATTAGTAGAAGCCAGACAAAATGATTTATTATTTCATAATGTTAATAATCGAGACTTGTTTAATCTGTTTGGAATATTACTTAATAAGGACAAGAGTACAAGAGAGTTGAGAGAAGAAGCAATAAAATACAGTGTAGATCATAAAGTAGATAAAAATGTATTAAATACCGTAGCAGGAGCGGCAAGATGTGACTTAGATGTTGACAATTTGTTTAAGGAGGGCGACAGTATGTGGAGAGTATTTGAAGAAACTAGAGACGAAGGAAAAATTGAGGGAAAAATTGAAGGACAAATTGAGGCATATAATGATTGTAATATGCCTATAGCTGAAATTGCAAAAAAGGTATCAAAGTCAGAGGAGTATGTGAAAGAAGT
Organism: Clostridium sp. AM27-31LB; assembly: GCF_003480745.1. Classification (NCBI taxonomy): domain Bacteria; kingdom Bacillati; phylum Bacillota; class Clostridia; order Eubacteriales; family Clostridiaceae; genus Clostridium; species Clostridium sp. AM27-31LB. The sequence goes on along the minus strand of NZ_QUJS01000005.1, from coordinate 267,879 downwards.
TATAAAAAAGTTATCGGCTGCGTGTTTATAAATCGGTAAGTTATGAATAAATTTCGTATCGGACTATAAGATGGAAAAAGTAAACTAACAAATTTATTAGTGACTTATAAATTTGATAATATATTTAAAATTAGAAGTAAATCCATTATTATGGGCTTGATAAAAATAACAGTTCATAAAATGGAGGTAGTCAAATGTTGAATGAGTCAGTAATTAAAAATATTAAGGTACAAAAAATTTTATTGCGGGAGTGAGATATGGATTTAAGAGTATTGCGTTATTTTTTGACGGTGGCAAAAGAACAGAGTTTTACAAAAGCGGCACATCAGTTAAATATCACACAGCCGACACTTTCAAGACAGCTTGCGGCACTTGAGGATGAACTTGGTGCGACACTTTTTGAACGGGGCGGTCACAGTATTACCCTGACGAGTGAGGGACAGTTACTAAAACGGCGTGCCTTGGAAATTGTAGACCTTGAGGACAAGATTGTCAGTGAATTTAAGGGTGATAATGAGTCAATAGAGGGAAAGATAACTATCGGTTGAGGGGGCAGCAAGATATTGGAGCAGGGATGTTGTCGTGCAAAAAAGACTATATCCTGAGATTGAGACAAGCACAGTTATCGCATGGCGGAGAAATATCCCGTATTCACCAGCGACAAGCCGTTTTATAGAGGAAATCAATGCTTATGCCCGCTCGCAGAATTGGCATTAGTGTACTGTGGATAAGAACTTTAATCTTTATTGTACAAGTCAGAGATATAGTGTATTAACTGCTAAAGTATGCCTAAAAAGCATAACAAGATATACGATATAAGTATTAGACATAATAAGATATAAGGCTTTATAATGTATATACAATGATTTTTAAAGAATTAATAGCACTTATGTATCTGTTAGATATTGCAGGATTGTGATAATACATTATATTACTGTGGCAAAAAGGCATTTTGACACTAATTGATGCACAATAGTGTTATATTGTTATGCGATTTTGGAATTATCTGATGCACATATTTTAGGAGGGATTATTATAATGAAAAGATTAGTAGCTTATTTTAGTGCAAGTAAAACGACGGAAAAAGTCGCAAATATGATAGCAGAAGAAGGCGGTTATGATATTTGTGAGATTACTCCAAAAGAGGCATACACAAAGGCAGACCTCAACTGGATGGATAAAAAGTCAAGAAGCAGCGTCGAGATGAAAGATAAGAAGATAAGACCTGAAATCAAGAACAATGATATTGATATGAGTCAGTATGATGAGATTATTTTAGGTTTTCCTATCTGGTGGTATGTTGCACCAACTATTGTAAATACATTTTTGGAAAAATATGATTTCTCAGGCAAAAAGATTATTCTGTTTGCAACATCAGGAGGAAGTGGATTTGGCAATACGGTTAAGGAATTACAGCCATCAGCACCAAACTCTGAAATCGTGGAAGGAAAACTTTTAAACAGAGCGACAAAGCAGGAAATAGCCGATTGGATTAAGGAAATTTAGGGATATAGGGAGGCTTTTATGGCTAAGATAGTACAGACAGCAGGAAGAAATGCACTCGGAGAGTTTGCTCCTGAGTTTGCACATTTTAATGATGATGTTCTTTTCGGTGAGAACTGGAACAATCAGGATATAGATGTAAAAACAAGAAGTATTATAACAGTAGTAGCACTTATGGCTTCAGGAATTACTGACTCTTCATTAAAATTCCATTTGCAGAATGCAAAGGACCACGGTGTGACACAGAAAGAAATCGCAGCAATCATAACTCATGTTGCTTTTTATGCAGGCTGGCCAAAAGGCTGGGCAGTATTTAATCTTGCAAAGGAAGTTTGGAGCAATGGCGAGGGAGATTTGCCATACGAGGATGAAGCAATGAGAGCTCATGCAAAGCAGATGGTATTTCCAATCGGTGAACCAAATGACGCATTTGCAAAATATTTTATCGGACAAAGTTACCTTGCACCTGTATCGCCAAGTCAGGTAGGAATTTTCAATGTAACATTCGAGCCGGGATGCAGAAATAACTGGCATATCCATCACGCTAAGAGTGGCGGCGGTCAGATACTTGTGTGCGTGGCAGGTCGCGGATATTATCAGGAAGAGGGCAAAGAAGCAATCGAACTTAATCCTGGTGACTGTATTAACATTCCGGCAGAAGTAAAACACTGGCATGGAGCAGCACCGGATAGCTGGTTTAGTCATCTTGCGGTAGAAGTACCGGGCGAGGAAACATCAAATGAATGGTGTGAAGCCGTGACAGATGCAGAGTATGGAAAACTTAAAGATCAGAAGTGAATATACAAGGCAACCAAGAAATAATTTGAAAAAAATTAGTCTGACATAAGGATTATGCTGATTATATTAAAGTAAAAAATGGCAAAGTTGTCAAGGCAGCAATAAATCTTCAGCTTGCAGATTAGTTCTTTAAGTCAGCGTATCAAAATTATAATCATACAAAAGTTCATTTGTATCTGTAAGAGATGCGTTGTGCTGCAATGCAAATATGATTATGCTGTCACGCTGGAAACGGGCGTACAAAATAGGGTATCCGGTGGCTTTTAAAAGCTGCTGGGTATCTTCAAATGACATATTAAGTGCAAAACAGATGGCGATAACTTTATCTCTGGACGGATTTTTTCTGCCCGACATTATCTGGTATGTATATGTTCGGTCAAGTCCCGTCAGTTTTACGAGGTCGCTTGTTTTTAGGTTTCTGTCAGAAAGTATTTTATTCAAATATTCCGAGAGAGTCATGTTTACAAGATTGTCGTTCTCATTTTCTATATAATCGTCTACGGTAGGCGATTTTTTTAATATATCCAATAATTTATCGGTTTTTTTATAATTGTTCATATATGTTATCTCCCAAAATGAAATGTTTGCTTTTGACACTTACATCATATAATAATTTAATTGGAGTTGCTTGTAAACTTATTTTTACAATGTTGCATCTGAATTTATTAAATGATACCATATTTAACATAAGTACCACGAATATCCGTGGCTATAAATATTTGTAAGATAAAATAAGGAGAATTATGGAAAATATAAATCTGAAAACAGCACTTTTAAATGAGCAATATGAGAAAATCGCATTGTTTGGTGAAAATAATGATAGAAAAACATGGCTTGTCAGGCAGAAAAATTCTAATAAAATATTTGTTTTAAAAGAGATAGAAATTGAGAATATTTCAATATATGAGAGTCTCCAATATATAAAAAACAGGCATCTGGCAGCAGTAAAAAATATTATTGAGATTGAAAATAAAGCTGTTGTTATCGAGGAATATATAAGCGGAGATATTCTTGCGGACAAGATTGAAAATAAAAATATAACAAAAGAAGATGCCTTAGACTATACTTGTCAGCTTTTTGAAGTTTTATCTGAACTTGAGAAAGTAAATATTGTTCACAGGGATATAACACCTAAAAATATACTGATTTCAAGTGACAATGTAGTTAAATTGATAGATTTTGGGATTTCAAGGAAAACGAAAGAGGGCAGAACAAAAGATACAACGATTTTGGGAACGGCGGGATATGCGGCACCGGAGCAGTTTGGATTTATGCAGACTGATATACGGAGTGACATATATTCTATTGGTGTCGTTTTTCATGAAATGCTTACGGGAAAAATGCCTGAGGGAAATAAATGTATATGTTATGATTATAAGGAATTTATACAAAAATGTATAAATATATCACCCGAAAACAGGTTTCAGACGGCTTGTCAGGCATATGAAGAACTTATGAAAAATTACATACATTATGATGCGAAATCAAATGAAAATACGGTCAAATTTACAAACAGTGCTTATAAAACCACGGGTAAACAGGATACAGCATCCGTAAAACAGGATTATGATTATTCAAAAATGCCGGGATTTAGAAGTGGAGCTTTGTGGAAAAAGATACTGGGAGTTTGCGTTTATGTATTTCTGGTAACAGTGATGGCTGTAGGATTTGAGAAATGCAAGGGAAATACGCAGGCTGTTATGTATGAATGTGCTGCGGCGTTTATGTATGTATTTTCAACTGTAGTAATAGCAGGAAATTATAAAAACTGGTATAACAGGATGCCAATTTATAAAGATATGGATAGTGTTGTAAAGATGTTTTCAAGAGTTATCTTAAGTATTATGATTTTCTATGCAGGAATACAGATTGAAGAATATATGAAGACAATCGTTAAATGATGCTGGTGTTTATTGGTAGTTAATGTTGTCAAAATGTGTTTGGTTATAACAGATGCCTGTTTATTGCATAGTTATTTAATATTGCCTATTCATTGTATAAAAATTAAAAATGCCTGAAAATGTATGCTGCCGGCACACCAAAATAGAAATTTCTTTATGTAAAATAAAATAGCTTGATAAATAAAAGTTATTAATCATAAGTGGTTGCAGAACTAATTATATGTTGTGTTAATTGTGAGAATATAACAAATAATTTACAGATAAAGACAGTTTCGCAAACGCCTAAATGATAATTACATGAAAAGGAGAAGATTTCTATGAGAACGACAGGGAAAAAAGGAAAAGGCAAGTGGATAGTTATTGTAGTTATAGCGGTGTTTATAATTGTGGCGGCATCAAATTCCGGGAATGATGATACGAAAAATGAGTCAAAAAAAGTAGGAAGTGTAACTGAAAGTTCAGGAAGTACATCTAAAGATAAAAAGAGGAACAAAAGCAGTTCAAAAGACAAAAAAAGCAATAAGAAAAACAGTAATAAGAAAAAAAGTAATAAAAGCAGTAAAAACAATGGCAAAACGGATGATAACAGGTTTCATCCCGGTGATGTGGTAGAGTTTGGGGATTTTGAGATTGCATATACGGGTGCGGAGAAATACAAATCAAACAATCAGTTTATACAGCCAAAAGATGGTTATAAATATGTTAAATTTTATTTTACATTTAAAAATACAGGAAACTCAGACAGTTATCCGGGGTCATTTGGCTGTTATGTGAATAACAAAAAATATGATCAGGAATATCTTGACGGTTCAGATGAAAGCTTTTTGTTGCAGGAAGTTTCAGGGGGACGAGAGATAAGCGGCAGTATTACATATGAAGTCCCAAAAGAAGCTAAAATGAAAGATATAGAACTTGAGTATGAAAATAATTCTATATGGTCTAATAAGAAAATAATTTTCTTGGGAAAATAATATTGAAAATATACAGAATTGAAAAAAATTTTAATTCTGTATATTTTTTTGCATTTTTTTTGAAGACTTTTGTAAATTTCATTCGTTTAAGTATAATGAAAAGGGAAAAATGGGAGGTGATGAGACTTGGCGGACAGTACCAGACATATGGTACAGCTTGAAAAAGCTATGGAACAATATGAAAAACTTATATTTTCAATCTGTTACCGTATGTTGGGAGATTATTTTGATGCACAGGATATGACACAGGAAACATTTCTTACATATTATAGAGTGCTTGACCGGTTTGACGGTGAGAATGAAAAGGCTTTTTTGACGAAAATAGCTACAAACAAATGTCTTGATTTTCTCAAATCAAAAAGACGAAAAGAGATGCCGACTGAAGATGGTATATTAGAAAGTAATGTCGGTACGGTTTCATCTCTTGAGGAGTCTTTTTTGGAAAAGGAGATAAACGAGGAGCTCAGCAATGCCTGCCGTACTCTTAAACCTCCCTATGATGAGGTTGCCTATGAATTTTATTGCTGCGACAAAACGGCAAAAGAGATTTCAAAAAATCGAGGTGTCAAGCTTAAAACAATACAGACACAGATTTTAAGGTCGAAAAAGATGCTTCAGAAAAAATTGGAAAAAAGGCATGAATAATAGCGATGAGCCGTGCAGTTGGAAAGGAGGTTTATTATGGCACATATAACCGATGAGCAGATTAAAAAATATTATATGCATGATATGGAGCAGTACGAAGAAATAAATATGCTCACCCACATTGCAAAATGTGAATATTGTGCAGGCAGGTTTGCAGCAGGAATACCTGAAACAGAGATGATAAAGCTGCCGCGTGGGGTTACGGCTGGGATTTTGGAGAAAGCAGAGAAAATACCGACAGGGCATGACAGGCGAAAAGAATATTACGGGTATTGCACAAGAGTCGCACTTGGGATGTGCATGGCACTCGGCATTTTAGTTACCGTTAGTTTTTCAAATGGTTCATATTTAAGAAATCCGGCAGAGACAGTGCCGATAATTGAACAAGTCGGGCAAAATGCAAATACAGGGCTTGGGATAGGTGATACTAAAAATGTTATGGCAGAGAAGTCAAAGTATGATAAAAAACAGTCAGAAATGAAAAAAAAGCAGGAGAAAGACAGAAAAAAATTTATAGAAAAAAATAGGGAAAACAGTGGGAGAGAAAGTTTTAGTATAAACAGGGTTTTTAATAGTCTGCGGAGTTTTTTGCGGATTAAAAAATAGTATAGTATGGAGGATAGTGTGAAAAATAATATTTTTCACACACAAGATTTGTGTCTGTGCACACTTGACACAAATCTGATATGCAAAAAGTGTGTAGAAGTGAGGATTAATATGACACATAAAAGAAATAAGTTTTTGACATTCTGTTTTTCGTGTATGCCGGGAGCGGGACAGATGTTTTTGGGATTTTTTAAACAGGGCGTCAGCCTTATGACAGTATTTTTTGGGATTTTCATTGTTTCGCACTGGCTGTATCTTAGCGTACTTTCACTTGGTGCAATAATTGTATGGTTCTATGCGTTTTTTGATGCTATGAACAAAAACTCAATGCCTGATGAAGAATTTGCAATGCTTGAAGATGCTTATATCTGGGGAGATAACTTGGATTGTCTGCCGAAGCTGCCAAAGGGTAAAGGAAGAAAGATTTTAGCAATAGTTTTAATATGTTTTGGCATATATATGTTGTGCAACAGTGTTGTTTCGGTACTTGCAGGAATGGGAATATATATATCATATGAAGTAAACCAATTTTTACTTCATTATATACCACAGTTTATTGTTGCGTTTGTTATAATAGCTGTCGGACTTAGAATGATAGCCGGAAAAAAGCAGGAAATAGAATTTGATGAAAATGAAAAGTATTTTGAGGGGAGAGATGACAAATGAGACAGCGCAGAATAGGTACGATTACATTAGGAATTTCGCTTGTGGTATTTGGAATATTGTTTCTGATACATATATTTGGTGGTGTGCTAAACTATATGCTTATATTTCATCTCTGGCCTTTGATACTTATTGTTCTCGGCGGTGAGATATTATATTACAGTTTTTTTGCCCCTGAAAAATCAGGAACATATGATTTTGCGGCGGTTGTCATATTGATAATGATAGTTTTCTTTGCGATGTGCATGGCTGGAGCTGATATGGTGTTTTCGCATATGCCTGAAAATGTATTTGATAAATTGTGGTAGCAGCTAAAAGTATTATGAGCAAGTGGCAGAGAGGATTGCGAATATCCACTTGGTAATTGTTTGTAGCTATAATCTTCTTAATCTGTTATTTTTATTAAGATTAAGAAGATTATAGCAATATTTTTTTGCACGCAAAGTGTTGCAATACCTCCAAAATTAAGAGACAGTAGAGCTGAAGCCGGGGTACTCACTTTGTCCTTGTTTTTGGTTGAAAACAATGCTATAATTCGCTTAAAGTATATAAAAAACAGTGATTAAGCAAATTATAATATTATATAAATATGCGCTGTTATACCGAAATAAATAAGTAGACAATAGTGATGATTCATTGGAGGTGACACATGCTATGCTTATAGGAAGAAAAAAGGAAATAAATTTATTACATGAAATACAAAATGATGACAGTTCTCATTTTTTAGCAATTTATGGACGCAGGCGTGTCGGAAAGACTTTTTTGATACGCGAAGCTTTTGATTATAGGTTTGCATTTCAGCACGCAGGTTTGTCAGATAGTGGAATGAAAGGACAGATATTTGCATTTGTTTCATCTTTAAAGGATGCAGGCTATGAAGTGAAAAAACAGCCAAAAAACTGGCTTGAAGCTTTTGAATATTTAAAGGATTTGATTAGGAAGTCAAGTGAAAAGAAAAAGATAATTTTTATTGATGAGTTATCGTGGATGGATACTCCCAAATGTGATCTGATGGTTGCACTTGAAAATTTTTGGAATGGATTTGCGTCAGCCAGAAAGGATATAGTGCTTATTGTATGTGCGTCTGCAACATCATGGATGCTTTCAAAAGTTGTTCATAATAAAGGCGGATTATACAACAGGCTTACGGAACAGATACATTTGCGGACTTTTTGTCTTGGAGAATGTGAGGAGTATGTAAAAAATTCCGGTTTGGCTTTCAATAGAAATCAGATATTACAATATTATATGATATTTGGTGGAGTGCCGTATTATTGGGGATTTTTAAAAAAGGGGCTAAGTCTGTCGCAAAATATTGACCGGATATTGTTTGAGAAGGATGCACCTCTTAGAGACGAGTTTAAGTATCTGTATGCTTCTGTGTTTAAAAAACCGGAAAATTATGTAAAGATAATAGAGGCTCTGGGAACAAAAAAAGTGGGAATGACAAGAGAAGAGATTATAAATGCTGCTAAAATTTCTAATTCAGGGGATTTGACTACAAAACTTGAAGAACTTGAAAGCTGCGGTTTTATCCGAAAATATTACGCATTTGGAATGAAAAAGAAAAATGCCATATATCAATTAATGGATTGCTTCACATTGTTTTATTTCAAGTTTCTGAAATCTCAACCTACGGATGAACATTTTTGGACAAATCAGATTAATACTCCGCTGGTGAACACATGGATGGGATTGGCATTTGAGCGGGTATGCATGGAGCATATTGAACAGATAAAAGTTAAATTAGGAATTTCAGGGGTGCTTACTGAGGTTAATTCATGGTATTGTAAGGCTGATTTGGATAATGGAGTGTTTGGCTCTCAGATAGATATGCTGATAGTGAGAAAAGATCAGGTTATAAATTTGTGCGAAATGAAATATTCACAATCTGAATACACGATAACTGAAAAAGTTGATAGAAATATCAGAAATAAAATAAATGATCTGATTACTGTTTCTGGGACAAAATATGCCATATATCCAACTATTATCACAACATATGGTCTTGTTGAAAATTCATATTCACAGGAAGTACAGTCGGTGGTAACAATGGATGATTTGTTTTAATGATAATTTTTAAATTAAAGTTGTTAGGGAGATTGAGTTTTGTTAGGAATTGATGAAAAATGATTAAAGACGAGGAATATAAATGAAACGAATAAAATTAACAGTTGCTTATGACGGCACAAATTATCACGGATGGCAGGTTCAGCCAAATGCTGATACGATAGAGGGCGAATTAAATAAGGCAATATCTGAACTTACAGGGGAACAGATAGAGGTTATAGGGGCGAGCAGGACGGATGCGGGAGTTCATGCACTAGGCAATGTGGCTGTATTTGATACAGAGAGCCGTATCCCCGGAGAAAAATTTTCTTATGCTTTAAACCAGCGGCTTCCTGATGACATAATAATACAGAAATCAGAGGAAGTAGATAGAGATTTTCATCCCCGTTATCAGGAGTGCAGAAAAACATATGAATATACTATATTAAATAGAAGATTTCCATTGCCCGAATACAGAAACACGGCACATTTTGACTATGGAAACCTCGATATTGAAGCCATGAAAAAAGCGTGCAAAGCGTTTATAGGAGAACATGACTTTGCAGGATTTTGTTCGGCGGGAGCACAGGTAAAAACAACGGTAAGGACAATATACAGTTTGGAAGTTGAGTGCATGGAACTTGGTGGAGTGCAAAGAGAAAATCATGCAGAAAAGAAAACGGAATGTGAAAAAATATCGGATGATGTAAATATTAAGACTGATGAAGAACAGGAAAATAACAGACTGGTAAATATTAAAGTTGATGAAGAACAGGAAAATACCAGATTGGCAAATATTAAGACTGGTGAAGAACAGGAAAATAACAGACTGATAAAAATAAGGGTGAATGGAAATGGTTTCCTTTACAATATGGTACGGATAATCGCCGGAACACTTCTTGAAGTGGGAAAAGGAAATGTAGCACCGGAGCAGATGGAAGATATAATAAAATCCGCTGACAGAAAAGAAGCAGGACCGACAGCACCGGCTAAGGGACTAAAACTTGTGGAAATCAGGTATGTGTGAAAACTTCATCCACACTTGCAATGCACCTTAGATTGTGCTATTATCTCATTTGCGAGCGGTATTCGGATATAGAATGAAAAGAAACTGCATCAGGGATAATGTGACCTCTGCAAAATACAGATTACTGTCATTTGCAAATTAGCATCGGCTGTAAGAGCTGATATGCCATAATTGTGAATGGTGATAAATGTGGAGGTGGTAATATAAATATAGGTTTTATAGGAGCAGGAGCTGTCGGTTGCAGCATGGGAAAGTATCTGTGTGAAAACAGCAGCATTGCAAAGATTAAAGGTTATTATAGCAGAACAAGCAAAAGCGTTGACATTGCAGCGACTTTTACAAATTCAAAAGCATATGCTTCACCGGAAGAACTGGTGAATGAATGTGATGTTATATGTATAACAACACCTGACGATATTATTTTAAAAGTGTGGGAGCAGATTAAAAATTATAATCTGCAACAAAAAATCATATGTCATTTTAGCGGTTCATTATCATCTGATATATTTTCAGGAATAGAGGAAACAAAGGCAGAAAAGATTTCTATTCATCCTATGTATGCGTTCAGCGACAAATTTACATCATATAGACAATTAAATACGGCAAGGCTCACAATGGAGGGAAGCAGTAAAGCAGTAAAGGTGATGCAGGAGCTTTTTGGAGATGAATTACATCATAAGATTTTTATGTTAAAGGCTTCTGATAAAGTGAAATATCATGCGGCGGCGGCATTTGCAAGCAATTATGTTGTCGGAATTTTTGATGTTGCACTTGAACTTTTAAAAGACTGTGGATTTACCGACGAAGATGCGTTTTCTCTTTTAGGTCCATTGACAATGGGAAATGTTAAATCCTTGATTGAAAATGGAACTTTAGATGCTCTCACAGGTCCCGTTATAAGAAATGATACGGGAACTGTTAAAAAACACATTGAAGCACTTGAGGGCACGGACGCACTTAAGATATATAAAAGTGTAGGAGAGCGACTTATTAAAATGTCTGAGAAGAAAAATCCCGACAGGGATTACAGTGAGTTAAGAAAGATTATGTAATTTGTCAATGCAAAGAAACCTGACCCACAAAAGGCAGGTATTCGGAAAGGAATTAAATTATGAAAAACACAGTAAGAACATTTCAGATGGCAAAGGAAAAAGGTGAAAAGCTTACAATGCTTACCGCCTATGATTATTCAACAGCAAGACTTATGGAAGAAGCAGGTATAAATGCTATTCTTGTCGGAGATTCTCTTGGAAATACAATGCTTGGTTATGAAGATACGATTTCCGTTACTGTTGAAGACATGATACATCATGGGGCAGCAGTTGCCAGGGGAACAAGTGATACTATGGTTGTTATAGACATGCCGTTTATGTCTTATCAGACGGGAACAAGAGATGCACTTATCAATGCAGGCCGTCTTATGAAAGAGGGACGCGCAGGAGCAGTTAAACTTGAAGGTGGAGCAAGTGTGTGCCCGCAGATAAAGGCAATAACTGAAGCAGGAATTCCTGTTATGGCTCATCTCGGACTTACACCACAGTCTGTAAATGCATTTGGCGGCAACAGAGTTCAGGGAAAAACAGAGGAAGCAGCAAAGAAACTTATCGAGGATGCACTTGCAGTACAGGAGGCTGGAGCTTTTGCAGTTGTACTTGAATGTATTCCTGAAAAACTTGCAAAGATTGTTACTGAAAAACTTGATATTCCAACTATCGGAATAGGTGCAGGAGCAGGCTGTGACGGTCAGATACTTGTATATCAGGATATGCTTGGAATGTTTTCAGATTATGTACCTAAGTTTGTCAAGAAATTTGCAAATGTCGGTGATGTGATGAAACAGGCATTTAAGGATTATATCAGTGAGGTTTCAGCAGGTACATACCCTGCACAGGAACACACATTTAAGATTGATGAGGATGTTTTGGAAAAATTGTATTAAAATGAATGTAATTTTCTAAGAGAAATAGTGTATGCTTGCATATGATTATTTTTTGTGAAAATTATATGAGTGAAACAAACAGAAAAAAACATTTTTGATTATATATAGATTGGAGCAAAAACAATGGAAATTACAGGTAGTATTAAGAGAGTCAGGGAACAGGTTAGAGAGTGGAGAAAGGCTGGTCTTACGGTTGGTCTTGTACCTACTATGGGTTATCTTCATGAGGGACATAAGAGTCTTATAGATAAAGCAGTTGAGCAGAATGACAAAGTTGTTGTCAGCGTTTTTGTTAATCCTATGCAGTTTGGACCTACAGAGGATTTAGAGAGTTATCCGAGAGATATGGACAGGGATGCGGCTCTTTGTGAGAAAGCGGGTGCGTCTCTTATATTCCATCCTGAACCGGAGGAAATGTATGATGATAATTTCTCATCATTTGTTGATATGAATACACTTACAGGCGGTCTTTGTGGAAAGACAAGACCTATTCATTTCCGTGGAGTTTGTACTGTTGTTGCAAAATTATTTAATATTGTAACTCCTGACAGAGCTTATTTCGGTCAGAAGGATGCACAGCAGCTTGCAGTCATAAGACACATGGTAAATGACCTTAGTTTTGGTATCGAGATTGTAGGATGTCCTATTATCCGTGAGGAGGACGGTCTTGCAAAAAGTTCAAGAAATACTTATCTTAGTGAGGACGAGCGTAAGGCTGCACTTGTACTCAGCCGTTCATTAAAAGAGGGCAGAAAACTTGTTGATGATGGCGAGAAGGATGCGGCAAAGGTAAAGAAAACAATTACTGATATAATAGAGAAGGAAGCTCTTGCGAAGATTGATTATGTTGAGGTTGTCGATTGGAATACACTTGAGCCTGTAGAAAAGATTGACGGACCTGTACTTACAGCTATAGCCGTTTATATTGGAAAGACAAGACTTATTGACAATTTCATCGTTGAGTAAAAAATAATTATGTATGATAGGCACATCTTGTTTTTATACATCCTTTGTGAAGTAGTGAGTTGTGTCTGTTTGGAAATGGAGTAAAATATGACAGTTACAATGCTTAAAGGTAAAATTCACAGAGCAGTAGTTAAACAGGCTGAGTTAAATTATGTGGGAAGTATCACTGTTGACCCTGAACTTATGGAGGCGGCAGGGATATATGAATACGAACTTGTGCAGATAGTCGATGTTGAGAACGGAAACAGATTTGAAACATATACAATAGCAGGTGAGCCGGGAAGTGGAATGATATGCCTAAATGGTGCAGCAGCAAGACAGGTTCAGGTAGGCGACCATGTTATTATTATGTGCTACTGTCAGATGTCACCTGAGGAAGTTAAGGAACATAAACCAAAAGTTGTATTTGTTGATGATGAAAACAAGATTGCTAAGGTGTCATCTTATGAAAAATATGGTACACTTACACAGGAAGCAGTAAAATAGTTATCTGGTTAATATCAATGATACAATATACAAGGCTGTAACTTAAATAATAAGATGTTAGTTTTAATAGTGTGCAAATTGTTGCCAGACGCATCTAAGATGTGAACGGCAGCCGGAAATGAGGATAAAATTATGTTAAAGGGAAAGACGGTTGTTTTAGGCGTAACAGGAAGTATTGCGGCTTATAAGATTGCAAATCTTGCAAGTATGCTGTCAAAACTTCACGCAGACATTCATGTATTGATGACACAAAATGCAACTAATTTTATAAATCCGATTACATTTGAAACGCTTACGGGAAATAAATGTCTTATAGACACATTTGACAGAAATTTCCAGTTTAATGTTGAGCATGTTTCACTTGCAAAAAAAGCGGATGTTGTGCTTATAGCTCCGGCTTCGGCAAATGTTATCGGAAAAATTGCAAATGGAATAGCGGATGATATGCTGACAACGACTGTTATGGCTTGCAAGTGCAAGAAGATAATCTCACCTGCCATGAATACAAATATGTATGAAAATCCAATCGTTCAGGATAATATAGCTAAGTTAAAACGATTTGGTATGCAGGTCATAGAGCCTGATGTGGGGCTTCTTGCCTGCAAGGATGTTGGTGCTGGAAAAATGCCGTCGGAGGACACACTTCTTGATTTTATTCTTCAGGAAATATTATTTGAAAAAGATTTAACAGGAAAAAATGTACTTGTGACAGCAGGACCTACAATGGAAGCAATAGACCCGGTGCGATTTATTTCAAATCATTCAACCGGAAAAATGGGTTATGCGGTGGCAAAAACAGCCGCAAGACGAGGAGCGAAAGTAACACTTGTAAGTGGACCTGTAAATCTTTTACCGCCACGATTTGTAGAAACAGTGCAGATAGAAAGTGCCGCTCAGATGTATGAAGAAGTCATAAAGAGAGCAGATGCACAGGATATTATCATAAAAGCGGCAGCGGTAGCCGATTACACACCTGAAAATACAGCCGATGAAAAGATAAAGAAAAAAGACGGCGGTGAAATGTCAATACCGCTCAAGCGGACAAAAGACATATTAAAAACACTTGGAGAAAACAAAAAAGAAAATCAGTTTATCTGTGGATTTTCGATGGAAACACAAAATATGTTGGAAAACTCCAAAAAGAAACTTGAAAAGAAAAATGTGGATATGATAGTAGCAAACAATCTAAAAGTAGAAGGGGCAGGCTTTGGAACAGACACAAATATAGTCACGCTCATAACAAAAGATGAGGTCAGAAAGCTGCCGCAGATGAGCAAAGAAGATGTGGCAGCAGCCATACTTGATGAGATTGTTGAAAAGATATATTAATTTTGCCTGCGTCGGTAAATCAATAATCCACCTCAACTAAACAAAGTCCCTGTGGCGGAGCCGTAAATCCGGCTGCATCACGGGATTTTTTTTCTATTATATCCGGAATATCATCACATGAAAGTTCATGAGTGCCCACCATAAGTAAAGTTCCTGTAAGGATACGCACCATATGATATAGAAAACCGTTTCCGTAAAAATCAATTGTTATTATCCCGTCAGAATTGTTAATCTGTATGTCAGAAATCCTGCGTATTGTGGATTTCTTCATGCGTTTATTGTCACAGAAACTTTTAAAATCATGTTCACCGATAAGATATACGGCAGCTTTTTTCATAGCCTCTATATCATAGTTTTCTGTAAGTCTTGTCATATACTTTCGCTCAAAAACATTTGCCACCTCACCATTGTCAATAGTATATCTGTAATGCTTTCCTTTGGCATTAAGTCTTGCATGAAAGCGGTTATCAGCTTTTTCAACACTCAAAATGCGTATATCGAGCGGCAGATATTGGTTTATATAATCCCTTATATCAGTTTCGGACAATGTGGCATTTGTTTTAAAATTTGCTATCTGCTTTATTGCATGAACTCCTGCATCTGTTCTGCCTGAACCGTGAATTTCTATTTCTTCACCGGTCATTTTACTTAAGATATTTTCTATTTTTCCCTGAATGGTGTTGTCGGTGTTGCCCTGTTTCTGCCAGCCGCTAAAGCGCGTCCCATCATATTGTATCGTAAGTTTAAAATTTGTCATAGTTCCTCCGTATTTGGTTTGATAAATTGGAAGTTAGCGATTTCTTTTTCCGGTATTCTCTGTCCCACGGATTTCCTCATGATAGAAATAATCTACTATCACCGGATGTCCCTGCGGGACTCTGCCATAAGGCATTTCATTATCCACAAAGGCACAATCATACTTCTTAGCCATTTTCTCAGCTTTTACTTCAAGTGCTTCAAAGTAGCTGCGGTTATGCTTGTTATAGATCTCGTCGTAAAGTGGTACAAGATCAGGATATTTTCCGGCGATATAATCCATAATTGTCTTTTTGAAACCGCCTCGAAGATTGAGATTTTCGAGCCAGAACAGATCGCACTGATCCTTTACACGATCAAAGATTGCTTCAAAATCCGTGATACCAGGGAATACCGGGGATACGAAACAGACTGTACGGATACCTGCTTCATATACCTGCTTCATAGCAGCGATACGGCGCTCAATGCTCGAAGCAGAGTCCATATCGTTCTTGAAATTTTCATCTAGTGTGTTGATCGACCATGAAACGGTTACACGTCCAAGCTTCTTCAGCAGATCAATATCCCGTACTACAAGATCCGACTTTGTGCAGATCAAAATATCTGCGTCACTGCCGATCAGCTGCTCCAGAAGTTTTCTGGTATTCCCGAATTGCTCCTCCTGTGGATTGTAGCCATCTGTCACAGAACCGATGACCACCCGCTGTCCGGCATATTTCTTCGTATTTTTAATTTCCGGCCAATGCTTCACATCAAGGAAAGTGCCCCATTCCTCCTTGTGCCCGGTAAAGCGCTTCATAAAAGAAGCATAGCAATACTTGCAGGCATGTGTACAGCCCACATATGGGTTGACCGAGTAACCGCCTACCGGCAGACTAGACTTAGTCATGATGTTCTTTGTTTCCACCTCACGAATGAGGATTCCATTCATTACTTCTTCCATGATTTCTGTACCTCTAACACTTTATTAAATTCTTCCGGCATTTCCTGAATCATATTTTCATCCCCTATGATAGGGACAAGGTCTTCCTTCATAAACACCGGAATGCCGAGCTTATGTGCCTGGTCCGCCAGGAGACCATGCCCATTCCGGCTCCGTATGAATCTTCCTGCTCTGAGCTCCGGTCATGGTGCCGACAACGATCCAATTGATTCCGGAAAGGTCAACTGTGCCGGGATCGTCGAATAACGGCTCAAAGGTAACATGGTAATGTTTTGCTCTGACGTTTGTTCGAAGGGCGTCGATACGCCACAGTTCTGCTTTCCTCGTCACCGTAACGCCAAACCATGCGTTTTTCAGATCGGTATCAAAATCCAGCAAATCAGGTCGCTTGGTAAGGAACAGGAACTGATGCTGTGGATTTTCACGGATCTTTTCAAATACCTCGTCTCTCCATTCCGGCTTCCATCCGGAGAGATCGCTCATGCCGGTAAGAAGAAAGTTCTGCGGACGTTTCTTTTCCATCATCTTGAGCTTACCCGGAAAGAATTCAGGGGCAGCGAAGTCATCAATCATATGCCAGCGTTTCACGTTGTTGCGGGCATAGCAATATGCACACCCCACTGTGCAGCCAATGACGATATTCATGTTCTGAATCTGATCTTTGATACAAATACTCATGACTTCTGCCACTCCTCAAGATTCTTTCTGATGCGGTCGAGGCATTCCTCAAACCGGGTAATTTCTTCCTCTGAAAAACCTTTGTAGTAAATACTGCCCATCTCATCAGATACAGAATCGTACTCGCCCTTTAAGGCATGTGCTTTCTCAGTCAGAAACAGAAGTGTTTTCCTTTTGTCCGTTTTAGACTGAACACGGCTTATCAGCCCTTGATTTTCCATTCTTTCCAGCATCGTAGTAAGAGATGTTATCGCTAATCCGCATTTAGTCGAGAGTGACCTGATTGAGATACCATCCTCCTGCCACAGCACATAAAGAATACGCCCCTGGGCTCCATTAAACGCATCAATATTCTTTTCGCTGAGAATCTTCTCGAAAATCCGGTCTCCAAGCTGTTTTATTTTGGTGACAAGAAATCCTCCATTCATTTCCATACAAAAGCTCCTATATAGTAGTTTATTAAAAACATACTATATAGGAGTTTTATTGTCAAGAGTTTATATGTCTTAATAGGTAAATTCCGTTTTTTTCAATTCTTCAAACTGGAAGTTATTAATCTACAATTTTAATCTATAGCCCATCTTCTTGCCCTTCGGACAAGAAGCATCCCTCGCTCAAAGAGCTCGGTCAATTCCAGTTTGCCGAAATATATTTCTAACTTTCCCTATTTTACAGACATTCCAGCCCATTCATTAGTGAAATGATATGTATTTTCCCTTATTTTTGCCCTTATGAGATAATCGTAAGGGAAATAAGGGAAAGTTTTATTTAGTCGTTGCCTGCCACTTTATCAAGTAACTTTGCGGATTCCCGCTTGGCTTTTCTTGTGGAATGGGCGTAGACATTCATTGTGGTACTGACATCTGAGTGTCCTAACAGTTCCTGTACATCTTTCGGAGCTGCTCCATTTGCCAGAAGGTTGCTTGTGTAGGTGTGTCGCAACTGGTGAAAATGAAATCCTTCAAATCCATCCAGTTTCTGAGCAATCTTCCTGCAAACAATTCCTAACGTGCTTGGCAGTTCCAAACTTCCATTCGGTCTTAAGCAGACAAAGGATATTTCCTTATAATCTTCTGGAACATTCTCTGTTCCGTCCAAATGATAGAACTCATAGTAAACTCTGTTTTTGTCTTTTACTTCTCTGTAGTAGTTTTTGTGGTAAAGTTCTCCGTACTGCATTCGGTTTTTAAGCTGTTCCTTTTGGGCATTACGAAGAATCTCTGCCAGTGTATCTCCAAAATCAACAATCCTTACCTTTTTTCGTTTGGTTGGTCCGATGATATTCTTGTGCCTTGAACCATCATAGCGGATACTGCGTCTGATTGTAAGGCACTGTTCTTCAAGATTTACATCCTGCCATGCCAGACCACAGGCTTCACCGATACGAAGTCCTGCATAATAAGCTATCTGGATTGGAAGTATTGCCGGTGGATTGTAATCCTGTAGAAATTCAATCAGTCTTTCATAATCCTCTCGTGGAATTGGCTGTATATCGCCATCCATGTCATCATCAGAAAACAGGTCAACCTCATCCGTCTGGTATTTCAGCTTAATATACTGCATCGGATTGAAAGTGATATATTGCTTTGGTGATACTGCAAACCGGAATGACTGCTGTAATACTGCCGAGAAAGAACGAATGTAATCTTTGCTATAACCTTTTCTTTCTGAACCATCTGGATAAGTGCCACCAAAGGAAAGCAGATTGAAGAAGGCTTGTAAATGCTCAGATGTTACATTTTTCAACTTTCTCTCTGAAATTGGATGCTTCTTGATGTTGGTAATTGCACCGAGGTAATTCTGGACTGTCCCATTACTGAGAGTACCGGTCTTTAATTCTTCCTCTGCCCATATATCAAGTAATTCTCCAACTGTAATATTTTCCGACTTTGCAATGAATTTTTTGCTTTCGTAATCGTCCATTGCCTGACGGAGCAGTTTTTCCGTTTCACTTTTGCTTTCTGTTCCAGCGTATTCTTTCTGAACTAGATTGCCGCTTGCATCTTCTACATAGAAGCGGTAGTACCATTTCTTTCCTTTTTTTCTTACAGATCCTTTTGCCATAATCGTGTGTCTCCTTTCGATATCAGACAATCGGAACTGATGAAATGCTTCTTGCGTGTAAGTATATCATAACTCCGGTTGTCGTTCTATACCGAATCGGAATCTTCATACAAAACTTCTGATAAAAGATTTTCAAGCCTTTGTTCTGCCATTTCCGGTTTCTTGGAATAGAGCCTTACAATATCTGCCATGTCATTAAAGGCATTAACAGTATGGGTGATCTCCCGGAGAAACATAATCTCGTTATATTCATCATTCGATTCAAACCCCATTACCTTTGCAATATCCGATTCATTCGTGCTGCCCTTGTAATTCTTGCAGGCAAACTGGAATGATTCCAGAAACAGGTTATATTGCTTTAACATTAACAGCAGTAAATCTTTTGAAAAAGCATCTTCCTTTTTACTAAGGTCGAGAGGTAGCTGTTTGAGAATATCGCCCATTGCATCACGAATCTGTAATTCTTTCTTATCCGTAATATCGGTTTCGTATTCATCGGTTTCACCTCTGAGCCATTCAATAGATACATGAAGTGCTTCCGAAAGACCTTCCAGCACCATCTTTTTGGTATTGTCAATCGAACCATTCTCATAACGCAGGATTGTGGAAGCTGTAACTCCCATCTTCTCTGCAACATAAGGCTGTGTCAGATTTAATTCCAGACGACGCTGTTTTGCCCTGCTGCCTATCAGCTTGCGTAATTCTTTATCTTTCATGCTGATTGCCTCCTTTTTCGGTATGTATGAATTATAGCATGTACCTCACGTAATTGCAATATGCAATCTAATGATTAATTTTAAAATTTCATAACGCTTGACAACGCAATATAAAACCGCTATACTAACAGCACAACAAAAATTGCATAATGCAATTTAATAGGAGGTGACAAGATGACGGAAAGAAAGATTGCATTATCCATCGAGGAAGCAGCCGACTATACAGGAATTGGCAGAAATACTTTGAGAAAGCTGGTTGAATGGAAGAAGCTTCCGGTATTAAAAGTCGGAAGAAAAGTCCTTATTAAAACTGACATTCTGGAAAAGTTCATGGAAGCCAACGAGGGGCGAGATCTGAGGGATAAAGGAAATGTAAAAGCTGTCACAAGAAATGTGGCAACTTAAAAAGGCGGCTTCCTACGAAACCGCCAAAGGTTCTATCAGACCGAAGCCATGATATACCTACACGCAAGAGGATTATACCATGTGCTTCTCCTGATATGCAACCGGGAACTGTTGTTTATCGGAAAAAGAGAGGATGAAGACGATATGGCGAAATCAACAAAGACTTATGAAGAAAGAATACGTGCATTAGAGAAAAAGGAACAGGAAAGCATTGAAGCTACAAAAAAGCTCATAGCACAGCGGAAGGAACTGGAAAAGAGAAAGAAAGCGGAAGAAAGTAAAAAACGAACCCACAGGCTCTGTCAGATTGGAGGAGCGGTGGAATCGGTTCTTGGCTGTCCGATTGAGGAGGAAGATTTACCAAAGTTGATAGGATTCTTAAAAAGGCAGGAAACAAACGGGAAGTTTTTCTCAAAAGCGATGCAGAAAGAATTAGTTACAGACATGGAGGAAGTGTAATGGCGGAGGGAGTGGGTTTTCCATTCCCTTCATTGCCTTTGAATGAAGGGCGCACTTATGGACAACCAGAGGTCGTCCTTATAAGTTTGCCACAAGTGGCAACCGGTCTGCGCTTACGCTTGCCGGGCTCGTTCCGTCGGCGGGGCTTTCAGCCAGACCTGCTCATGCCGCAGGGGGCACTCTTGCGCAGAGGGCGTTCCGACAGCTTCACTCCTGCAAAATCAGAAGAAGATGCTGTCGGAAATCAATGCCGGATACGGCAGAAAGGGGGAATCGTATCATGGCGATATTTCACTTTACAGTAAAGATTGTCGGGCGCAGTAAAGGAAAATCTGTCATATCCGCATCGGCATATCTTAATGGAGATGTGATGAAGAATGAGGAAACAGGCAGAATCAGTTACTATACTTCCAAAAAGGAAGTCGTCTACACCAGTCTGATGATGTGCGAAAATGCACCTCCTGAATGGCTGCATGTACCGGAAGAAAATATAAAAAGGTTTCAACAGTCTATCCGTTATAAAAGAGCGGATGATAAAGATGCCGCACTGGAAAAGTTTAAAATCACATTTCAGAAACAGCGTCTATGGAATGAGGTCTTAAAGATAGAAAAAAATGCAGATGCACAGCTTGGACGCTCATTTGAATTTTCCCTGCCGAAAGAATGGAGCAGACAGGAACAGATTGATTATACAACCGAATATATTCAAAAAACTTTCGTGGACAAGGGAATGTGTGCCGATTGGAGCATACACGATAAGAACGATGGGAACCCACATGTGCATTTACTTGTAACCATGCGACCATTCAATCCAGATCACTCATGGGGCAACAAAGAAGTCAAGGACTGGGATTTTGTCAGAGATACTGACGGAAATATCGTGGTTGATGAATCCCACCCGGACTGGTGGCAGGATAAGAAAAATCCTGACCGGCATGGAATCCGCATTCCGGTACTTGATGAAAACGGAGTACAGAAAGTCGGGGCAAGAAACAGAAAACAATGGAAACGGGTTCTGACTGACGCTACCGGATGGAACAATCCAAAGAATTGTGAGTTATGGCGAAGCGAATGGGCTGGGATGTGTAACCGGCATTTATCCATAGACAATCAGATTGACCACCGCTCTTATGAAAGACAGGGCAAATTAAAAGTCCCTATGATTCATGAGGGTGCGGATGCAAGAAAGATTGACGAAAAATATCTCACCGGACAGATAAGGAAAGGTTCATGGAAGGTTGAGGAAAACCGGATGATTAAAAAACAAAATGCACTGTTACAAAAGGTAATTGCAACCTTTGGTAAGGTATCCGGTGCATTGTCAATGTGGAGGGAGTGTTTGAATGACATTAGAAGAAAGCAAAGAAGTAATTCCCATGATGGAAGCAATGATTACACAGATAGAGGGACAACAGAATATCATGGCAGAGATGCTTCAGGAGATACAGGAAAAGGACGAGAAGCTGATGTGCTTTCAGGAGCAGGAAGAACGATTGCAGCAATTAGAGAAAGAATTATCAGAGCTGCTTCAAATCTTGCCGGATACAGAAGAACTGCTGATGCTTCTGGAAGAAAAGGCAGACCAGATACAGCGACTTACAGACGAGAATCAGCAATGGCAGGAATTAGCACAGAAATTAAACAGCGAGAACCGATTATTACAGAAACAGAACAGCGAATTACTGACATTGAACAGCAGATAGAGAAAGCGAGGGATATAGATGACAGAATACGAAAACTCAAAGAGCGACGATCAACTGGAAGAACTGCTAATGCTGACAGAGCAGATGCAGGAAGAACTCGACCAGAAAGACCGGACTATCGAGAAATTGAAAATGCAGATCGACGAATCGCTGACCTTGAACGAGAAGTTAAACAGCGAGAACAAAGCAGGGAACATTCAAGCCTTAAAGAACGACTTGAGGAAAACAAAAGAATTATTGCAGAGCGAGAAAGAGAAAACGCACGCTGCCGAAATCATGACAGAGGAATGTCAAGATAAGCTAAGGCAGGCAGAACAGGAACGGGATTATGCACTCTCCCATCAGAAAAAAGTAGAGATACCGGTTGAAAAGCCGGTATTCTATCAAAAGTGCTGGAATTGTAACCAGACAGCTTATCTGAAAGCGAAGGAAAGGTATGATACACAGAGAGAAAAACTGGCAGGCAGATATAAAGCAAAAACAGTCATGTATGAAGCATTGATATTTCTGTTGATATGGTATTCCATATCAACTACTCTTTTTCAGATGATACGGTCAAAAATATTTATTTCTGATTGCGTGGTATTCTTTGATACAATCGCAACTTTCACACAGACCATTGCTGGCTGGGTTGTACTGACAGGAAAGACCGTGGCACAGATTAGTAATGGAATATCCAATCCTGTCGTTGCTGGAATTATATACTGGCTGATAAAAATACTGGTTTATAGTGGATGTCTGGTGGGTGCGGGAATACTTGTAGTGTTTATAGGGATGAAGATTGCAGGGTTATATAAGAAATACTGTTGGGATATGATTACTGTAATGGTGATACTTATAAGCATGGCAATAACAATCTACTTTGGAGATTCGATAAAGACAGTATTGCCGATCAATCTGCTATTTCTCTTATTATTTGTGCAACTGGTATATGTTGGAATCAGGTGGTATGTAAAAGGATGGCGGGAAAACAGAGGTTATGTTTAGTGATGGAAAACTTGTCTGAGACGCAGCGAAGTAAATAAAATGAGTAGTATAGGAAGTCAGTAGTGTGTGAATAAACTGCTGGCTTCTTTTTTGATAGATACAGTCACGCCAAGAGGCGTGTCGGATAGTAAAGTAATAATATCAATAGAACAATATAGAAAATGCGGGGAAGCATGGTATTTCAATGAGTTTGAGATACAGTGTTTTTGCGTATTAACAGGAAGCAAATAACGCGTTATATGTGATATTCTATTTCACAACAAAAAAAGGTCGGTTCACAACATGGTGGCTAGCTATTAAAAGAACTTTTCCGATATAATAAATATAATTGTATGTAAGCAAGGAAGTGACAAGATGCAAATTGCAATCTGTGATGATGATAAGTCTATAGGATTGATATTAGAAGAAAAAATAAAGAAATTATTACCGGATGCAGTAATAGAAAAATATTTATCTGGTGATGAATTGATTGCAAGTGGTTGTGAGCCGGATATTCTATTTTTGGATATTCAGATGCCAGGAATGGATGGAATGGAAACGGCAAGGATTCTGCGTCAGAAAAATGAAAGAATGGTATTGATATTTGTAACTGCTGTGGAGGAGTATGTTTTTCAGGCATTTGATGTTGCAGCATTTCATTATCTGGTGAAACCGTTTTCAGATGAAAAATTTGAGGAAGTTGTGAAACGTGCAGTCAGAAGCATTGAAAAATATTCTGAAAATCAATCGGATGAAAAATACATGATGGTGCAGTCCGGAGGAAGCCATATGAAAGTGTTTTTGAAGGATATTGTGTATGCCGAGGTATATAATCGAAAAGTCATTATCCATACACGGGATACGAATATTGAATATTATGGAAAATTGCAGGAACTGAGTGAAATTGCGGGAGCAGATTTTTTTCGTACACACAGAGCCTACCTCGTACATTTCAAATATGTTCAGAAATATGATGCAAATTGTGTGACGATGGAAAATGGAACTGCATTGATTGCAAAACAGAATTATTCTGAGTTTGTAAAACAATATTTGAAATATAATCAGAGGAAAGGAAAAGAAATCGGATGAGTTTGGTAGAAAAATGCTGGATGGTTACATCGAAAATTTCTGTTATTGCACTCCTTATGATTACAGGAATCTATTTTGGAAAATTTGTTTGTCCCTATATAAAAAAGAAAAAAGGGGCTGTGGCAGTCAGTATTGTTTATATTACGATTATGCTTGTTTTATATATGATTCCGCCACAGATTGATAATTTTTCCGCATATCTGATTGGAGTTATAGCAGCGTTTCTTGCAATGTATATAGAGGACAGAAGAAATATATATCAGAAAATATTTCTTGCAATTACGTTCTTTTCGATCCGATGGTTAACGGTTGCAATGGCAGCCAGACTTGATGATCTTGTTACAAAAGCACTTGTATTTCGGAATATGAGTGCAGAAAAAGTGTGGTTGCAGTACGGACTATATGTTGGAACCAGAGTTTTGGATATTGTACTTTGTATTGCTTTTATTGCGGTTGCAATAGGACTGATCAATAAAGCGTATATATACAAAAAAGATGAAATGAGCGTCAAAGAGATGGTAATGCTTATTATACCTTCACTTGTAGGCGTCACTGGGTATGGCATTTTACAATATTATCTCATGATATACGAAAGAGATACTGGAAAGAACTTGATTGATACATATGGATTTTATGGAGCTTTAAGCTTTTTACACTATCTGATTTCCATAGTTGCTATTTTTGTTGTGATTGTAATGTTTCAAAACTGGAAAGAGATGCAGGAAGAACAGCGGGGACAAGAGCTGGTATTAAATCAGATCAGTGACATGAAAAAGCATATCGGGGAAGTCGAAAAGTTGTATCGGGATATCCGCTCCATGCGCCATGATATGGGAAATCATATACAGACACTGGAACATCTGGTGGCACATAATAATATGGATGATGCTGCAGAATACTTGGAACATCTGAAAAATGAATGGGACGAGGTATCTCTGGAAATAAAGACAGGAAGTCCGGTAATTGATGTCATTTTGATGGAAAAGCTGAGAGAAGCAAAAGAAAGGCAGATTCGGTTTCTGTCGGATTTTCATTATCCGCAGAATACGAAGTTAAATGCATTTGATCTGAGTGTGATCATGAATAATGCCTTGAATAACTGCATGGAAAATGTAAGTGGAGATGATCCGTATATCAGCATTTCTTCTTTTCGGAAAAACAGTATCTTTATGATAACCATAAAAAACAGTTTTGGGGGTCAGCTTAATTTTGGTGATAGCGATTTGCCAGAAACAACCAAATCTGGGAGGGAACATGGAATGGGTCTGAATAACATTCGCCGGGTTGCCAGAATGTATATGGGAGATATATCTTTGGAGCAGGGAAATGAGGAAGTAATCCTTAGCATTATGATGCAGGTAGAATAAAGAAATAAATTGGCACTATGTATTTTGTAAATTACAGAAATATGTAGTGCTTTTTTTGCGCAGGTAGCGATGAAAATATGTTGCTTGCAACAATATTTGAGGAGCACTGCGACAGTCTGAAAAGCATTTTCAGACTGCTTCACAACAAAAAAAGGGCGGTTCACAACATCACAGTTTATTGTGAAGAAAGATATGCCGAAAGAAAAAATAAAGAGAAATCATGTTATACAGATTTTCAGGAAACGGATTTCAGAGTATTAGCTCAAGGAGGACAACGAAATGATGAAAATTAATGGATTTAACGGAACGAATACGCAGACAGGAGCAATGGGAATGGCACAGGCGAATGATTCTGTGAGTAAAAATATTCAGAATCAGATTGCAAATGCACAGCAGAAATTGCAGGACTTATCATCAAATGAAGAACTGTCATTAGAGGATAAGATGAAGAAACGTCAGGAGATACAACAGGAAATTACAAATCTCAATCAACAGTTAAGACAGCACCAGATTGAACAGAGAAAGGAACAGCAGAGTAAAAAATCATCTATGGATGATATGGTGGCTGGTACAAAAAATACATCTGCAAAGAAAGGAACAGGCTTGTCACAGGCAGGTATGCGGGCAATGATTTCCGCAGATTCATCTATGAAGCAAGCAAAAGTGCAGGGTAGTATGGCAACACAGATGGAAGGAAGAGCCGGTGTGCTTGAGTCTGAAATCAAGCAGGATGCTGGAAAAGGCAATACCGAAAAGAAAGAAGAAGAACTGGCAGATTTGCAGGCAAAAGCGCAGTCTGCAACAGCATCACAGATGTCTTCACTTTCAGATGCAAATAAATCTATGGAAGAAGCAGCAAAGGCAGACAACCGTACAGATGCAGCAGAAACAAAGAAGGATCAAACGCAGAAAGCAGAGAATACACAGGAAAATGCAGATACGGCAACAGATGCATCAGAGAATGCAGATGTTAAAACAGAAACAGCAGAAACAATAAAAAATCCAGCATCAGAAAGTGGACAGTCGGTAGTATATACACCGATCGATATACGTTTATAGTTCGGAAAGGAGGCTGGTGTTATGTCAGAAATCAAAAGTTTTAGTGATTATACAAGTAAATATAACAGCAATGTAGATTTTTCAGCGTTGTTTAGTGGAACGTCAGATAGTTCATCAGTAGGCAATACAAATATGCTTTCTGATTATGCTGCAATCAAAAATGGAAGCTATGGAAAACTTATGAAAGCATATTATGCAAAACAGGATGCTGAAAAATTATCGGGAAAAGGTGATACTTCACAAAAACTTACCTTGATGAAAACAAGTGCAGATTCTCTGAAAAAATCAGCAGATGCTTTGAATGACTCTTCTCTTTGGGAAAAAAAGAAAATAAAAAAGAAAGATGAAAAAACGGGGGAAGAGATTGAGGTAGAGGATTATGACTGGGATAAAATCACCAAGGCAGTAAAATCTTTTGTTGAAGATTATAATGATGTAGTTAAGGAAGCCGGAGAATCTAATACAAAGGATGTATTGCGAAATGCTTCATGGATGACTGGAATGACAGACAAAAACAGTAATATGCTTGCCAAAATAGGTATTACCATAGGAAAAGGAAACAAGTTGGAATTAGATGAGGATGCTTTAAAGCAGGCAGATATCAGTTCGCTGAAAACGGTCTTTACAGGATATAATTCTTTTGTAAGCAAAATATCGCAGAAAGCAACTGGTATATCGAATGCTGCAAACTGGGCGAGTGCAACCTATACAAATAATGGTACGTACTCTAAGACGGATTCTTCTTTGACATCGAGCAAGATAGATAAAGAAGTATAGAAAGTGTGGACTAACTTAAGGAGGTTGCTATGAAAGTTCAAGGAAATAGGTATATTAATAATCCAGAGATGATAAAAAATAAGGTTGAGAAGAAAACAACTGTTCCTCAGAATATTATTTCGGAGGATGATGTGAAAATCAGTGATTCAGCAAGAAAGTTAGTTGAGACTGCTCGTAATAAGGTATCGGATTTTCATACAATGCATTTTTCATCTATTATGGGAGAGATAAGAGAGATACCAGCAGAATATAAATGTGAAAATTTATTCAAATTAGATTTGAAAGCAGCTTCCATTTCTGGAGAACAAAGTGCGTTTGAAGGCTGTTCGGAAAATCAGTCAGAGGTTTTTGAAAAATGGCTGGACGAAAATGCTTCTGAATATTTGACAGAAGATGAAATGAAAGATTTAAAAGAGAAGATTAATGCAATGACAGCAGATGTAGATTCTTTGAATGCTCAGGAGGGATATAGAGGAACTTCTTATGAATCTGTATTTTTGTTAAGTGCAAGTGAAGTGGGGCTAAGGAAAGTAAATGAAATGTATGTTCCAGAGCAATTTCAAGCTGGTTTTTCAGACATGATTGACGAATATGTTCATTTTAATGATTCAGCACGTAATTCCATCATGGAGAGAATGACACCAGATTACATGGTTGTTGGAATTGGAAGCAAAACAGAATCTTATAAGTACAAGTCAGAAATAATCTCAGATGAGACAGCTTTTTATACAAATGAGAAGAAAGAGATAAGTGGTATCTGCAATCAGTTTTTAAATGGTAAAACAGATCAAAAATTATTTTGTAATGAGATGAAAGACCGTTTAAATGATTACTATGGAAGCAGGTATGAATTAAGGAATCAGCCAGAAGCTGTTGAAGGCAGAGTAAATAATATGCTGGACAAATTGCAGCATATGTTTGGCGTTTAATGTTGAAAAAGGGTTTGGAGAATAATTATGAAGACAGTAACAGATGTAAACACAGTAAACCAGCTGTTGACATATTCAAAGCAGGCAGAGGCAGGAATACACCAAAAAGCAATACAGATGTTGCTTGGAGCAGGAAATAATAAAAAACAGGACAGTTTAAGTATTTCTGATGCTGCACGAGGCTTTTCAAAGCAATCCATAGCTGCACTGATAGATAAAAATGCGAATATTTCTAACAGTGAATTAGCTTATTATTTTGCAAACTATAATAATTCAAGTGCTATTTTGGATGCAATCAATTTTGGGGAGAATGTTTCCTGTGGATATAATTCTGATTTTAAGGAGTACGGGGTTATTTCCTTTGACCTTAATGGGAGCAGACAGGTAGTACCTAATTATGCAGTACCGAAAATGAATACAAGCACCATGTCAGGCATTTGTGCTGCGAATAATTCTCTGGTACTAAGTAATAAAAGTTATTATGCATGGACAACATCAAGTGGCGGTAAATATACATGGACGGTCAATAATGGAAGAATAGGCTGGGCAGCCTCGGAATCGTTGCTTGCAGAGAATACAAATCAAAAAGGAACAAATTATAAGTGGGAAATGTGTAAGGCAGGCAATATCCTGTCTGATCTGGCACAGGGAAAGAGTGTGTGTGGGTATCTCTACAGCAATGAGGAGGTATTGTCCGTCTGTGAGAAAGTCGGGATTTCTCCGGGATTCTTTTCTATAGATGCGGGAGCAGGAAAACACACTTATTTATTGCAGGAATCAGGAAAGACCATAAATGTTGACGCAAAGATAAAACAGTTAAATGATATAAACTGGATAGAAATCGGATATAAAGAAGGAGATACGTTTTCCGTTTATGGTAAAGAGTATGCTATTGACAGCAGTGGGCATATCAATGTTTCGGCGGAAGATGAATTTACATCAACGGAAATTAAATATCCAAGTCGTTCAATATAATAGAAATTATTTTAAGTTTCAATAACAGGGAGGTAGGATTATGGCAATTACAGGTATCAATAACAGCAGTTACACATCGTATTATGCTTCAAATTATAAGAATACTGTAAAAAAAACAGATAGTGAAAAGGATAGTACAAATACAAAAGATGGCAACGTGACAACAAGTACAGTTGAATTAAAAACATCACGTCCCGGTGTGACAAAAACAGAGCAGATTAAGACAGGGTATAGTAATGTAAATGATTATTCAAAATACTTGCAAGGAAAATACCATTATATGAATATAGGGCTGACTTCAATGCAGGGTATTCCGACAACGGTATCTGTTTCAAGTGCATTTTTACAAAAGTGCATGAATGATCCGGAAAAAGCAAAGTATTTGGAGGAAAACTTAGCAGCCATTCCGGATTGTACAAAAGATACGATTAATGGATGTTTGGGCACTGTGACAAATCAGAGTTATATGATTGATGCAAACGGAAATATTATAGAGACAGCATCTTGTACAAATGATCCAGATGGGAAAATAGCGAAAGAGAATGCTGAACGAAAAGCAAAAGAGAACAGAGAAAAAGAGGAAAAAGTAAAAGAGAAAAGAGCTGCTAAAAAAGCAGAGGAAGAAAAAGCTGCAAAGAAACGTGCAGAAAAATCGGCAGAAAGAAAAGAAACGGGTGATTATACCTTATCCGTAACTGGTAATGATGTAAAAAGTATGACACAGAGCCTTGTAGCAGAATCTGTGAGTATTTCTGCACCTGATAGATCAAGTTTTGATATTAAGGCATAAGAGGGTTCGGTAAAAGGAAAATATCAAATCGGTGCATTGGTTGGAAGTGCTTGTTTCCTATCATGGCATATCCAAGCTAACGATAGCAAAAATGGCTGGTGTTGAGGAAAATGATATTGACAGGCTTTTAGTCAATCCACCAGAAAAAGTTGAAATCGAAGTAAAGTATAAAATTGATGTGACGGTTATGGAGGGAGTATCCCAAACAATATTAAAAAAGGTAATCTTAGTGCTGTTGAAAATAAGCCGGATGATCAAGAGTAAATGTACGTTCAGATTTTCTGGGTGCTCTTGACATACCGGCTTATTTTTGCTATTAAATAAACAACGGCTTAACAACAGAAAACTGCTGTTAAGCCGCATCAATTATCATAGAAGATCTGAATTTACAGAAAAAATTTCACACCGTCGAAAAATCACCATAGTTCTAATGAATCTTCTGCATCTACCCACATCTGCATATTCCCGTCCAAATATAATCGTACATATTCAAGTGGTTCATCAATAGCAAGTGCGTTTAATGCACAGTCTGATCCGGGTGTAGTTTTTAAATTCTTTTCAGCTTCCCAGCAATCAATGCGGAGCATATAGCCAGCAGAGGTGTAAACATCAATACTATTGCGCTGTGGATTGTATTCTGCAAATATTGTTCTCATCGTATCTTATCTCTCCTTATCATTCAATCAATTATCAGTTACAAAAATCAGAAGCATTTCAATCAGTTCACCATGTCACTTTTATTTTGTGTTATACTGTTTTATAGATTTTTCTTGCCCTTGTATTTGCCCTTATCAGAGTTCGTAAACACTGATGGGACGATATAACACAAGGGAAACAATAAGGAAAAGCTCACCTGCGATAAATCCAGTGTTTTCAAGGGCTTGTGGAGAATTTAATAACAAAATATAACAGTTATTAAATCTCTTAAAACAGGTGAAATCTCAATTCCGATTTGCCTTATCTATCATAATATCAGAAATAAGATAGAAATTTCCATAAAAATGCATTTATTTGTAAAAATTATACAATGGATTTTAGTGATAAAGATTAAAAATATATAAAATCACCAAAAAAGATTGACGATAAATTTTATCAGTGTTAAGATAGAAAAGGAGTTTGGAGAAAAACTTTAGCAAAATTGAAGTTGCCCAAAATACAAAACTGATTATATTTTTGCAACAGATATTAATTAGGGTAATAAACGATTGTCTTGCATACAGTTAGTTATGCATGGCAGCGATAAATATTTTTAGGCTGCTTATTTCCTACAATATCGGCAGTCGGTAAGGAGGGTTTTAGATAATGGCAAGATTTACATTACCAAGAGATTTATATCATGGAAAGGGTTCTTTGGAGGCTTTGAAGGACTTTGACGGAAAGAGAGCTATTGTCTGTGTCGGCGGTGGTTCTATGAAAAGAAACGGATTTCTTGACAGAGCGATAGGTTATCTTAAAGAAGCAGGTATGGAAGTAGAACTTTTTGAGGGCATTGAGCCTGATCCGTCAGTAGAAACTGTTATGCGTGGAGCGGAAGTTATGCAGAAGTTTAAACCTGACTGGATTGTTGCTATGGGTGGCGGTTCTCCTATTGATGCGGCAAAGGCTATGTGGATTAAGTATGAATATCCGGATGTGACATTTGAGGATATGTGTAAGGTATTCGGACTTCCAAAACTCAGACAGAAAGCACATTTCTGTGCGATTTCTTCTACATCGGGTACTGCTACTGAGGTTACGGCATTTTCTATTATCACGGATTATGAGAAAGGTATCAAATATCCGATTGCGGACTTTGAGATTACACCTGATGTTGCCATTGTAGATCCTGAACTTGCGGAGACAATGCCGGTTAAACTTGTTGCACATACAGGTATGGATGCCATGACTCATGCTATCGAGGCATATGTATCAACAGCAAATTGCAATTATACTGACCCGCTTGCTATATGGGCTATCAAGATGATACAGAAGCATCTTGTAAAATCATATAATGAGGATATGGAGAGCAGAGATCAGATGCATGATGCACAGTGTCTTGCTGGTATGTCATTCTCAAATGCACTCCTTGGAATCGTACATTCTATGGCACATAAGACAGGTGCAGCTTTCAAGAACGGACATATCATTCATGGTGCGGCAAATGCAATGTATCTTCCAAAGGTTATCAAATATAACAGCAAGGACGAGACGGCAAAGAAACGCTATGGTGAGATAGCTGATTATATGGGATTAGGTGGAAATAGTGATGATGAAAAGGTAGATTTACTTATCAAATACCTTCGCCAGATGAACGATGACCTTAATATTCCTCATTGCATTAAAAACTATGGTGAGGGCGGACTTCCGGCAGATGAAGGAATCGTGCCTGAGGATGAATTCCTTGAAAAACTTCACGATATAGCAGCAAATGCTATTCTTGATGCCTGCACGGGTTCAAATCCTCGTCAGCCATCACAGGAGGAAATGGAGAAACTTCTTAAATGCTGTTATTACGATACAGAAGTTGATTTCTAAAAAAGTATCGAAAATCGACAAAATTAAAAAAATTGTCGGATAAAATATTTTATAGTTACAAAAATACCTTCTGAGCAGAGTATGGAAATTTCACATATATCTGTTTAGAAGGTGTTTTTTATTATAATAAAGATAAGCAGGAATATTTATCGTAAAGTATTGACTTAGCAATAATCTATATTTTATAGTTATCTTATTGAAAAAATCATCATTTTTTCTGCTGATGATCCTTATGCGTCAGGATGAACAGAGAGCTAAGGCTATTTGGCAGAAATTAAAAAGGGGAAAAGAATGAAAAGATTAATTCAAAAGAAAATAAAAAAAACAAAAGAAAATTTATATTATATTTTATCAGCACTTATGATAGGACTTATTGTAGGAGGCATTGATGCTTTATTTGGGTGTGTCCTTATTGCAATTACTGATTTCCGGGGAAGGTATATTCAAATTCTTATTTGGTTTCTGCCGATTGCAGGTCTGTTTATCTGTTGGATGTATCATCGTTTTAATGAGATGAGTTTAAAGGGAATGACGCTTGTTCTTGAAACTGCCCAAGGAAAGAGGGCGGATATACCGCTCGCACTTGTTCCACTGGTTATGGTTGGAACATGGATTACTCATCTTTTTGGGGGAAGTGCAGGCAGGGAGGGAGTTGCAGTTCAGATTGGAGCAACATTGTCTCATTGGTTTGCACGCAGATTTAAGTTTGCTGATAATAGAACAATTTTGCTCATAGCAGGAATGGCGGCAGGTTTTGGCGGATTGTTCCAGACACCGTTTGCGGCTGTGTTTTTTGCGATGGAGGTTGTCGTTACCGGAAAAATGTTATATCAGGCATTTTTGCCGTCATTGGTAGCGGCAGTTACGGCTTCGACAGTTTCAAATACACTTGGACTTGAAAAATTTGAAGTACCGCTTAAGCAGAGCTTTAACCTGTCAGAATCTAAGACTATGTTTTATATGGTTATTCTAGGTGTGGCATTCGGACTTACGGGGCGTGTGTTTTCAGTGCTGCTAAAAAGAGCTAAAGCGTTTATGGGGGAGAAACTTGCAAATCCATATAAAAGAATTGGATTTGTATCAATACCGCTTGCAATAATTCTTTTTGCATTTTGGAATGGTCGTTACTGTGGCCTTGGAACAAATCTTATATCACAGACATTTACAGGAGGAGAAATTTTTAGCTTTGACTGGATTATAAAACTGCTTTTGACAGTTATTACATTATCAATCGGATTTCAGGGCGGCGAGGTTACACCTCTGTTTTCAATCGGGGCCTCGCTCGGCTTCTGTCTGGGAAATTTATTTGGAATTTCACCTGTATTGTGTGGGGCACTTGGATATGCAGCCGTCTTTGGAAGTGCAACAAATACCGTTATAGCACCGTTTCTGATAGGAATTGAAGTGTTTGGGGCAAAAAATGCACTTGCGTTTGTGCTGGTGTGCAGTATAGCATATATCGTAAATGGAGACAGGTGTATTTATGGAGCACAGGGAAGTTCCAACAGTTGCCAGTTATAATATTTATATGGATGTTGTTTCCCTCCTGATTAAGACAGGCGTTACTTTTTTATGAATTATCTCTGTTTGTGGCTGTGGATTTCTTTTCTTTAATTCATTCATCTGGCTTACAAGCAGACTCATGGCTTCATATGCAATCTTATCTATCTGCTGTCCTACCGTACTTATGGGAATAATAGCTTCTGAAGCGATTGGAGAATTATCAAAACCTACAACCTTATATTCATCGGGAAATTTGCCATATTCACGCATTAATATATTTATTAATATATTTGCGTGGGTGTCATTTGCCACAAATATACCTTTTCGTGTACCTGGGTATGATTTTTGTATAGTATCAAAAATCTTTTTAATATGATTTTGTGTTTCGTCATATGTATTTCCAAGATCTTCAAGGAAAAGTCTATATTTCATATTATGCTCTTTACAGATGTCTGTGAAACCTTTGATTCTGTTATATGCCGGAATTTCCTGTTTGACATGTGAATTTATATGAATTAAAATGTCACAATTATTTTTTATCAGCAGACTGGTTGCCTGAACTGCACCCATATAATTGTCGGTATTGATACTATTTACATATTTATCCTCGCGTTCAATAGTTACCACAGGAATATTGTAAGATGACAGTTCTTTGGAAGAAATAGTATGGCTGAGAACAATAAGCCCCTCAATTTTATATGAAAGAAGTTCCTGAAGATATTTTCGCTCTGTTTCTTCGGCTCCGGTGCCGGCAAAAACAATAAATTTATATCCAAACTTTTCATATGTTGCCAATAACTGGTTTAGCATTTCTGAATAATAATGTAAGTAAAGATTTGGAAGTAGTATTCCTACAAATTCACTTTTTCCATTTGCCAATACTTTTGCAAGCTTGTTTTCCTGATAATTTAAATCTACCAGTGCTTTTGCAATTATTTCCTGATTTTTTAATGTCAAAGAATCAGGATTATTAAAATAGCGTGAAATAGTAGTTTTTGAAAAATTTGTATATTTTGCTATATCATTAAATGTTACTTTTTTTTTCTCAGATGCCATATTACTAACCTCTCTTGTTGAAAACTGGTAATGTTATAAATCACATTAGTTAAGTATAGCAATTATCCAGATAAAAGACAACAAAAAAATAACTGGTTAAGTAACCGGTTATTTTTTTGCTGAAAACTACTTGACAAGTAAAGATTATAAGAGTAATATATGTGACATAAAGTAACCGGTTACTTAACCGGTTATGCAAACGAAATCAATATATTAAAAAAACATTGGGAAAGGAGAAGTTGCTATGAGAAAGCACATACTTGCCTTATTGACAGCCTGTTGTATAGTATTAACTACGGTTGGCTGCCAAAAGAGCACACATGAAGCGGGGAGCATTTCTGGATATGACGAAGGGGAAAAATATTTGTCAATATGGGTGCATTCCATTGAAGACACTGACGAAGGAAAATGCTACAGGGAAGCAGTAGAGTCATTCAATAAAGCATATGATGGAAAATATTTTGCTGACATTGAATTTATTCCGAGAAATGACAGTGGTGGAGGATATTCTGACAAAATAAATGCATCAGTTATGTCGGGGGATCTTCCAGATGTTCTTACCGTAGATGGCCCGAATATTGCAGCATATGCAGAGAATGGGATTATACAGCCATTAGCGGAGATTTCAGAGAAAGAAAAGTCAGAGTATCTTGAATCTATTATTGAACAGGGTACATATAACGATAAGTTATATGCTCTTGGAGCAATGGAGTCAAGTGTTGGGCTTTATTACAATAAGGATATTCTTAAAGAAGCTGGCATAGATGTGCCGGATGCCGACCATCCGTGGACATTTTCAGAGTTTTTGAAAGTACTTGAAAAAGTCAAAAAAGTTACAGACAAGAAAAAGGGTTATGCACTTGATATGACATTTCCGGTTGGAGAGGCAACAATCTATTACTATGCACCGTTTTTCTGGTCAAACGGAGGGAATTTGATTGACAATACCGGGTTAAAGGCAGATGGGGTTTTTAATTCAAAAGAGAATGTGTCAACTATAAATTATTTTTGCAGACTATTGTCAAATGGATATATGTCAAAAGTTCCAATCGACCACTTATTTGAAAGTGGAAGAGCCGCATTCAAGTTTGATGGTGCATGGGAGGTAAACACTGTTTACACAAGCTATAAAGATATAAATATTGGTGTTGTACCATATATAACAGGTGACAACTGGAACGGCGAGAGATATACACCTACAGGCTCATGGGCATTTGCGGCATCTTCAAAAACTAAAAATATTGAGGGGGCTACGGAGCTTGTAAAATGGATGAGTGGAGTTGAAAGCGGAAAAAGATTGTGGGAAAAATCAAAATCATTTCCATCAACCTATAAAGCATACGAATCAATTGATGTTTTTAAGAAAGATGAAAATTATAAGGAACTGTATTATCAGTTGAGCAAGTATGGTCATCCAAGACCAAAGACACCTGCATATCCACAGGTAAGTACATCATTTCAGCAGGTACTTGAAAATTGTGTTCTGACTGGAGAAGATCCAAAGACACAGCTGGATAAATCAGTAGAAAGGATTAACGCAAAGCTGAAGCGTTATACATATAAATAATGAAGAAAAAATCAGAATCAATATTAGGAATGGCATTTTTTGGTCCGGCATTGGTACTTCTTACAATATTTCTTTTTATACCGATGATACTGACACTTGTGTTTAGTTTTACAGACTTTTTTGCATTAAATCCTGGTCTGACACATTTTGTTGGTCTTGAAAATTATTTTCAGGTGTTTAAGGACGATGATTTCAGACAAGCTTTTGGAAATACGGTAAAATTTGTTGTTATAATAGTTCCATTGCAAGGATTAGGTGCATTAGGACTTGCGTTGCTTATAAATAAAGTGACTCATTGCAAAACATATTTTAAAGTTGCATTTTTCATACCTGTTGTAATGTCTCTTGCAGTAGTATCTACTTTATGGGTTCAGATTTACAGTCCGGAAGGAATCTTAAATTCACTTCTCGCCCATATTGGAATAAATGCACAGCCGTTTATTAACAGTGCGTCACAGGCACTGCCGTCTATAGCTGTTATGAGTGCATGGCAGGGAGTCGGATATCAGATGATAATATTCTTAGGCGGATTACAGGCTATAAATCCTGCACTCTATGAGGCTGCTGAGATGGATCATGCCAGCGGATGGCAAAAATTTAAAGATATAACATTACCTGAGTTAAAGCCACTTTGTATTTTTGTATTTATAACGATTACTATAGGAGCATTTAGAATGTTAGTTCAGCCAATGGTTATGACAGGCGGTGGACCATCACATTCTACATATACAATGGTATATGATATTTATGAAACAGGTACAGTTAATTGGGAAATCGGTCTTGCTTCTACAATGGCTATAGTATTTGCATTTTTTGTTATGATACTGACCGTTATACAGACTATTCTGACTCGGGATAAGGAGGGGAAAAAACATGCTAACAAGAAAACAAAAAACAATTAATTGGATTATTGCAGCGATTATGATAGTAATGTCATTATTCTTTCTTTTTCCTGTCATCTGGATGATTGCAAACTCATTTAAGCCAGATGCTGCAATAACGAAAGATATGAATTCTATTGCGGCATTTATACCACCTGCATTAAATGGAAGTTTTTTTGATAATTATGTTTCAATATTAACAAATACGAGCTTTATACATTACATGTTAAATACATTGTTTTATGCAGCTATTTTAATAATACTTGGAATTATTGTAAATGGACTTGCAGGATATGCACTTGCAAAAATAAATTTTCCGTTTAAAGAGAGATGGCTTCTAATTATAATGCTATTGATGATAGTTCCAATGGAGACGATAATTACAATACATTTTCTTTTTATAGCAAAACTTGGATTGTTGAATACGGTAATAGGATATGTGCTCCCTATGATAGTTAATCCTTTTAATATATTTTTGTTCAGACAGGTATTTATAAGCCTGCCGGATGATGTTTATGAAGCTGCACAGTTAGATTTTTGCAGTCCGGTAAAATATTTTTTTACTATGGTATTACCGATGTCAAAAAGTGTTGTTGCAACTGTCAGCGTATTTACATTTTTAAATGTATGGAATGATTATCTGTGGCCATCGCTTGTATTTACATCAAGTGATCTGCTTACAGCACAGATTGGATTAAATGCAATAACATCAAATGACAATACGACTATGGGACAGACACTAGCGGTTATTACTATGATAACTATACCGGTTATTATAATTTATTCATTATTTTCAAAACAGATTGTTGAAGGCGTTGTATCTACAGGGTCTAAGGAGGGCTGATTATGAGTTTTATTGAGTTAAAGAATGTTTGTAAACAGTATGCAAATACAAATAAAAAGGCAGTGACAGATTTTAATCTTAAAATAGATGAAAAGGAATTTATAGCATTTGTAGGTCCATCAGGATGTGGAAAATCGACTACATTGCGTATGATTGCAGGATTCGAGGATATTACAAGTGGAGAACTTTATATTGATGGAAAAAAGATGAATGAAGTAGCTCCTAGAGACAGAGGAATTTCTATGGTGTTTCAGAACTATGCACTGTATCCGCATATGACAGTCGAAAAAAACATAAGTTATGGACTTAAAAATATGAAAGTTCCGGCAGATGAGATAAAGCGGAAAGTAGATTGGGCTATA
This sequence comes from Clostridium sp. AM27-31LB, assembly GCF_003480745.1. Lineage (NCBI taxonomy): Bacteria > Bacillati > Bacillota > Clostridia > Eubacteriales > Clostridiaceae > Clostridium > Clostridium sp. AM27-31LB. The sequence continues at coordinate 228,593 of NZ_QUJS01000005.1, read as the reverse complement.
GAGATTTTAGGGCTTTCTGAATATCGCTACCGTAAACCTAAAAATCTTTCAGGTGGTCAAAGACAGAGAGTTGCTTTAGGACGTGCAATCGTAAAAGACCAGAAAGTATTTCTTATGGATGAGCCGCTCTCAAATCTTGATGCAAAACTTCGTGTAAGCATGAGAAATGAGATTAGCAAATTACACCGCAATCTTGGCAGCACGACGATTTATGTAACGCATGATCAAGTGGAAGCTATGACTATGGCAGACAGAATTGTTATTATGAAGGATGGTATTGTTCAGCAGATAGGAAAGCCAATGGAACTGTACGAATATCCGGTTAATAAATTTGTTGCAGGTTTTATTGGTTCCCCACAGATGAACTTCTACAATGTTAAAGTTGATGGAAATAAGATTTCTTTTACAGATGGAAACAGTATGGTATTAAATGATGAAATGGCTGACAAATTAAGGAATTATAAGGAAGTGATTCTTGGAATACGCGGTGAGGATATAAAGTTTGATCCTCAAAATCTGGACATATTTAAAGAAAATAAACAGAGAGCAGTTATTGACAATACTGAAATTATGGGAAATGAAAATAATCTTTATTTTGAATTTGGAGGTTCATCATCTGTAGCAAGAGTTTCAAAATATGAGGTGTCTGATGTTGGTGAGGAAATAGAATTTGTTTTTGTACCACATAGAATGCATTTCTTTGACAAGGTGACGGAAGATGCAATAACATTATGAGAAAGCAGCAAAGCAGATTGAGAATATCTGCTTGACAATAGTAGAAATGAGGTTTTTATGGATAAGTTAAAAAAAGCAAATGATTATATAGAAAAAAATAAGGTAGATTATAAAGAATTGCCGGAATTTCATGTGGCCCCACAGGTTGGATGGATAAATGATCCAAATGGTTTTTCGTATTATGAGGGCATGGTACATTTGTTCTATCAGTTTCATCCGTATAGTAAAGAATGGGGACCTATGCATTGGGGACATTGTGTCAGTAGTGATTTAATAAAGTGGGAATATTATCCGGTTGCATTGGCTCCTGATATGAAATATGATATGGACGGATGCTTTTCGGGTTCTGCTATAGAAACAGATGAAGGTCATATGCTGGTATATACAGGTGTAACTCATGAAGAAAATGACGGTAAAAAAAATGAATATCAAAATCAATGCGTTGCTTTAGGGGATGGAAAAAGTTATAAAAAAATAGAAAATAACCCGGTTATAAATGGAGAAATCATGCCACAGAATTTTAGTCGTGAACATTTTAGGGATCCTAAAGTTTGGAAAGAGGATGATGGATATTATCTTGTTGCTGGAAATAAAACAAATGATGGTAAACCTCAGGTTGTTTTGTTCCACTCGAAAGATATGTATGACTGGAGATATGTTTCTGTATTGGCAGAGGATGTTACCGGAAAATATGGAACAATGTGGGAGTGTCCTGATTTCTTTGAGATAAATGGACAATATATATTGATAGCATCTCCTCAGGATATGTGTGCTGATGATGAATTTCATAATGGAAATAATTCAGTATATTTTATTGGAAATTATGATAGAGATATGCATAAATTTGATTATAATAAAGTTTATGCATTAGATGATGGCATTGATTTTTATGCACCGCAGACTACGCTCATGCCTGATGGAAGAAGAGTAATGATAGGCTGGATGCAGTCTTGGGATTCAAATATAAGACCTTTTAAACAAAAATGGTCATGTATGATGACTGTTCCAAGGGAGATAAAGCTGATAGATGGAAGAATTATACAAAATCCTGTAAGAGAGATAAAAAAATATTATACGGATTCTATTAACTATGTGGAGCAAACAGTAGAGGGAGAGTGCAGTTTTCCAAAGATAAACGGGCGTGTCCTTGATATGACAGTTGAAATTAAAGATGGTGATTATGATGAATTTAAAATAAATTTTGCAAAGAATGATAAATTTAGTTCGAGTATAATTTATGATAAGAGTAAAAATGAAATTGAAATAAACAGACTTTATTCCGGAATGAATCGTGATACAATAGGTACAAGAAAAGTAAAAGTGAGATATCCAAAGCAAAGTTTAAAGCTTCGAGTTATTTTGGATAAATATTCAGTAGAAATATTTGTAAATGATGGTTCGCAAGTGTTAAGTATGACTTATTATACACCTGTTGAGGCTGATGAGATAAGTTTTGAATGTAATAACACTGCAGTTATAAATATTGAAAAGCATGGTATATCTGTAAGATAGGAGGGCTTTAAATGAAAAAGTATGATGTAGTTGCATTAGGAGAACTGCTTGTAGATTTTACTGAAAATGGTATGAGTAGTCAGGGAAATGTTTTGCTTGAAGCAAATCCGGGAGGAGCTCCGTGTAATGTATTGTCGATGTTACAGAGACTTGGCAAAAAAACAGCTTTTATAGGAAAAGTTGGCAATGATAATTTTGGAAAAATGCTTAGAGATATTGTGAAAGAACAGGGAATAAATATAGATAATATTATTCTTGATGGTGAAGTTCATACAACACTTGCATTTGTTCATACAAAAGAAGATGGTGACAGGGATTTTTCGTTTTACCGTAGCCCCGGAGCTGACATGATGCTTAGAAAAAAAGAGATTAATGAAAGCTTACTTGATAATACAAGAATTTTTCACTTTGGGACACTTTCAATGACGGAAGAAAAAATAGCAGAAACAACAAAGTATGCATTAGATAAAGCTAAAGATTTCGGAGCTGTTATATCATTTGATCCAAATCTGCGTCCACCTTTATGGGATGATTTGGAAAAAGCAAAAGAACAGATGTGGTATGGGATAAGTAAATGTGATGTTTTAAAAATATCAGATGATGAGATTAGTTTTCTTACAGAAGAAGCTGATATTGAGAAAGGAGTGAAAAAAATTCTGAAAAAATATCAGCCGGCACTGATTTGTGCTACACAAGGAAAAAACGGAAGCATTGCATATTATAAAGGGCAGAGCTTTTGTCAAAAAGCCTTTATAAGGAAAGATACAGTGGAGACAACCGGAGCCGGAGATACATTTATGGCATGTGTTTTAAACAGTGTTCTTGAAAAAGGATTAAATAATCTTACAGAATCCGATATTTTACATATGCTTAAATTTGCCAGTGCAGCATCGTCGATTATTACGACAAAAAGAGGAGCATTAAAGGTAATGCCACAGAAAGAAGATATTATTGTTTTTTTGAATAATTACAGTTGTAATATGCCGAATTTATAGTCTTATATGGAGATTGCTAATATTGAAAGATATGTATATTTATGCTAACATAATATATTATAAATAAACTTTTTGATACATCATGGTCTTAAAAAGAAAGACGATGTATTATAAACCGATACTAAATTATAAATGTTGTGAAATATACTGTTTATATGCAATAAATAAAGTAAGGGTGATATATTGTTATTTGACAATGTACCACCCTTTTGTGCTTATGACATGATTTCACGGCAAATTAGTAAAATGGATATTAAGGGAGATGAATTATTATGACAATACAGGAATGTTACGAAAAAATAGGAGAAGATTATCAGGAAATTCTTTCACGATTTGGAAGTGAGGCAATGGTAAAAAGATTTGCCATAAGTTTTTTGAATGATCCAAGCTTTGAACAGTTAAAAGAGGGGCTTGAGGAAAATGATGGAGAAAAGGCATTTCGCGCAGCTCATACTTTAAAGGGAGTCTGCTTAAATCTTGGTTTTAACGGACTGAATAAGCTTAGTTCAGAATTAACGGAGAAACTCAGAGGACATAGTACGGAGGGTACAGAGCCATTATTTGAGGCTGTTAAGGAAAAATATGAGAGTATGATAGAAACGATAAGAGAACTTCAGAATGAGGGATAAACGACAACAGGAAATTAGTTTGCGGCTGCATTTTGCGTGAGGACAATAACAGGTTTTGTTGGTGTTATCATAAAGAGTTTAGGATAGAGCAGGCTTGACTGGAGTAGTCAGAAAGGAAAACATATATGAGGTATAAAATTCTTATTGTTGACGATTCGTATATAAATAGAGAATTATTAAAAGAAATGCTTAAGGATGAATATGATATATTAGAAGCAGAAAATGGCAAAAAAGCATTGGAAATGATAGAACATAAGGAGCAGATAGACGGTATCCTTTTGGATCTTATTATGCCAGAGATTAATGGATTTGGTGTTATAGAGGAATTGTCGAAAAAAGGAATTATGAAGAAAGTTCCCGTAATGATAATTAGTTCGGAGATAAGTGCCGAAAATGAAAATATCTGTTTTAAGTATGGGGTATTTGACTTTATAGGACGACCTTTTAAGACATCGATAGTCCGTAAGCGTGTTCAGAACATGATAAATATATATGTTTATAAAAATCATCTTGAACAACAGGTTCAGGAACAGACTGCTGTTTTGAGAAAAGCATATGAAAAATTGGAGAAACAGAAAGAAAGAGTAGAAAAATTAAATAAAGACATTCTGGATATGCTTGGTACGATAGTAGAGTTTAGAAATCTTGAAAGTGGCGAGCATATTATGAGGGTTAAAGGATATACTAAGATTCTTGCCGAGAAGTTCAAAGAACTGTATCCTGAGTATAACCTTACGGATGAAACGATAGATAATATAGTCGAGGCAAGTGCTTTACATGACCTTGGAAAAATATCAATACCTGACAAAATTCTCTTGAAACCGGGCAAACTTACAAAAGAAGAATTTGAATATATGAAACTACATACGGTAAAGGGGTGCGAACTTATTCAGGCGGTTAATCTTGAACAGAGCGAGGAACTTAAACAGATATGTTATGATATAATCCGCTATCATCATGAGAGATACGATGGAAAAGGTTATCCTGATGGTTTAAAGGGAGATGAGATACCGGTATCAGCACAGCTTGTTTCGCTTGCCGATGTATATGATGCTCTTATAAATGAGAGATGTTATAAAGATGCCTTTTCTAATGAAAAAGCATTTAATATGATAATGAATGGTGAATGTGGAACATTTTCGCCAAAGCTTTTGGAAACTTTCAAACAGGTTCGTGATAAGTTTGAAAGGTTTGCAATCGAGGAAAGAAAATAAGAATTGTTGTTTAAAATAAGTGGGTGTTTCTTGAATTGTCTTAAAGAAACACCCACATTATGTTTAGCTTTATTTTGCCAAGTAATTATTTCTTTGAAAGATAATCATTAACATTAGCTACAAGCTCGTCTGCGTTAAGTCCGTGAACCATAGCAGCTTCTTCAAGTGATTCACCCTGAGCTGATGGGCATCCTATACAATGCATACCTGAAGCCATAAGGATAGCAGCGATACCGGCATCGACTTTAAGCATATCTGCAATTATCATATCTTTAGAAATTCTCTCTGTCATAATAGTCTGATCTCCTTTGAAAAAAAATTATTAAAAACGAAAAAGCTACTGTACGGGAGAAAGACTCCTTTATCAGCAGCTTTATTTTACATAAAGTAAAAAAATTCGTCAATAGAAATCATTGTTTTAAAAACAAGTTTCCGGATAAAATTACTCCTGTGAAATAGCACCTGAAGGGCATGTTCCTGCACAAGCACCACATTCGATACATGTATCTGCATCAATCTGGTAATGAGCATCTCCTTCAGAAATAGCGCCTACTGGACATCCGCCAGCACAAGCTCCACAGCTAACACAATCATCACTAATTACATATGCCATTTTGTTGTCCCTCCTTATTGATTTTGTGCATTCATTATAACGCAGTTTTTTATTTTTGACAACCCCTGAAAGCATTGAAAATAAAGGAAAAATAGTTAGCTTGAGTGAACTTTGGGTAGCGGTATAATACAACTTAAACGAGCTTTTGCAAAGCATCATATTTTATAAGAGGTTCAAAATGTTCTTCAAAATAAGAAATATTTGCAGGAACATTTTTTAGCTGTGTTCCATATTCGCTGGCAAGATTGCATATTCTGTTAAATGATTCAGGTGATAAACTGCCCTGCTGCATGATAAGAATATATTCCCCGGTTTTATCATTTTTATACAAAGTGTTCTCACTTGTATATATATGGCAAAGATTATCTGCTAATAATGAAATGTCATTTATCGATTTAAAGGAGAAAATCCTTGCGATATTTACCGGAACTTTTTTATCGGTGTTCTTTGGGCGTGGCTCCATACCCAATGCTTCTGACAATGAGATGAAGTCGGTGTTCCGGTCATATGATGAAGTCGGCTCAAGAGGTATTTCCTCGTCATCAGAGCTTATGTTGCCGGCGAGCTCATAAATATCCTCATCATCGTCAAAATCTGTTTCGTCATCATCATCAAATGTAAATTCACCTGCAGGTTCATAATCTTCGCTATCAGGTGATTCTGAAAAAGTTGAAAATCTTGTGTCGAGTTCATCAGGATCTTCAACCTTTGTGATTAACAGAACTAGGGTATCAGGATACATTGGAATCGCTTCTATCATGAGTGGGATGTTTTCAGCTTCAAAGCCGAATTCGTAGGATGCCTGCTGCACCATGTCACGAAATAGAGCCTTGGCTTTATCTGTTCCGTATGCAAGTTCGCTGATACGAAGTTCTCTGTCGGATAAGTCTTTTTTATTGAGTGTACAACGGATTTGATTATCATTGATTTTTTCAATTCGCATAGGCTCACTCCCTTTCTAAACAAAATTTATTTTATAAGTATTCTTATAGTTAAATTATAGGTTAATATCGTGTTCAAGTCAATAATTTAAAGGCGGCAGAATACTTATTTTATCGTATATATAAGAGAAAAAATCACCATTTATCTGATTATGGGCAAAATAATTTTTACTCTCAACATCATTATATGATATGAGTGAGAGCGGAGTGCTTTAATAAGTAAGAATGTGTTTGTGAATATGGTTTGTAAAAAGTTAATAATAAATACTAGAATTTTTTGCATATTTTTAAACACATTTTTGAAATCTTAGTAAATCTCATTAAAACACATTTTTTTCTGTGCAAATGTATCAAAAAATTGAGGACAGATTTGTTGATAATACGGTGATTTTTGTGTTGAAAATGTATAAAATGTCATCATATAATAGTCAGCACAGAGAGACGATTATTTGATTGGAGGTGAGTTTATAGGAAGAGGGCAAATGAAAAATTTAATGTTGCCGGTTAGAGTCATATAGGCGGCACTGATAAAAAGAAAATTCATTTAATATTTATATACGATAAGGTTTGCCAATGATATGCGTTTTACCAGATGCTTTTTGAATCGTTGATCTGGAGATGGTAAAGGTGGACAGGGAAAATTGACGTTAAATCACAACAAGTGCTGCTGTTTGTATTTATAATGCGGACGGTGCCAGACAAATGCTTACAAAGCAGTCAGATAATTATATAGCTGTATGTCCATTTTAAAATTAGAAGTGACTTAGGAGGTTGGTAAAATGAGGAATGACTCAGAAGAGAGAGAGGATAGAACAACAGCATGGATTTTAGCTGAAGCTTCAAAGTGGTCATTATATGGGGTTGAAGTTAAGATAGATGGGATGTTTTATACGGGAGAAAGTTCTGAAGTAATTGATCATGTCAGAGAGGACAATTATTATATGGAAGATTATGTCAGTGATGACAAGGGTAAGATTGTACAGGTCGAATTTAATCGTTTATAAATAAGGGGGTTGAAGCTTTATATTCGGATATCCCCACTCCATTATACATAGTATGAGTTGTAAGTTTTTATTGTAAAAAATGTCGGGTTTGTGTGTTACACAAACATAATATGTGCAGGAAAATGCACAATAATAATTGTGAAATGATGATAAACAAAAGTTAATATCAAATAAGAAAATGGTAATTGAAAAATGCAGCCTTTTAACCCATCCGTTACAAAGGCTGCATTGTATGATTTTTATATGTGCCTTTACTCAAAAAAACATAAGTGATATACTGATATATGAGGATTATATCTGAATGAACAGAAAAAGAAGTTGTTGTTAGCCCTGAGGTGTGAACGGTAACAAAATATAGTTAAGAGGGTATGATAATCGAATTATAGAAAAATTAGTGATTATAAAAGAAAGGTATCGCTTATGAAAAATAAAAAATTAGTATTACCACTTATATTTACGGTAGGAATCTTTATTATAGTTGCGGCAGTTTTTATCATAAAGAAAAATATGCCGTGCAATGATTATATGAATCTCGCAGAGTATTACGGGGAAAGTGAAAAAGGTTATACGGTCATAGCTGAAGAAAATATAAATAAAAATAAAGCATTATATGATGATGGACATATATATATTGATGATGAATTTGTATCAGGAGTATTGAATAAGAGATTTTACTGGGATGCTAACGAAAATCTTCTTATATATACAACGGCGACATCTGTTATAAAAGCAGGACTTGACAGTAAGACATATGATATAAACAAAAGCAGCAATACTAAAGATTATGTTATCGCTAAGCTTAGGGGTGATAAACTTTATATTGCACTTGATTTTATTAAGGAATATACTGCTTTGGAATATAAGACATATAAAAATCCTAACAGAGTTGTACTGACATATAAATTTGGAGATAAGCAGAAATGGGTACAGGCAGATGAAGGGGCAAAGCTTAGATTTGAACCAAGTATAAAGAGCAGGATACTTATAGATGTAAAGAAAAAAGATAAATTAAGGATACTTGAAGAAAATACGGATAAAAGTGGGTTTGATAAGGTGCTTTCGGAGAGTGGTGTTATAGGATATATCAAAATGTCGTCTTTAGGTGATACATATGAGTATGTTCCAAAGACTGATTTTGTTGAGGAGACATATCCGCATATACTTTTAAGTGGAAAAGTAAATCTTTTATGGCATCAGGTCACGACACAGTCTGCAAACGCAAATCTTACCAATGTGCTGTCCGGGACAAAGAAAGTCAATGTTATAGCACCGACATGGTTTGGAACAAGTGATAACAACGGAAATATATCATCTATAGCAAGTTATGACTATGTGGAAAAGGCTCATTCCATGGGGATACAGGTCTGGGGACTTTGCAATGATTTTGCACCGGATATGAAGATAGGAAAGGTTCTTAGCAGAACGAGCCGCAGGGAAAGACTTGAGAAAAATCTTCTTGCTGAGGCTATAAGATACAGTCTTGACGGAATAAATATTGATTTTGAAAATGTGAAGAAAGCTAACGGGGATGATTTTATCCAATTTGTAAGAGAATTAGGAATAATGTGCCGCAACAACGGAATTGTTTTATCTATTGACAATTATCCTCCGGCAAGCTATTCAGCTTATTATAGCAGAAATGAGCAGGCTGCAGTGGCGGATTATGTTATAACTATGGCATATGATGAATTTTATTCCGGCTCTAAGGAGGCAGGGCCGGTTTCATCTATCAGTTATGTAAGAAATGCTTCTGAAAATATATTGAAAGAAGTTCCTGCAAATCAGTCAATAATAGGTTTGCCGTTTTATTCAAGATTATGGAAAGAAACTACCAAAAACGGAGAGACAAAACTTTCATCAGAGGCATGTTCGATGAAATATGCTGAGGAGCTGATAAGTGATGCAAAAGCAGAGCTTAAATGGAATGAACAGACGGGACTTGAATATGCTGAATATACAAAGGACAATGCTTTATATAAGATATGGCTTGAAAACTCAAAATCTCTTGCTATGAAACTTAAAACAGTAAATTCACATAAGATGGCTGGAGCTGCATTCTGGAAAGCAGGCATGGAGAAAAAGAATGTCTGGGATACAATAGAAAAATATATGGCACAGTAAAGTCATAAAATTAAACAGATGGCATATATAGTATGAGAAAACATAAACGCACATTTTGTATTTCAGCCGCACTGCAGGTGTGAAAAGTGCAATGCTGAGTATTGGCGTGGAATTGGAGTTTTATATGTATCTGTTAAAAAAATGTATTATATCATTATTTGTATGTACCGCCATATCAGGAGCAGTCATAAGTGTAGGTATGATGAAAAATATGCCTGTATTTAAAAATAGTGAAAAAAATGTTATAGTCATTGATCCGGGACATGGTGGCGGGGACCCTGGAAAAGTCGGTGTTGACGGTTCACTTGAAAAGGACATTAATCTTGCAATATCCCAATATCTAAAAAAAGAGTTACAGGACAAAAACTATAAGGTTATCATGACAAGGGAAAAAGATACGGGGCTTTACGACGAGAGCGATACAAATAAAAAGATTGCAGATCTTCATAAAAGGATAGAGATAATGAATCAGTCAGATGTAAAACTTGTTGTGAGTATTCATCAGAACAGTTTTACAGGTGAGAGTTCAAAAGGGGCACAGGTTTTTTATCAGAGTACATCTGAGGAGGGAAAAAAATTTGCAGGGATAATGCAAAAAAAGATAGCATCATGTATAAATGATGGAAATCATAGGATAGAAAAAGCAAATTCAGATTATTATATATTAAAAAACAGCAGTCCTGTTGCGATTATCGTTGAATGTGGATTTTTGTCTAATCCGCAGGAGGCAGCACTTTTGTCTGATGATAAATATCAGAAAAAAATGTCATCAGCGATAGCACAGGGAATTAGTGAATATATTCAGAAGGAGGCTCATTAGATGAGTATGGATACAAAGGTTATCAAAGTAAATCCGGAAATGTTTGATGACGGGGAACTTAAAGAGGCTTGTGAGATATTAAAAAGAAACGGTCTTGTAGCGTTTCCGACAGAAACAGTTTATGGTCTTGGCGGTGACGGTATGCACAAGGAAGCATCAGCAAAGATATATGCGGCAAAAGGAAGACCATCGGATAATCCTCTTATAATACATATAGCAGACAGAAAAAGTCTTGACGAAATAGCATCAGAGGTTTCAAAAAAAGCAGAGAAGCTTATGGACGCTTTCTGGCCTGGACCGATGACACTTATCTTTAGAAAAAAAGAAAATGTCCCTATGTCAACGACAGGGGGACTTGAAACGGTTGCAGTAAGGATGCCGAGTCATCCGGTGGCAAGAGAGCTTATAAGACAGTCTGGAGTTTACATAGCTGCACCGAGTGCAAACACTTCGGGAAGACCAAGTCCCACAAAGGCAGAGCATGTTATAGAAGACCTTTCGGGAAAGATAGATATGATAATAGACGGCGGTAGTGTAGGTATTGGTCTTGAATCGACGATAGTGGATATGAGTGAAGATATACCTGTTATCTTAAGACCGGGCTACATAACAAAGGAAATGCTTGAAAATGTAGTGGGTGAAGTGAAAGTTGACCCTGCCATCGTGGGAGAAGCACCCAAGAAAAATATTATTGCAAAAGCTCCGGGAATGAAATACCGTCATTATGCACCAAAAGGACAGATGACAATCGTAGAGGGTGATATTGATAATGTTGTGGCAAAGATAAATGAGCTTTCCAAAGAAAAAATTGCTGATGGAAGAAATGTTGCCGTTATTGCGACTGATGAGACAAAATACAGATATAAATACGGTACGGTAAAAAGTATCGGTTCAAGAAAAACTGAAGGTTCCATTGCAGCAGGGTTATATGATATACTAAGAGATATGGATCATATAGGTGCACAGGATATATATGCTGAGAGCTTTAGTGACGACAGACTTGGCGGAGCGATAATGAACAGGATGATAAAAGCTGCAGGGCATCATGTGATTCATGTATAAAACAGGACATCAAAATTATTTTAAGCCATAATGTAAATTTGTTAGTTCAGACAGAGCAGACGGATATATTGACATTATAGAATGAACGATAAAAGGAGAAGCAGATGAAAAGTTATGACAAAGTCATATTTGTGAGCAAAGGAAATACATTCAGCAGTCCTCTTGTTGAAGCTATTTACAGGGACAAGGCACCTAACTGGCTGCCTGAATCCATGTCAAGAGGAACTGTTGTACTGTTTTCAGAGCCGATAAATCCAAAAGTAAATGTTTTGTTGAGCAGTCATGATATAAATATAAGTAATCATGAAAACTCAAAACAGTTAGAGATGGAGAATATTGGACAAGATACGCTGATACTCACAATGACATTTAGCGACAAGTTAAAAGTAATAGAAGATCTCGGTGTATCAAACAATGTATATACGCTGGGAGAATATATAGAGGATGATGCGGATATATCAGATCCGTTAGACCCCGATGAAACATTATATGACAAGTTCTTTGAGGAAGTTGCAGAAAAGATTGAAAAGGTGATTTTACACATGGAAGCAGAGTATCATGAAAATGATGATGATGCCAAAGATGTAAATAATAAAGAGTTAAACAGTAAAGATATGGAGGTAAGTTAAAATGATAGCAATAGGAAGTGACCATGGCGGATATGGGCTTAAACAGGAGATTATGGCTCATTTAAAGGAACAGGGTGTAGAGTATAAGGATTATGGATGTTATGATGAAAAATCATGCGATTATCCTGTTTATGCAAAAAAAGTTGCAAATGCGATAGTGTCAGGTGAGTGTGAAAAAGGTATTCTTATATGTGGAACAGGTATAGGAATTTCTATAACAGCCAATAAAGTTAAGGGAATAAGAGCCGCTCTTTGCCATGATACATTTAGTGCACAGGCAACAAGAGAACACAATGACGCAAATATACTGGCAATGGGTGCAAGAGTGGTAGGACCGGGACTTGCATTAAAGATTGTCGATACATTTTTAAATACTGAATTTTCAAATGATGAGAGACATATCAGAAGAATAAATATGATAGAGGAAGATTAGGTGTAAACGGTAGAGATTAAATTCTTGACAGTATAAAATCATGGGAGTATCATTAGAAATATGTTAGAATAAAAGATTTTTATCAATGTATTTAATATTATACAGTATATGTGTATTGATTGTATTGATATGTAATCTTTTGCAAATAATTCACCCGATAAATTAGGGTTACGAAAGGAAGTATTGTTATGGCAAAAAAAGACATCGATTGGAATAATCTTGGATTTGGTTATGTAAAGACAGACAAAAGATATGTGTCAAACTTCAAGGACGGAGCATGGGATGACGGAGCACTTATAGATGATGATATGATTACTATCAGCGAGTGTGCCTGTGTACTCCAGTATGCACAGACTGTATTTGAAGGATTGAAAGCATATACTACAGAGGATGGCAGAGTGGTATGCTTTAGACCTGACTTAAATGCTTCTCGTCTTGCAGATTCAGCAAGCAGACTTGAGATGCCGGTATTTCCTGAAGATAGATTTGTAGATGCTATTGCTAAAGTGGTTGAGGCAAATATTGATTATGTACCACCATATGGTTCTGGTGCAACATTGTATATTCGTCCTTATATGTTTGGTAGTGATGCCATCATTGGTGTTAAACCTGCCAATGAGTATCAGTTCAGAGTATTTACAACACCTGTAGGACCTTACTTTAAGGGTGGTGCAAAGCCTATCACTATCCGTGTTAGTGACTTCGACAGAGCAGCTCCTCATGGAACAGGTCATATCAAGGCAGGACTTAATTATGCTATGAGTCTTCATGCAATAGTTGATGCTCATCAGAAAGGATTTGATGAGAATGTTTACCTTGATGCAGCTTCTCGTACAAAGATTGAGGAGACTGGTGGAGCAAACCTTATCTTTATCACAAAAGACGGTAAGTTTGTTACTCCTAAGTCAAACAGTATTCTTCCATCTATCACACGCCGTTCATTAGAGGTTGTTGCAAAAGATTATCTCGGAATGGAAGTTGAAGAGAGAGAAGTATATCTTGATGAAGTTAAGGATTTTGCTGAGTGTGGTCTTTGCGGTACGGCAGCAGTTATCTCTCCTGTAGGAAAGATTGTTGATCACGGCAAAGAAATCTGTTTCCCAAGCGGAATGGAGCAGATGGGACCAAAGACAAAAGAACTTTATGATACACTTACAGGTATCCAGATGGGCAGAATCGAAGCTCCTGAAGGATGGATAAAAGTTATCAAATAAATTTAAGACTAATAAAAGTTTTCACACACGGATTTGTGTCTGAGTGCACTTGTCCAAAACCGATGTACTTAGAAATGTGTGTAGAAAAGAGTATTAAATTACAATGAGCAGAGGAAAAGTTTTCCTCTGCTCATTTATTTGTCTGATAAATAATTTTAATAGCTTATAAAGTGTGGATTTTATAATAGGATGTTTGGGGCAAAAGGTATTTTGACCCAAACATAATATTATTATTTTACAAGTTTTATATCAGTGATAACAGGTGTACCGCTTCCTGAACCAATAGCACCGTTAAGTGTGATAGTATCTGAAGCACCCCAGTAACCGGACCATGCAGGATTGCTTACTCTGTAGCGGTTGTTTCCGAGACTTTCGCAATTACCGCTCCACATTGATGTGATTTCTCTTGAGAGAGTAAACTCGACCGTCCATCCTGATGTAAATGTTTTAGAAGTGTTGTTTTTGAGTGAAATCGTAACGATTCCGCCACTTCCCCAGTCACTTTCAAGTTTTACTGAGCCGGTTATGTCATCAGAACCTGATGGAGCAACCGTCGGGGCAACCGTCGGAGCAACTGTCGGGGCAACTGTCGGGGCAACTGTCGGAGCAACTGTCGGAGCAACTGTCGGGGCAACTGTCGGAGCAACTGTCGGGGCAACTGTCGGAGCAATCGTCGGGGCAACTGTCGGAGCAACTGTCGGGGCAACTGTCGGAGCAACTGTCGGGGCAACTGTCGGAGCAATCGTCGGAGCTGCTGTTGCTGAGTTACCGTCAATATCAGATACAGTGAAGTTAATCTTTACATTGTTTAGTGTTTGATAGGATACATTGTTAAAGTATGCCTTATAATTTCCGTTTTCTACAGTGACATTATTTACATGTGTGTTTGCCCATACATTTATAAATGAGAAGTTAAATATCGGGCAGGTGAGTCCGTCATCAGAAGCTTTCTTTGATGTGTCATAGAGGAAAGTATCATTCTTCATTGAATATGCAGTACCGTTTACCTCTATTGATGAGACTTTTATAGTTGCTTTATTGAAAGCAGAAGCATCTTCATCACCTACATTTATGTCTCTTATGTAAAGTGAGCCTATGTTGCTTAACTGGCTCTGTGTTGCATCGAGACTGAGTGAGAATGTACCTCCTTTTGAATAAATATCAACATATTCGTCGCTGACTACTGACTGCCAGCTTGCTGTTTCAAGGAGATAGAGCTTAGCTCGTACATAATTGGCTTTTGGCACTGTTACCTCACATGAAGCACTGTAGCCGAGAGGGACTGATGCCGTGATTTTGCAAGTGCCTGCATTTACTGCCGTAACCTGTCCTTTAGAATTGACAGTTGCAACTTCTTCATCACTTGATTTCCATGTAATCTTGTCTTTGCTGTCAGCAGGTGTGAGAGTTGCATTGAGCTGTTTTTTCTCATCACCGATATTTATTATCATTGAAGTCTGGTCAAGTTTTATGCCGGTGGCAGTTGCCGATGAGGAGTCACCGTAAATTTCCATGATTGCATTGATAACTGACTGCTGTGTAACTTTGTATGAATATCTGTCAAATAAGCCGAAACCATAATTTCCGTTGTAGCCGTTGTCCCATGCAACAGGAATGATTCCGTACATATCTGAGTAATAACAGAATTTTTCGTAGTAGTCTGCACGGCAGGCAGCATTTTGCGAATCAAAGGCTGATTTGTCTATCGCACCAAATTCGCCGACTACTACCGGATAACCGTTTGCTACAAATTTTGTGTTCATTTTCTTTAACTGTGATGCCATATAGGATTCATCGCCCCAGCTTGCCACTTTGGAACGGTTTGTAGCTTTTTCGCCCCACTGTGTGCAGGTTGATGATTCTGTACCACAGAAATCCCACGGGTCATAATAATGTACAGAAACCATTATTCTTTTCTGGCCTGATGGAATTGAAGATGAAAGATATTTATCTGAAGGCATTTCAAATCCATAATTATCTGCCGTATAGTTGATATTTGTGTTCCAACCGGGAATAAGAAGCCATCTTTTATCGTTGTTGCCGCCTGATTTTCTGACTGTATCAACAAAAATCTGATTATAAGCATTTATATTTGCATATGCATTATAAGAAGGATTTCCATATGTACCGTCAAATTCTTCATTCATTGATTCAAATATAAGATGCTCGTCGTAGTTTTTAAATGTGTCGGCTATCTGCTCCCAGCAGGCTTTGTATTTTGCCTTAATCTTAGTCTGTTCACCATTTCCGCAGAGAAGCCAGCCGCCTGAAACAGTCGTATATCCGTCACCGTGCATATTGACTATGGCATAGAGTCCGTTGTCAACACACATATCGACAACCTGTTTAACTCTGTCGAGCCAAGAGGAATCAATTTTATATCCGTTGCTGTCATCAATCATGCTAAGATATGACACTGGGATTCTGATTGACTTAAATCCTGCATCTTTTACCGCAAGGATAAGTTCCTCGTTAATCTTTGGATTGCCATAGGCTGTCTCGTTTGGTGTTCCGTTTGAGGATGCTTCAAGCTGGTTTCCAAGATTCCAGCCTGCTCCCATTGCTTTGGTGATCTCTGTCTGATTAAGATTGTTGAATGATGATGCTGAAACAGTCTGCACATTCTTCTCCGGAATACAAACTGTTGTGGCGATCATGGCTGCTGATAATAATACAGCCATTACTTTTTTGCGAAGTCGCATAAATTTTCTCCTTTCATGTTAAGTGCTTGTTTTTCAATACAACATCATAATATCCTTTTTGTGAAATATTTGCAATTATTATTCACAGAATATTAAAGATTTCGTCACAATTACTATAATAAATGCTGGTTTAGCAAAAAAATACGGTTTGAATTTGTGCAATATCGCTATTTCGATTTACAAAAAGTTCAATTTATTTACAAAAATGTTAAAAATTCTATATATTGTTGCTTTCTGTTTTTTGTATTATAATAATGTGATGCAGGAGTCAAAAGCAGAAAATTGCGAAACTATCATAAATATTGATTAAATTGTGCGGATATAACAAATAGTATCACAATTAGCACAACATATAGTTAGTTTCGCAAACGCCTATTTAAAATAGATCTGAAAGGAGATATTTCCTAATGAAGAAAATAGTTTTAACCGGTGGTGGAACAGCCGGTCATGTCACACCTAATATCGCACTTATACCGGAGCTTAAAAAAGCGGGATATGAGATTTATTATATCGGTTCTTATGAGGGAATTGAGAAGAAACTTATAGAAAAACTGGGAATACCTTATTATGGGATTTCAAGCGGAAAACTTCGCAGATATATTGATCTTAAGAATATCAGCGACCCATTTAAGGTATTAAAAGGATTTGCACAGGCGAGGAAACTTCTTAAAAAGATTAAGCCTGATGTTGTATTTTCAAAGGGAGGATTTGTATCAGTTCCCGTTGTTGTTGCGGCAAAATCAAGAAAAATTCCATGTATCATACATGAGTCAGATATGACACCGGGACTAGCAAATAAGATATGTATTCCATGTGCAGTGAGAGTATGCACAAATTTTCCTGAGACACTAAAGCATCTTCCAGCGGAAAAAGCTGTACTTACGGGTTCGCCTATAAGGGAAGAACTTTTTAAGGGAGATAAAGAAAAAGGACTTAAATTTTGTGGATTTGATAATTCAAAACCGGTTATTCTTATAATAGGAGGAAGTCTTGGAGCAGTTGCCGTAAACAATGCGGTAAGAGGGATACTTACGGAACTTTTGAAGAAATTTCAGGTAATACATCTTTGCGGAAAAGGAAAGAAAGATGACTCACTTGTAGGTACAAAAGGTTATGTGCAGTATGAGTACATAAGTGAGGAACTTCCTGACCTTATGGCGGCTTCTGATATAATGATTTCAAGAGCCGGGGCAAATGCCATATGTGAGATACTTGCACTTAAAAAGCCTAATATACTCATACCATTGTCTGCACAGGCAAGCCGCGGTGACCAGATATTAAATGCGGCATCATTTGAAAAACTTGGTTACAGTATAGTTATTCAGGAGGAGGAAGTTACCAATGAAAAACTTCTTGCCGCCGTAAATGAGGCATTTGACAATAAAGAAAAGTATATAGCTGCAATGAACAAGAGCCAGCTTAACAATTCAATAGAAAAGATAGTTGGTCTTATAAACAGTGCTGCTAAGTAATCATTGTTTGGCTGAAAATGGAATAGCGGTACAAAGTAAGAAATGCAAGACTGAACTGTTACTAGTAAGTAGAGTATTTTGCGAATATTATTGACTTTGAGTGGCACTGCCATGCAAAAGGACGGTTTAGAATGGAGGATTGAAATGAGCAATGATTCGATACCAAAAGACCCGGTGATGCTGCTTAGTTATGTGAATACGCAGCTTAGGGATTTTTACCCTGACATTGAAGAAATGTGCAAATCACTTGACATTGACAGGGAAGAACTTGAAAATAAACTTGCTGCCATCGATTATAAGTATGATGGCAGCATGAACAAGTTTGTTTAGAAAGTCATGGGGTTTCCGGTTACATCGCGTGACACCCACATTGACATTCCGGGACCGTGATTTCCGAATGGTCTTGTGTGGAAACCGAATTTTTCATAGAAACTTTCACGATGGTAGGCTGCCATAAGGCTTACCATTACGGTTTCCCCTGCCACTACATCTTTTTGTATGTAGTCAAGTTCACGGCGTATAAGTTCCGTACCTATGTGATGTCCCTGATAGTCCGGGTGTACGATTACATCTGTTATGAAATATGTATAGCCGCCGTCACTTACGATGCGTGCCATACCGACAGGTTTATTGTCACAGACTGCTACGCAGAGATAAAATGAGTTTTTAAGGGCAATTGCTGCCCTTTTTTCAGTTACATTTATCCAGTTTACTGATTTTCTGAGTGCATTATAATCTTCAACGCTTATATTGTTTACATATGTTATCTTAGTTTCTTTGTTCATAATGTTTGTTATCCTTTTTTTGTTTATATATAAATATTTGGCTGCTCTTTTTAAACATCAATTTTATAGACTTTCATTGTATTTGATTTTATGTTTGTATTTGCAAATCAATATTACAGACATTTCCGACTGTTACTTACAGCATCGTATGTTTAAAAAGCAGTCTTTTTGTTTCTTAATATATTTTACCACAAGTATAATATTTTGGGTTAGTCTTATTTGATATTCTGTCATAAAAAGAAAATTTGGCAAACAATGAACAAGCTCGTTATATGCCGATACTCTTTTTATGCCTGAACAGTTGCTAAGATGTAATATTTTTAGATGCAGTTGAATAAAATATTATTGCATATGAATTATATATCAGCGGGGCAATTTTTACCCTGACAATAAAATTAGACATTTGCGAAACTATCATAATCTCACAGTTAACACAACATATAATTAGTTTCGCAATCATCTATGGCAATTAAATAAATTTAAGGAGATTTCTATGGAACTTAAAACCGCACAGATAACTTCAAATCAGATAGTTTGTCACAGTGATACACAGATTACATTGGAAAATGATATGAATGTTCCTGACAGCAAACCCGATATAGATAAGATAATTAAAATAGAGGGAAATATTTTATCTAATTCGGTTGTGGCACTTGACGGCAGGGCAGGCATAAAAGGAACCCTTGATTATTTTATTTTATATACGAGCAGTGACGATATTGTTCCAGTACATAATCTTTCCGGAAGTATAAATTTTGATGAGTCGGTAGGGCTTGATGAGGTTTCGGAGGGAGATGATATTGACTGTCATTTTGAGATTGATGACTGTCAGGCAAACCTTATAAATTCAAGAAAACTGAGCATAAATGCCATTATAGGGATACATTGCTGCAAGCCGGTGAGCGATAATTATGAGGCAGTGTCATCACTTTCGGACTCTGAGGATATAGCAATGACGGAGTCGGAGGGATTATATTCAAAGTTAAAGAATGTAGCATATACACATCTTGTTATCAGCAAAAATGATATACATCGTATTTACGAGGAGATAAATCTGCCGAAAGCAAAACCGAATATTGATTCAATATTGTATTATAATATAAGACCTCTTAACATCCAGACTAAAGTTGTCGAGGATGGTGTAAGACTTATGGGGGATTTGAATATTTTTGTTTTATATACTCCTGAAAATGAGGAGCGGAGCCTTGAATATTTTGAGACAGAAGCGGCTTTTGACGAGATTATAAACTGTAATAACTGCAATGAGGATATGATTCCTGATATTGATGTGAGTGTCGGCAGCAGGGAGCTTTCAGGAAAGCCTGATGAGGATGGTGAAAACAGGATAATAAGTTTTGAGCTGACACTGAAATTGCAAATGAAGTTTTATGAGAATAAAGAAACTCAGATACTTGACGATGCTTATTCAACGGCAATGGAGCTTGAGCCGGTAAGAAAGACTATGTCACTAAACAGGCTTATTATGAAAAATCAGAGTGTTTTGAGACTTTCTGAGCAATTTAATATAGACAATCAGGATAAAATACTTCAAATATGCAATACAACGGGAAAGATAACGATTGATGAACAGCAGGTTGTAAAAGACGGGATACAGCTTGACGGCGTGATGCAGCTTGATGTTTTGTATATGACGGAAAATGATTCTAATCCTTTATCTATCGAAAAGGTGGTAATGCCGTTTCGTCATGTTATCGAGATTGATGGCCTTAGTCCTGAATGTTACTATGAATTGCAATTTGAGATAAACAACATAAATGTTATGATGCTTGACAGTTCGGAAATTGAGGTCAAGGCAAATATAACATTATGTGCCATTGCTTTTTCAAATTTTGAGGAGAATTATATTTTTGATGTAAATATTGAACCACTTGATTTTGAGCGGCTTCATAAACTGCCCGGAATAGTAGGTTATTATGCGATAAAAGATACACCGGTGTGGGATATTGCGAAAAAATACCGCACGACCGTTGAGAGTATCAGCCAGCTAAATGATTTAAGTGGTGACATAGTCCATAAAGGGGAAAAACTGCTCCTTTTAAAAATGGTTGAGGGCATATAATTTGACATATTTAATTGCATAAATAATGTATATAGTGTAAAATAAATGCAGAAGCGAGTTAAGTTTTGAAATGGATTTAGCCCTGCTTCTGTATTTTTGTAGTTATTTTTCATTTACAGGTCTGATACGGAATGTCAGGATTTGTTAATGGCTAAGTAACTCTTGTGTCCTGAAAGGAGGATTTATGCGTATGAGATATGACATTATTATAGTCGGTGCAGGCCCCGGAGGTATTTTTGCATCATATGAATTGGTTAAGAAAAATCCTGAGATTAAGGCTGCCGTATTTGAGACAGGTCATTCACTTGAAAAGAGAGTCTGCCCTATTGACGGCGATAAGATAAAAAGCTGTATAAATTGTAAAAGCTGCTCTATAATGAACGGTTTTGGCGGGGCGGGTGCTTTTTCAGACGGTAAATATAATATAACAAATCAGTTTGGCGGTACTTTATATGAATATATAGGAAAAAATAAGGCGCTCGACCTTATGTATTATGTAGATGAGTTAAATCTTAAATATGGCGGTGAGGGTACAAAACTTTATTCGACAGCCAATACAGAGATAAAGAAACTATGTGTTCAGAACGGTCTTCATCTTCTTGATGCGTCTGTCCGTCATCTTGGAACAGATAAGAATTATGTTGTTCTCGAAAATCTTTATGCAGAACTTAAAGACAAAGTAGATTTCTATTTTGACACGCCTGTAGACAGTGTTTTACAGAATGGTGACGGTTATCTTATAAAGACGGCAAAAGGTGATTATCAGTGTGATAAATGTATCATATCAGCGGGAAGAAGCGGAAGTAAATGGATGGAAAAAGTCTGTTCAGAGCTTGATATTCCGACAAAGTCAAACCGTGTTGATATTGGTGTCAGAGTTGAACTTCCGGCAGAAGTATTTTCACATCTCACGGATGAACTTTATGAGAGCAAGATAGTTTACAGAACAGCGAAATTTGAGGATCTTGTCCGTACATTCTGCATGAATCCGCATGGTGTTGTAGTAAATGAAAACACAAACGGAATAGTTACGGTAAACGGTCACAGTTATGAAGACCCAAGCAAACACACTGAAAATACAAACTTTGCACTTCTCGTTGCAAAACATTTTTCAGAGCCGTTCAGAGACAGCAACGGATATGGAGAGAGCATAGCAAAACTTTCAAATATGCTGGGCGGCGGTGTCTTAGTGCAGAGATTTGGTGACCTTATAAGAGGAAGACGAAGCAATGCAACTCGTATAGCTGAGGGATTTGTGACACCTACGCTTTCGGCAACTCCGGGTGATTTAAGCCTTGTAATGCCAAAGAGAATACTTGACGGTATTATAGAAATGATATATGCACTCGATAAGATAGCACCGGGAACAGCAAATGACGATACGCTTCTTTATGGTGTTGAAGTCAAGTTCTATAACATGGAAGTTGAGATAGATGAAAACCTTGAAACTCCGCTTAAAGGACTTTATGTTATCGGTGACTGCAGCGGTGTAACACATTCATTGTCACACGCATCGGCAAGTGGAGTTCATGTAGCAAGAGCGATTGCAAGAGCAAATAAATAAGCAATAAAAATGAAATGAGGAATAAAGATGGCAGAAAATTATTCATTTTTTTCAAATAAGAAATGCGAGTATTTTCCATGCCACAAAGTATCAGATGAGATAGCAGAAAAGGACTTTAATTGCCTTTTCTGCTATTGTCCTTTATATCTTAAAGAAAAGTGTCCCGGAAATCCTGTTTACTTTGTGACGGCAAATGGAGAAAAAATAAAAGACTGTTCAAAATGTACTTTTCCACACAGGGCGGCAAATTATGAAGAGGTGCTTAAGTGCCTTATGTCAAAAGATGAAATTCTTGAAGTGGATATAAGTGAGCTGATTGTGGATATGGAGACGGAAATAGAACATTCATGTGGATTTGAGTCAATGGATGCGGAGATGAAAAGACAGCATAAGGAGATAATAAATGCAGCATATGATAAATTTTTCAGTGAGAAAAAAGTAAAAGTCATTCTTAAACAGATTGACGAAAGTGTGGTGACAACCGCCGGATTTGTATTTGGAGAGCAGACAATAGAATGTAACGCACTGGAAAAAATGAATGTGGCGTACGGCGACATAGACAGTGCTTATCTGTACGCATTTGGAATAAAGGATATTGATGAAAAAGTGTTGGAAGAAAGTTCACTTCTTGAAAAATATTATGTCGAATGTCTGATGATAGCGGCAACAGATGTGTTGAGAGACTGGATTAGAAGTTATATAGAAAGGAAGCACAGCGTAAGGCATAAAAAATATGTGACGGATTCATTTGGACCGGGATTTTATGGGATGGATATATCAGCGGTGCCAAAACTTGTGAAAATAACGGGGGCAGAGAAAGTGGGTGTGTCAGTTGATAAAAGCGGAAATATGCACCCGGCAAAAAGTTGTGTTGGGATTTATCTTGTGACGAAGAAAGAGTATGGGGAGAGGATAAAGGATTGTGCATTTTGCGTGGGAAACAAAGGTGGATGTGCGGTATGCAGGGGAAGATAGGAGAAAGTTGTTTTTGGCAGAATAAGTTATTTACAATGCAAATTTATGGTATAATTTTAATGATGTTGGGATCAAAAGGTATTTTGCCCCCAACTAATGCCATGGATTGCATTATTTTACATTTATATAAGATGGAGGTTCAAAAGATGACAGAGGGAAAGGATTTATTACAGGTATTATGGAGTGGGGCAGATGTACTCAGAGGGAAGATGGATGCAAATGAGTATAAAACATATCTTCTTGGTCTGGTTTTTTATAAATATTTAT
Source organism: Clostridium sp. AM27-31LB (assembly GCF_003480745.1). Taxonomy (NCBI): domain Bacteria; kingdom Bacillati; phylum Bacillota; class Clostridia; order Eubacteriales; family Clostridiaceae; genus Clostridium; species Clostridium sp. AM27-31LB. Next base: position 204,826 of record NZ_QUJS01000005.1, on the reverse strand, counting down.
CAGATTCGTATTTGTCAAAGGCATATGATTTGATGAACGATGAGAAACCGGACAGCCTTGAAGAAGCACAAGAGTGTTATGAAGAAGTGATGGAGAGTGAGGATGCAAAAGATTTGCTTGAAGAATTAAAAGAGTCACTTCATTATACTTTAGATTCGGATATGACATATGTAAGTATGCTTAAGAGTGCAAAAAATAATTCATTTAATCGAGAAAAACTCCAAGCGGCATTTAACAGGATTCAGGAGTCAGACCAACTGTTTAATGGGTTATTTGCGGATGTTGACCTGTATTCAAATCGTCTTGGAACAGGAGACCAGAAACAAAGTGCAACGATAGCTGAGGTTATCAAGGTGCTTGAGGGTGCCGACCTGATTCATGCAAAAGGAGATGTACTTGGTAATGCCTATGAATATCTTATCGGACAGTTTGCATCTGAAACAGGAAAAAAAGCAGGAGAATTTTATACGCCGCATGGTCCGGCACAGTTGCTTTGCCAGATTGCAATGGACGGTCTTGAAGAAAAAAGGGGATTGCAGGTATATGACCCGTGTATGGGTTCAGGCTCACTTATGCTTAGTTGTAAAAACTATTCAAAAGAACCTGATTATATAAGATATTACGGACAGGAACTTATGCCGTCTACATATAATCTGGCTAGAATGAATATGTTTCTGCATGGGGTTTTACCTGAAAATCAGCATTTAAGAAATGGTGACACATTGGATGCCGACTGGCCGACAGACGAAGAAACAGAGTTTGATGTAGTAACAATGAATCCGCCGTATTCAGCAAAATGGTCTGCTGCTGAGGGATTTAAGCAGGATGAAAGATTTATGGACTATGGTGGAAAACTTGCACCAAAATCTAAAGCTGACTATGCCTTTTTATTGCATGGATTTTATCATTTGAAGCAGACGGGAACTATGGCAATCGTGTTGCCGCATGGAGTATTGTTCCGTGGGTCAGCAGAGGGAACGATAAGGCAGACACTTTTGGAAAATGGTTCAATATATGCTGTAATAGGATTGCCTGCAAATATGTTTTACAATACATCAATACCGACTTGTATCGTTGTATTAAAAAAGCACCGTGAGGGCAGAGATGTATTGTTTATAGATGCATCGGGTACTGAATTTTATGAAAAAGAGAAAAAACAGAATGAAATGAAAGATGAACATATAGAAAGTGTTCTGAAACTTTATAAGGACAGGAAAACAGTTGAAAAAAAGGCATATCTTGCATCTTATGAAGATATTAAATCAAATGATTTTAATCTTAATATACCGAGATATGTAGATACAACAGAGGAAGAACCTGAGATAGACCTTAATGCGTTGACAAAAGATATGGCAGAAACAGATAAAGGTATAAAAGAAAGCACGGATTCATTGCTTGGAATGATGAAAGAGCTTACTTTTGGCAATGAGGAAACAAAAAATGCAGTGAACGAGCTTATCAAAGTGCTTAGGGAGGTGTGATTATGGCGAAAAAACCGAATATTAGGTTCGCAGGGTTTGAGGACGATTGGGAACAGCGTAAGTTGGGGGAAGTGGCTGAATATAGAAATGGAAAAGCACATGAAAATAATATTTCAGAAACTGGAAAATATGTTGTTGTAAATTCAAAATTTGTTTCTACAGACGGAGAAGTAAGAAAGTTTTCAGCTGAACAGATAGAACCGTTGTATGAAGGAGAAATTGCATTTGTATTAAGTGATGTGCCAAATGGAAGAGCTATTGCAAGAACTTTTTTGGTTGATGAAAGTGGAAAATACACGTTAAATCAACGTATAGCAGGTATCACGCCTAATGAACATACAGATTCATATTTCTTACACATTTTGATGAATAGAAATAAATATTTCCTGAAATTCGATGATGGAAATAAGCAAACAAATTTGTCAGTTAATGATGTGATGCAGTTTGAAGAGAGATATCCATCATACAGAGAACAGACAAAAATCGGAGCCTATTTCTCCACCCTCGACCACCTTATCACTCTTCATCAGCGAAAGTGTGACGAGGTGAAAAAAGTAAAAAAAATTATGCTTCAAAAAATGTTTCCGAAAAAAGGAGAGAAAAATCCGGAAATCAGATTTAATGGATTTACGAACGATTGGGAACAGCGTAAGCTGGGGGAGGTATGTGTAAGAGTAACCAGAAAAAACAAGAATAATGAATCTGATTTGCCACTTACAATAGCATCACAATATGGCTTGATTGACCAGAGAGACTTTTTTAATAAAGTTATTGCAGCCAAAGATATGAGTAATTATTACCTTTTGAAAAAAGGTGAATTTGCATATAATAAAAGTTATTCTAAAGGATTTGATTACGGTTCGATTAAGCGGTTAAATGCTTATGAACAGGGCTGTTTATCGACATTGTATATTTGTTTTTCTATTGAAACGGATGAAGTTGATTCAGACTATTTGGAGTGTTTTTTTGACACATTAAGTTGGTATCATGATGTGTCTGCAATATGTGCTGAGGGAGCAAGAAATCATGGTCTATTAAATGTGGATGTAGAAGCTTTTTTTAAAGATGTTAATATTGAGATGCCATCGCAAATTCAGGAACAAAGAAAAATATCGGTGTTTATCAATACCCTCGACCACCTCATCACTCTTCATCAACGAAAGTGCGAAGAATTAAAAAATGTGAAAAAATATATGTTACAAAATATGTTTGCAAAAGGAGAGTGATAAAAGTAACGGAAGTAATTAGTGCATTATTTTGAATTGTAATACAGAAAGTGAGGTAAAATCATGGAGATAATTTGTTTTCACAATCCTGATGAGGAAAATGGTTATTTAAGTAATTGGTTTCATTCAGATTTTTCTATTGATGAAATTGAATTTTCATCGATGGAGCAGTACATGATGTATAAAAAAGCTGTTTGCTTTTCTGACAAAAAAATAGCAGAAGAAATTCTTTCAATAAATGATGTTGCAGAAATTAAAAGATTAGGACGGCAGATTTCAAATTATAATGATAATATTTGGAATGGAAAGAGACAGATTATTGTGTACGAGGGACTTTTGGCAAAATTTTCTCAGAATTATTCACTTAAAAAGATGTTAAAAAACACAGGTGATGCAATGCTGGCGGAATGTGCCGTGAGAGATAAAATATGGGGTATAGGATTGTCTATGAGCGATCCAAAAAGATTAAACATTGACGAGTGGAGAGGTCAAAATCTGCTAGGATATGCACTGATGCAGGTTAGGGAGAAAGTTTAGTAGAATGAAAAACAGGAAACTCTTAATTTATATTAGAGGATAAATGTTTTCACGGAGAGGAGCATTTTTATGACTGAAAAAATTGGAATAGGAATACAGGAATTTGATGAAATCAGGGATGGTAAATGTTTTTATATAGATAAGACATATTTTATTCGTGAATGGTGGGAGAGCAAAGATAAGGCAACGCTTATTGCCCGTCCGAGACGATTTGGGAAAACTCTTAATATGAGTATGCTTAAACAGTTTTTTTCGGTAGATTATAAAGATAGAGAAGATTTGTTTGAGGGACTTTCAATATGGGAGGAAAAAGAGTACAGGCAGTTGCAGGGAACATATCCTGTGATTAGTCTGTCATTTGCGAATATAAAAGAAAAAAATTTTCCGATGACAAGAAAGAAAATATGTCAACTAATTACAAAACTTTATGAAGAATATTCATTTCTTTTGTTTACCGGTTTGCTGGGCGAGGCGGATAAAAGATATTTTAGGCGGGTCTCGGAAAATATGGATGACAGTGATGCTTCTTTGTCTTTGTATCAGTTATCAGACTACTTGTATCGTTATTATGGTAAAAAAGTAATAATTCTTCTTGATGAATATGATACGCCTATGCAGGAGGCATATGTAAATGGATTTTGGGATGAGTTGGCTTCATTTACAAGAAGTCTGTTTAATTCTACATTTAAAACTAATCCATATCTTGAAAGAGCGATAATGACAGGAATAACAAGAGTGAGTAAGGAGTCGGTTTTTTCTGATTTAAACAATCTTGAGGTGGTTACAACAACATCAAACAAATATATGACGGCTTTTGGTTTTACTGAGGAAGAAGTATTTAATTCGCTTGAGAAATTTGGATATGGGGATAAAAAAGAAGAAATTAAAAAATGGTATGATGGGTTTGTGTTTGGAAAAATAACAGATATTTATAATCCGTGGTCTATTTTAAACTTTCTGGATAAAGGAAAGATAGATACATATTGGGCAAATACCAGTAGTAATGGATTGGTAAGTAAACTTGTAAGAGAAGGAGATGCAGATTTAAAATCCGTTTTTGAAGAATTGTTAAAAGGCAAAAATATATTGTGTCCTATTGATGAGCAGATAGTATATAATCAACTGGATGATGATTCGGAAGCAGTTTGGAGTCTTTTGCTAGCAAGTGGTTATTTGAAAGTAGTTTCTATTGAAAAAAAAGTAGTTGGAAAGAGACAACTGTATGAACTTTCACTGACAAATATGGAAGTCTTGGATATGTTTTATGATATGGTGAGAGGTTGGTTCAAAAAGTCAGCAGGAAACTATAATGCGTTTGTAAAAGCATTGTTAATTAATGATGTTGAAGCAATGAATGAGTATATGAATGTGATTTCTGAGGAAATATTCAGCAATTTTGATGTTGGAACAAAACCTTCAAAATTACAGCCGGAGAGATTTTACCATGGGTTTGTATTGGGGTTGCTTGTTGATTTGGCAGAGGATTATATTGTGACTTCAAATCGTGAGAGTGGTTTTGGGCGGTATGATGTAATGATAGAGCCAAAAGATAGGAGTAAAGAGGCTTTTATTTTAGAGTTTAAAGTCTATAATCCAAGAAAGGAAGACTCTCTGGAAGAAACTGTAGAAAATGCTCTTATACAGATTGAAGAAAAGCAGTATGAGACAAATCTGAGTGCAAAAGGAATACCAATAGATAATATTAAAAAGTATGGTTTCGCATTTAAGGGCAAAAAGGTTCTGATAGGGTGCAGGGGTTAAATAAGGATGAGATACTTTAACTTGGGAACAGCGTAAGCTGGGGGAGGTGACATCTTTGATAACAAAAGGGACAACTCCAAAAGATAAATCAGGGTTAGGTGAGATAAATTTTATTAAAGTTGAAAATATTAATCCAGATAATGGAGAAATAGAGAATACTACCAAAATTACTGCAGAGGAGCATGAAGGATATCTAAAACGTTCACAGTTGAAAGAAGATGATATTTTATTTTCTATTGCGGGAACATTAGGACGTGTAAGTAAAGTAAAATCAAGTGTTTTGCCAGCTAATACTAATCAAGCATTAGCAATAATAAGGTTAAATGAAGGTGTAATTGATTATATTACAATTGTTTTAAAGGGAAGAACAGTAGAGGATTTTATAAAGCAAAATCCTACAATAGGGGCACAGCCAAATCTATCTTTGAAGCAAGTAAGTAATTTGGAAATTCCATTTCCAAATAATGAAGAGCAGGGCAAAATTGGCAACTTTTTTCAGTTCATAGACCGCCTCATCACTCTTCATCAGTGTAAGTGTAAAAGTTGTAAAAAGTATTATAAATGCACAAGAAAATTAAAATGATTGGTATCTTATTGAAGAAAAATTTATATTTGTTATAATAAATATAAGAGTAACAGACAATAAATTTTATTTGTAAAGGTTGTATCTATTATGTTAGCTATGTATGATGAGAAAGAAATATTGCGTGAGTATATAGAGTATGAAAAATATCATGCAGCAAAAGAAGCAGCAAAAAAAGCAACAAAAGAAGCAAAAGAAAATGCAATAAAAATGATAAAAGCAGGAAAGTTATCAATAGAGGATATACCGCAGTTTTTTACAAGTCTGACACCAGAGGATATAAAAGAAATCAAGAAAGAGTTGATGCAAACAGTGTAGAGAGTGGGATGAAGTTAAGGAGAGGTGATGTTTTGGAGAATGAAAATACGATAATGGATAGATTAAACGAAACGGATATAGCAAAATATACGATTAAAGATAGTGTCTTTACAAATTTGTTTCAGGACAAAAAGTATCTTATACAATTATATAAGACAATACATCCGGAGGATAAAGATGTAACTGAAGCTGAATTAAAGGATATAACAATTCATAATATATTAACGGATGATATTTACAATGATTTGGGATTTCTGGTAGGAGACCGGCTTGTTATATTAGTGGAAGCACAATCAACATGGACAGAAAATATCGTGATAAGAAGTTTGATATACTTAATGACAACATATCAGGATTATTTTAAAAGAACAAAGCAAAATCTTTATGCAAGCCGAAAAATAAAGATGCCAAAGCCTGAATTATATGTGATTTATACAGGAGACAGAAAAGAACATCCTGAATATATCAGCTTATCCGATGCGTTTTTCGGAGGACATACCGGATTTATTGATGCAAAAGTTAAGGTATTATATGGAACGGATGAAGATGACATTATAAGCCAGTATGTGACATTTACAAAAGTTTATAATGAGCAGATGAAACAGTATGGAAGAACAAGAGAAACAATCATGGAGACAATTCGCATTTGCAAGGATAAAAATGTATTAAGAGAATATTTGCAAAGCAGGGAAAAGGAGGTTGTGTCTATTATGTTGGCTATGTATGATGAGAAAGAAATATTGCGTGAGTATATAGAGTATGAAAAATATCATGCAGCAGAAGAAGCAGCAAAAAAAGCAGCACAAGAGGCAACAAAAAAAGCAACAAAAGAAGCAAAAGAAAATGCAATAAAGATGATAAAAGCAGGGAAGTTATCAATAGAGGATATACCAGAGTTTTTTACGAGTCTGACACAGGAAGATATAAAAGAAATCGAGAAAGAGTTGATGCAGACAGTGTAATATATATATGAGGTGTAAAATAAGATTTTTGGATAGGTTAAAGTTGAAATATGAGAGGAAGAAGTTATGGCGGAATTAGAGGCGGTTATAGAAAAACGATTGATCGAGCAGCTTTGTACGGGAGAGTCCCAGTGGACATACAGACCGGATATAAGAACGGAAGAACAGTTATGGGACAATTTCAAATATATATTAGAACAGAATAATAAGGCTAAATTAAATGATGAACCGCTTAGTGATTCTGAGTTTGCGAAGATAAAAAATGATCTTTCTCATGCCTCCTTTTATGATGCTGCAAAATGGCTTGTGGGTGAGAATGGAAAGGTTTATGTTCATGTTCAGCGTGGTAATGATGTATTGCATCTGCTCGTTATGAACAATGAACATGTTGCCGGTGGAACAAGTGTGTATGAGGTGATAAATCAATATCAGGCATTTGGAGCGGATGACGAAGAAACCAGAGACAGAAGATTTGATGTGACTTTGCTTATAAATGGAATCCCTATGATTCATATTGAATTAAAAAATAAAAATCATTCTTATATGGATGGGTTCCGTCAGATTAAAAAGTATATCAGTGAGGGTAAGTTTCATGGGATTTATTCTAATATCCAGATGTTTGTTGTCAGCAACGGAGTAGATACTAAATATTTTTCAGCGGCAAGAGATACCGAGTTAAATAAAAAGTTTATAACAGGATGGATTGATGAAAATAATGTGCCTGTGTGTGAGTATCTTGATTTTGCAAATTCAGTATTAAAAATACCGGAAGCACATGAGATGGTGACAAAATATACGGTGCTTGATAATGATAAACAGAAACTTCTTATACTCAGACCTTATCAGATTCATGCAATAAGGGCTATGCGTAATGCCTCAAAGAAAGGGATTTCAGGTTTTATATGGCATACTACAGGTTCGGGAAAGACCATGACTTCATATAAAGCGACTAGAAATCTTTTGATGGATATTCCTTCGATTGAAAAAACAATATTTCTTATTGACAGAAAAGACCTTGATATGCAGACAAAGATGGCTTTTCAGTCTTATGCGGATAATGACACGATTGATGTTGATGACACAGAGTATGTAGATACACTTATAAAGAAATTGTCAGACGGAAACCGTCAGATGATAGTTACTACAAGGCAGAAGATGCAGACTATGGTTAATAAGCGTTTGAAAGAGGGAACAAAAGAGTATGAGAGGATAAAAAAATTAAAGGTTGCCTTTGTGGTTGATGAATGTCACCGTGCAGTTACACCTGAAACTAAAAGGATTTTAGAACGATTTTTTGTAAATTCACTGTGGTATGGTTTTACGGGAACTCCGATTTTTAAAGAGAACGGTTATGAAAGAAAAGGGGATCTTCCGCAGACTACAGAAGAGTTATATGGAAAACTTCTTCACAGTTATACGATTAAAGAGGCTATACATGATGAAGCTGTACTTGGCTTTATGGTTGAAACGCTTGGACATAAGGATAAAGATACTGATGAATCCGTGTATGAAGATAAAAAACATATGAGAAGTGTGCTTGATGTTATATTGAATCAATCATACACAAAGTTTGGCATGGAAAAAGGAAAAGGCAGAAGTTATGAGGCAATATTGACAGTAAAATCTATTGCTATAGCTCAAAAGTATTATGACCTGATTAATGAAATCAAACAGGAAAATGACGAATTAAAAATATGTGAAAAAGTAAAAAAGGCATTGCCTGATTTCCCTAAGTTTGCAATTACATATTCTGTGTCGGAAAATGAAGAAGCATCAAAAGTAAATCAGGATAAGATGCAAAAATCACTTGATGATTATAATCAAATGTTTGGAACAAGTTATAAGGTAGAGGGCATCAGTGCATATAATGCAAATCTTAATGACCGTCTTGCGAGAAAGGAAAAGAGGTATTTAGAGAGAAGTCAGCAGCTCGATATAGTCATAGTTGTAAACAGGCTTCTTACAGGATTTGATGCACCGTGTCTGTCAACAATTTTTATTGACAGGCAGCCTATGAAACCTCAGGAGATAATACAGGCTTTCTCAAGAACAAACAGACTTTTTGATGATACAAAACAATATGGACAGGTTGTTACATTTCAGTCACCGGATGAATTTAAAGAGGCGATTGACTGTGCATTGAGGATGTATTCTCTTGGAGGTGACGGAGAGACTCTTGCTGAGGATTTTGAGGATGTTAAAAAGTCATTTTCAATTTCGATAAGGGCTATTCATGGTCTTGCAAGAAAGCCTGAGGATATAGCTTTATTATCTAAAAAGCAGAAAAAATCATTTGTCAAACTGTTCCGTGACCTGGATCATGATTTTGCTCATCTGAAAGCGTTTTCTTCATATGATGATAAAATGTTGTCAGATTTTGAATTTTCGGAAGATGAATATGAAGATTATGCAGCAATGTATAAAAATGTGATGGAAGAACTTAGAAAACCTGATGACGACGAAATAGATGTTGAAGATGTGGTATTGGTATTAGATGATTATGATCTGATAGCATACAATAAACTTCGTATTGATTTCGATTATATCATGGAATTATTACAGGGGGTTTTAGAGTCGATAAATCAAAATAAAGATGGTTTTACGCAGTCAGATTTTCAAGCCAAAATAAGTGAGATTAGAGAGATGGTTGACGAATTTTCTAAGGATAACCAAAAAGTTGGTGAAATGCTGCATATGCTTATCACTGATATTGAAAATGACAGGGAAAAATATCTGGGACAGGATGTGTCTGTTATTTTCAATAAGATGCGTTCAGATATTATTGATAAAGAAATTGATAATTTTACAAATAAATGGTTTTTGAACAGGGAAGATGTAAAATTTGGGGCATACCATTATAAAAACGGAAAGCCCGAAAATGAAAGCGTTTTAAAAGAAAATGCACAGTATGCAGAATACAGGGATACGGTTGAAAATCCAATATCGCCAAAGTTTAAGTTTAATAAGACGATGATTAAAGAGTTTAGTGACGATTTGATGGATAAAATCTTTCCATTGCTTAAATAAGTTTAGTCTTAGTTCAGAAATAAAAATGCTCGTAATGTAGTGTGATGCCATTTTTATAATGCAAGTAGGTTTATTTAGGTCGATTACAGCGTGTACATTAAAATTATCTAGTTTAATCCTGATAAAGACCTCATAATAAGGTCAATATCTTTGTTTTCAAGTTCCTGAATAATATGAAGATCAGTGTTGGTATAATATATGTCATCACAATTTTGGGATATTTCTGTAAAAAAATGGTTGCAATCCATAAACGATTGTGCTATCATACAAACCATGACGAAGATGTCTAAAGCTTGAAAAAGCTCTAGGCATCTTTTTGTTTTCTAAAAAACTTTTAGCGGTCATTATATTTTGCCGGCGGTAATGACGGTGGTTTTAGAAACATTGTTGTTTTTTGAAATTTTATCTTAAAAAATTTGGGAATTAAAAATATGAAAGAGAGGTAATTATTTATGAATTCAGGTGATACAGCGTTTATGCTTATAAGTACGGCGTTTGTGTTTTTTATGACGCCGGGACTTGCATTTTTCTATGGGGGACTTGTAAGAAGAAAAAATGTATGTAATACAATGATGGCTTGTGTCTCTATTATGGGACTTTCAGTTGTTATGTGGGCGTTGTTTGGTTATTCTCTTGCCTTTGGCGGCAATCATGGGGGAATCATAGGGGATTTAAGATGGATAGGATTGAATAATGTTGGTATGAAACCGGGACCATATGCGGATACGATACCGCATCTTGTGTTCTGTGCATTTCAGATGATGTTTGCAATGATAACACCTGCACTTATAACAGGCTCTCTTGTAGGAAGGATGAAGTTTAAGGCATTGTTTTTATTTGTTGCAATATGGTCTGTTATTGTATATTATCCGATGGCTCATATGGTATGGGGCGAGGGCGGACTGCTTGCAGCAATAGGTTCCGTTGATTTTGCAGGAGGAGATGTGGTTCATATAAGTTCAGGTGTCAGTGCCCTTGTATTAGCCATCATTTTGGGAAAAAGACGCGGTTATGAAGTTACGACATACCGTATTCACAATATACCGTTTGTTGTGCTTGGAGCATCACTTCTCTGGTTTGGCTGGTTTGGTTTTAATGCGGGAAGTTCACTTAAAGCAGATGGTCTTGCAGCCCATGCTTTTATGACATCAGGAATTTCGGCAGCTTCAGCACTTCTTTCGTGGATGCTTATAGATACTCTTATCAGTAAAAAGACAACACTTGTAGGTGCTTCAACGGGTCTTGTTGTTGGTCTTGTGGCAATCACACCGGGGGCAGGTTTTGTTCCGATATGGGCATCATTTATTATCGGTGCTCTTGTTAGTCCGATATGTTACTTTGGAGTTTCTCTTATCAAGAAGAAACTTAAGATAGACGATGCACTCGATGCTTTTGGCTGCCACGGTATCGGTGGTATCTGGGGCGGAATCGCAACAGGTATATTTACACAGAAATCAATAAACAGTACGGCAAAATGGGATGGACTTATATTTGGTGATTATCACTTGTTTGCTGCACAGATAGTTGGTATTCTTGTAACAGCGGCAGTTGCAGTTGTAGGAACTTTGATATGTGTTGCAATCGTGAGATTGTTTACTACGCTTCGTGTAGATAAGCGTGAGGAACAGCTTGGACTTGATATTTCACAGCACGGTGAGAGTGCATATCCAAGTTTCAACGGACTTGACCAGTAGGAAAACAGTGTGCAGGAAATATGGATTAGTTTATGTGCGGAATTGATATGCATAAAAACAGTGTGCAGAAAAGAGGTAATATTGTATGATGATTAAGATAGATGCTTTTATAAGAGAAGAAAAGTTTGAAGATGTAAAAGCGGCATTAAATGCGATAGGTGTAAACGGAATGACTGTTTCGCAGGTTATGGGCTGCGGTATTCAGCGAGGTTATAAGGAAATCGTAAGAGGTATGCAGGTAGATATGCAGATGCAGCCTAAGATTAAGTTTGAGATTGTTGTTTCCTCCGAGGAATGGGAGGAAAAGACGATAAATGCCATTCAGGAGGCAGCATTTACCGGCGAGACAGGTGACGGAAAGATTTTCAGTTATGAGATAAGAACAGCACAGAAGATAAGGACAAAAGAAACAGGTTACGATGCTATTCAGGCAACAGAGTAAGTTTTAAATGATGGTTATATTAGATAGATATGAGTAAGTAACCTGAAATTTTTAAAAGTTTAGGGAGGCATTGCCATGCTTTTTCAGGAAATAATGAGACTTGAACCATTTGAAGGTGCAACAGTTCTGGTGGGGGATACAAGAGGAGAACATCAGGTGAAAGCTGTTTATGTGTCAGATGGCAGCAATATTCCTGAAAAGGCAGAAAGGGGCGGTGCCTTTTTTGTGTGTGATACGGCTTTTGGAGATAAAAACAATAAAGAATTTGATGATAATCTCAAAAAATATATAGACTGTCTTACGGATAAACAGGCGGCAGGGCTGATTATTGAGAAACATACGGAGATGGCTGAAATAACGGAAGATATTGTTTTGTATGCCGCAAAAAAGGGTATTCCATTGATAATCATACCGTATGAGACAGCGGTTACACAGGCGGTTCCGCAGCTTTATTATTCTCTTTTTGAGGACAGGAACAGGCAGGATGAGAGCAATCTTTTTATGAAAGAACTTTTGTATGGTGATGAGCAGCACGCAATTTTGAGACTTGCCAATTTTAATTATAAAAATGAAAAGCAGCATATCGCAATTTTTTTCAGTTTTGATAAAACAGATTTTGACGGGAAGATGATAGAGGAACTTGCATTAGTGATGCCAATAAATCTTTCATTGACATTATTTAGTGTTGTCTATCCTGATGAGGACGGTGTTGTTGTTGTGCTTGAACTGTCACAGAAAGAGCCGGTGAAAGACATTGTCAATCGTTTTTTATCTGCCGTGCAGCATGATATGGGGGATAAACTTAACGGCAATACAGTCAGTGCAGGTGTGAGCAGTATTTTCTATAAACCTGAGAGAATGAAAGAGTGCGTTGACGAAGCAAAGAAAGCAATGCGTCTTTTGAGAGGATATAATATTTGTCATTCGGCGAGGTATTTTGAGGAGATAGGTATATACCGTTTTTTCTTTGAACTTGGTAATGATGTTGAACTTGAAGATTTTATGATGCAAAGACTTGGCGAGCTTATATCATATGATAAAGAGAATAACAGCGATTATATTGATACTCTTGAAACATATCTTGATTTCGGATGCAATATCGGGGAGACAGCGGAATATCTTTATATGCACAGAAATACCATACGCTACAGGATAATAAGGGTTGAGGAGATACTTGGAATAGACTTAAACAGTGCCGGAACAAGGTTTAATCTCAGATTTGCTTTTAAAATAAGAAAGTATCTGCGACAGTCGGAGTAAATGATAAGAAATATCAATATGGCAATAGTTTTCTTTATTAAATGGTATGTATTGTGTGCACAAAATAATGCACTATCATTTGTGCATGGTGCACATATGAAATAATATATTACATTGCTATACTGGGTCTTGTTCAAAGGGGAACAGGATAGAAAATAAATTTTCTATGTTGTTTCCCTTTTTTAGTATTAACTGATTAACGGCAGAAAATGCAGATTTAAGGCCGTTGTTCACAACATAAGTGTGACAGTCAATGATTTAAGATGTTGTATTGCTTTTGAAAACAGGCTTACAGGCTTTGTAGAAATGAGGTGTGAGATGAACAATTTTGTTATTACGATTGCCCGTGGTTTTGGCAGCGGCGGAAAGCAGATTGCTTTAGAGATTGGAAAAAAGCTGGGGATTCCGTGTTATGAGCGTGAAATCCTTGACATGGCATCTGACAGAAGCGGTCTAAACAGAACATTGTTTGAGCAGACGGATGAAAGGCTGCGGGGAAGTATTTTTTCAAAGCGTTTAAAAGGGATTCCGACAATAACGGTCGCATCACCTGAGGAAAAAGCTTTTGAATCAGACATTAATCTTTTTAATCTTCAGGCACAGATAATAAGGTCACTTGCACTTAGTGAATCCTGTATTATCGTTGGCAAATGTGCTGACCATATTCTTGATTACTTTGATAATGTTTTCAGAATATATATTGATGCACCGAGAGATGCCTGCGTGAAGTCGATTGTTTCAAAGATGGGAGTAACCGAGGCAGAGGCGAACAGGCTTATTAAAAAGACGGATAAGTACAGGGCAGATTATTACAGGTATTATACCGGAAAGGATTGGACAAATCCTACAAATTATGATTTGTTTGTAAACAGTGACAAGGTCGGCAGGACAAGATGTGCTGATGTTATTATTCAATATGTGAAATATCAGATGGAGTGCCGTGGTAAGAAAATTGAAAATTGCAATGATAAAAATGAGACAAAGGAGTCTTAAAAGTTATATGAAAATATGGCTTTGAGGCTTCTTTTTTTATAACAACAAATTAACTTGTTTAAGACAAATGGCTTTTTTTAATAAAAGGCAGAAAGCCGTAAATTAAAAAGTGTTTAACAGAAAAAAATATGATTTGCACAAAGTATAGTGCAGGAATGGAGGCATATATGAGAAAGAAATTATTATCTTTAGTTTTAGCGGCGGCGATGGTTTTTGGAATGACAGGCTGTGACTCAGCTATCAGCAGTGAGTCAAAATCAGACTCAGGCGACAAGAGCGATACTATAAAAGTTGGAGTTTTGCTCAGTACAACAGGTGATTTTTCAATTTCAGAAACGCCTATGAAAAACTGTGCACAGATGGCAATCGATGAGATAAATGAAAAAGGCGGAATAAACGGCAAAAAGATTAAGGCAATCTACAGCGATTACGGTTCAGACCCTTCAATGGCAGCCGAGAAAGCACAGGAACTTATATTAAATGACAAGGTGTGTGCGATTGTCGGAACAAACTCAACATCGACAAGACTTTCAGTAGAGCCTATTATCGAAAAATATGATAACCTGCTTGTTTATAATACATTTTATGAGGGTGAAAAACCATCTGACAATGTTCTTTATACAAATACTGTTCCAAGTCAGCAGGTAGACGGATTTTTACCATATATAACAAAAAATATCGGAAAGAAGATATTCTTTGTTGGTTCAGATTATGAGTTTCCTAAAAATACTATAAGTTATGCAAAGAAGAAACTTAAAGACCTCGGTGCTGAATGTGTCGGTGAGGAGTATGCACCGTCAGGAACAACGGATTTTGCTTCTATCGTAAATAAGATTAAGAGTGCAAAGCCTGATGTTATATTCTCAGCAGTTGCAGGTAATGATTCAGTATCATTTTATTCAGACTGCTCACAGTACGGAATAGATATGAAAAAGACTCCAATATGCTCAGTTGCCTGTCATGAGGGAACTGTAAAAGGTATCGGCAAGGCAGCAGTCGGAACATATTCATGCTTTAATTATTTTAATGTTCTTGGAACTACAGAATCAGATGAGTTTGTAAAGAAATACAAAGAAAAATACGGCACTGACACAACAGTCAATAACGGTGCGGAGTCTACATATACAGGTGTGTATATGCTTGCGGATGCCATTGAAAAAGTCGGTTCGACAAAACCTGCTGATATTGTAAAAGCGGCAGCAGGAATGGAGATAAGCTGTCCGGCAGGAAAGATAAAGATGGACGAGAAAAATCATCACGCATGGCTTCCAATCTATATTGGAAAAGTTAATAAAGACCTTACATTTGATATTGTTTCAAAGTCTGACGGACTCGTAGAACCGGTTACAGACTAAAATATCAAAGACTTGTGAAACGGATTATATGTTGTGTTAATTGCGAGGATATAACAAATACTGACGCAGGCACAGTTTTACATATGTATAAAATGATGACTAGGAGGAATGTATATGGAGTTAGTTGTCTCTCAGATAATTAATGGAATAAGCGGCTCGGCGGAATTGTTTCTCGTTGCCATAGGGCTTGTTATTACATTCGGTATGCTCGATGTTGTAAATATGGCTCATGGAGAGATGATAATGCTCGGTGCATACTTTGGATGTGTATTTGTGAACAGTCTCCACCTTCCTTTTGCGGTGGCGGTTATCCTGACCGTCATTGCAACGGGACTTATAGGAGCATTGATAGAACATTTTCTGATAAGAAAGATTTATGGCAAGGTTGCGGAGACATTGCTTGTAACCTTTGCACTTACATATATCATACAGCAGATAGTGAGAATGATATTCGGACCTGAAAATCAAAATCTTGCAATGCCGATAAAAGGAAGCCTGCATCTTGGAGGTGTGACAATTCCTTATTACGATATGTTTCTTATAATGATGGCATTAATAGTTCTTTTTGTTACACTCGGATTGTTTTATAAAACATCTTATGGAATGCAGCTTAGAGCCATCACACAGAACAGACAAATGACACAGTGTCTCGGTGTAAATTCAGGTATTATCGACAAGATAACATTCGGATACGGATGTGCACTCGCAGGACTTGCGGGAATACTTCTCGCTCCTGTTTCAAGTGTATCACCCGGAATGGGAACTGACTATATCGTAGACAGTTTCTTAGTTGTTATACTTGGCGGATTAAATTCTATCGTTGGCTCGCTGTTTGGCTCGGTAGTCATTCAGGAAGCAGTTTCGGTAATGGCAAGTTTTATGAGTCTTGTAACGGCAAAACTTCTTATATTTGTCGTGATAATAGTTGTTATCAGATTTAAGCCGCAGGGATTGTTCTCAGCAAAGGATAAGAGATAGGAAAGGAGGCAGTACCATGAAAGAAAGATTAAAAAAAGCTACCATCGACAAATATCTTGCAATTATAGTGATAATTGCACTTGCATTTGTACCGTTTGTGGCAAATTTATACAGTACACAGATTTTAGGAAAATTTATAACATATATGATTGCTGCTCTCGCACTCGACATCCTCTGGGGATATGGCGGTCTGATGAATCTCGGTTTTGCGGTATTTTTTGGAATGGGCGGTTATATCGTTGGAATTTCTCTAGCCTGTCAGGACGGACTTCCTGCATTTATGAGCAGTCTTGGGAAACTTCCGGCAATTTATGCACCACTCAAAAGTATTCCTGTTGCGATAATACTCGGAGTTTTAATTCCGGCACTTGTTGCACTTGTACTTGGTTATTTTATTTTTACGAGCAAGATAAAAGGTGTATTTTACAATGTTATAACGCTTGCATTTGCGGGGTTGTTTGAACTTTTTATAACAACAAACCAGTCTTATACCGGAGGTTCAAGCGGTGTCAACGGAATTGCTTTAGGACTGAATAAGATAACGATAGGCGGGCATCCGGTAAGCATAGTGCAGTGGTATTACATAGCATTTATATCACTTGTTGTTATTTATATTTTGTGTTTATGGATTACTGAATCACGATTTGGAAAAGTCATCAAATCGGTAAGAGATAATGAAGCAAGACTTCGTTTCTTAGGTTACAATCCGGCAGTGTTTAAGATGACATTATTTGCCATTGCGGGAGCAATAGCAGGATATGCAGGTATGCTCTATGTACCGATGACATCATTTATCTCAATAGAAAGTGCGGGTGTCACATTTTCAACAATGATGCTTGTATGGCTTGCCGTGGGAGGCAGGGGAAATCTCTCAGGAGCGATGATAGGTGCATTGTTTGTAAGTTTTCTGCAGAGTAAATTGTCAAGCAGTTTTGGAGAGATATGGCAGCTTGTACTCGGTGTGATTTTGATAGTAGTCGTATTGTTCCTGCCAAACGGTGTTATAGGAACATTGAAAAATATCCAGTATAATCGCAGAACCAAAAAGAAAGCGTAGAAAGAGGTGACTATATGGGCTATCTTGAATTAAAAAATCTGACGGTTGAATTTAGCGGTTTTCGTGCTGTCAATGAAGTGAACATGACGATTGAAAAGGGTGAACTCAGAACGCTTATCGGACCAAATGGTGCGGGAAAGACCACCATAATAGATATGATAACAGGAAAAACAAAGCCTACATATGGAAGCATACTTTTAGATGGCAAAAATATAGCGGGCAAAGATGCATATGAAATTTCGGATAAATTTAAAGTAGGACGAAAATTTCAGGGACCGAATATATTTGATTATATGACGGTCGAGGAAAATGTAGAAGTTGCACTTTCTGGTTACAGCAGTTTATTAAAGACATTTACATATCGAAGAAAAAAGAACATTCAGGAAAAAATAGACGAAATTCTGGAACAGATAAATCTAAAAGATGAAAAAGAAATACTTCCAAACTATCTTTCACACGGACAAAGACAATGGCTTGAAATAGGTATGGTTCTTGCACAAAATCCTGAGATAATAACACTTGATGAGCCTACCGCGGGAATGACGGCGGATGAAACATACAAGACAGGTGAACTTATCTTAAATGTGATGAAAGATAAAACATTAATCGTGGTAGAACATGATATTGATTTTGTAAAACAGATTTCAGAGAAGATAACGGTACTCAGCCAGGGCGAGATACTTGCCGAGGGAAGTTATGATGACATAACCTCAAATCCTGAGGTTGTGCGTGTATATCTGAAAACTGATTAAGGAGGCTTGCTATGTTAAAAGTAGATGATGTATCGGTAAGTTATGGAAAAAGTCAGGTTGTTTATAATGTATCATTTGAGATAAAAGATGACGAGAAACTTATTTTACTTGGGAGAAACGGTGTTGGAAAGACAACATTATTAAAAAGCATAATAGGACTTCTTCCGGCAAAAACGGGAGATATAAGTCTTAATTCAGATAAAGTGACAAAACTAAAACCGTATGAGCGTTCAAGAAAAGGAATAGCATATGTTCCGCAG
Source organism: Clostridium sp. AM27-31LB (assembly GCF_003480745.1). Classification (NCBI taxonomy): domain Bacteria; kingdom Bacillati; phylum Bacillota; class Clostridia; order Eubacteriales; family Clostridiaceae; genus Clostridium; species Clostridium sp. AM27-31LB. The sequence goes on along the minus strand of NZ_QUJS01000005.1, from coordinate 186,140 downwards.
GGCAGGGAGATAATACCACAGCTTACGGTGCAGGAAAATCTTGAACTTGGGGCATTGGCACACAAGGTGGATTATGCAAAAAAAGTTGAGGAAATATTTGAATATTTTCCGGTACTTACACAGCACTTAAAGAGAAAAGGCGGTGTATTATCGGGTGGGCAACAGCAGCAGCTTGCAATCGCAAGAGCATTAATGAGTGATCCAAAGATATTGATACTAGATGAGCCGACCGAGGGAATACAGCCTAATATAGTGTCGGATATAGCGGATATACTTACAAGGTATCATAAGGAAAAGAAAGTACCGATAATAGTAGTCGAGCAGAACCTTAGATTTGCAAGAAAACTTGGTGACAGATTTTTGATTATGCAGAAAGGTTCAATTGTGGCACAGGGGCAGATGGACGAACTTACGGATGAGCTTAGTAAGAAGTATATGAGTGTATGATTTTTTGGAGCGAAAAATATATTGCAGGTTGTGTTGATTGTGTCTATATAACGGATAATAACGCAGGCACGCTCGTGCTATGCTTTTGTGATTTTAGATGAGGGAGGCAGGTTTTATGTATAAATGTGATTTAGACAGACTGAGTGAGAAAATTAAAACTTTTAGCAAGTTTGGTGATACAGGTAATGGCGGTATTACAAGACTTTCGCTGTCGGATGAGGCTTTGGCGGCAAGGGAGGAGTTTTGTGAGAGATTAAAAAAACTTGGAGCAAATATCGTGACCGATGATATGGCAAATATATATGCCACTATTCCAGGAAGTGAAAATCTTCCTGCTATACTTAGTGGTTCGCATCTTGATTCGGTAAGACAGGGCGGAAATTATGACGGTGTTCTTGGCGTTTTAAGTGCGATGGAGGCAGTTGAAACAATAGTCACTGACAAGATACCACATCGTCATCCGATAACGGTTGTTGTCTGGACAAACGAGGAGGGTGCAAGATTTGAGCCTGCAATGATGTCATCCGGAGTTTTGTGTGGTAAATTTAAAAAGGAAGATATGCTTAACAGTGAAGCTAAAGATATTACGGGATATTATTTTAAAGATGCACTCGAAAAAAGCGGATATAAGGGCAGTGAAGAAAACAGGATGAACCCTGAAAAGACGGCAGGACTTGTGGAACTTCATGCTGAGCAGGGACCGGTGCTTGATGCGGAAAATAAAGAGGTCGGAATAGTCGAGGGCGTGTGCGGCATGGTAAATTATGAATTTACGATGCGTGGACAGGCAGACCATGCGGGAACATTTCCTATGAAATACAGAAAAGATGCACTGTATGCCTGTGCAAAAGTCATAGATTATCTGCATGAAAATCTTGATAAGCTTGATGCAGAACTCGTCTATACGACAGGAAAAATATCAGCACATCCAAACATTCACACGATAATACCTGATGAAGTGAAACTGACACTTGATTCAAGGCATAAAGACCCGAAAGTCATGGAGCAGGTAGTCGAAGTAATAAAAAATCTGCCTGAGTCATTAGAAAAATGCACTGTCGAAAAAAAAGAAGCATGGGCAAGAGATACTGTATATTTTAATAAAAAACTTGTCGGATTTGTCGAGGACAGCGTAAAAGAACTCGGCTATACATACAAAAAAATGTATAGTGGTGCCGGACATGATGCACAGTATATGTGTGATGTTATACCAACGACAATGATATTTGTGCCTAGTGTAGAGGGACACAGTCATTGCGAACTTGAATATTCCACACCTGAGAATTGCTTAAAAGGAGCAAATGTACTTTTAAATACATTGCTTAAGATGGATGAAGAGTTGTAGATTTTTTGGATTTGGAAAACGGACGCCGTAAATAAGGATTATATTTCACCTCAGTGACGCTTTCGCTCGGAGAACACCGTAGGTGTGGACAGTAACTAATAATCCATATTTACGGCTGTTTTTGATGCAAGTAATTGAAATTGTATATACAAAATGCTACAATGCTGTTAGATTTGAATCCTATCAAGGAAGTCGCAAAGTGGCAGAGCGTACCACCAATATCTGCTTTACCAGATAAAAAAGGGTTTGGCAGTTGTATGTATTGAAGAATGAGAGGGCGTTAATTATGGCAGCGGATATGAGAGAAAACAGTGCAGAGATTACAAAGATTCAGGATGTTGATAACAGCAATAATAAACAGTTTCCGACATGGAAGTGTGTTACGGATTATTTTTCTTATATCACGCCGGCTATAAAACCGCTTTCTGCTAATGTGTCCGTGATTGAGGGTGAAAAGTATCTGTGGGTTTATGATGTTGGAAGTAATGAAAATATTCCTGAAATGCTTGCGGAGATTTCAAAGCAAAAAGGAAAGAAGATTAAGATTATTTTGTCGCATTTTCATCCTGACCATATTGCAAATGTGCAACATATAAAGTGGGAGAGTCTGTATCAGGGGAAAAACACATACAAATATACACATATCGGTGAGATTGTTGAGAGTGATATAAATGTGGATGAAACAGACATAAAACTTAGAATTTTTCAGATGCCGTCAAGCCATGCTAAGGGTTCGCTTGCTCTTTTGGTTAATAATAAATATTGTCTGCTTGGCGATGCTCTGTATCCGGCTCATAAGGGTGATAAGACTGTCTATAATGCCGGAATTTTGAAACAGCAGATTGATATATTAAAAAAGATGGCGGCTCCATATGTTCTTCTCAGTCACAGAGAGCCGTTTGTGCAGAAAAAACAGGCTGTTATATCATGGCTTGAAAAGATATACGCTATGAGAGAGAAGAATGAGCCGTGGATTGATGCAGGTATGGGTGAATAAAATATTAAATAGCTTTATTTTTGGGACTATCAATAATAGTTTTTATATCATCAATATTTTTGTCAGTGGCTAAAGCTATCTGTTCTAAAGGAAATCCTTTTTTGTGCATATTAAGAATAATTTTTATTTCGCTTTCAGCAAATCCGATAGCAATACATTTTTCGCAATCCTCCAAACACCTCCAAGCTTATTGTCGGTGTTTGGAGGGTCAAGCCACCAGATAGCAATTTGTATGTAAACATACATTGCTATCTGCTTTTGACCCTTGCATCATAGTATAAAATCAGATTTCACCGATAAGATATTCGTTTGAACCGTCTTTAAGAAAGACAGGGAGCGTATCTATCGGTGCGTCAATACTGTAAGTTTTACCGCCCTCATACACTTTGCCATTGTGTGCAAGAGTCCATGAATGACCGGATGGCAGATAAACTTCTCGTTTTGTTTCATGCTCATGGCATACCGGAGCAACTAAAATTTCACTGCCAAACATATACTCATCGTAAATATTCCAACAGTCATCGTCAGGAAATTCATAGAAAAGCGTACGCATAACAGGAGTTCCCTTTTCGTGTGCTTCTTTCATAAGGCTGCGGATATAATTTCTCATAAGTTCACGCACATGGATGAATTTAACCATTATCGTATAGGCTTCTTCGCCGTAACTCCAGACTTCATTGTCAGCTCCCGTTCCCTCACGGACTTCACCGGCTTTGTTTTTGAGGTTTGTGTATGGCTGGCGGCAGCCGTGTATTCTCATGACAGGGCAGAATGTTCCAAACTGGAACCAGCGTAAAAGAAGCTCTTTAAAATCATCACTTTCAATATTTCCACCGTGAAATCCTCCAATGTCAGTTGTCCACCATGGAATACCGCAGAGTCCCATGTGAAGTCCGGCACATATCTGTTTGCGGAAATCTTCATAGGAAGAAAAAATATCTCCTGACCAGACAAGAGCACCATATCGCTGACTGCCTACCCATGCACAGCGCACAAGATTGACAATATCATTTTGTCCCATCTCTTTCTGACCCTCATAAAAAAGTTTTGAATATTCTCTCGGATATATGTTTCCGATTTTTGAGACAGGTCCGGCATGATACTGGTAACGCTCATAATTATAATTGGTAAATTCAGGTTCAGCTTCGTCAAGCCAGAATGTCTTAACTCCCATATCAGCATAATTCTTTTTACATTTTTCCCACACATATTTTCTTGTGCGTGGATTTGTCGCATCCATAAAGACATTGTTTCCGTGAAAAGTCATCTGAACATCAATACCCGAATTTTGCTTTACGAGAAGTCCCTGCTGCTTCATTTCCTCGAAATTTTCACTGTTCCATTCAACCTGAGGCCATATAGAAACCATTGTCTCTATTCCCATATCTTTAAGTTCTTTTATCATTTTTTCCGGTTCAGGGAAGTATTCCTCGTCAAAATGCCAGTCACCGCAGTGTGACCAGTGGTAGTAGTCGATAACCAGAACATCAATAGGAATCTCTCTCTTTTTGTATTCTCTTGCGACATCGATAACCTGTTTCTGATTATAGTAACGGAGTTTGCACTGCCAGAAACCAAGACCGTACTCAGGCATCATAGGGGATTTTCCGGTGCAGCAGGCGAACTGCTCCTCAATCTGTGCAGGAGAATTTCCGGCGGTTATCCAATAATCAAGTTTGTCGGTTGACTCGGCAACCCATTCAGTAGTATTCTTGCCAAAATGAACTTCTCCGACAGCGGCATTATGCCACAGAAAACCATAGCCGAGACTTGAAATATAAAAAGGTATGCTTGCCTGTGAATTGCGGTGTGCAAGTTCGAGATTGCATCCTTTTAGGTCAAAAATTTCCTGCTGGTACTGTCCCATTCCATAAATCTTTTCTGAAGCTGAAGGCTCAAAACTTGCTTTTAATCGGTAACTGTCACCGTTTAGCGTGTGGAAATAACGAGCTTTTTTGGTAAGAGCACCGCCGTTTGCTATCTCACGGAGAATGAGTTCGTTCTTTTCATTGTAAAAAGAAATCTGTAAGGCATTGCCCCATTCCTGAACATATAATTTTGCGGTGATAAGACCGTTTCGGATATGGGCATGGCGTTCGTCAGTAATCTTAATATCAATATCAGACATATTGTCGACATCAGGATTTATAAGAGCAACGCATCCGTCGGGAATTTTATCCATAAGTGATGACTGGACACGCAGACTGTTATTGCCCCATGCCATAATACTTAGAAGTTCTCCGTCATTGCGGAAAAATAATTCTTTGTCAGTGTATTCAAAAAAATTCATATGTACCTCCTAAAGTGATTTCGGAAAACAAAAACTATCTGTAAATAATATAAATCATGTGCATGGATATATCAATGTTGTTGTGGAAAATATACAAAAAGAAAAAATAAAATTGTGGAAAATTACAATAGAAAAAAGTCTGGGTGTATGTTACCATATCTGAAAACATTTAGTTACCGGTTAAAACCATGCGTATATGGTGCTGTCGGTAATGTTTTTGCATATTCTTATTTTTATTAATGTAGGTATTAAGTCATTTTTTCATTGAAAATATTTTCTTTTGATATTTATATATCATGTAGTCATTTTTACATTAAAAATCAAAACAAAATTCCTCAAATATAATCCATATAATTAAAGAAATCAATAATAATCAATATGGTGCTTTTGGAGTATAAAAAATAAGTGCAGATGTGAGAGTTAATTACTCTCTGATAACTACAATTTTATGGTACTAAAATAATCAAATCAGAAAAGGCTTAAATTTTGAAATATGACACTATCAATAAACTTCCACGTTTTTATTGCATAGAGTAATAAATAGCAGGTGTGGACTTGCCTGTATCAGTAGTAAATCGAATTGTCAATATCCCGCTTCACTCAAAGATAAAAATCAGCAATGGTAATTGAAAATAAGACACAAATACGAAGTATCTGAATTTTGGAATAACAGTTCAGTCTTTCATTTTCTGAATTCATAAATCAGCCAATTATTTTTATGGCTGAAGTGTTACGGATTTTATTGAAAATAAAATATAAAATAAGTATAATGGAGGTACATAGATGGAGAAAAAAAGCGAGAATAAAATTAAAAATGATAAAAATCAAAACAGTAACACTTTGGAATATCATAATAATATTAGAATAAAAGCAAGTGATATTAAAAAGAATTACGAAAAAGTAAATAGTGAAAACATAACCGGCACGCCTTATGACGATGTGTTCCGAACTATGTTAAACGACTGCTCAAGATTTATACTGCCGCTTCTGAATGAGGTATTCGGGGAAAACTATGACGGCACGGAAACAATCGTTTTTGCAAATGACTATCATTATCAGAATAAACAAAAAGGAGCGGAAGATAAGATAATCACAGACGCAAGTTTCAAGGTTATTAAAGGTGATATAGAAAAGAAATATCATTTGGAGTGTCAAAGCACGATAGACAACAGCATGGTACTTCGTTTCTTTGAGTATGATTCTCAGATAGCACTCGATGATGCGACTATTGAGAAGATAGTCGGTGATGATGGCGGCAAAAAGAGTGACGGAGTATTAACAGTTACATTCCCACATTCAGCGGTATTATATCTTCGTTCAAACAAAAATACTGGCGATGTTATGACAATGAGGTTTGTGACTCCCGGTGGAGAGGTAAAGTATGACATACCGATAATAAAGATGCAGACATATACATTAGAGGATATATGGGAAAAAGAAATTTATTTGCTCATACCGTTTTATATATTTACGCATGAAGCGAATTTTCCGAAGTATAATGAGGATGAAAATTTATTACAGGAACTTGTAAATGAGTTTAAAGAAATATGTATTAAAATGGAAGAACTGACACAGCAGGGGAAAATGACAGAACTTGAACGCAGAATAATTATTGAGTTATCTAAAAAGGTAATAGATAATATAGCAAGGAAATATGAGAGAATAAGGAAAGGAGTTGACGGAATTATGGGAGGAAAAGTGATAGAGACAGAAGCAAAGAAGATGTATAACAAGGGAATACTGATTGGCGAAGAAAATGGAAGAAACGAAAGTTTAAAAGAACAGATAAAAAAGAAACTTGCCAAAGGCAAAGCTATAGCACAGATAGCAGACGAGATTGAGGAGACAGAGGATAAGGTTTTGGAGTTAATAGGGCAGATTAAGTCTGAATGACAAACAGCATAATATAAAAAAGAAAGAAGGATTTACGGATGGATTGTGAGGAAGTAAGAGTAGGAATGTTAAATAAATTACATTTTGAAATGATAAAATTATATAATGGTGACGCAAAAAGAATACAGCATTTTTGTAAAGTCCACAGCTATGCAAAACTTATTGCCGAGATGGAAAATGTCGATAAAGACACATTATTTATTATTGAAACAGCGGCATTTACACATGATATAGGAATACATTTGTGCGAAGAAAAATATGGAGATTGCAATGGCAAACTTCAGGAAAAAGAAGGACCTGCACTTGCACAAAAGTTGCTTGAAAGTCTTGATTTTCCGCAGAATGTGTCAGAGAGAGTGCAATACCTTATTGGTCGTCATCATACATATAACGATATAGATGGCATTGATTACCAAATTCTTGTAGAAGCAGATTTTTTGGTGAATATGTATGAGGATAGTCTGTCAAAAAAGGCGGTAAAACACGCATATGACAGCATTTTTAAGACTTCTTCCGGCAGGAAGATATGTACGGAAATATTTGGAATTGATTGAGTTGTTTTAGTGGAAATGTAAAAAGAAATATTCCGTATGTGACTATTATAATATAGTCTGTATGGGGTATTTTTTTGTGTGATATTTATCATTGAAACCGTAAATTTTTGATGTTATTATACATAGGAACATTTTGGAGAGGTCTGTTTATCGTTGTTATACTTATGATTGTAATGCATGAATTGCTGGTAAAGAAGATGGGAGAATAGACAATGATTTTTAAGAAATGGAGATAATAATGAATAATCCGGTAAAAACATTGACAAAAAAAGAATGGTCTATCTGGCTTGTCTCAATAATAATAGTTCTAATATCAAATCTTGCGACAAAAGATTTTGACCTGCTCACACTTGTTGCGGCACTTACAGGTGTAACATCGCTTATTTTTGCCGCAAAAGGAAATGTGTGTGGTCAGGTGCTTATGATACTTTTTAGTATTCTTTACGGGATAATATCATTCCGCTTTCGTTACTGGGGAGAGATGATGACATATCTCGGAATGACGCTTCCAATGGCTGTATGGTCTACGATAACATGGATTGAAAATCCGTCGGAAAATAATGGAAATGAAGTACAGATACAGTCTTTAAGTAAAAAACATATAGTGGCACTTTGTATAAGTGGAATAATTGTGACAGCAGTTTTTTATTATATTCTTAAAAGTTTTAACACACCTAATATTATTTTTAGTACGATTTCGATAATTACAAGTTTTATTGCAGCGTCACTTACGATGCTCAGGTCATCGTATTATGCGGTGTGGTATGCTGCGAACGATGTTGTTTTGATAATACTGTGGGTGCTCGCATCACTTAAAGACCCGGCATATATTCCTGTTGTTGTGAATTTTAGTATATTTTTTATGAATGATATGTATGGATTTATGAGTTGGAAACAGAGGGAGTTAGAGCAGGCAGAAGTTTGAAGATATTAGGATGAAGAAAAACTTCGTGATGATGGTATGTAGCGGATTTTTAAATATGGAATTGCCTGTTATAAAAAACGGTGTAAAGCGAGTGTCATTAAATAATTTTTAACAGCAGCCTGTCATAAAATAAAAAAGCTCCTCATATGATGTAAAAAAATAAGAGGAGCTTTTAATGTGGAAAAGCTAAATTTTAGAAACAGGAGAAGAAAAAATGCATACATAATAGATGAAAGATTAAGTCAGAGAGCCGTAAGTCTTGCTAATTATATGATTGAAAATAAATCTACCGTAAGGCAGGCTGCTAAAGTGTTTGGAGTAAGCAAATCTACCGTACATAAAGACCTTACAGAAAGGCTCGAAAACATTGATTCGTCACTGGCAGGGCAGGTAAGGGAAGTTCTTGACCTGAACAAATCAGAGAGACATATAAGGGGAGGAATGGCTACAAAGGAAAAATATGCACATATGCATATGTGATTGATAGTGTTAAAAACGACAAGGAGATAGAAATAATTGTTTCTATCTCCCTGTTTTTGTATTTTATGATTTGTACGCTGTTTTTCTTATGGCTGTAAATATATATAATTCAATAATCAGTAAATTTTATATGTTTACAGCGTGTTACAGTTATTCTTTAGTGGCATCAACTATAGCTTCTATTGCTTTATCAAACCAGTCAACATCAAGACTTTCTACATCGCCGGCATCGCTTGCGGCTGCAATAGCAGGAGTCATAGGTATCTGACCGAGTATCGGCAGTTTATATACTGCGGCGACTTCAGCAAGGTGGCTTTTTCCAAATACTTCGATGTGTTTTCCGCAGTCCGGACATTCCACATAACTCATATTTTCAATAATTCCTATAATAGGAACATTCATCATCTGTGCCATTTTTACGGCTTTTGCAACTATCATTGATACAAGCTCCTGAGGAGATGTTACGATAACGATTCCGTCAACCGGTATTGACTGGAATACCGTAAGTGCTACATCACCTGTTCCGGGTGGCATATCTACAAACATATAATCAACATCAGTCCATATAACATCCTGCCAGAACTGTTTTACTGTTCCGGCGATAACAGGACCACGCCATATGACCGGGTCAGTCGCATCATCAAGAAGAAGATTTACGGACATTGTCTGTATTCCCGTTTTTGAATAAACAGGGTATATTCCGCTTTCATCACCTCTGGCTCTCTCTGTAATACCAAAAGCCTTAGGGATTGACGGACCTGTTATATCTGCGTCAAGAACGGCTGTATTATAGCCTTTTTTCTGGAAGTTTGCGGCAAGCATTGAAGAAATCATTGATTTGCCGACACCGCCTTTTCCGCTTATAACACCGATTACTTTTTTGATTGTACTTTTTTCATTTGGTTTTTCTATAAAACTCTTAGGGTCACGGCTTGCACAGGCTTCACCACAGCTAGAGCAGTCATGATTACAATTTTCACTCATAATAATCCTCATTTCTGCACACGTTTTTTGGGCATATCAAATTTGTGTCAAGTGTGCGCAGACACAAATCTTGTGTGCGAAAAATCGGATTTTTCGCACTATCCTCCATAATTATTTATTAACTTCAATATCGTAGTATAACATTTTAGTTTTGGAGTGTCAAAAATACATTTGTCATAATCTTTGTAAACATATCATATATTTATATCATAAAGTTGGTAACAGTTCAGCCTTGCATCTCTTACATTCATAAACCTGCCAGCAAGCTGTCAGTCGCTGCTATGCAGCTTATGTTTATTTCATTTCAGAAATGAAAGGCTATTCTACCATAAAAAGATACTTAATAATACAATGAACAAGCTCATTGTACTGCCAACTATCTTTTTATGGCTGAACTGTTACTAAAGTTGTGCATATTTTTTGTTGCTGCGTGCAATGTATGCGTGGACAGTGACGAGGTTTTGATGTTGTTTACAATATTTGTGACCGGTAACTGGTTTATGCACAAAAATTTACGCTATAAAGTGGAGGCATGTTATGGGTCAGTATAAAAGAATGGTATCTTACTTATACAAATATATAAATGGTGCAAAAAGCCAGAATACAGGATTTGTAAGAATTGAACTTATGGATGTGCAGTGCCGGTTTACTGTTCAGATGAGGATGGTTCCGTTTGAAGTGTTTCCAAAAGTATATCTTTATATTCAAAAAGAGCATGGTGCAAAATGCATAGAAGTGTCGGACATGGGGACAAAATCGGGAAATCTTGTCAGCAGATTTGCTCTTGATAAAAACAATATTGAGCAGACCGGTTATTCATTTGATGACATAGACGGACTTGTGGTTTACATATCGGATGAAATGTTTTTTGCGACTTCATGGGTGAGGGATGAGGTTAAATTGGGGCAGATAGAGATTGTTTCAAAAACAAGGGAGATGCCTGCCGACAGCATTTTTGAAACAGAAAATACAAAGAGACTGAATGAAAACAATATATCTGAGAGCAGCAATACAGGGAGAAAAAATATTTATGAGAGTGGCAATATGAAGAGCGTAAAAGAGAAAAATGTATTTGATATGGAAAATGAAAAAAGACTGAATGAAAATAATACATCAGATATAGAAAATGCAGAGAGAATAAATGAAAATAATATATTTGAAAATGTTAGTGATGAGTGTATGCAGGTATATAATTTATCAGATAATAGTTTGGCAGGCAAAGGATATGAGGTGAATGATACAGAAAAATTCGGAAAGTATGCAGGGCAGAATATGGACTCTGATGAGGTCGCAAGTGTTGCTGAGACAAGAGCGGAAAGTGACATAAATACGGAAAAAATGGTGATAAAAGCAAGTGTTTATGAGGAAAACGACAAAGATTTCGGGGAGAGGATACTTAGCACATTTCCGGTGATGTATCCGTTTGCATCAGGAATAATAGATAAAAGTGTGCGTATTGAATTGAAAGACATAGGCTGTCTTCCAATAAAAATGTGGGTACTTGCAAACAATACATTTTTATTGCATGGTTATTGCAGCTACAGGCATATCATATTTGCAAAAATAAAGATTTCTGACATAGAGACGCAGTATGCTGTTGGTTCGCCGGGGATTTATAACAGCTATGATGAAAATATAGCAAGACAGCATGGCTTTATATATTTTCAGCCTATAGGGGAAGTTAAGGACAAAAATGGTACATTCGGCTATTGGATTCATCCACTAAAGTAAGTATAGAGAAGATGGTCTTCCCATTTGTCATTTATCTTTGCGAATGAGTGGAGATATCCCTCTTTAACAAATCCCAGATTGTTGAGAAGCCGTATGGAGCTTGTGTTATCAGGCATTACATAGGCTTCTATGCGATGCAGGGGATAATTATGGCAGAGTTCGGGGAGAAGAAAGCGGAGTGCTTCCGTCATATAGCCATTTCCGGTATGATTTTTGTCGAGTTTATAACCGACCATACAGCTTTTAAAAGCACCTTTTAGAAAATTGCTGAAACAAATAGTCCCGATAGGAAAATCGGGATTTTTTTTGTCAAAAATCCAATAGCGCATATAATTATTTTTAAAAAAGCTGTTGTACTCTACCGAGAGATTTGCTTTCTGAAAAGATTCGGTATAAAATCGTGAATTTCTTGCAGGCTCAACGCCCTCAAGAACATCCTTATTAGTTTTATAAAAATTCAAAACTGCAGGTGCCCACAAAGGCGGCAATATATTTAAAATAAGACGCTCCGTCTGATAGAAAACATTCATGATAAATCTCCTTTTTTAGAAATAAGTAACAGTTCAGCCTTGCATTTCTTACATTCATAAACCTGCCAGCGAGCTGTCAGTCGC
>NZ_QUJS01000005.1:421-173870 GCF_003480745.1 Clostridium sp. AM27-31LB | reverse complement strand
TAGAAATAAGTAACAGTTCAGCCTTGCATTTCTTACATTCATAAACCTGCCAGCGAGCTGTCAGTCGCTGCTTTGCAGCTTTTGTTTACTCATTTCAGAAATGAAAGGCTATTCTACCATAAAAAGCTACTTAACAATACAATGAACAAGCTCATTGTATTGCCAATTATCTTTTTATGGCTGAACTGTTACAGAAATAATATTATAGGTAATTGCGAAACTATCATAATTTGTGATTAGGTTGTACAATTAGCACAATATATAATTAGTTTCGCATTTATCTAAAATAATACAATGTTTAGTTAAATTTGTAATCTGCATCATAATATATAATATACTATACTTTTGTGCTGCGTACCATTCCAAATTGAATTGAAATTTAGCTGAGTAGGGATTAAATGTATTTGTTATTGTTTGTGTCTGCGGTGTTGCAGGCGGAAAATTCTTATATTTAATATAAAGACAGAAAATTTGCTACTTGATATTATAAATATAATATTATAAAATAAATATAAGTAAAAAATTGGAAAAAGGCAAATCTGAATCTTGTATCGTCTGGCAGATTTGTTTAGGAAAAGACGGTGCAGAAAAGAGGCAAAGGATGAAGATTACAAATATTCCGGACATCAACGACTTTTTTAAGGTGGTTGACAAATGCGAAGGGCGTGTAGAACTTACATCATCAGAGGGAGACAGAATCAATCTTAAAAGTAAACTTACGCAGTTTGTGGCAATGGCTCAGCTTATGAACACGACATATGTAAAAGAACTTGAGATAGTAGCATCAGAACCCGAAGATGCAAACAGACTCCTTGATTATATGATGAAAGGAAAAATCTGATACATTTATATATTTTGATGTTGGGGTCAAAAGGTATTTTGCCCCTTGCATCATATTTTATATGTATAAGCATAAGGAATTAAAGTAAAAAACAGAGAGTATGAATATTTAATTCATACTCTCTGTAATTACTAAGATAAGTGTTGAAAATAAAGAGTTAATATATTTCAATAAATTATAGTCAGGAATACTTAATAGTGTTAAAGTGCCGAGTAAACAATATCTCTTATTACCTGAATATCCCTATAGCCATTGCCGCCGCATTTTTGTATTACATAAATGATGGCAAGATTTTCTTTTGGGTCCATTGCGACATAACTTCCAAGCCAGCCGTCCCATCCAAATTCACCCTCTGAGCCAAAACTCTGGCTTGCAGGAACATCCATCATTACACGCATGAGATTTCCGTAGCCGTAGCCTTTGATAGTATCCCAGTCATACATTTCAAGCTGTTTTGGTGTGAGATTGTTTCTTGTCATTATCTCAACTGTTTTTCTGCCGAGTATGCGTACATTTCCAAGCGTTCCTTTACCAAGCATCATATTTACAAATTTTGAATAATCATCTATCGTAGAGACAAGTCCTGCTCCGCCCGACTCAAAAAGCGGTTTCTTTTTGTGCATATATGTAAGTCCCAAGTGCTGCCAGGTGCAAGGCTCCATTGTCTGTGTTTCAGGCATATACTGGTAGTTTTGCATAAAACGGTTTTGTTTTTCTATAGGAACATAAAAGTCAGTTTCAGTCATTCCTAGTGGCTCAAATATTGTTTCCTTAAGGTATTCGCCATATGTCTTGCCGGTTACGACTTCAATCACCGCACCTAGAACATCGGCACAAAAACTGTATCTCCAGCCCTCGCCCGGCTGAAATTCAAGTGGCTGCTCACCGATAAGTACAGCAAGGTCATATGTAGATATAGGATTTCCGGCTTCGACATCGGCATAATACTTATCTATCATATTTTGCATTTCTTTTCCGGCAGGGAATGAAGCATCAGGGTAAGTAAGACCTGCTGTCATATTGAGAAGATCCTGAATGACAACTTCTCTTTTTGCAGGAACATAGCCTTTTTCAGTGAGAACAGTCTGGTTTTTAAAACTAGGGATAAAGTTGCTTACCGGGTCTGAGAGAGCGATAACTCCTTTTTCAACAAGTGTCATAACGGCAACTGCCGTGACCGGTTTTGTCATAGAATAACATCTGAAAATTGAATTTCTTTCCATCGGAATATGATTTTCTTTGTCTGCTTCGCCATATTCATTTCTGTAGACTTCCTTGCCGTCTTTTATAATACAAATGGCTGCTCCGACATTGCAATCAGGGTCTTTTGAGTTTCCTATAAGTGTTGATGAGATTGCATCATCAAGTCTTTTTAAAATTTCTGTATTCATTGTTTCCCTCGATTCTTATTTAATGTACTCTCGAAATTCTTTGATCAAAAGATTTAGAGAGTATATTTTATTCATGCGAAAGCAGAGTGAGTATGGAACAAATAAATTTATTCTGTACGATTGCATCCGCAAGGTATTTGACTAGTGTACTGGCATGTTGCTATTTAGTTAAATATGAATAGGTCAGCACACTAGAATGTTTTGTTAAAAAATTTAAAATTTTTATATTTTATAGTTTATCACAGCATGATGGAAAAAAATACTGTATTTTTGACATTTGAATAGTAGTATAAGTTAGATAAAAAAATACATACTACTTATAAAGTGTTAATGGTGAAGTAATTATGTAACTACTTATAGGTTATGTTTGTACAATTTAATCAAAGATTCTGAGAGTACATGATATTACAAAGGAGGTTCATATGATGGGGACAGGTATGAATCATTTTCAGGTTTATCTGATAATGTTTTTGACGGGTGGTTTTCTTTATTGTGGAATTGAAATTTTATACCGGGGATATTCCCATATTTCAATGCTGCTGGCAGGCGGATTATGCTTTATGCTCGTAGGAGCTGTTGAAAATTTGTTAGGTGATGGGGCATCGCTTATAGGGCAGATGATTATATGTGGTCTTATGATAACCGGTGTTGAATTTGTAGTCGGTATGATAGTCAACAGGCAGATGCATCTTAATGTGTGGGACTATTCCGGGCAGCAATACAATCTTAAAGGGCAGATATGTCTGCTATATACAAATTTATGGATTTTATTGTCATGTCCGGTGATAGTATTGCATGATTACATGGAATATATACTTTTGGGAAGTCAACTGCCGAATTATAAGATTTGGTGACATTTTAAGAATGAAAGGGGATTTTTATGGGGAAGTTTATAACTAATTCTTTTAAGTTAAGAAAAGCAGATGAGAGCAGGAAGAATGTTCCTTTTGAATATTATGCAGTTTTTTCGGGAAAGGAATTTAATATTCCTGTCGTCGATGTTTTTAGGAAAGGAAAAATATTTGGCAGCAGTCTTGATTTTGCAAAGGTGGTTTTTCTGCCTGTTGGGGCAAAATCTTATGAAAATGCGTTAGATATGGGACAAAAGATTGTAACATCAATAAAAAAGAAAATAAGATATGGGACTATGTCATCAATCGAGGAAAATGATGATATTTTGACAAGGGACATAAGGGGTTATCTCTATGATATTTTTGATGTTATGAAGATGATGTCATCGGCAGTAAAAAGCTGTGGATTTAAGATGGGAGAGGATGTTGTATTTATGCTTGATGCTGGGGCAGGGAGATTATATAGGAAAGAAGCGGATATGTATTATTTTCCGGGGGAGAGTTCTAAGAGAAAAGATAAGTTAAATACTCAGGGGAACGAGGAGGAGACATGGCAGAATTATATAGAAAAAGAGGTAGGCTGTCAGTGTGAGGGAGTGGAGTATAGGACTTGCTGTGACAGTCCTGCTTTCAGTATGGAAAGTCTGTGTGACAGAAAAGTGCCTGACTATGAGAGAGGTGTTGACAGAGCTTTTTATCCTATGGTGTCAATGTATGAGAGAAACAGTGAGGATATTATGGATAATATTCTGCCTAAGACACCTGATACAAAGGCGGTGTCTGTTCTTCGCTCAGCTTTGGAGATGACAGACTATTATAAAAAGCTGTGCGACAGATTTCCGGTGATTGCAATATCCGGGGCACTTGCCGTGAATGATGTAAAGGGGTGGGAGATACTTGATGATAAATTGGGGGACAGTGTGGTTTTTCTGGATGATGGTGTTTTCTAATGAATATAAAGAGCGGACGCCGTGAATAAAGGTATTATTCCACGCTCATGGACGCTTTCGCTCGGAGAACATTCGCCGCGGTACATAAGCGAGCTTCAAAACGCTCGCCAAGTACCGATGATGTTCTAACACCATTCGGTCGGAATAATACCCCTTATTCACGGCTGTGTATCGCAAGGATTTATATATAAAGTTTGATATTATTAAATTTTGGTATTACATAAAAATAGTAAACGAAAATTACCTTTATAAGCAGGCAGCATAGCCTGCTACAAATAGCCGTTTGACAAAAAAATTAGTTTTTAGAAAAAGTTGAGATATAAATATACAAAAAATAATAAGTTTATGGTTTTATTTTGGGATGAGATATATTAGAATACATTATGATTTGTGTGGAAATTTCTGAGATGTGATGGTAGAATTGTAGGTTTGAACAGTAACTATAATATTCGGAAATAAAAAAATTTGAGGAAAAAGTATATATATTTACTGAGGATAGCGTGAAAAATAAAATTTTTCACACTCAGGATTTGTGTCTGCGTACACTTGACACAAATCTTATATATGAAATATAGATTAGTTCACATTATACAAAAAATGTGTGCAGAAATGAGGTTTTTATGTTTGAGTTAAATGAGAAAAATTATGCGAAAGCTGCCAGACAGGCTGTAGCTGAGGGATGTGTACTTCTTAAAAATGAGGGCGGTGTGCTGCCGCTTGTTAAAGGGACAAAGACTGCGGTTTTTGGTATTGGAGCTTTTTATTATTATAAGGGCGGTCTTGGCTCAGGTGGTCTTGTTAATACAAAGTATGTTGTCAGTATTCTTGATGCTTTGAGAAAAAGCGAGGATATTAGTGTGGACGAGTGCATTTGTGAGGAGTATGAAAAGTGGATAAAGGAAAATCCTTTTGATGAGGGTAACGGCTGGGGAAGTGTTCCGTGGTCGCAGAAAGAGATGCCTTTGTCAGAGGAGTTTATCTGTGAAGCTGAAAAGAGAAATGATGTGGCAATCGTTATCATAGGAAGAACAGCAGGTGAGGATCAGGACAACAGAGCCGATGAGGGCAGTTATTATCTGACACAGACTGAGCGTGAGCTTATTAAGAATGTTACTGAAACTTTTGAAAAGAGTGTTGTTTTGTTAAATGTCGGAAATATAATCGACATGAAATGGGTGGATGAGTATAAGCCGTCTGCTGTTATGTATGTCTGGCAGGGCGGTCAGGAGGGCGGCAACGGTGTCCTCGATGTTCTTGACGGAACGGTTAGTCCGAGCGGAAAGCTGACTGATACCATTGCTTATAATATAGAAGATTATCCGTCAGCATCATATTTTGGAGATGCTGACAAGAATTATTATGTGGAAGATATTTATGTAGGTTATAAATATTTTCAGACTGCTGCCGCCGATAAAGTGATGTATCCGTTTGGTTTCGGTATGTCATATACGGATTTTGAGATAAGCGGCAGTGTAAAAAATGTTGATGAAAACAGCGTTGTTGTGGATACAGCCGTGAAAAATACCGGTGATTGTGAAGGAAAAGAGGTTGTACAGATTTATATCGAAGCCCCTCAGGGAAAACTTGGAAAACCGGTGCGTACATTTGCCGGATATGCAAAGACCAAAGAGTTAGCTACAAATGAAAGTGAAAATATAAGTATCTCATGCCCTAAATCATATTTTGCATCGTATGATGACGCAGGTATTACAGGACATAAGTCTGCGTTTGTGCTTGAAGCTGGTGAATATAAAGTTTATGTGGGAAACAGTGTTGCTAAGGCTCAATGTATCGGAAGTTTTTCACAGGAATTTCAGGTAATGGAACAGCTTGAGGAAGCACTTGCACCGATTGAGGAATTTGAAAGGATGCATCCGGTTTCAGAAAACATTGAAGAACAGACAGTAGAAAATAGTAATGATAATATTGAAATACAGTCTGCAGAAAAAAATCAGAAAAATTCATGTGAATACAGTATGGGATTTGAGAAAGTTCCTTTAAGAACCATAAGCCTTTCGGATAGGATTGAGAGTGAGATGCCTGAGGAGATATTATTTACAGGTGATGAGGGGTATTCGCTTAAGGATGTTGCAAATGGAAAGATAGATATTGATACATTTATCGGACAGCTTTCGGATGAAGACCTCATGTGCCTTATGAGAGGTGAGGGAATGTGCAGTATGAAAGTAACCCCTGGAACTGCTGCCGCATTTGGTGGTCTTACACCGTCGCTTGAAAGATTTGGAATACCTGCACTCTGTTGTGCTGACGGACCGTCGGGAATAAGAATGGACTGCGGAACTAAGGCATTTTTACTTCCTATAGGAACATTGCTCGGAGCAACTTTCAATGATGAACTTATCGGGGAACTTTTTGAATATTTCGGTGCCGAGATGAAATATAACCGCATTGATACTATTTTAGGACCGGGCATGAACATACACAGACACCCTTTAAATGGAAGAAATTATGAGTATATTTCGGAGGACACGATTCTTACCGGAAAGATATGTGCGGCAGAGCTTAAAGGACTTCACAGAGCGGGTGTGGAGGGAACGATAAAACATTTCTGTGCAAATAATCAGGAATTTCGCCGTGCTGATGCAATGGGTGTGATTTCAGAGAGAGCACTTAGGGAAATTTATTTAAAATGTTTCGAGATAGCGATAAAAGAGACTGGATGCAGCTCGGTAATGACTACATACGGACCATTTAACGGACTCTGGACATCAGGGAATTATGACCTTTGCACAACGGTTCTCAGAAAAGAATGGGGATTTGACGGTATTGTTATGACTGACTGGTGGGCGGTTGCAAACTGGGAAGGAGAAAAGCAGGATAGAAAGAACAGAGCGGCAATGGTTCAGGCTCAGAATGATATATTTATGGTATGCCCTGATACGGAAAATGAAAATGCCATCGACAATATAAAAGCACAGTACACGATAGGAAAGATAACAAGAGGACAGCTTCAGAGAAATGCAAAGAATGTGCTTAAATTTGCACTCAACAGCCTTGCAATGCAGATAAAACTTGGAAAAGTTGATATAGAGGAATATGCTCCTGAGTGGGATACAAGCTACAAACCTGAAGGAGAACTTAAGGCAGTTGTTGCAAAAGACGGTTCATTTGCAGTATCAGATGAACTTGCATTAGAAATTCTTGAAGATGACGGAATGTATTTCAATGCAGTTGATGCACAAGCAGGGGAGTACAGTGCAGTTATAAATATAACTTCACAGCATAACGAGTACACGCAGATACCTATATCCGTATTTATAGACAATGATTATCGTGGAACTATCACATTCCAGGGAACAAATGGAAAAGAAGATGAGAATGAAATTTCCATTGGAAAACTTGGAGAAGGAGAACATTATGTCAGAGTGGCTTACAGACCGCATGGCATAACGATGAATAAGATTGTTATAAAGAAGAATGATTAGAGTGGTGTTTGATATTTGCCTGACATGATAACATATGATATTATTTTTGTATTGACGGTGATTTAAGGAGAAGATGTATGAACTTATCTAATGTTAAAATAAAAAATTTTCGCAATATTGAAGAATTGGATATAAATTTCAAACCCGGGTTTAATTTGATTAAGGGTAAAAATGGAAAAGGGAAAACATCTGTTTTAGAGGCGATAGCTGTCGGACTTGGAGGATTTATAAGTGGAATAACAGGTGTTTCTACAAGGCATTTTAATATTGATGAGGTAAGAACTGAATATTTAAAGATAGGTGACGGTTCTTACAGTAAAAAATATCATGTTCCTACGGAAGTTACGATAGCTGCACAATTATATGGCGAGGAATATCAGTGGACTAGAGGTAAAAGCAGTATTAAAGCATCAAGAAGTACAACACAGCCCAGAGATATATGCAGGAGAGCGGAGAAAATGGCTGAAGATGATAATGTAGAACTTCCGATTCTTGCGTACATAGGAGCTGGCAGAGTATGGAATCAGATGAGGCAGAAATGGGAAAATCCGTTTAGAAAACACTATTTCAGAACAGTGGGATATACAGATGCACTTATTGAGGCATCTAATGAAAAATTGTTGATGAGCTGGTGTGTCAAGATGGAGCAAATATCATGGCAAAAAGAGAAAAAAATAGCAGAGTATGAAGCTGTTAAAACAGCGGTAGCTAAATTTATGGATTTTATGGAGGAAAAAGAGGGACATATTGTATTTTATGATAAGCAGGAAGAACAGATGATGTATAAGTCGGATGATGTGATACAGCCGATAGAGCATCTGAGTGCAGGTTATCAGTCTTTAATTTGGACGGTGTTTGATATTGCGTATAGAATGGCAGTATTAAATCCGTCGAAACTTGACAGGATTGCACAGACAGCGGGTGTTGTCCTGATTGATGAAATCGATATGCACCTGCATCCAAGATGGCAATGGAATGTTGTGGGTGCACTGCTTAATACATTCCCAAATGTTCAATTTATTGCGGCAACCCATGCACCAATATTATTTGCATCATATAAAAATATATG
Source organism: Clostridium sp. AM27-31LB (assembly GCF_003480745.1). Lineage (NCBI taxonomy): Bacteria > Bacillati > Bacillota > Clostridia > Eubacteriales > Clostridiaceae > Clostridium > Clostridium sp. AM27-31LB. The sequence continues at coordinate 165,322 of NZ_QUJS01000005.1, read as the reverse complement.
GCTTATAGATGTGGATGAGGACGAAGTCAGGTATTCAGAGTCACATTATGGTATGGATGTTAATACTTCTATGCAGTATTATCAAAATACACAGGAAATTCCGGAAAAAGTAAGACAAAAAGTTGAATTATTTAATAAAAAAATGGATGATGAAAAGTATGAGGAAGCTGCGGTGATTTTGAGACAGCTTGAAATAGAAACAGCTCCGGCTCATCCGTTGTTAGTAGAACTGCGTACAAGATTTGAATTTGAAAGTACAGATTGGGAGAATCAATGATATATATAAAGAAAGGGAAAGAACCTGACTCATTAACTAAATATAAAAAACAAAAGTTTGCTTATTATGATGGCTATAAAGAAAAAGATGATGTGCGTGAAATGCTTTTAAAAGAGCAGGGGTATCTCTGTGCTTATTGTATGAGAAGAATTGATATAAATCATATGAAAATAGAGCATTGGTTTCCTGAAAATGAGCTGAGTGATATAGAAAGATTAGACTATAGGAATATGCTGGGGTCATGTGAGGGGCATATAGATGGAACGAATGGAAAAAAAGATGATACGTGTGATTCGCATAAATCCGGGGATAAGATAACGGTAAATCCGTTAGACAATAGTACATTGTGTTCTATAAAATATAATTCTGAGGGTAAGATTTATTCAGATAATAATATTATTGAGAATGACATTGATGTTATATTAAATCTGAATTCAGAAAAACACCTGCTTAAGCTGAATAGAAAGAGTATGCTTAAGCAGGTTAGAGAAGAATTATGCAAAATGCAAAAAAGAGGAATATGGGGCAGAAATGTATTGGAAAAAGTAAAAAATAAATACATAAATGCCGATGAAAACGGTTATAAAAAAGAATATGCAGGTGTTGCAATCTGGTATATAGATAAAAAATTAAATAGTGTTACAATAAAATAATAATCTGTATTTTTTTTCCATCATCGCTTTTAGCATGAATCGTTCCGCCATGCAGTGTGACAATGCTTTTTGCGACAGAAAGACCGATTCCTGAGCCACCCGGGGCAGAACCACCGGGACCTCCGTTTGTGTCTCCATCAGGCTTTGCAGGAGGAGTGCCCTGCGGCATCCCACTTGGTGGAGTCATGTTATCACTTGTATTTACTGTCTCTGATTTTGTTTTTTTATATTTCATGTGCATTAAATTAAAGTAATTATTATCTGTTGTTCACACTGTAAGTCTGAGCAGCAGGTTAATATGTTGTTTGGTTATATCCGTATAATACAATGCAAAGTTAAAATGAACTTAAAAAGTAACAGTTCAACCCCAAAAAAGATAAGTCAATAATACATTGAGCAAGCTCATGTATTATTGACTTATCTTTTTTGGGCTGAACTGTTACATCATAAAAAATTAAAATATGATTTTAAATGGAAATATTTAAAAATATATAGTATAATAAAAAAGATAGGTGTATTCCTATCGGCAGATATCTAGAGTACATTAAATAATAAAGGGGGAAAATACATGAAATTAAGCACTAAAATAAGTATTGTATTCAGTTTGACAATTATTATACTGGTTTATATTATCGGTACAGAGGCATGTTTATATAGTTATAGTTCAACTATTTCTCTTGTGGAGAAAAATTCAAGGTCATCGGCAAAGACAACAGCAAGGGATATAGAGGCACTTTTGCAAAATTACAAAAATATTGCAAAAGCTTCAGGTTCTGATATGACATTGATTGGAAATATTCCTAATGAAGTAAGAATGAAAAAGGTTGAACAGCTTGCAAAACAATATGGTTTTACGAGCGGAAATCTGCTGGATAAAAAAGGTGTGAGTATCAAGGATGGCACAGACTTTAGTGATAGAGATTATGTAAAAGCAGCACTTAACGGAAAAACCAATATTTCAGATGTGACATTAAGTAAATATACAAATACATATGGGATAAGCATAGCAGCACCACTTATATCATCTGGCAGGATTATAGGTGTGGTTTATTATAGAGCTGATGTTGATTTTATGAATGATATTGTAAAACACATTTCTGTAGGTCAGGGAAGTTATGCTTATATACTTGATGAAAATAACAATGTCATTGCACATAAAAATGAAAAATATATAATGAACGATAAGTATAAGGAGATGATTCCTAAAGATATTAAAAACTGTATATCTTCACAGAATGGCAGCATGACCTGTGCTTATGGCGGTGATAAATATATATGCGGCTATTCAAAGATAGATAAAACGGCAAATTGGCGTGTTGTTATAGCATCACCGGAATCAGCATATAATTCGGATATACTCAGATTTGTCAAAAAACTTGTTATAAGTGATATTATAGCACTTATAGCAGCCATAATAGTAGCACTTATAATAGCAAGAGTGATAAGCAGACCAATAGTAAGGGTGAAAAATCTATTGTCAGCATTGGCACAGGGAGATTTATCAGTGCAGCTTAACGATACCAAAAATAAAGATGAGCTTGGCATACTTCAAAATTCGGCGGTATCGCTTAACAGGATGCTTTCGGATATGCTTACACAGTCGGGGGATGTTCTTTCAAAGATGGCAGCATATGACCTTACATCCGAGGATATGAGAGAATATCCGGGTAAGTTTAATGAGCTTGCAGCTTCGATAAATTCAATCAAGGCTATTTTAAGCAATATGATATTAAATATACAAAATTCATCTGTCAATGTTGACGGTGGTTCAAAGCAGCTTGCAGAGGCGGCTTCAATGCTGTCGGAGGGTACTATGGCACAGGCATCTTCATTACAGAAACTTGTTACGGATGTGGAAAATGTAGCACAGAATATAAATGCAAATTCCGATAAGACTATTTTTGTTAATGAAAGTCTTGGCAATCTTGACAGCGAGATAAAAGACGGAAATCAGAAAATGCAGGAACTTTCCAATGTCGTAAGAACAGTTGAGGAAATGTCCGAGGATATCAAAAAGATAGTAAATACGATAGACGGTATTGCTTTCCAGACCAATATCCTTGCATTAAATGCTTCTGTAGAAGCAGCAAGAGCAGGAGAGAGTGGCAGGGGTTTTGCTGTTGTGGCACAGGAGATTGGCACACTTGCCACAAAGAGCAGTGATGCTTCTAAAAAGACGGCAGAGCTTATAGAAAAATGCATAAAAGGAATAGAAAGTGCAAAAGAGTATGCAGATATAACCTCAGATTCACTTGCAAAGATTGTGTCAGATTCAAACAATATTGCAAATGCATTTGATGAAATGTCTAAGGCAAATGAGATACAGGCAAAAAATGCCAACGATATAAGAAATGAGATAGAAAACATATCACAGGTTGTCCAGTCAAATACGGCTACGGCACAGCAGACGGCAGCCTCAACGGAGGTTCTTTCAGAGCAGGCGGCGGCACTTAAGGATATGACGGGAAGATTTAAGGTTGATTACTAAAAATTAGTTTAACGATATCAGTAAAAGTTTTGAGATACCTGGCGGTTTACAAAAGCATATATATCATAATAAAAGATTAAGCTGTAAAAAGACATAAAAATATACTATTTATGACATTGTTATGGCTTGAAAATTTACTTTAATATAGTCAGGGAATTCAAAACAGTCTTAAATATTAAATTGCTGATTACAGCCATATTGTAAGCAGCAATAGTGATGGAGCTGTTACATTATTATGTGGCAGCTTCATTGCGTATGTGAACGGTAAATAAAGATGACTTTTAGTATAGTCAGCAAAAAGTATCCTGTTTGCCGCAAAACGGCAGATTTGTTAGTTTTTTAATGTAAAACACAACTGATTATCAAAATGAATTGTTAAATAAAAAATGTTAATATAAATTAGGATGATACATGGACTGACATCACACGCAGGTCGGGTGACAGGTCGTATCGAAGGTAGAAAAAACAACAAAATAGGAGGCATTTATGAGGAAATCATTAAAAAAGATAATGACATTTGCCCTTTCGGCGGCAATGGCAGTTACCGGTGTATCAGGTACAAGCTTTGCATCTGCTGCAACAAAGACAAATGAAGGCGGAGCAGTTATGGCTTCATCAACAAACGAGGTTGAGACGCCTGACAATCCATCCCCATATACAGACCTTTCAGCAGGTGAGATAATATCAGAAATGGGAACAGGATGGAATCTTGGAAATACATTAGAAGGACACCAAAATTATGCAGTTGGGGAAACTGTATGGCAGAATGCAAAAACTACAAAGGCATTTGTAAAATATGTACATGATGCAGGCTTTAATACAATCCGTATTCCGGTCACATGGGGAAATATGATAAATGCAGACTATTCAATCAATGAAGAGTGGATGAACAGGGTTCAGGATGTAGTTGATTATGCTACAGTAGAAAATATGTATGTTGTATTAAATATTCATCATGACGGTACAGACAATAATTCAGATTATGAGGGTACTTATGGTGATGAAAAATATAGTCATGGCTGGCTTGACATTACATCTGATGATGAGACAGTATGGAGTGGAGTTAAGACAAAGTTTGCAGGAGTGTGGAAGACGATTGCAGAAAGATTTAAAAATTATGATGAGCATCTTATACTTGAATCAATGAACGAGGTATATATTCATGGTCAGGGCTGGACGGCAGATGCGGAGTCAATATCTAAACAGAACAAAAAGATAAATGAACTCAACCAGATATTTGTTGACACTGTGAGAGCAACAGGATCTAACAATGCCAAAAGATGGCTTACGGTGTGTTCATTAAATACAAATATCAAATATGCATTAGGAAATTATTCAACAAGCTTTGAAATTCCAAAGGACAGTGCGGCAGGAAAAATTATGGTAACTGTTCATGATTATGATGCATATAACAAAAATTCGGTAAATGAAGCAACAGATGCATCGTATGCAAATCAGTTTAAACAGCTTAAGAGTAAATTTGTAGACAAAGGTGTGCCGGTGCTTGTAGATGAGTATGGTTTCCAGACAAAGATTATTCCGGATGCAAGAGCGTGCAAATTTGAGGGTGTAAACTACCTTGCAAAGAAGTACGGAATGGTTGTTGTTGCATGGGACAACAACGGAGCAGGCTCAGGAGAGTCGTTCAGAATTTTAAACAGATACTTTAATAAGCCATATTCCGTAAAGACGGTATCCGCTATTATGAGAGGATACTTTGTAGATACAGAGGCTCCTCAGTACAGATTTGATGCTTCTGACGGAGAACTTGCGATTACAAAAATAACATCTGTCAAAACAGATGCAGATGATGTGACGCTTAAAGTTGGAGAGAAAAAGCAGATAACAGCAACAACAGAACCTGCCGGAAACAATGATGTAGTTCTCTGGAAATCTGATGATTCTAGTGTAGCTTCAGTTTACAATGGAAAGATTACGGCTACTGGTGTCGGAACAACAACAATCCATGCATATTCACAGGCAGATGCATATGACAGCAGTACAACGACAAAAGTTGAAAAGACAATAAAAGTAACTGTTGAAAAGACAGACCTTGCAAAAGCAACAACAGCTATTACTACGGATTTTGACTCATATAAACTTGAGGAAAAACAGTCTGCATTTATAAATGCCATTGCAAAAGCGGCAGACGGAAGTGCAAATGGTGCAGCAATAAGATATTCTTCATCAAATGAAAAGATTGCAACTGTATCACGCAATGGAAAGATAGCAGCAACAGGTACAGGTGTTGCAGTAATCTCAGTAATAACAGCAGATGGCTTTGAAAAGAGCATAAATGTGACTGTAGGTTCAGTTACGGAGAGTGCTTATGAGACAAACCTCGGACTTCGTCTGTACTACTTTGATGAGGCTGCAAATTCATACAACTACACGGATGTTGCCACGGACAGAGTAGCTGTTAAAGCAGACGGTGAATACACATTGACGATAGATGCAGATAAGGATTTAAACGATATAGCTAAAAAAGCACTTGCAGATGCAAACGGAAATGCCTGCATTAATCACATAGCATCACTTTATATAATGGATGCAGATGTGGCGTCACAGAAACTTACAAAATCACAGATTCAGAGTGGTAATATCATATACAAAAAATTTGTTGTTAATGACACTAAAGAAATTGAGATAACAAACAAAGAAGCTAAGTCAGTAATGAGTGGTACAACATTTGATACCGGAAATCCTTTAAATGTATGGGATGGTTCAGTGATTTCGTCAGGAATAGAGTCAAAGACAAGCAGCGAGGGTGCACAGTATCTTGACTTTGCAAGTGACATAGGAAGTGTAAAAAAGATAAGTGTGACATTTACATTATCAGGACTTTCAAGTATGGCGGTATCCAAAGATGATGAACAGCCTGACAGCAAACTTGATGAAGATGATGACAATACTCAAAAGAGTGATGACAATAATAATGACGACAATAACACAGACACAACTGAGGCAAAGAGTGTTAAAGTGGGAAGTGTAACATACAAATACATTAAGTCATCAAACAAGATAACAGGTGTTGAGTACGCATCAAACTCAAAGAAAGCATCACTTAAGACAGTAAGCATACCTGCAAAAATAAAAGTCGGCAAAACTACATATAAAGTAGTAAAGGTATCAAATTCAGTATTTAAGAATGCGAAGAAACTTACAACAGTAACTATAGGTGCAAATGTAAAACAAATAGGAAAAGATGTATTTAACGGCTGCACAAAACTAAAGAGTGTTAAAGTAAACTCTAAAGTCATAACAAAAGTAGGAGCAAATACATTTAAGAAAACAGCTTCAAAGCTTGTGATAAAAGTTCCTTCGGCAAAACTTTCTTCATATAAGAAGATATTCAAAGGAAAAGGTCAGAGTAAAAAGGCTGTAATCAAAAAATAAAAAGAGTAATTTATTTATAAAAATTTGCAAACACCCTCTTATAATATGTTTTATAAGGGGGTGTTTGTGTTGAATGAAGTTTGTTTCTTAACGAAAGCAAACAGCGTTGTCTGTATAGCTTTAAAGCAAGCTGTTCAAAAATGGAGATCAGTGTAAAAAATTTACTGTTTATTCATTATTTCCGGTTGAATTTGTGATATAATTAACTCCAAAATCCAGATGCGTTGCAGGAGAACAAGCTCTCCTGCATTGCGAATTTGTGATATAATTAACCAACAGTGTTAATTGGGTTTACTGCTCACTTGCATAGCTTGACGGCAGTGTCAGGTATGTGAGTGGGCAGTAATGTCGTTTTTGCAAATCTATAACTGTACGGTAGATTTGCATATGTGTGCGTCGTACAGAGATTGGAAAATAAAAGATGAATTTTGAAGAATTATGTTTGGATACGCGTATATTAAGGGCAGTTACGGAGATGGGTTTTGAGCAGGCAAGTCCTATTCAGGCACAGGCTATACCGGTTGCCATTGAAGGAAAGGATATGATAGGGCAGGCTCAGACGGGAACGGGAAAAACAGCAGCGTTTGGAATACCGCTTTTGCAGAGAGTAGATCCTCATAACAAGAAGCTGCAGGCAGTTGTACTTTGTCCGACAAGAGAACTTGCGATACAGTGTGCAAATGAGATGCGTAAATTTGCTAAATTTATGCACGGAATAAAGGTACTTCCGATATACGGAGGTCAGGACATCACAAAGCAGATTCGTTCGCTGAAAGGTGGGACGCAGGTAGTAATAGGAACACCGGGACGAGTTATCGACCATATAAGGAGACATACATTAAAGATGGCAACAGTCGGAACGATAGTTCTTGACGAAGCTGACGAAATGTTGAACATGGGATTCAGGGAGGACATAGAGACGGTGCTTCAGACACTTCCTGAGGAACACCAGACACTCCTTTTTTCAGCAACAATGCCAAAGCCTATAATGGAGATAGCAAAAACATATCTTAAAGAACCTGAGATAATCAAGGTTGTAAAGAAAGAGCTTACTGTTCCGAAGATAGAGCAGTATTATTATGAAGTAAATCCGAGAAAGAAAGCGGAAGTACTTTCAAGACTTCTTGATATGTATGATCCGGAACTTTCACTTGTATTCTGTAATACAAAGAGAAAAGTAGATGAACTTGTTGAGGACTTAAAAGGTCGTGGATATTTTGCGGCAGGACTTCACGGTGACCTCAAACAGAGCCAGCGTGACAGGGTTATGAATGGTTTTAGAAACGGAAGGACAGATATACTCGTGGCAACGGATGTGGCGGCAAGAGGAATAGATGTTGACGATGTTGAAGCGGTCTTTAACTATGATGTGCCGCAGGATGATGAATATTATGTGCACCGTATCGGAAGAACAGGCCGTGCAGGAAGAACAGGCCGTGCATTTACGCTTGTTGTCGGAAAAGAGATATACAAACTTAAGGATATTCAGAGATATTGCAAGACAAAGATAAAACGCCAGCCGATACCGTCAGTAAATGACATTACGGATATAAAGGTCGAAAAGGTGCTTGAAAAGATAAGCGGAATAATCGAGCAGGACAATCTCGGAAAGATGATAGATATTCTTGAGGAGCATCTTGAGGACAGTGATTACTCGGCAATCGAGGTGGCAGCAGCACTCCTTTCTATGGAAATGGGAGATGCAGTGCTTGACAATAATTTAGGTGAAGAATTTGGAGATACTGGGGCAGAGCCAGGAATGGTACGACTTTTCGTAAATATAGGAAAGAAAGACCGTGTCAGGATAGGTGATATTTTAGGTGCAATCGCAGGCGAATCCGGAATGCAGGGAAACCTTGTCGGAGCAATAGATATGTATGATAAATATACATTTGTCGAAGTGCCGAGAGAGTATGCAGCAGATGTAATTGAGGCGATGAAGCACGCAAAGATAAAAGGCAGAAATGTAAATGTAGAACCAGCAAATAAAAAATGAGATGGCTCGTTTTTTAAAGTATGGTAAAGAAATAGAATAGTATGCCGATATATTTATCAGCAAGGGAATGCGTCACAATACATGGTTAGTGTATTGTGGCGCATATTTTTTGTAATAAAAAGAAAAGAGGGATTAGTATGGTAGGATTAGAGAATTTATTTAGTGGAAGAAATGATATGGCATATGTTTCGGCTTCATCGCAGGCGGAGCCTGATAAAACTATGGATGAAAAGGAATGGAAAGATTATCTTGCAAAGATAGACGATGTTTTGGAGGTCTACAAGGAGATTGCTGTTCAGGATGGCAAGGATAATCTTGAGAGGGCAGATAAAGAGCGTGAGGAAAACAGGTCAATGTGGCTTGATGATATATCCAAACTTATGCAGATGGGTCAGACATTTGTCGCCGAGAAGATAAACAGCGAGAATATACAGGAGAAAAAACAGGAGCAGGAATTATTAAAAAATAACAAAAATGAATATTTTGCACTTGGCGACGGTGTAAATATTATTTATAATGGTGTATGCTTTAATTGTAATCTGCAGGACAATTCAATAACTCTCGGTGACATGAGCGACCCGTCAGAGGTGATAATAATTCCGTTAGCGAAAGGTGGAACACTCAGAGTAAACCGTAAGAACATAGGTGAACTCGGCAAGGCAATCGGGATGTTTTCACCGGAGGATATAGGAAATATACTTCGTGCTATCGCAGAGGACAAGAAAGCACAGGAGACGAAAAGACAGATTGAGGATGACAAGGATAAGGAAGCAATCAAACAGGCTGATGAGTTACATGACAGTGCAGATGAAACAGATAAAACAGATGATAGTGTGGACAAAGCAGATGATGATGCAGATAAAAAAGATAAAGAGTATAGGTGATTGCAAAATTAATTATATGTTGTGTCGATTGCACAAATATAACAAATACTAACGGGTGATGAAAATAAGTACGAAGGAGGAGAGGGTATGTCACTGTATGCAATAGGGGATTTACATCTTGGTTTCCAGTCGGGAAAATCGATGGAGATGTTTGGTGATGAGTGGAAAGACCACGCAGAGAAGATAAAGAGAAATTGGTGTAATATAATAAATGAAAATGATACAGTGGTTGTCACAGGTGACCATTCATGGGGCAGGAAACTAGATGACAGCATGAAAGACCTTGAGTTTATAGCGGCACTTCCGGGAAGAAAAATTCTTCTTCGTGGAAATCATGACAGATTTTGGAACAAGACAAGCAGGACGGACAGCCTGAATGAACTTTTTGCAGGGAAACTTTTATTTCTACAGGACAATTTCTATGAATATGAAGATGTTTTGAGTGGAAGGAAATATGCACTTATTGGTTCTAAAGGTTTTTCGACGGATGAGTATTGTTATCTGGCAGAGGATAAGATAGAAAAAAGGTTTAAGAATGAGAGAAAGAGATTGATAAAATCGTATGAAGCCGCAAAAGAAGCGGATTATAACGATTTTATCATGTTTCTCCATTATCCTCCGACAAATAAACATGAAAAAGAGGGTGTATTTACTGAGCTGGCACGGGAGTTTGGTGTAAGGCAGGTAGTTTATTCGCATCTTCACGGAAAAGACAGGTTTGATTACAGTATAACAGGTGAGCACGACGGGATAAAATATAGTCTTGTCTCGTCTGATTATCTTGATTTTGTACCGAGATTGATAGTGTGAAAATTTAACGGATTAAAATTTGTTTACCACTCTGTCGTAAGTCAGGATTCCGTTTAATTCGTTTTCGACATCGGAAAGCTGGGTATATATACTTGCACAAAGCCCATGTGGGATAAGAGAGGAAATTTCTTTCTCTCTTTTCTTATAGCGTCTTTTTAATTCTTTAGAATTTTTACAGTCACCATAACCGTAACATTTATTGGTGGTATTATGTTGCTTTATTATCTGCGTATAGCCGCCGTACTCGGTAAGTGCATAAGCACGGTTTTCTTTCTTGAAAAGACGGAGAGGGAAAAAGTAATTGTGTATGCTTTTTATGTCACCGCCGCCCTGGTCAAACCATCCGCTTGCCTGGTCTATAAACCTTGAATTGTCGGCTTTTCTTACAAGTTTTGTGATTTTGTTTGTCTCAAACTGTCCCCAGCCCTCATTGAATATCACCCATGTTGCGATTGAAGGATGATTTGAGAGCGTGTCAATCGTCTGCATAGTTTCTTTTATAAATTCTTTTCTGCCTTTTTTTGAAGTTCTTGCAAAAAGATGATTAAATTTATCGCTGCAGGAAATATCAAAAAGGCTCATAAAAGTGGCGAGATAGGTCACAAACCATGATTTGTACCTGCTGCCGCTATTAACCATATCCTGCCAGACTATCATGCCGAGACGGTCACAGTGGTAGTACCAGCGGTCATTTTCTATCTTAATATGTTTTCTGAGCATATTGAAACCGAGAGATTTCATGGTCTTAATATCATATATAAGTGCGTTGTCACATGGAGAAGTATAAAGTCCGTCAGGCCAGTAACCCTGATCTAAAACACCTTTTTGGAAGATTGGTCTGTGGTTAAGACAGATGCGGGGAATATCATTGGCATCTTTTTCTATCGTAAAAGTACGGAGTGCGAAATAGCTTTGTACATAATCTTTTCCCAAATTTACTGAAAAAGTGTAAAGGTATGGGGTGTCGGGAGTCCATGCTTTAATATCGAGTTTGTCAAGTGGGATTTCAATAAAAGTGTCACTTATGCCGTAATATGTAAATGGTGCGTAAGGGCTGTCTTTATATAATTCATCGTGGGTACTGTCAGCTTGTGTTTTATCGTCAGGTATGTCTATATAAATATCAGGATTGTTGATACAGACTTTGATTTCATTTGTTTTTGTTAATCTGTTTCTGTGAATGGTTGATTTGCCACCTGAAATTTTAGTATCATTTTTGTTAATCTGACAGTTATCATGTTTTTTTTCTGCTTCTGATATATAATAAAAATTGTTTTCTGTATTGTCGGAGTTTGTGACAACTTTAATACGCAGTACCTTTGTATCAAAATCTGGTTTTGCTATAATCTTTTTGATATATATTTCCGGTACATATTCGAGCCATACAGTCTGCCATATACCGCTCTGTGCAGTATAAAACATTCCCTTTGGGTTAAGTGACTGCTTACCTCTTGCGTGATATGAAGTGTCAGAGAAATCTTTCACACGCACAGTCAGTCGGAATGAAGTTTTTGTGGCAGTGCTTTTTAAAATATCGGTTATATCAGTATCAAATGGGAGATAGCCACCTGAGTGGGAACAGACTTTTATTCCGTTTACATATACGCTGCATATCTGGTCGACTGCTCCAAAATGGATTATAAATCGTGAATTGTCTGACAACCTGTTTATATCAAATGTAACTATTCGTTCGTACCAGAGATATTCGTTAGGTTTAAGCTGTCTGTTGACACCTGAAAGATGTGCTTCAGGTGAAAAAGGAACGAGAATATCACCGTCAAAACGCACCGGTCTTTTATTAGAAGCCGTGAAAGCATACTTCCATATACCGTTTAAATTTACATAGCTGTCAGCGTTACGCTTTAAAAGAGGTCTTGGGTACTCTGTTAAAACATTGTTCTTATCAATATTTCGTCCCCATGTTGTATAAAGTTTTTTTTCAAATCCGCTGTTTTGTTTCATGCTATCTCCATTTCTGTACACATTTGTGCATCTTAAGTTTTTAACCACATAAAATCAACTTATTTTGCTCAGAAATAAATTGTTATTTTCTGTTTTGTAGTGGCTGCTTAATGTACGAGCCTTGTGACAAAATATTGTCGATGCAGTATTTATTACACTATCATTGTTTTATGTTACATTATGAAATATCAGGCTTTGTGACAAGTTCCTCAGGAAGATATTTGAGTATCATAGCTTCGAGTTTTGCCGCTTGCACCGGCTTACTCAGATAGTCACTAAATCCGATGCCGAGATATTCTTCTTTTGCTCCCATTATGGCATTGGCGGTGAGCATGATAACTGTTGTATCTTTGTTAGGATTTTCTTCAAGTTCTTTCATATGTTTGTAAGTTTCGATACCATCCATATCAGGCATCATGTGGTCTAAGAAAATAATATCATATTTATTGTCCTTAATCATTTCAAGTGCCTCAGGACCTGACATTGCAGAGTCAACCGATATTTTAGTTCGTTTAAGGAGTGCCTTAAACACATTGATATTCATTTTTACATCGTCAACGACAAGAACTTTAGCATCAGGTGCGGTAAATGAAGCTTTCATCTTCTTTTTATCAGGTGTTGCATTGTATTTTTCTGAAATATCGCCTATCTTTAAATCGGAAACAACTTTCTGAGGAATACTTACTTCAAAAACAGAGCCCTCACCGTATTTGCTTGTGACATTTATCTTGCCGTTCATAAGTTTTGTTAGCTGTTTTGTGATGGCAAGACCAAGTCCCGTTCCCTCTATATGTTTGTTTTTGTTCTCATCAAATCGTGAAAATGAGTCGAAAAGATGTGAGATATTTTCCGACTTAATGCCGATGCCTGTATCGGATATAGTGAAAGTTATTATTATATTTTTTGCAGGCTGTGAGCCGGCAACATTATTATTGTCATGTATAGTTTTATTATCTGTATCAATAATATTATCATGATAAGACATAGTTTCATTTTCAATATCAGAAGTATTATTGTTTTCTGTACAGTCATTTGTTTTCGTTTCTTTATTATTGTTTATGGCATCGGCATTTTGTTGCTCAGCCATACCGACTTTTAATGTGACAGAGCCTTTCTCAGTATATTTTATTGCATTGTTTAATATGTTTACTAGTATTTGTCGTATGCGTACCTCGTCACCGTACAGTTTGGCAGGGAGATTTTTGTCACTATCGACATTAAATACAAGTCCTTTTTCTTTCGCCTTGCCGAGAAGCATATGATAAACATCGTTTATAAGAGAGGAAAGTGCATAGTCCCCTTGAACAAGTTCAAGTTTGCCTGTTTCTATTTTTGAAAAATCAAGAATATCGTTTATAAGTGATAAAAGTGTCTGGCTTGCAGACTGGATATTTCCGGCATATTCGAGAATATCTTTATCATCGCTTTCACGAAGTATCATCGTGTCCATTCCGAGAATAGCATTGATAGGAGTTCGTATTTCATGCGACATATTGGCAAGAAATACGCTTTTTGCTTTGGCGGCGGCTATTGCCTCAGCCTTAGCTTTTTCGGCTTCCTCATTTGCAATAGTAAGTTCCTGATTTTTCTCCTCAATTACCTGAACTTCCATCTGCATATGACGGGCATTTTCGGCAATGCTCGCACTGTAACCTCGGATGACTTTTAATATATGTACAAATACCATAAGGAGAGAGAAGATAGTCATTCCAAAGCGGCTGTATTTGCCAAAATCACCGATATGGATAGTATATGTACGGATAAGGTCTGCAGCACTGCCACCTATAAAGGCTAAAATTCCGAGAAATTCCAATGCGAATAATTTATCTTTACCTTTTCGTAGCGTGCAGACAAGTGAAAAGAGTATTGCCATACCTGATATAAATATAAGAATATGTGATACAAAAGCCATATTCATAAAATCAAATACTCCAAGAATCTGTAATGTAAGCTGGCATACTACATTTGTCAGAGTAAGAAAAAGTAATATATAGAAAATTTTCTGGAATTTTTCCTCAAGATTGTTAATGTAGTACATCTGCATAAAGACAGGCCAGAGCATAAGTACGAGGAACACAAGATTTGAGTAAAGCGTCTGGTTTCCATAGAAAACATTCAGTGATTTTGTTTCTATTGAGAAGTAAATCGTACCGAAAATACACATAAAGCCAAGGTAACTTATACCGTCTCTTGTCTGTCTTGAAAATGCCTGAATAAAAGCGAGCATAAAAAGCGTAATGCCGCAGGCAAGTATTATGATGCACATAGCAAAATTGCCAAGGTTTGATTTAAGGAGATTTAATATAGAAGTATCTCGTTTCGAGATGGTAATGCCTGTAATGTTAGAGGCATAGTTGTCGTACGGCGAGGTCATTGCAATCTCAATTTTTCCTTCTGTAAGATTTTCGGGAATGTCGATAAAATTTGTGACACTACCCGGAGTCTTGCCGAAAGGCCTTGAGTCGTTGACACCAAATTCATAAACCTGTCTGCCGTCTATCGTAACACGGAACTGTTTATCAGCGGACAAAAAGGACATAGTCATACCACGGTATTTTTTTGGAATGGTATTGCTGAGTATTATTTTCTCGCCGGCTTTTGACTTTTCACTGTATGGAAGTGACTTAATCTTTTGGGAAGAACCGTCTTGTCTGGTGATGGTCCATCCGGTATTAAAATCATAAATCTCGCCTTTTGACAGGGTCATATTGTCAACATTTGAATTGATAACCACGACTAAAAGCACGATTATCTCTATCGCAAGAGCGACCCATATAAGTTTTTTTAGTATTTTCATAGTTCTCCTCACATAATGTAGTGTATTTAGGTGATTGCGAAACTCGTTATAGGTTGTGAATTTTTGTGTAACATATACAATATCAACACAAGGCACGCTCTCGCTGCCCGACACTCGTAGCGGTACATAAAGCTGTAAAAGACGCAGCTTAAGTACCGACGGTGTCAGAAGCACCTTGCTTATGATATGTAAAGTTGCACAAAAAAATATAGCCTACCTAGAGTTTCGCAATTAACTATGTAGTGTATTACTGATTTTTGGCTAAATAGCAATGATACATAAGGTATTGTTAGTAATAATATACACAAAATGGGGATATAAGGCAAGGTGGTTGTGGTGCTGAATTATTTTCGCAGTGGCATAATCTATTCTTTGGGTGCTTTCTTGGCAGGCAACATAGAAATATATGTTTTTGATTTTTTTTATGCCTGCTTTTATCTATCAGCATTTATTTATAAAACAGATACTGTCTTATTATAATAAGGAATATAAGTATAAGTTGAACATATGGGAAAGCATAAAAAACTTGACTCGAACATATGTTTGTGATACAATTTTAGGTAGGAAAGTAAATTTATTTAAAAATGATGATATGGCTGAGTTTGTTTTTGAGTGTAGTATGTTTGTTATAATGAACAGATATAATGATTCTTACATACTACCGGAAAAAATAGAAAAAATCTATTATAGCATTGCTGCCAAAGATTATGCTCAATTTTTGGCAGATGTAGGAGCAGCAATAAGCCTATTATCAAATAATGTTATTTTTCGATTAAGAAATTATTTTGAAGAATATAAAAAGGAAAGGAGCAATATTTATGACAGGAAGAGTGATAAGGTTAGATCAACTGTTGGACAAGTTGGAGAAGGAACAAATAACGGAAGAGGAAAGGAAAGAACTAATAATGTTAGCGGACAACATGACAGAGGAAGAATATCTGGGGGAAATGCCGTCCGAAGAGGAAGTTCTGGGATTTCCGACGGAAGCGGAGATAATAAGCGAGGAAGGTCAGTATGCAAAGATACTGATGGAGTACATATACGAGAACGATATAGAAATGTATACGATGCTTATGGGATTGAACAAAATGAAAGGCTTCGTGCATCAGAGGGTAGAGGAATTTCTAACGGAAATGTTCAAGCTGGAGGATTTGTACACGAACCAACACAAGACGGAGAATATGCCATTTCCGAAGTATCTTAGCCTTTGTTATCAGGCGAGCAGTTACGCACGGGAGAAAGCAATGCCAATATTATTACAGATACCAGCGAGCATAGCGGGCATTTAGAAACATCTGATGATGATAAAGTGGCGGATAAATCTCCGGTTCTTATTGATAATGGAAAATTAGCAGGTGATTGTATCTGAAGACATAGTAGCAGATACATTTAACAGGGTTCTGGGATTTATCCGTGAAATGCTTTATACAGCTTGTAGCTGAGTTTTCAGCATTGCCGGAAGTGCATTTTGATACCGGTAATTGTTCCATCAGCTATACCGGCGCCTGTAAACACACCCGTTGTAATATCAACGGATGTTCCTGCAACACCAACAGTGAAGCCTACGGAGACACCGACTGTCAAACCTACTACCAAGCCGACTACAAAGCCTACCGTCAAACCGACTGTAAGACCTGCGGTAAGACCGACAGATGCACCGACAAAAGCACCAACAGTAGAGCCAACGGCAAAGCCGGCTAAAAGAGCAGTGCCCAAGAAAAATAAAAAGGTGGTGTATAAGGGAATAAAATACACTGTAACTAAATCTGATGCAAAGAAAGGGACTGTTAAGGCTGCAGGAGTAAAGGGCAGTAAGAAAAGCCTTGTGATAGCAGACAGCATTAAGATAAAAGGATATACATTTAAAGTAACGGCAATCGGAGATAAGGCTTTTAAAACAATAAGAAGACAACTTCTGTAAAGATAGGAAAGTATGTAAAGACTATTGGAAAGGATGCTTTCAGGAACTGTACCAAACTTAAGAAAGTAAGCGGCGGAAAAGCCGTGAAGAAGATAGGAAAGAATGCTTTCAAGGGTTGTAAAAAGGTGAAATTGCCGAAAAGTTTTAGGAAAATGTAAAATATATACTTTTAACACTTAAATGCTCGAACAAAATAAGAAAAACCCTCATAAGTTGCGACCTTATGAGGGTTTTGTTTTGGTGTTATCGTAAACATTTATATCACTTTTTTGCTGACTCAATTATAACACATTAAATCAGCTATTACAAGTATATCTTTTTTGCTTCTTTTTATGCCTGTTTCGTTCTTTTTATTTACCATAAATATAATCATCCTAGCGACTCAATTCCCGGATTTGCTATCTTGTTCATAATACGGAATGCAATGTTTTCGCATTTCCATCCCCATGTCTTTGATGCCGAGTATTTTTTATTTACTCCGTCAAAACCTGTTCCATGATAAAATGTCTGACCGGGTTTACTGTAATGTGTGGCAAGTCTTTCGGCTGTCATAAGGATATTTTTTTCTTTGGTGTCGGCATTTATTCCTTTTGCAGAATCGCTGTAGACACCGAGACCGGTGAGATTGTTGTCTTTTATGGCACGCTTGCTTTTGCCCCAGCCTGATTCAAGGGCTGCTATTGAAGTCATGGCAATGGCGTTTATGCCATATTTTTTCTCAGCCTTGACAAATGCAGGTGCAAGTTCTTTAAGATTAGTTCCCTCAAGTGCATTCTTTAAGGTTTTTGTACTTACATTTGACGGTTCAAATATGTTATTAGAGTTTATTGAAACAATAACATATTTTGAAACTGTATTTTTGACTTTTTTCGTATCTTTGATTTTTTTCTGCATATTTTTTACTTTTGTAGTATTTTTGTTTATTGATGACTTAATAGCTTTTTTTGAATGTTTAATATTCTTTTTTATAGATACAGTATCCATAAGTCCGGAAATTTTTTCAAAATCAGGTAATACGGTATTATCATCGGAAGATGTTTTTGCCGTTTTTGATGAAACATTCTGGTTGAGATATATGCTAAGTGATGAGTCATATTGTTTAGCATATGATTTTAACGACTGTGATGGTTCAAAAACATCTGAAACAGTTACACAGTTGGTTTCTTCAATGGCATTGTCTTTAAGTGTGTTTATTGAAGATAACTGTTTTTTCTTTGATGATATTACGCGTTTCGTGCGTGAAGCCTTGCTCTGTGCAGTCTGAAGCTCAGAAGAAATTTTATTTAATTTTTTCTGAAGATGTTTCATTGTGACAGTTACAGTCTTGCCTATTATTGGTTTGTAATGTTTTGGCTCCTGATTTTTGTTTTTATTCTTTTTTGATTGGGTATTTTTTTTACTGCTTCCTTTTTTAGTGGAAGCGGTTGAAGTATTAGTCTTTTTTATGGTTGTTTTCTTAGACTGTGAAGTATTTTTGCCTGAAATCGGCTTATCACTGTCTGCCTTATTGCCTGTTGTGTTTGAAACTGTATTATCTGAACTGTTGTCAGTGTCAGCAGTTTTTTCATCAGATTGTTCATCGTTATCTGCTGTCTGTTCATTACTGTCCGGTGTATCAACAGAACTTATAGAAACGCTGTTATCTGCATGAACGGTAGACAATGAGTTTATGTGGCTGCTAACCGGGATGAATACCAAAGCACAAGTAAGACTTATGGCTGAAACTTTAACTAAGTTATTTCTTGAAAATAGTTTTTTTCGCATAAAAACCTCCTAAAAACTAAATATGTATTCATTTATAAGTGAAAATTATATTTATTGATTATAACACATTTCAAAGAAAAAATCAAAAAGATACACAAAAATAATACAAATAATTTCATTATTTATGTACAATTTTATTCCTTGATTTTATCAGATAAATGATGTATAATAATCATGTTTGTATAAAAATAAATACTCTTATTCCGAGTGGCGGAGAGTGAAGGCTCTGTGAAACCACGGCAACCCCATACAGGAAGGTGCCAATCTAAGCGAGAAATCGAACAATAAGAGGAGTTGAGATATATCAAGTCCATCGAGTTGTATCGGTGGACTTTTTTTGATGCATAGGAAAATGCTCTTAATGTAGTGTGATGCCAGGGCAAAACACTGGTTTTGCCATTTTTACCCTATACAGTGATATGTCGCTTTTTCCTCAAGATAAGAGTACAGCCGTATCTTTGCACTGCCTGATACGGACTGAAAGGTACAGAGCAGTGCAGAAAAGAGGATACGATGGAGAAAAGATTATTTACATCTGAATCAGTAACAGAAGGACATCCTGACAAGATAAGCGACAATATTTCGGATGCGATACTTGACGCACTTATGGAGCAGGATCCTATGAGCCGTGTTGCCTGCGAGACAGCTATCACGACAGATTATGTGCTTGTCATGGGTGAGATTACGACTAAGGCAAAAGTTGACTATGAAAAGATTGCAAGAGAGACAATAAGAGAAATCGGATATGACTCTGATGAGAAAGGCTTTAACTGTGATACCTGTAAGGTAAATGTTCTTCTCGACTCACAGTCAGCAGATATTGCAATGGGTGTTGACAAGGCACTTGAAGCAAAAGAAAATCAGATGACGGACGAGGAACTTGAGGCAATCGGTGCAGGCGACCAGGGTATGATGTTTGGTTATGCAACAAACGAAACAGACGAATATATGCCTTATCCTATCGCACTTGCACACAAACTTACAAAGAAACTTACGGAGGTACGCAAAGACGGAACACTTCCTTATCTTCGTGCTGACGGTAAGAGTCAGGTTACTGTTGAATATGACGAGAATGGCAGACCTGTTCATGTAAATGCGGTAGTTATCTCATCACAGCACGCTGCTGAGGTTTCGCAGGAACAGATACATGAGGACATCCGTAAATATGTTATTGACCCTGTAGTTCCACAGGAACTCACAGATGAAAATACAAAGTATTTTATAAATCCAACAGGTCGTTTTGTTATAGGTGGACCAAACGGAGACAGTGGACTTACAGGCCGTAAGATAATCGTAGACACATACGGCGGATATGCCCGTCACGGCGGCGGTGCATTCTCAGGAAAGGACTGCACAAAGGTTGACCGTTCGGCAGCATATGCAGCGCGTTATGTTGCGAAAAATATTGTGGCAGCAGGACTTGCCGACAAGTGCGAGATACAGCTTTCATATGCCATCGGTGTCGCACAGCCTACATCAATAATGGTTGACACATTTGGAACAGGAAAACTCTCAGATGAGAAACTTGTTGAGATAATAAGAGAAAACTTTGACCTTCGTCCGGCAGGAATAATCAAGATGCTTGACCTTAGAAGACCTATCTACAAGCAGACGGCAGCTTATGGTCACTTTGGACGCAATGAGCTAAATCTTCCATGGGAGCAGCTTGATAAAGTGGGGATACTTAAGAAATATTTATAAAAAAGAATAAGTTGATGATTTTTTAAAAACAAAAAGCTGATAGAGTTATGGACTATGTTGTATAGGAATATAGCGTAGCCATAGGTTTATCAGCTTTTTAAATCTCTGAAAATAAAATTGTAAATTGAAAAAGATAACGGTATATTTCATAAATGCTTTATGAAAGAGAAAAGTATCATGAGTGAAGAATTTGCAATATAATTATTATAAATTAATATTTATTTATAATGGAAATATGCATATTGATTTCTATTTATTAAAGCAACTGTTACTAATATTTTAAGTATTGTATTTAATCCTTATATGATAAAATTATTTTGATACTCATTACATATAAAATTAAAGTTATTGCGAGAGTAGTTTAAGGTTATGTTAATTATGCAGATTATGACAGTTTCGCAGTCATATATTAAAAAATAGGTAATTGCGAAACTAACTATATGTTGTGTCAATTGCACAGCTATAACAAATAATATCGTCGGCACGCTTTCGCTATGTTGTCGTTCGTAGCAGTACATAAATCAGCAAAAAACGCTGCCATATAAATGAATGCTACAGTTCGAAAATAAAATTTTCTCGCTGTTCGTTTCACTCATATAATTTTCATTAAAAATAATTGTATGCAGGCATACATTATTTTTAGTTTGAAAATTGCATTCATTTAGAGTACAAAGTGCTGACGACGACAAAAATGCCGACTAACACTATTTGTTATATCTGCACAATTTAATCAAGATTTATGACAGTTTCGCAAACACCCAATATTAAAAAAGATAAAAGGAGAAAAGTATGAGGTACAACAGAAGATTAAAAAAATATTGTAAGAGACTGACAGCGGCAGTTTTGATAGCAGGAATGACGATTACAGGAAGTTATTATGGTGATTTTTCAACATATGCCAAAACTGGTAAACAAAAAGTTGCTTTAAATGCAATATCAAAAAAGATTCAAAAGGGAAAGACTTTTACATTGAAAGTCAAAAATGTTCCCAAAAATATCAAATCAAAGAAGATTAAATTTACGAGCAGCAAAAAGAGTGTTGTTTCAGTTACGGCAAAGGGCAAGGTAAAAGGAAATAAGGTTGGAAAAGCCGTTATCTGGTGTAAGGTTTCCTATAAGGAAAAAAAGAAGATTAAAGGAAAGACAAAGTGGAAATCCTTTAGCAAAACATTAAAATGTAATGTAAGAGTTGTGGCAAAGAAGGTAACACCGACAAATACGCCGAAGGTGAGCGAAAATCCGATGGTGACAGCTAAGCCGACGGCGACAGCGGGTCAGACCACGACAGCTAAGCCAACAGCGACAGCGGGTCAGACCACGACAGCTAAGCCAACAGCAACAGCGGGTCAGGATACGACAGCTAAGCCAACAGCAACAGCGGGTCAGGATACGACAGCTAAGCCAACAGCGACAGTGGGTCAGACCACGACAGCTAAGCCGATGGCAACAGCAGGTCAGAATACAACGGCTAAGCCGACAGCGGCAGCGAGCCAGATACCTGCGGCTGCTCCAACGGCAGCAGTAAGCCCGACACCGACAGTTCCCCCGATAGCAACATCAAGTCCGACACCGACAGCAACGGCAAGCCCGACACCGACAGCCACTCCGACAAGAAGACCTGCTACGGAAACAGCTTCCGAGGCATATCAGATGGTTCACGACCTCGGACTTGGCATAAATCTCGGAAACACAATGGAGAGTGTGTCACGTTATAAACTTGGCAGTGTTAATGCCTATGAAACTTGCTGGGGAGCACCGACCACGACTAAGGCAATGATTGACGGTATGAAAAATGCAGGTTTTAAGACGATAAGAATACCTGTGGCATGGTCAAATATGGTTTCAGATGATGGAAATTATACGATAAGTGATGGTTATTTTAACAGAGTTGAAGAAATCATGGGCTATGCCCTCGACAATGATATGTATGTTATAGTAAATATCCACTATGACGGTGGATGGTGGGGACAGTTCGGTGCGTGCAAAAAGGACTCTGCCGGAAATATAGTTGCCGATGAGACAAGGCGTGCCGCTGCATGGAAACGATATGAGAGTTATTGGAAACAGATTTCTGAAAGATTTAAAAAATATTCAGGTCATGTCATTTTTGAGAGTGCAAACGAGGAACTTGGTACAAGATTAAATGATGCACTTAACTCAAACGGTTACGGATTTACAGAAGACATGAGCAGCGATGATATTATTTCGGGAAATCTGACAGACGATGAAAAATACGCTCTTGTCAATCAGATAAATCAGAAATTTGTCGATATAGTGCGTGCATCAGGCGGAAATAATGCAAACAGATTTCTTCTTATAGTAGGATATGATACCGACATATCAAAAACCTGTGACACAAGATACAAGATGCCGACCGATACTATAGAAAGTCATCTTATGGTTTCAGTTCACTACTATTCACCATATGGTTACTGTGATATAGCAAAACCTTCAAAAGAGGGGTATATTGCATCGTGGGGAAGTGATGATGAGATAAGCACGCTTAAAAGTGACTTTAAGAAAATGAAACTTCAGTTTGTCGATAAAGGTTATCCTGTGATTATCGGTGAATATAATGTCTGTGATACTGAAAATTCCGACGGAACATATACAAGAAAAACAGGCAGGGAAGTGTTTATAAGAAATGTATGCGAATATGCACTTGCAAATGGAATGTGTCCTGTTTTGTGGGATACGGGTATGGGTTACAGCCGTTCACAGTGCAGAATGTCGAATGACATTGATAAGGAATTGTTTGAGGGACTTTATAAGAAAGCTGAGAGTGGAACAGCATATGTGCCTGATGAGACAAAAAATGAATATGTATGGACCGGAAATATAGGGGCGTCAAGCTGGAATGCAGTGGCACCGGTTGCTACTGATGATGACTGGAATCTGCCTGTTAGTTCTGTTGGAGCTGCATATCAGATTAGTGGCATAGACTGGACAAAATTTACAAGTTCGTATCTTGAGATAAAGATAAATTCGCTTACAGCGGGTAGCGGCGGTAGTGTAGACTACAAAGTGGCTAATAAAGTAAATGAAGATAATCCATACTATAAATATATAAATAGCTCTGATGTAAAGGCAAGTGGAACATTTAAGCTGAGTACGGGAGAAAAATTAAAGATTGATTTGTCAAAAGACGGTCTTTCGGGTTATGATAATATATATATTGGCATGGTTGGTAAAGGTTCTAACGCAGTAGCTTTTAATGCCAATGTCACTATTACAATAAAAGACAGCAGCAATTAAATAAGGTATTTGAGCAAAAGCAGATATTCTTGCAAAATTATATATGGAATTTTGTCTGGCGTATTGCCCTTAACCTGAGATTTTTAGGATATTTTTTGCGGCAGGCTGTCTGAAAATGAGGTGAAATAAATTTGAAGATGATATTACCTAAAAATGTTTCATATATTATTAGTAAACTTGAACAGGCAGGATTTGAAGCCTATGCGGTAGGCGGCTGTGTGAGGGACACTCTGCTTGACAGAAAACCGCAGGACTGGGATATTACGACCTCCGCAAAACCTTTACAGATAAAGGAGCTTTTTAAAAAGACTATCGACACGGGGATACAGCATGGCACGGTCACTGTCATGCTTGACCATGTCGGTTATGAGGTGACAACTTACAGGATAGACGGTGAATATGAGGATAACAGGCATCCTAAAAAAGTAGAGTTTACAGACAATCTCAAACTTGACCTTGAAAGACGCGATTTTACGATAAATGCCATGGCTTATAACGATAATAGAGGGCTTGTCGACGAATTTGGGGGTATTAAAGACCTCAAAGATGGTATAATAAGATGTGTTGGTGATGCGGGTCAGAGATTTGACGAGGACGCACTCAGGATGTTAAGGGCAGTGAGGTTTGCAGGACAGCTTGGTTTTGCCATCGAGGAAAAGACAAGAGAAGCTATCGTTGAGAGAGCAGACCATCTTAAAAATATAAGTGCCGAGAGGATAAGAGTTGAACTTACGAAACTGCTTGTTTCTAAAGAAGCAGGGCGGATAAGGGATGCCTATAAAACAGGCATGACAAAATATTTTCTGCCTGAACTTGATGCTGCGATGCAAACTGAACAGAAAAATCCGCATCATATCTACACGGTCGGAGAACACAGCATATGCGGTATAGAGCTTATGAACTGTTTCTTTGGGATTACTTCCGATAAAAAGATTTATGATAAGATACCTGAGAATGTACTTGAAACGGCAAAACAACTTGCCGCTAAAATGGATAAAAAACAGCAGACGGTTTTGTGCATGACGATGCTTCTTCACGATATAGCAAAACCAGCAGTCATGACAGTCGATGAAAAAGGAATCGGTCACTTTATCGGTCATCCGGCACAGAGTGAGAAAATGGCAAAGAAGATAATGAGGAGACTTACTTTTGACAATGACTCCATATCAAAAGCGTGCAGGCTCATAAGATTTCATGATTACCGTATGGAAGATAAGAGCAGGGCTTTCAGGCGTGCCGTGTCAAAGATAGGTGCTGACATTATGGATATGCTTTTTCTTGTTGAGTATGCCGATGTTCTGGCACAGAGCGATATGCAGCGTGATGAAAAACTTGCAAAGATAGACGCAGGTGTTAAGAGATTTGAATATATTATGGCAAATGCACAGCCTTTGTCGATAAAAGACCTTGCGGTGACAGGTTCAGACCTTATAGCCGCCGGAGTAAAACCGGGACCAAAGATGGGAGAGATACTTAAGGCAATGCTCGACAAGGTACTTGACGAACCTGAACTGAACACGAAAGATGGTCTGTTAAACTATCTTAAATGTGAGAACGGCAATAAAAATGTTGAGGAGAACGAAGATTTATAGTAAAATAACTGTAAATGTGTTTAGCACCTGTTACATTGTAAGGGATAATGATAACTTATGATGTGGCATAAGTATTAAGTTAGTTTCACTACTTCTATTTATTTTAGAGCAAAGATAAATAGTATTATAAATAAATTGCTCGGAAATGGGGATTATTATGGATTTAAATGTAAGGCTTGCGAAGATGACAAAAGCTATGAAGACACAGCTTTTTATCGACAATCTTACAACGATATTTAACCCACAGGCTCTTTTTAGTGATGGTACGGCACAGTATCGTATTCCGCCTGAACCAAAAGCAAATGAGAGTGTAAAACTCAGATTCAGAACCGGCAGGGAAAATATTGACAGAGTGGTTCTTGTTGTGTGTACTGATACGCGCATCGAGATGAAGAAAGTATATAATGACAGACTGTTTGATTATTATGAGAGTACGGTCGAACTTTCTGACAAGATGATAGATTATTATTTTGAGGTGACGAGCGGAACGGTCACTGTTTATTACAACAGCGTAGGTGTGTGCAGCGGAGTTGAGCCGTATTATAATTTTACGATAACACCATCATTTCACACTCCTGACTGGGCAAAGGGTGCAATATTTTATCAGATATATGTTGACCGTTTTTATAACGGTGACAGGTCAAATGATGTTGAAAAAGATGAGTATGTCTATATAGGTGAGGGTACTGACAAGGTTACTGACTGGTTTAAGTATCCGGCAGCAATGGGTGTAAGGGAATTTTACGGCGGAGATATAGCAGGAGTATGGCAGAAACTTGATTATCTGCAGGAACTTGGTGTAGATGCGATATATTTTAATCCGATTTTTGTATCACCGTCAAATCACAAATATGATATTCAGGATTATGATTATATAGATCCTCATTTCGGAAAGATAGTTAAAGATGAGGGTGAAGTGCTTCACAGGGACGAAAATGGAAATCTCATGTGTGACGGTACTTACCCAAACAAATATGCAACAAAATATGTGTGCAGGGTTACAGACAAAGAAAACCTTGAGGCGAGCAACCGTTTTTTTGCTGAGTTTGTCGAGGAAGTTCACAAAAGGGGCATGAAAGTTATTCTCGACGGAGTTTTCAATCACTGTGGTTCTTTCAATAAATGGCTTGACAGAGAGTGCATTTATGAGGATGCCGAGGGTTATGAAAAAGGAGCTTATATATCCGCAGACAGTCCTTACAGGACTTTCTTCAGGTTTAATGAAGATATGTGGCCGTACAATTATCACTATGATGGCTGGTGGGGACACGATACACTACCTAAGTTAAATTATGAAGATTCACCGCTTTTATTTGACTATATCATGCATATAGCGAGAAAATGGGTTTCACCGCCGTACAATGTTGACGGCTGGAGACTTGATGTGGCGGCAGATCTTGGTCAGTCACAGGAGTACAATCACTATTTCTGGAAAGAGTTTAGAAGAAATGTCAAGGAAGCAAATCCTGAAGCTATCGTTCTTGCAGAGCATTATGGTGATCCGACAAGCTGGCTTCAAGGTGACCAGTGGGATACCGTTATGAACTACGATGCGTTTATGGAACCTATCACATGGTTTTTGACAGGTGTTGAAAAGCACAGTGATGAGTACAGGGAAGATCTTCTTGGTAATGCTGATGCGTTTTTCGGTTCTATGCGAAATTATATGACAAGATTTAATACACAGTCGCTTCAGGTTGCCATGAATGAACTTTCAAATCACGATCATTCAAGATTTATGACGAGAACAAATCACAGAGTTGGAAGAACGGCAAGTGTAGGACCTCAGGCGGCAGATGAGGGCATAGATAAAGCTCTTTTCAGGCTTGGTGTCATGATACAGATGACATGGCCGGGAGCACCGACTATATATTATGGTGATGAGGCAGGACTTTGTGGATGGACTGACCCGGATAACAGAAGAACTTATCCGTGGGGCAGAGAGGACAATGAACTTATAGAGTTCCACAGACAGCTTATAAGGATACACAAGGATTATCAGGTGTTTAAGACCGGATCGATAATGTTCTTAAAAGGTCAGTATAAACTTATAGGTTATGGACGATTTGATGAAAATGATAAGATAGTTGTTATGATAAACAGCAGCGATGAGGTTCGTGAAGCTGACATACCGGTATGGCGAATGGGAATTATACAGGAGACACGAATGGCAAGACTGATGCTTAGTGACAGGGAAGGTTATTCAGATGAAGCAAAGGTATATCCGGTCGTAAATGGACTTATCCATGTTGAATGTCCTCCGATGTCGGGAATGATAATAAAAGATATAGAAAGCATGGGATAGATGAGATATGGGAAAGATAAGAGACTGGATGCACGGCAGTGGAAGAAAGACCGTCATAGCAGTTGTGACGGTTATTGCGGCTGCAATAGTCATACATTATTTTGTGGTGGAAAGGCATGGCAAATGGGGACTTGAGAGTGCCTACAGTGCAGGCGTCAATGAAACGGTATCACCAAAGCCACAGAAAGATTATTATGTCGGCGGCAGCAGTATAGGCGGAGTTGACAAAAATACGAAAATATCTACGGGTGATACCATAAAAAAGACTGATGAGTAGAGAGTGTGCGGTAGTTTCTGACAATAATTATTTTGTATTGCTGCCGCAAAATAGGACAGCAATAATTACACAGCAAAAAAGTTGTCCGTTATTTATATATTTTCATTGCTTTTATAATTATAATATAATGTGATGAAAGGGTTAAAAATATATAGCAATGTATGTTTACATACAAATTGCTTGATACAACAAGCACTGACAATAAGATTGGAGGTGTTTGCGGGGTTATAAAAATAACCCGGACGGAATAAAGTGCCGGATGTAAAAACGGCGGAACGGAGGAAAAAATGTACAGTTTAATTCCAGTGGTATGTGCACAGGATATCACAGCACTTGTTCGTGCACTGCCTGGTTCTGTAGCCCAGGGTCTTATCTGGGGAATTATGGCGATAGGAGTGTTTTTAACATTTAAGATACTTGATTTTGCCGATCTTACGGTTGATGGTACTATGGCAACCGGTGGTGTTGTTACGGTAATGCTTATATTGAAAGGATGGAATCCGGTTGCAGCAGTTGCAGTTGCATTTGTTGCAGGTATGCTTGCCGGACTTATAACGGGTATTTTACATACGGTACTCGGTATTCCGGATATTTTGGCAGGTATTCTTACACAGCTTTCATTATATTCGATAAATCTGAACATATCTGAAGGAAAAGCAAATCAGGCTGTAAATGTAGATATGTATAAACTCGTTGTTTCAGGCAGAGACAATCCTGCCGCGATAGTTACGGTCGTTATCATACTTTTGGTCGTTATCGCACTTATGTACTGGTTCTTTGGAACAGAGCTTGGTTTCACTATCAGGGCAACAGGATGCAATCCAAATATGTCAAGGGCACAGGGAATTAACACAAATGTTGCAAAGGTACTTGCACTTGTATTTTCAAATGGTCTTGTTGGATTTGCAGGCGGACTTCTCTCACAGTATCAGGGTAACTTCGATGTAAACATGGGCAGGGGTTCTATCGTTATCGGACTTGCTTCTGTTATCATCGGTGAGGTACTTGGAGAAGCTATATTCGGAAAGAAACTCAATTTCAGCGGAAGACTTGCATTTGTTGCAGTCGGAAGTATAATTTACTACATAGTTATACAGTTTGTATTGTGGCTCGGTCTTCCTACAATAGATATGAAGATGTTCTCAGCTATGGTAGTTGCGATATTCCTTGCGGTTCCTTACCTCAGGGGAAAGGCTAAAAATTCATACAGAAAAGCCGCAAAAGGAGGTGCCGGAAAATGTTAGAGTTAAACAATGTGTATAAAACATTTAATCTTGGTACTATAAACGAAAAGAAGGCATTAAATGGTGTCAATTTAAAACTTGAGGATGGAGATTTTGTTACCGTTATCGGTGGAAACGGAGCGGGAAAATCTACCACTCTAAATGCTGTTGCAGGTGTATGGCCTATAGATTCGGGAAGTATTATTATTGACGGAGTTGATATGACAGGTCTTTCAGAGCATAAGAGAGCACCTTATCTTGGCAGGGTATTCCAGGATCCGATGAACGGAACAGCGGCGACAATGGAAATTATAGAAAATCTTGCTCTTGCGGCAAGACGAGGACAGCACAGAGGTCTTAAGTGGGGCGTTACTAAGTCTGAGAAGAAAAAATACAGAGAAATGCTTGCAAAACTTGATCTTGGTCTTGAAGATAGAATGACATCAAAAGTCGGACTTCTTTCGGGCGGTCAGAGACAGGCACTTACACTTCTTATGGCAACGATTAAAAAGCCTAAGCTTCTTCTTTTAGATGAGCATACGGCGGCACTCGATCCAAAGACCGCAGCAAAAGTGCTGGAATTATCAGATAAGATTATCGCTGACAATCATCTTACTGCGATGATGGTAACACATAATATGAGAGATGCGATAATACACGGAAACCGCCTTATTATGATGAATGAAGGAAAGGTTATTCTTGATATAAAAGGCGAGGAGAAGAAAAAACTTACTGTCGAAGATCTTCTTCAGAAATTTGAGGAAGTGAGCGGTGAGGAGTTTTCAAATGACAAGGCGTTGTTAGGATAGGTTTTAACAGAGGGATGTCACAAAAAAGTGACACCCTCTTAATAATATATATAAAAGTTTTATATTTACATAATTAAAAACGGAAATGAGGGAAAAATGGGTCAGACTATTGCAAATGTATTTTATAAGCAAAGAGCAGACTTCTTAGAAGAACAGAAAGAAAGAGACAAAAGGCTTAAATTTCCGGATGATGTTGAAGAAATCAGAGATATTCCATATCTTAAAGATGGATTAAAAGCACACCATCTTGATGTCTACAAGTCTAAAATTATAACACCGGAGCAGGAGCATAGAAAGCTTCCAGTCATAATAAATGTACATGGAGGTGGACTTATTCTTGGAAATAAGGAGTTTAACAGATATTTTTGTGCTAAACTGTGTAAACTCGGATATATTGTATTCAGTGTGGAATACAGACTTGTGCCTGACTGTATGTTTTATGACCAGTGTGAAGATTTGTCAAGAGCATTAGATTTTATAAACGATAATCTTTCAAATTATAATGGAGATGCAGAAAGGATATTTGCAGCAGGAGACAGTGGCGGGGCGTGTCTGCTCACATACACTGCTGCGATGATGAAATGTGCCGGTATGGCAAAGGGGGCAAAAGTAAAACCGGCTCAAATAGACATAAAGGCAATGGGACTTATAAGTGGAATGTTTTATACAAATAAATTTGATAAATTAGGATTGTTTCTTCCGAAATATCTTTATGGAAAAGATTATAAAAAGAGTACATTTGCTAAGTATGTAAATCCGGAAAATAAAGAGCTGCTTAAAGCCTTGCCGCCATGTTTTCTTGTATCAAGCAGAGGTGACAATCTTAGAAAATATACACTCAACTTTTATAAAGCACTGAAACCGGTAAATACAAAAAGTGAATTGTTATATTTTAAGAAAGATAAAAAACTAACACACGCATTCAGTGTTTTTGAACCTGATTTGGCGGAAAGTCATGAAACGATGAAAAGAATGTCGGATTATTTTGCACGAATCATTGTATAGTTTGAGGATAAAATTGAAAACTAATTATTTGCTGTTCTTATAGAGTGAATAAAATTTAACATTGATTTTGCAATTATCCGAACAGTTATAATATACGGAGGTAAAGCTGTTATGGATTATAATGAAAATGAATTTAAAGAAAAAGCAAACAGAAAAGCAAGGCGTATATGGTTTGTTTTTGCAATACTTCTTTCAGCAAATTATGGTTCGGATGTATCTAAAGGATTAAATACCGCATCATATTATTTTGTATTTCTGGCACTTTGCTGGATTCCGATAATAGCCGGCGAGATATTGCTTAGAAAAAAAGGCTGGGAAACGGATTTGTATAAATATGACCTTGTTGTCGGATATGGGATTTTTTATACTTTTGTCATAAGTACGACTGAGTCACCTATAGCATTTACATATGTATTGCCGGTGACAAGTCTTTTGGTATTGTATAAGAACCGTAAATTTATGATATATTGTGGAATTGTCAATTCTATAATAATCATTATAAGTTCTGTATATCATGTAATGTGTGGTTACAATTCGGCAGCAGATATGAAAAATTACCAGCTTGAATTTTCAGCTACAGTGCTTTGTTATATATGTTATGTCATGTCGATACATCATCTTAACGAATCAGATGGTGCAATGACAAACAGTATAAAGGCTGACCTTAAACGAGTTATAACTACTGTAGAGAAAGTTAAAAAGGCAAGTAACTCTATTATGAGCGGGGTTTCCGTTGTAAGAGAGATTTCAGTTGAAAATACACATAGTGCAGGTGTTGTTGCCGATGGAATGGTTACATTGACAGATAATAACACAAAGCTTGAAAATACAACCGATTCATCGGTGGAAATGACAACTGACATAAGTTCGCAGGTAGAACGCGTGGCAGAAATGATAGAGCAGATGGTCAGCCTGACAGCAGAGTCAACAGAACACGCAAAGACAAGTTCGACAGATCTTGAGAGTCTTGTGGAGACTACTCATGCTATGACAGATCTGGCATCTGATATGGGACAGATTCTTGAAAATTTCAGGGAAGAGTTTGAAAGAGTTAAGGCTGAAACAGGCAAAATTGAAGAAATAACTGAACAAACAACATTGCTTGCCTTAAACGCTTCTATAGAAGCAGCAAGAGCAGGTGAAGCAGGAAGAGGTTTTGGAGTAGTTGCACAGCAGATAAGTTCATTAAGTACAGAAACACAGTCATCATCAGGAATGATAGAGGATGCACTTATAAGACTTCAGGAAACATCAGACAAGATGACGGCTTCTATGGAGGAGACGATAAATCTTGTTCAGGAAACATACAAGAAAGTTACAAAGACCGGGAAAAATGTTGGCAAGATAAATAATGATTCAAAACAGCTTGAAAGTCATATTCAGGAAATTGATATTGCAATGAAAGAGGTTGAAAGCTCAAATCATCAGCTTGTGGATAACATGGATAGTGTATCCGGAATTGTTTCCGATATGACAGGATGTATATCATATTCA
The DNA here is from genome assembly GCF_003480745.1 of Clostridium sp. AM27-31LB. Classification (NCBI taxonomy): domain Bacteria; kingdom Bacillati; phylum Bacillota; class Clostridia; order Eubacteriales; family Clostridiaceae; genus Clostridium; species Clostridium sp. AM27-31LB. The sequence goes on along the minus strand of NZ_QUJS01000005.1, from coordinate 132,713 downwards.
AACGAGATGAGCAGCCGTATGCTTAGTAAATATGAAGAGTCCATGACCAATATTAATGATATTGAAAAAACAGTGGAAGCTCTTATGTGTGAACTTGGTATTGGTGGTTTTATGGGAGTTGAAGATATTATGCCGGGAATGAAAGTCCAGATAACGATGGATGGTGCATCAGCAGAAGTATATCATGGTGAAGTTGAAAAGCAGAAAGATGACAGGATAGAAGTAAATCTTCCTAAATTAAATAGCGATTTGGCAAAGGATAGATTATGCAGGATGCAGATTACGGTTGGAAATGTATTATATATATGGAAAGATGCGAAAGTTGTTTCGTCAGCTTCACAAAATTCACATTTATTTGAGATACTCGTGACATCAAGACCGAAGATAAAGAACCGCAGAAAGTATCCTCGTATGGATATAAGCAATAAGTGTAAGATATTTGTTGAAGAGACCGGAAAAGAGATTGATGGACAACTTGACAATATAAGTGCAAATGGTTTTGCATTGCTCACGAAAGAGTCTTATTTTAAGGAAAACAAAGGAGCAAAGATTAAGATAACCATAGAAGATTTTGATCTTCCAAAGCATAATGTTCTCGAAGGTAAAGTCATCAGGTGCTCTGAGAATGAAGGTGTGTTCATAGTGGGATGCCAGATGCCGGAGGATGACAATGAAATAAGAGAATATGTTAATAACAGTATTTAAGCAATATGCCAAAAACTCTCAGAATCTTTTGGTTAGTGATAGTTTTTGGCATATTGTTATTTTATTCTAAGATGAAGTAGACAAAAGCTGCATTGCAATGGATAGCAGGTTTCATAATATAAGAAATGCAATATCTGACTGTTACGATGCAGGATAGATACTGACAAGATTTATTGTTCTCTTAGTTGATGGTGAAGAACTTTATCTTTATACATTTCTTCGTCAGCAGCTTTTATAAAGTCATCAAGTGAAATCTCCGGAGTAGGAATCCCGGTTATTATGCCGATACTTGCACTTACATCATAAGGATGGTTATGCATTTTATTATAAATATTGATATTTTGATGAATTTTATCCCAAAAATCATTAGCATCAAGACCATCGGCGAGGGGACCTGCCATGACAAATTCATCACCGCCAAATCTTGCACAAGTCTCATCCTGAAAGCTTGAATTTATAAGTATGTTTCCTATTGCAGAGATAGCAATATCACCATCTGAATGACCATATGTGTCATTTATCTTTTTTAATCCGTTCAAATCAACAGAGATTGCGATAAAATGTTTTTCTTCATTTATGCACCGATTAAAATCAGGCAAAACTTTTTGATAAAAACCGCGTCTGTTTAAAAGACCTGTAAGAGGATCATGTATATATTTATTTTCAAGACTGGATATAATATTTTGCTGTCTCTGATGTACTTTCATGGTTTCAAGTGCAGTACTTACATTCATAAGAAACTGGTAGAGCTGTTCCATATTCATTTTGTCAGGTTCATACACTAAAGCCGCATATCCAATCGTATGATCCAGTACATGCAATGGAAGAAATAGTATATTATCTTCCTCTTCAAGCACGGATTCAATATTTGGCAGAAGATTTGAAGTTTCAAAGTCAGTCATTCCCTGCCATATGGTATCGTGTTTTGATAATACAACATCCATATGATTTGAATATCCGAAATGAAGTGATGCATTATCGTCCAAAATGTCGGACAATTCTTCATCTTCTGTCAGAAAATTATCAACAACGCAAAGCCAGAAACGATGGCTGAAAAAATTTTTTGCATACCGTGTGAGTTTGTCAAACATACCTTGAAATGAAGAATTGTCGTTAAGGTCGGCAGTCATGTTTATCTGGTCTTTATTAAATTGAATCTGAGCATCATACCTGTTGTTTAGGTTATATGAAAGGTTATTGTATTTTTTAATGCTGTCATAATGACATCCGCATGAACCGCCTATTATAACATTAGAATTTATATAGTTGACGGCAGGAACTTCCTCATGGTTAAAAATATCATTTAAAATATCAAATGCTTTTATAACGGCATTTTCATAATCATGCTGTGCAGTAGTGATAGCAGGATAGTGTTCGATAGCCTGTATCAGACCATCAAATCCGGTAATGGCTATTTCCCGTGGAAGGTCATATCCTGCATTGATAAGTGAATTGTATGCCGTGATAGCCATAGTATCATTGGCACAAGCTATTGCCTGTGGCATCGGAAGCTCACTGTTTATAAAATCTTTTATGACTTTTTTGGTAGGAATACTCCAAAATCCACCATATCCTATACGTTCTTCCTCAATAGGAATATTATGTTCTTTAAGAACTTTTTTATAAATGTCGATGCGTTCATCTGAAAAGGCGTTTCCTTTTATACCTGCAATAAAATTGATGCAGGTATAATGGTGATCTTCTATAAGATGACATAATATTTTTTCAAGTGCAGTCTTATAATCATAATTTATATTGTAGCAGCCCTCAATATAGTGGTCTATTGAAATTACCGGTATATTATTAAGTTTTGCGTGGCAAATAAGATCATCACGGACGGCAGGACATTTTATCGTTTCCGACAATATTATCATAGCATCTATGAGTTTATAATTTATAAGGCTGAATATACAACTCTCACCTATATCGTGTTTACCCTGTGAAGCTGCTCTGTACAAATCACTAAAGGAACGGAAAAATAGTATTTTGTAGTTGTTTTTTTTGGCATATTCAGTAAAATAATTCATATAGTATTTGATGGAGTCTGAATCAATTGCAGCACAACAGACAGCTATAATGCGATTTTTAATACCTAACATTTTTCACGACCTTTCCTAAATAAAATAATATGATGCAATGAAGCAATCCGTGGTGTCCGTTGTGGGGCAAAGCACATTTTGTCCATGACATCATAATATCAGTTATATAAAAATAATTTGCCGATTTATATTCTTTTATTATAATAAAAAAAAGAAAGAACTGCAACAATAATATATGAATTTTTATTTAACAGTTAAAATGAAACGAACATATGTACTTGAAAACATAAATATTTGGTGTTAAGATAAAAGAAATATTTATGTTGCAATGTTGATAAGATGATTTAGAAATGAGGTTTTTATGGCAAAACATGAGGAAGTTAAGAAGTATATAAAGATAAGAAAGGCATCTGAGCATAATCTTAAAGGTATTGATATTGACATTCCGAGGGATGAGTTTGTGGTTCTTACGGGACTTAGCGGTTCGGGAAAGTCATCTCTTGCATTTGATACAATCTATGCGGAGGGACAGAGAAGATATATGGAGTCTCTGTCTTCTTATGCCAGACAATTTTTGGGGCTTATGGAAAAACCTGATGTCGAGAAGATAGAAGGACTTCCGCCGGCTATTTCTATTGATCAGAAGTCTACAAACAGAAATCCGCGTTCGACTGTAGGTACTGTTACGGAGATTTATGATTACTTCAGACTTCTCTATGCGAGAGTTGGAATACCACATTGTCCTAAGTGTGGAAAAGAGATAAAGAGACAGACGGTAGACCAGATATGTGATGAGATTATGAAGCTTGAAAAAGGCACGAGATTACAGCTCCTTGCACCTGTTGTCAGAGGTAGAAAGGGTGAACATATCAAAGTTTTGGAAAGTGCCAGAAAGAGCGGTTATGTAAGAGTTGTCGTTGACGGTCACATCTATGAACTGTCAGAGGATATAAAGTTAGAGAAAAATAAAAAGCATGATATAGAGATAATGGTTGACAGGCTTGTTGTAAGAGAGGGAATAGAAAAGAGACTTACCGATTCTATTGAAAATGTTATGAGACTTTCTGACGGGCTTCTTATAGTAGATATTCCGGGTAAAGAACAGATTAGATTCAGCCAGAGTTTTTCATGTGCTGACTGTGGTGTGAGCATTGATGAGATAGAGCCGAGGACATTCTCTTTTAACAATCCTTTTGGTGCGTGTGAGGTATGCCACGGTATCGGTTATAAGATGGAGTTTGCCGAGGAACTTATGATACCTGATCCTTCGTTGAGTATCACGGATGGAGCACTTGTCGTAAACGGATGGCAGTCTGTTACAAACAAGACAAGCTATGCCAGATGTGTCCTTGATGCACTTGCTAAGGAGTATGGTTTTGAGCTTGATACCCCTTATCAGGACCTTCCTGAAAATATCAGGCATATGCTTATGCACGGAACGGATGGCAGGAGTGTACAGGTACACTACAGAGGTCAGCGTGGCGTTGGTGTCTATGATGTTGTTTTTGAGGGAATTATCAAAAATGTCGAGAGAAGATACAGGGAGACAGCGTCAGAGAGCACCAAGAAAGAGTATGAGAGTTTTATGAGGATAACACCTTGTAAGGCTTGTAAAGGAAAAAGACTCCGCCCGGAAGCACTTGCAGTAACAGTTGGGGACAAAAATATCGCACAGATAACTGAACTTTCAATAATAGAACTTAAAAATTATCTTGACAACCTTGAACTTACAAAAAATCAGTTAAATATAGGCAGGGTTGTACTTAAAGAGATAAAAGCAAGAGTTGGATTTCTCGTTGAGGTAGGTCTTGAGTATCTCTCACTTTCAAGATACACGGCGAGTCTTTCAGGTGGTGAAGCACAGCGTATCAGACTTGCAACGCAGATAGGTTCGGGGCTTGTAGGAGTTGCCTATATACTTGATGAGCCGAGCATAGGACTTCACCAGAGGGACAATGATAAGCTGCTCGGTGCGTTGATGAAGTTAAAAGACCTCGGAAATACACTTATTGTTGTAGAACATGACGAAGATACGATGCTTGCGGCTGACTATATAGTAGACATAGGACCTGGAGCCGGTTCACATGGCGGCAAAGTGATTGCTACTGGAACGGCAAAAGACATCATGGCTTGCAAGGAGTCGATAACAGGTGATTATTTAAGCGGCAGAAAAAAGATACCTGTTCCTGAGGTGAGAAAAGAGCCTACAGGCTGGATAAAGGTAAAAGGTGCAAAAGAAAATAATCTCAAAAATATAAATGTAGAGTTTCCGACGGGAGTTATGACCTGTGTTACGGGAGTTTCAGGTTCGGGAAAAAGTTCGCTTGTAAATGAGATACTTTATAAGTATATGGCAAAACAGTTGAATAGGGCGAGAACTATACCGGGACTTTGCAATAGTGTTGAGGGTCTTGAACAGCTTGACAAGGTTATCAATATAGACCAGTCTCCGATAGGAAGAACACCACGCTCAAATCCTGCAACTTATACAGGGGTATTTGATATGATAAGAGATTTGTTTGCCGCAACACCTGATGCAAAAGCGAAAGGATATAAAAAAGGCCGTTTCAGCTTCAATGTAAAGGGAGGAAGATGTGAAAACTGCCACGGTGATGGAATTATAAAGATAGAGATGAACTTTCTGCCGGATGTATATGTTCCTTGCGAGGTATGCGGTGGAAAGAGATACAACAGGGAAACGCTCGATGTAAAATATAAAGGCAAGAGCATATATGATGTGCTGGACATGACAGTGGAAGAAGCACTCACATTCTTTGAAGCAGTACCGACTATCAGAAGAAAGATAGAAACACTTTATGAAGTGGGACTTTCATATATAAAACTCGGTCAGCCGTCAACAACGCTTTCAGGTGGTGAAGCACAAAGAATCAAACTTGCCACAGAACTTAGCAGGAGAAGTACGGGAAAAACGGTATATGTACTTGATGAGCCGACAACAGGACTTCATTTTGCAGATGTGCACAAACTCGTTGACATATTGAGGAGACTTACAGAGAATGGCAATACCGTTATAGTGATAGAGCATAATCTTGATGTTATAAAAACAGCAGATTATATAATTGACTTAGGCCCTGAGGGCGGAGCAAAAGGTGGAACAGTCATAGCAAAGGGCACACCTGAAAAGGTGGCAAAAAGCAAGAAGTCTTATACAGGGGCATTTATAAAGAAGATGCTTGAGAGGTGATTGCGAATATCAGCTTACCTGACAGATTATGATGGTTTTGCAAATGCTTAGTGGGAGATAAAAAGTGGAGAGGAGATATGCTTATGGATAAGAAAAATGACAACTCATTTTTTGCCATGCTGTCGAGGATGAAATATATTGAAAGATGGGCATTGATGCGTAATTCGCTTAGGGAGAATGTCAGTGAACATTCTCTCGAAACAGCGGTGGTTGCTCATGCTCTAGCCATTATAGGAAATTGCAGGCTCGGTATGGACTATGACATTGAGCATATAGCGTTGCTTGCAATGTATCATGACTGTACGGAGATTATCACCGGAGATATGCCGACACCAGTTAAATATTACAACACTGAAATAAAAGATGCCTATAAGGAGATTGAGGTAAATGCGGCGAAAAATCTTCTTTCAAGACTTCCTGAGGATATGGCTTTGGAGTATGAAAAATATCTTTTGCCAAAAGAGGATGCATCAGTTATGAGACTTATAAAAGCGGCAGATAAAATATCGGCTCTTATCAAGTGCATAGAGGAAGAAAAAACAGGAAACAGAGAGTTTAATCATGCGAAAGAGTCAACTTTTAAGGCGATAAGAGAATTAGAGTGCAAAGAAGCTGAAATTTTCTGTGAGGAGTTTGTGCCGGAGTATGAAAAGACGCTGGATGAGTTGAACTGAGAATGAGTATTTCCACACTTCCAGTGCGTAGAATACTAAGTGGTAGGAAAAGCAAAGGTGATTGACGATTATATTTGAGTCAATTATAATATATCTGATTATGTGAACTAATAATGTACTCTCGGTATCTTCTCAAAACGAGTCATTTCGGCTGCATTTCCGATATACTGTTTCCATTTTCTCGTCGTACACACCGTGTACGCACTGCGAAAATGTCATTGTATATCAAAAATCCATCTCGAAATTCTTCGTTCAGAAGATTCCGAGAGTACATAATATAGGATAGGAGTGAAGTATGAAAATATCTGTAAGTAACATAGGTCTGATAAATCGTGCCGATATTGAGCTGGATGGAATAACAGTCATTGGCGGCTATAATTGCAGCGGCAAAAGCACGATTTTAAAAGCAATATATTCTCTTTTGTATTCAAATTCAGATATAAAGAAAAAAATTGAGGAAGAAAAGGAAAAAAGTTTTATTCAAGCTGTTGAAAATTCGGGCAGTATTTTGTCATACTTGTACGGTCTTTTGCCTGCTGTTAAAGAATTTTGGTGTCAGGTGAATGAAATATTTGAAAAAGAACAGAATTTAACACTTGAACAGTTAAATAAAGTTGTTGAAAAAAACATAAAAAAAGAAAATTATTTTGATAAATTTGAAATTCATGGAATAGATGACCCGGAATTTAAAAGAAATGTAATTAAAAAACAAATAGAATCGTTATATGAAAAGTTAGTAACAATTTTAAAAAGAAATGATTCAGAATATGTGCGTTTTATATTTTCCAGAAACTTTCAGAATATTTTTAAAGGAAATATTAATTCGTTTGGCTGTAAGAAAAATGGAAATATAAAGATTGAGTTTGACACAAATGAAACTTTTGCGGAGTTTAAGGATAATAAAATGATTTCATGTAAAAGTTATCCTAATTTTGTAAATTCAATATGGTATATTGATACCTGTCATTTTACGGATATAATTAATGACAAAAAAGTATCATTGTTACTTTACAGTGAGCTTAGAAAAGCGTTGTATAAAGAAGTTGGCATAGATGTTTCATTTGAGACATTTAGTGATATTGAAGAAAATACAGATGCTTTTGCTAATATCTTAAAAGAAATATTACATGGTGAATTGATTACCGGGGAGTCAGGGAGCAGCCTGTTGTATAAAGATGAAAAAACAAATACAAGTTTTGATGTTAAAAATGTTGCATCAGGAATGAAAAATATGCTTGTAATCCAAAAATTATTGCAAAACGGTTCACTAAATAGAAACAGTATTTTGCTTATTGATGAACCGGAGTCTAATTTACATCCGGAATGGCAGGTTAAATTTGCGGAAATATTAGTTTTGCTAAATAAAGAATTAAATATAAAAATAGTGATAAATTCACACAGTCCGTATTTTATGAGAGCTGTCGAAGTTTCGTTAGCAAACTATTCTCTTAAAGATAAGGGTAGATTTTATGTTATGAATGAAGATGCAAACGGTTATTTTTCTACGGAAGATGTTACTAATAATACTGATAAAATTTATGAAATGTTGTATAAACCGTTAGATTACTTGTAGAATATGGGGACATGGCGATATATGAAAGAATACAAAAATGTTATGGAGCAATATGAAAGCACAATAAAGGAAACATCAAAAAGTGATGAAAATATAGACTTTATAGAAAGTGAAGTAAAAGTTTATGATTTTGATGCTTATACGGAAGATGTCTGTAAAGAATATAGAAGTAAAAAAAGTCTGAGTTCAGTAGATGCGTTTGCCTTATCGGATGATGATGACTTTTGGTTTATTGAGTTTAAAAATGCGAGAAAATCGCAATTACCCAAAAAATCTTTACCGCCTAAAGCGTATGATAGTATATACACGGCTTATTTTTTTCTGAAAGAAAAGTATTCGATTAACCAGATTAAGAAAAAAGCCGTATTGTTTGTGGTTTATAATGACGATGCCATAAGTGATGAAAAGAAAGAAAATCCGAGTAAAGGCTTTTCAAAATTTAAAAATAAGATGGGAGAATTGGCAAAGGCAGACCCAGAAACAAGGATATTGTTTGGAATTGAAAAATTCAAAGGCTTTTTATATAGAGAAATACATACTATTGGAAAACAGGAATTTTTGGAAGAATATGAAAAGAAATGCCGTTTGATTAATGATTAAGTTAAGAAAAACTCTATGAAAAACACAGAAAATGAGGTATATTATGGAACAGGACGAGATATATGGAGAATTTGCCTATGTCTATGATGAGTTCATGGATAACATTCCCTATGAACAGTGGCATGATTATCTTCATGGTTTATTGATAAAATATGGTGTTACAGACGGAATAGTGGCAGATCTTGCCTGTGGTACAGGTACAATGACAAAGTTGCTTGCAGATGACGGGTATGATATGATAGGTGTCGATATGTCATATGAGATGCTTGAGGTTGCAAGGCAGAAGTATTGCTGTCAGGATTTTGATGAAATTCCATATGAAAGTGAAAGTAAGTCTGATAGTTTGAAGGATGCTATGGAGTATAACGCACAGGAGCAGGAAACAGGCGAGAGTAAAAATGAGATACTGTTTTTAAATCAGGATATGCGTGAACTTGACCTTTACGGTACTGCCGCCGCTATGGTGTGTGTCTGTGACGGCATGAATTATATAACGGATGAAAATGATCTGCTTAAGGTTTTTAAAAAAGTAAAGATTTTTCTTGATTTTGGAGGGATTTTTATTTTTGACATGAAAACGAGACATTTTTATGAGAATATACTTGGCAGCAGGACGATTGCAGAGAACAGAGAGGATGCAAGTTTTATATGGGAAAATGAATTTCATAAGGATACAGGCATCAATGAATATCTGCTTACGATATACAGTCTTGTTGATGATGAGAACGACCTTTTTGAAAGGTCGGAAGAAATTCATCACCAGAGGGCATATGATATTAAGTTTGTGAGAGATTGTCTTGAAAAGGCGGGGCTTTCATGTCTTGAGGTCTATGACGCTTTCACGGAAAATGCGGCGAAAGAGGACAGCGAGAGGATTTATTTCGTGGCACAGCGACCTGAAAAAAAGACTATTCCAGCGTAAAATGAGAACTAATAATACAATGAATAAGCTCATTATATTGTCTATTATCATTTTATGCCTGAACTGTTACCAATATAATATAAAAATAGAAACGGAGATTAAAAATGAGTGAATATAAAGATTATATAGTTAGGGCAACAGCGGCAGACCATCAGCTTAGAGCGTTTGCGGTAACGAGTAAGGATATTGTTGAGAAAGCAAGGGAAATACATAACACAAGTCCGGTTGCAACAGCGGCTATCGGCAGACTTCTTACGGCAGCTTCAATTATGGGAAGTATGATGAAAGGTGAAAAAGATGTACTCACACTTCAGATAGAATGTGGTGGTCCTATCGGCGGCATAACTGTTACGGCTGACTCAAACGCAGATGTAAAGGGATATGTAAACAATCCGAATGTTATACTTCCTCCAAATGCACAGGGAAAGCTTGATGTTTCGGGTGCACTCGGACCGGGATTTTTAAATGTTATAAAAGATATAGGTCTTAGAGAGCCTTACAATGGACAGACACATCTTGTATCAGGTGAGATAGCAGAAGACCTGACATATTATTTTGCAACATCTGAGCAGGTTCCGTCTTCGGTGGGTCTTGGAGTTCTTATGGATAAGGATAATCATGTGCGTCAGGCAGGAGGTTTTATAATTCAGGTTATGCCGGACACAGATGATGAGGTTATTGACAAGCTGGAGGCAAGACTTGGCGAAGTTCATTCTGTTACAGAGATGCTTGATAAGGGCATGACTCCTGAGGATATTTTGAATTATGTACTTGAGGGAATGGATGTGGAGATACTTGAAACTGTACCTACGCAGTATAAATGTGACTGTTCGTTCGAGCGGGTATCAAAGGTTATAGCAAGTCTGGGAAAAAAAGAACTGCAGGAAATGATAGATGACGGTAAGCCGGTAGAAGTTAATTGTCAGTTCTGCGGCTCACATTATAAATTTGATACGGAGCAGTTGAAAGAGTTTATAAAATAACTGTTTTAGATTAAGCAAACAGGCAGAAAAAATATATTAAAAGTATTGTGATAATCAAGCAGATAACGATTATGAGATACATGAAACGACTGAGAGATATACAGCGTAGATTAAGGAGATAATGTTCAGATGTCTTTAAAGCCTTTAAAAAAGAAAAAATATATACTTTTTACAGTTGCATTTATTTGCTTTTTACTTTTTTTGAATCCGGGTAAGAGTCACAAAGAGCTTAAGGCATATGCGATAGGTGTCGTAAATGTGAATGGGTATTTAAATGTACGAAAAGGACCGGGGACAGCTTATGCTAAATTACAGGCAGGCGGAACATCAGTTGTGCTGTCAAATGGACAGAAGGTTATCGTTATTGAAAAAAATGGAGACTGGTATCATATTAAATTTACGCAAAACAGTAGAAATCTCAACGGTTATGTAAATAAAAAATATTTAAAATTTAAAACAGGTAAAACATATACTTCAATAGTAGGATATGTGTTTTCTGAGACAAATGTAAGAAAAAATCTTAACGCAAAAAAGGAATATCTTACAAAAGATGGCAAAAAAATCACACTTCCTTCAAAAAGAAAAGTTAGAATATACATTGAAAAAAAATCCGGAGTGAAAAGATGGTATTATGCTTTATTTGTATATGAGGGAACATCTTATAAGGGATATATAGCAGCAGAAAATGTGAATGTTTCATATGGGACAGGACTTCCGGGAATATCAAAGAGCAGTAGAAATCTTAATATGTTAAAAACACCGGGAAAGGCTATTGTTATTACCAATTCATCAGGCAGAGAAATAGTTGTAAAAAATGGTGACCAGTTTGTTATTTTAGGGGAAAAGACGGTCGCATCAAAAAGATATTTTAAGGTGAAATTCATATCGGCAAAGATAACATATACAGGGTATATTTTGGCTGACAATGTATATTTTCAGATAATCAAAGGGAAAAGTGCAAGTGCAACAAAAAAACCTGCAGTGACAAAGAAACCGACAGTGACAGCTAAACCTTCAAAGAAACCTGATGCAACGGCAGCACCTAAAGTGACGGAAAAGCCGACAGCTGCACCTGAAACTAATGCCGAATTTAAGAAAAATCTGAAAAAGGCAGGTTTTCCGGATGATTATATAACGGAACTTGTAAAACTTCATGAGAAATATCCATGTTGGGAGTTTAAGCCTTATAAGACCGGTTTAAAATGGTCTACGGTCATAAATAATGAGTCAAAGGTAGGGCTTAATCTTTTGAGTATAAATAAGTCATATGCGTGGAAATCGACAGAAGCAAAGGCTTATGACTGGACAAAGGACAGGTATATACCATACGATGGAAGTACCTGGGTTACGGCATCAAAAAAAGCGGTAAAATATTATATGGATCCGCGAAATTTCCTTGATGAAAGAGGAATTTTCCAGTTTGAGAGTCTTGAGTATCAGAGGGGAAGTCAGACACAGTCGGGTGTTGAAAATATCTTAAAAAATACACCTATGTATAATAAAAAATATACATATAAGAGCAGCGGCAAAAATGTGAGTGTCAAATATTCAAAAACATTTATGACGGCTGCAAAAAAATCTAAGGTAAGTCCTTATCATCTTGCGTCACGAGTGAAGCAGGAGGTTGTAATAAATGCAAATAAAATGAGCAGCTCGGTATCTGGAACTGTATCCGGATATAAAGGAATATACAATTTTTATAATATCGGTGCAAATAACAGTGTTGTTGCCGGAGGTGCAGTGGCAAACGGATTGAAATGGGCGAAAACGGGAAAGACCTATCTTCGCCCGTGGAATAACAGATACAAGTCATTAGTCGGCGGTGCACAGTATATAGGAAAAAATTATATAAATATGGGACAGAATACTCTGTACCTTGAAAAATTTAATGTCACAGCTAAAAACAGGTATAATCATCAGTATATGGGAAATATAGAAGCACCAAACAATGAGGCGACAAAAACAGTTGCGGCTTATGGTGTGATAGATAAAAATATGTCGATGGTATTTTCAATACCGGTGTATGATAATATGCCTGAGGAAGCATGTGATGTTCCGTCCGGTGGCAAGAATCCAAACAATTATCTGAGTACGCTTTATATTAAAGATCATGTGTTTGACAGTAAGTTTGTGCTTGGAGATAACGGAACAAAGACATATACACTGACGGTGAACAACAGTGTTTCAAGTGTAAAGATATGTGCTTCAAAGGTAAGCAAACATTCGACAATGACAGGCACAGGAATAAAGAGCCTTGAAGTCGGGACAAATACTTTCTATGTAAAAGTGAAATCTGAAAGCGGAAATACAAGAAAATACAAAATTGTTGTGACACGAAAATAGATGATATTGTATTAGTGGTGGCAGGGGTGATTTGATTGAAAAAAGAAAGAAAAATCAATATATTTTATAAGTTTGCATTTGCATTATTTTTTTTAATGGTATGCATAAATACCAAAGCTGTAAATGTGAGTGCAGCAAGTGCTGAGGTGTCGGTAAGGGCATCATCCGGTCAGGTTTCAAAAGGGGATATAGTTTATGTGATAATCACGGTAAATTCATCTGATGCCATGAGTGGCTTTGAGGGCAGTTTTTCTTATGACAGCAGAGTCCTTCAGTATATGACAGGCGGGAGTATTGCAAGTGGCAATGACAACCGATTTCAAATAGAAGATACAGGCAGGGAGACCGGGGTGAACAGTCTTAAATATTCCATTAAGTTTGTCGCGAGAAAAGAGGGCAGTACATCAATAGAATTAAAACAGCCATATGCAGTATATAATTCAGAAGATTCTTCAAAGATGTCAGTATCTTCCGACACACTTAATATAATGGTTAAGAGTAAGAGTGCTAAAAAAGCGGATGCACCCAAAAAAAATGACAATAAAGAGCCTGACGGTAAAGAACCGGCAGGGACAGAAAAACCTTACGATGGCAAAAAAAATAATGATGAGTCTGCGAAAGATGATATAAAGCCGAGTGAAAGTCCGAAACCTAAAACGAAAAAGAAAAAAATAAACGCTGATGATAAAAAAAATACTACAAAAGATGCGGTTAAGAGTGTGACCGCAACATATCAGAACAGCGTTATAACCATTCATTATAATGAAGAATATAAGGTTGTTCCGCTAGAGAATGACAAGGATATTCCGACAGGGTTTGGAAAAACAGAGATAGTTCTAAGTGGTCATGTCATAACGGCATATGCCACCGAAGATAATCTTGAGCATAAATTTGTACTTATATATTGTAAATGCGGAAGACAGGAGCCGGAGTTTTATCTGTATGATACGGAAAATGACAGCTTTATGCCCTATGATAAAGTAAAAGCATGGTACAAAGAAAGTATCGGAAATACTGTTGTAGGTTCAGATTCTGTCAGTGAAACAAAATTAAAGACGATGAAATATATTGTGGGAATAATGGTTATCATATGTCTGTTGATGTTTATAGGAATGATAACAATATATTTGCATTATCGGCAGAATAATAATATTATAAGTGCATATGGTGGTATTTCAGACGGCAGTGCCGGTGGTATTGATAATGCCGGAACTGTTGACAGCACAGATACAATAGAATATATGGGAAAGATAAAACACATATATGGTGAAAATATGCCGAAATTTGACAGTCTAAAAGATGGTATGTCAAAAAAAGATGTATCAGGAACAGATATATCAGAAAAAGAGATGTTGGGAGATAATAACGAAAAAACAGATTTGGATTCGTTTGAGGAAAAAAGTAACAACATTACGCATTATTGGCATAGAGAATGAGAGTAAAAATTATGAAATAAGAAAGCCGTATAGCAGCGGTTGACAGCCTGGTTACAGATTTATGGATATAAGAAATTAAAGACTTAGCTGTTGCAGGCAGACTAATAAAATGAAGGAGTTTTGAGCGTATGCGAAATAAATTTACCAAAAGTGCACAAAAAGCACTTGATAATTCGTTGAGTGTCGCAAAATCATTTGGACACGGTTATATTGGAACTGAACATCTGCTTATAGCACTTGTAAAAACTAAGGGTGTTGCAGCAGAGGTTATGCGTGAGAACGGAGTGGAGGAAGAAAAACTCAGGGTTCTTATAGAGGAAATGATTGAAACAGGCGAGGGAGTAGCGGTGGCAGAAAGACCGCAATATACACCAAGAGCCAGAAAGATTATTGAAAACAGCATAACCGAGGCGGAGAGATTAGGCTCAGCTCAGGCGGGAACAGAGCATATCCTTATTGCAATGCTTAAAGAGACGGAGTGTCTTGGAGTAAGACTTCTCAATACGAGAGGGATAAATGTCCAGAAACTCTATGTGGATCTTCTTACGGCGACGGGGCAGGATGTAAACAGTGCCAAAAATGAGTATATGATGCAGAAAAGCAGAAGGAATAAATCTGCAACACCGATGCTTGACCAGTACAGCAGAAATCTTACCGAGTATGCAAAAGACGGAAAACTTGATCCGGTCATAGGCAGGGACAGAGAGATTACAAGACTTATAGAGATACTCAGCAGAAGAACAAAGAACAATCCGTGTCTTGTCGGAGAACCGGGTGTCGGAAAGACGGCAGTAGTTGAGGGACTTGCACAAAAGATTGCGGCAGGTGATGTGCCTGATATTATTAAGGACAAAAAGGTGCTCACACTTGATCTTTCAGGAATGGTCGCAGGTTCAAAATACAGAGGAGAGTTTGAGGAGAGGATAAAAAGGGCTGTAAGAGAAGTTACACAGTCGGGAAATATTCTTTTATTTATAGATGAGATACACACTATTATCGGAGCAGGTGGTGCAGAGGGTGCACTTGATGCGGCAAACATATTAAAGCCGTCACTTGCAAGAGGTGAACTTCAGCTTATCGGAGCAACAACGCTAGACGAGTACCGCAAGTATATAGAAAAAGATGCAGCTTTAGAACGCCGTTTTCAGCCGGTAGATGTAAGTGAGCCGGACACGGAGGAGACTATTGCGATACTTGCAGGTCTTAAAGAGAGATATGAGGAGCACCACGGAGTAAAGATAAGTGACAGTGCCATAGTATCGGCAGTAAAAATGTCTGAGAGATATGTA
Organism: Clostridium sp. AM27-31LB; assembly: GCF_003480745.1. Lineage (NCBI taxonomy): Bacteria > Bacillati > Bacillota > Clostridia > Eubacteriales > Clostridiaceae > Clostridium > Clostridium sp. AM27-31LB. The sequence goes on along the minus strand of NZ_QUJS01000005.1, from coordinate 116,944 downwards.
AATGACAGATTTCTTCCTGACAAGGCGATAGATGTTATTGACGAGGCTGGGGCTAGAGTTAGTCTTAGCAGATACCTTTCAACACCTGAGCTCCGTGAGCTTGAAGAAGATATATTAAGGTGGGAAAAAGAAAAAGAGGATGCCATTAGAAATGAAGATTATGCCCATGCCGGAGAGCTAAAGAAAATGCAGTCTGATGCAGAAAAAAGACTTGAAAAACTTCGCACTGACATAGAGAAAGAGAAAAACAGAAAAGAAGTATGTGTGGATGAAAATGATGTGGCAGCGGTTATCGCCGACTGGACAAAAATACCGGTTCAAAAGCTTCAGGAGGAAGAGACAGAGCGCCTAAAAAAACTTGAGAGCATACTTCATGAGAGAGTAGTCGGACAGGAAGAAGCTATCGAAGCAGTATCAAAAGCTGTGAGACGAGGAAGGGTAGGGCTTAAAGATCCGAACAGACCGATAGGCTCATTCCTTTTCTTAGGACCTACAGGTGTAGGAAAAACGGAACTTTCAAAGGCACTTGCTGAAGCTGTATTCGGAAAAGAAAATGAGATAATAAGAGTTGATATGTCCGAATATATGGAGAAACACAGTGTTTCAAAAATGATTGGTTCACCTCCGGGATATGTAGGATATGAAGAGGGTGGTCAGTTAAGCGAAAAAGTGAGGAGACATCCTTATTCAGTCGTACTCTTTGACGAAATCGAAAAGGCTCATCCTGATGTATTTAACATTCTTCTTCAGATACTTGAAGATGGTCATGTTACGGATGCACAGGGAAGAAAGGTAAGTTTTAAGAATACTATCATCATTATGACTTCAAATGCAGGTGCACAGCGTATAGTATCGCCTAGCCGCCTTGGTTTTGGTACTGACGACAGTGAGGAAGCCGATTACAAAAAGATGAAAGAGGGCGTTATGGATGAAGTAAAGAAAATCTTCAAGCCTGAGTTTATAAACAGAATTGATGAAGTACTTGTATTCCATATGCTCACAAAAGAAAATCTCAAAGAGATAGTAAGAATACTGCTCAGAAACCTTAGCAGCAGAACCAATGCACAGATGCGTATAAATCTTGCTGTATCAGAGAAAGCAGTAGAATATATTGCAGACAAAGGATTTGACAAAAATTATGGTGCAAGACCTATAAGAAGAGTAATACAGACAGAGATAGAAGATCTTCTTGCAGATAAACTTCTTGCAGGAGAAGTTAAGGCGGGAGAGAAAGTAAATGTTGATTATGATGAAACTGAGAAAAAGATAATCATATCAGTGGGACAGTAGAAAATAGCTGCAGCTTCAAACAAATCGATTTGTTTTAGACAACTTGACAACGGAAATCAAAATTATAAAAAAGTGATAACAGTTCAGCCTTCCATTTATTACATTCATAAATCTGCCGGTAAAATGTCAGTCGCTGCTACGCAGCTTATGTTTACCTCATGTAATAAATGAAAGGCTATTCTACCATAAAAATATAATCAGCAATACAATGAGCAAGCTCAGATATTACCGATTATATTTTTATGGCTGAACTTGTTACAAAAAAGTGACTAAAATCCGATATATTTTTTTGCAAATTGCAACAAAATGTGATATTCTAAGAGTGAATCAGTAACAGTTCAGTCATAAAAGAAATGATGAATTGTTACTTAAAGCAAAATACAATAAGCGGAAAGAAAATATGAGTGAAACGCTTATTCATTCCGTATAATTATTTCGTCAAAATAAAAGGACATAGGAGGAAAGATTATGGCTGTTATAAAGGAATTGATTCGCAAGGAGAACGACGGAACATTAAGTTTTGGAAACTTTGAGTTTGACACAAAACAGAAGAAATCTGATTTTGAGTATGAGGGAGATTTATATAAGGTAAAGACCTTTAAAGAGATAACAAAACTTGAGAAAAACGGATTGTTCGTTTATGAATCAGTACCGGGAACTGTTGTAACTGAGATGAAGAATACTGATAGTGAAATGAGTTTCATGGTAGAGGGCTGGGAGGACAGTTCTATTACGGTTGAACTTGAGCCTGATACAGAATATAAAGTATTTGTAGATGGTACAAATATCGGTAAAATGAAGTCAAATCTTGCTGGAAAGATTAGTATAAGCATAGAGGTAGAGCCTGAAAAGCAGTATAAGATTCAGGTTGTTAAGTTGTAATATTTATAAACTTGCCAAGTAGTGTAATATGACACAATAATCATAGCTGTTCACGCATAAGTGTGGACAGCAGCCGATAATGAGGATAAGTATGGCAAAATCTAAAAAAAAGACGGTTTTTTTCTGTAAGCAGTGCGGATATGAATCATCTAAGTGGCTTGGACAGTGTCCCGGATGTCATGAGTGGGATTCATTTGTTGAAGAACCAGTTGCAAAAGCGGTACCGGGAGTTTCGGGTACCGTTTCTGCGACTAAAAAGGATGCAGTTCCGACGCTGCTTTCTAATGTTACCACAGATGATGAAAACAGAATAAGTACAAAAATATCAGAGATGGACAGAGTTCTCGGAGGAGGTATTGTTGTCGGTTCGCTTGTGCTCGTGGGAGGTGATCCCGGCATAGGAAAATCAACACTTTTGCTTCAGATGTGCAGAAATCTTTCGGATGAGGGTAAAAAAGTTCTCTATGTATCAGGTGAGGAATCACTTCGCCAGATAAAAATGAGAGCAGAGAGACTTGGAACATTTTCTAGAGACATTTCCATATTGTGTGAGACGGATCTTGATATAATATCAAACAGCATAACTGACATGATGCCTGATGTTGTCATAATAGACTCGATACAAACTATGTATAGGGAAGATGTAGGCTCTGCACCAGGAAGCGTAAGCCAGGTAAGGGAAGCTACAAGTATTCTTATGAGGATAGCAAAGGGGCTTCATATAACGGTATTTATCGTCGGCCATGTTACAAAAGAAGGTGTGGTGGCAGGTCCGAGGGTTCTCGAACATATGGTAGATACGGTGCTTTATTTTGAGGGAGACGGTGGTGCATCGTTCAGATTTTTAAGAGGAGTAAAGAACAGATTTGGTTCGACAAATGAGATCGGTGTATTTGAGATGCGTGCAGATGGGCTTAGGGAAGTTTTAAATCCATCTGAATATATGCTTCAGGGAAAGCCTGAAAATGAAGCCGGGTCGGTCGTTGCGTGTTCTATAGAGGGGACAAGACCGATACTTGTTGAGGTACAGGCACTTGTGTGCCGCACTAATTTTAATATGCCTAGAAGAACATCAGCGGGTACTGATTATAACAGGGTAAATCTTCTATTGGCAGTAATGGAAAAAAGGATAGGGCTGCATCTGGGCGACTGCGACGCATATATAAATGTCGCAGGAGGTATGAGGATAAATGAGCCTGCACTTGACATGGGCATAGTTCTTGCTGTTCTTTCAAGTTATAAAAATATAGCTATTGACAGTAAGACGATATGTTTTGGCGAGGTTGGACTTGTAGGCGAGGTAAGAGCAGTAAACCAGGCAGAGCAGAGAGTTCTCGAAGCTGCAAAACTTGGTTTTGACAGATGTATTATGCCTAAAGTAAATTGTGAAAGTTTAAGTATTGACAGTTCACAGTTAAAAGGGATGAAACTTGTAGGAGTTAAGAGTATATATGAATTGCTGGAGGAAATATAAATGGAGTTGAAGGAAACAGAAAAAACTACGGAAGTTGTATTGGAGAGAATGGAAAATACAATGATGAATCTTGAACAGATGTCATTTGATTCAATAAATATAACTGACCGTATAGTTACATTACTTAGTGATGCCAGAGAACTGTTTGCAGCTTTCAAGACAGGTGATGAAAAAGATAAAGAAGAAGCATTACAGGGAGTTGAAAGCATTTTTAATCAGCTTTTGGAGACTTCATTTGAAGTAAACAATGTATCTCATGAATTGGAAAAAGAAACTGTATATCAGAGAGAAACTGTAGATTCTATCAGGCAGATAGTTGATTATCTGTATGCCATATCCGGTGACGGAATGTTTTGATTTTTATATTAAATATATATTTTATTAAAATGTGATACTTGTAAAAGATATTATAGGAATGGAGATAATCGTGGGAAAATATGAATTTATCGCACCATGTCATTTTGGACTGGAAGCGGTTTTAAAGAAAGAGATAATACGACTCGGATACGAGATAGTAAAAGTGGAAGATGGAAAAGTGACATTTACGGGAGATTCAGATGCAATCTGCCGTGCAAATATATTTCTTAGAACAACAGAAAGAATACTGCTTAAGATAGGCAGCTTTAAGGCAACTACATTTGATGAACTCTTTGAGGGGACAAAAGCACTGCCGTGGGAAAATTACATTCCTGAAAACGGAAAGTTCTGGGTTACGAAAGCCACATCCATAAAAAGTAAGTTATTCAGTCCGTCAGACATACAGTCCATTATGAAAAAGGCAATGGTTGACAGACTTAAATCCAAATATAATGTAAGTTGGTTTCAGGAGGATGGAGCAAGTTATCCGGTGAGGGTAACTATAATGAAAGATGAAGTAGTGGTGGGGCTTGACACATCGGGAGAGTCACTTCACAAGAGAGGTTATCGTCTTGCCACCGTAAAAGCACCGATTACGGAGACGCTTGCAGCGGCGCTTATCATGCTCACACCGTGGAATAAAGAACGCATACTGCTCGACCCGTTCTGCGGAAGCGGTACATTTCCTATTGAAGCGGCAATGATAGGAGCAAATATCGCACCGGGCATGAACCGTTCGTTTATCTCAGAGGAATGGACACATATCATTCCTAAAAAAGAGTGGTATGATGCCATCGATGAAGCCGAGGATATGATAATCAGAGACATAGAGATGGATATACAGGGCTACGATATAAGTGAAAATGCGATAAAAGCAGCAATGGAAAATGCGAGAAATGCGGAGGTGGACCATCTTGTTCATTTCCAGAGACGACCGTTAAACCAGACGAGCCACCGCAAGAAATATGGTTTTATCATAACAAATCCACCATACGGAAGACGACTCGATGAACCTGACGAAATGCCTTTACTTTATAAAGAGATAGGAAATGTCTATAGAAGTCTTGACTCATGGTCAATGTATCTTATAACAGCTTATGAGCAGGCTGAAAAGTACATCGGCAGGAAAGCGGACAAAAACCGCAAGATATATAACGGCATGATGAAAACATATTTTTATCAGTATATGGGACCAAAGCCGCCGAGAAGATAGTGCTGTAAAATTCGCGTGTTAATTATGTTGCAAAAAAAGATGTATATAGTATAATAATGTTAATATTATTTGGAATATCAGGCAGAACACAGGAGTCTGCTGATTTTTGGGGCGAATAGAAATAATCTGAACAGGGGAACTTTATTTTATAATAGAGTTCCCTAAAATATTGCTTTTAGATGTGGCAGAATTATTGCTTTTCAGGTGTGGCAAGACATACTGCTCTTATCGCTGCACAGCTTGACATTAGCTGTCAGCCTGTGCGACAATAAATAAATTGCGTAGCAATACAGCAATCCACAAGACTTTAGAGATGGAGGAAAACATGAAGGAATTATTAAAGTATATAAAGGATTACAAAAAGGAATGTGTCCTCGGTCCTTTATTCAAGCTGTTAGAGGCCTGTTTTGATCTTACGGTGCCTATCGTGATGGCAAAGATAATTGATGAAGGAATCGCAAAAAGTGATTCTCATTTTATACTTGTCTACGGCGGTGTCCTGATACTTTTAGCAGCGGTCGGACTTTTAAGTTCGATAACTGCACAATATTTTGCGGCTAAGGCAGCAGTAGGATTTGCCACAAATTTGAGACACGGACTTTTTAAACATATTGAGTCACTTTCATTTACGGAGATGGATACGGTCGGTATCTCAACTCTTATTACAAGAATGACAAGTGATATAAACCAGATGCAGTCAGGTGTAAATATGGCACTCAGACTGTTCCTGCGCTCGCCATTTATTGTGTTTGGTGCAGCAGTCATGGCATTTACGGTTGATATAAAAGCTGCAATAGTGTTTGCTGTTGTTATCCCCATCCTTGCCATTGTCGTACTTGGAATAATGGCTGTCAGTATGCCGCTTTACAGAAAAGTTCAGGCAGGACTTGATGGTATTCTAGGCAGGACAAGACAAAATCTTACGGGTGTGCGTGTTATCAGGGCATTTGACAAAGAGGAAGCGGAAAAAGAAGATTTCAACAATGAAAATCAGATACTTACAAATCTACAGCTTCTTGTAGGAAAAATATCAGCACTTACAAATCCGGTGACATATATCTTTTTGAATGTAGCACTTGTCGTACTTTTGTATGTCGGTGCGATAAGAGTTGACGGAGGAGTTCTCACACAGGGAAAAGTTATTGCACTCGTTAATTATATGTCACAGATTCTTGTTGAACTTATAAAACTTGCAAATACCATTGTGCTTTCTACAAAGGCTGTTGCCTGTGGAAAAAGAATACAGACTGTATTTGAGATGAAACCGTCGATTACGGATGATTTTGTTTCGGAGGATGAAGAAAACATAAGTTTAAAAGATACGGATAGTGCAAAAAGTGGTGAGCTTAAATCTGATACGAATAATGATATGAAAAATACGATAGCTTTAGGAAAAGACTTAAGTAATAATTCAGCAGATAAAAATGCAAAAGGTGCAGAGGTTGTATTTGAAAATGTAGACCTGACATATAAAGGTGCAGGGGATAAGTCACTTGAAAACATATCATTTACGGCTAATGCCGGCTCGACTATAGGTATCATAGGAGGAACAGGTTCAGGAAAATCTTCACTTGTAAACCTTATACCGAGATTTTATGATGCGACCGCAGGAAAAGTTCTTATCGACGGAAAAAATGTAAAAGATTATAAAGTATCAGAAGTAAGAAGTATTGTCGGTATCGTTATGCAGAAAGCCGTGTTATTTAAAGGCAGCATAAGAGAAAACATGAAGTGGGGAAATGATAAGGCAACCGATGACGAGATAAATTTTGCACTTGAAAATGCACAGGCGGCAGAGATAGTCGCAGGCAAAGAGGGCGGTCTTGATTATATGATAGAGCAGAGCGGACGCAATCTTTCAGGTGGACAAAAACAGAGATTTACGATTGCAAGAGCACTTGTAAGACGACCAAAAGTCCTTATATTAGATGACAGTGCGTCAGCACTTGATTTTGCAACTGATGCGAAACTCAGAAAATCACTTAAACAGCTTGGTTATGAGCCGACAACATTTATCGTATCGCAGAGAACATCGTCAATAAAGCACGCCGATATGATACTTGTACTCGACGACGGAAAAGTCGTTGGAAAAGGAACTCATGACGAACTTCTTGAAAATTGTGAAGTTTACCATGAAATTTATATGTCACAGTTTAAAGATAAAAAAGCAGATGAGGAGGTGTCAGCATAATGGAAAAGAAAAAATCACAGTGGGAAACAATAAAGCGTGTTTTGAAATATACAAAAAAATACAACATTTATATAGCTTTTTCACTGATACTCGCAGCGGTAACGGTAGTGCTTACACTTTATCTTCCTATACTTACGGGTAATGCAGTTGACCTGATGCTCGGAAAAGATGCTGTCAAATTTACCGGACTTATGGCTATTTTAAAGAAGATGGTAGTTATAATAGCGTTTACGGCACTTGCACAGTGGCTTATGAATATTTGCAACAACAAGATAACTTACAATGTTGTAAGGGATATAAGAAAAGATGCGTTTGAAAAAATTCAGATACTTCCATTAAAATATATTGACGGACATCCGTCAGGTGATGTTGTGAGCAGGGTTATCGCAGATGCCGACCAGTTTGCAGACGGACTTCTTATGGGATTTACACAGGCATTTACGGGAGTGCTTACGATACTTGGAACGCTTATCTTTATGTTAAGCCTCAATGTATGGATAACACTTGTCGTTGTAATTGTAACGCCGTTGTCATTTTTTGTTGCGAGTTTTATTGCTAGAAAGACATACACTATGTTTAAATTGCAATCGGCAACAAGAGGAGAGCAGACAGCACTTATAGATGAGATGGTAGGAAACCAGAAAGTTGTGCAGGCATACGGACACGAGAAAGAAGCACTTGATAAGTTTGACGATATAAACAAGAGACTTCAAAAATATTCACTTCAGGCAACATTCTTCTCATCAATAACAAATCCGGCAACAAGATTTGTCAACAATATCGTGTATGCAGGAGTAGGAGTGACTGGAGCATTTTTCGCATTAAACGGGTATCTTTCAGTGGGAATGTTATCATGCTTTTTAGGTTATGCTAACCAGTACACAAAGCCGTTCAATGAGATTTCAGGCGTAGTAACGGAACTTCAGAATGCCATTGCGTGTGCGGCGAGAGTTCTTGAACTTATCGACGAAGAACCTCAGATACCGGAGGACGATGATGCCGTTGAGCTTACCGGAGTAAAAGGAGAGGTGGAACTTTCAGGAGTTTACTTCTCATATGTCGAGGACAAAAAACTTATCACCGACTTTAACCTTGATGTAAAACCGGGACAGAGAGTTGCAATAGTAGGACCTACCGGCTGCGGAAAAACAACGCTTATAAATCTTTTGATGAGATTTTATGATGTAAATGAGGGAAGCATAAAAGTAGACGGAACAGACATAAGACATCTCACAAGGGCAAGTCTCAGGAAAAACATAGGAATGGTGCTTCAGGAGACTTGGCTTAAAGACGGTACTATATTTGAAAATATCGTTATGGGAAAACCGGATGCGACAAAAGAAGAAGTAATCGCGGCGGCAAAAGCAACCCACGCACACAGCTTTATAAAAAGACTTGCAAACGGTTATGACACGGTGATAAAAGAGGACGGAGACACATTGTCACAGGGACAGAAGCAGCTTCTCTGTATCACAAGAGTAATGCTCTTAAAACCGCCAATGCTCATACTTGATGAGGCAACATCGTCAATAGATACAAGAACTGAGATAAAGATACAAAACGCATTTGGAAAGCTGATGGAGGGAAGAACAAGTTTTATAGTTGCACACAGGCTTTCGACGATACAGAATGCGGATATTATACTTGTAATGAAAGACGGAAATATAATAGAGCAGGGCAATCATGATGAACTGCTTAAGAAAAAAGGATTTTATTATAATCTTTATAATAGTCAGTTTGCGTAAAAAAGTCACAATTCACACAGAATACAAGATACAGATATAGTTTTGCAAACTTGTTTGCAGAAAACAATATCTGTATCTTGTATCAAGGCGAATAGCCTGACCCAAACGACATGACTAAGCTTTAAGCAGTTTGAAAAACTGCGGTTTTCGCTTTGGCGAAAATGCTTAGGAATGTCGTGATGGGTTCTGTGTGAATTGGTTAAAAATATTAAGATATATTATAGTTTTGCAAACTTGTTTGCAGAAAACAATATCTATATCTTGTATCAAGGCGAATAGCCTGACCCAAACGACATGACTAAGCTTTAAGCAGTTTGAAAAACTGCGGTTTTCGCTTTAGCGAAAATGCTTAGGAAGGTTGTTTAACTCAGGTGTGAATTGCAAAAGGTGTGGACGATAGTTATGAAACAATATATAAATTTTTGTAGGAATTGTGGAGTTAAGAGATTTTTTATGGGAAATGAACCATATTTTATAGGTGAGTCATGCATAAATAAATTGAAAGGAATTAATAGAACTAAAGAGTTGTTTGGTTCTGTTCCTGAAGAGTATGAAAATCAAAGTTCTAATCCTGTTTTATTAACACCAAAATATATAATTGATAAAAAAACATACGAGTTTTTGAAAGGTAAATATGATAAAATGGAGTTTATACCAGTATTTTTTCATGATAAATAATTAGGATTATTTTCTAATGTTAATAAAATGAGTTGAAAAATTATAAATGAAAATGTTTATAAAGTGAAAAATATTTTGTAGGTTTTAAAGGAGTAAAAATAATGAGTACAAAAATAGGTAAAGATAAAAAGGTTCTTGTTCTTGATTTGGATGGTACGCTTACCAATTCGCAGAAGGAGATTACGGACAGAACATTGGATGCTATTATGAAAATGCAGGAGCAGGGGCACAAGATTGTGATTGCGACGGGCAGACCTACGCCGGGGGCGGAACCTGTTGCGAAGAAACTTAAACTTGATAAGTTTGGTGGTTTTATCGCAGCGTTTAACGGCGGTCAGATTACTGACTGTGGTACGGGTGAGGTTATTTATCAGCAGACACTTCCGGAGGATATAGTTCCCAAACTTTTTAAACTGGCTGAGGAGCTTAATATCGGACTTGTTTCATATGACAGGACAGGGATAATCGCTGCGGACAGACCTGACAAGTATATCGACCTTGAAGCGAGGATAAATCATCTGCCGGTTTCATATAAAAAGAATATTATAGAATATATTGATTTTCCTCTCAATAAGTGTCTTGGAACAGCAGAGCCGGAGGTTGCTCCTGAAAAAGAGCAGGCTTTTAAGGACAGATTTGGTGACAGGATAAATGTGTCACGCTCAGAGCCGTTTTTTATTGAGATTACACCGAAGGGCATTGATAAGGCGGCTTCTTTAGAACATCTCTGTGAGATAATCGGAAGTTCAAGGGAAAATATGATAGCCTGTGGTGACGGCTTTAATGATATTTCTATGATAAAGTATGCGGGTGTCGGTGTTGCTATGGCAAATGCACAGGAGGAAGTAAAGGCAGTAGCAGATTATATAACGGCTTCCAATGATGAGGATGGTGTCGCACAGGTTATATATGAGATGATATTGAAGGAAAATGATTGATTTAAGTGGATAAGTTAAGTTGTTATGCTGCTTTTGAATATGTTTTAAAATAAGAAAAACTAAAATGATTTTAAGTGAATATCTTTCATCGATAAAATGAAAAAAATTGAATGAAAGGTATTTACTTTTTTTTAATTGCGTATATAATGGTACTTGCACTTGAGAAAAAAACATTATTAAGATGAATTTGATTCATCTTAATGCAATAGTGATTTGGTAACTTTTTAACTGAGATACATGTTATTTATGTATCTGAAAGATATTATATGAGGAGAAATAATCATGAATAACGGAATTGAAATCAGATGGCATGGTCGTGGCGGTCAGGGAGCAAAGACAGCAGCTTTACTTCTTGCAGATGTAGCATTTAAGACAGGACAGTATGTTCAGGGATTTCCTGAGTATGGTCCGGAGCGTATGGGTGCACCTATTACGGCTTACAATAGAATTAGTGAAGACAAGATCCGTATTCATTCTAATATATACACACCTGATTATGTGGTTGTTGTAGATGAGACACTCCTTGACTCAGTTGATGTTACGGCAGGTCTTAAGAAAGACGGTGCTATCATTATCAACACACCAAAGTCAAGAGACGAGATTAAGGATAAGCTCAATGGCTATGAGGGAAAGGTTTACACTGTAGATGCAAGACACATCTCAGTAAAGACACTTGGAAAGAATTTCCCTAACTCACCGATGCTCGCAGCAGTAGTTGCAGTAAGTAATGTAATGCCGAGAGATACATTTATTAGAGAAATGAGAGCTTCATACCAGCACAAATTTGCAAAGAAGCCTGAGGTCATTGACGGAAATATGGAAGCTCTTGAGATGACATTTGATACACTTGCAGAAGATATCGACAAAGATATGAGCATGACTGCATAGCATGACTGCATAGCATTATTGCACAGCATGACTGCATAGCATTATTGCATAGATAAAAGTACATAATAAATAGCTGACAAGAAATAAATGCCAAAAATAAGTTGTCCTAAGTGTATGAAAATACACAATGTGCTCTGCATCAGGAATGCAGGGCACAAATTTTTCCTGATATGAAAAAATGTAAATATCACAAACTTAAAAAAGGCAGATTTATTTCATTAAAATATATTTAAAATTAAAAATGATATGAGGGACGGGTTTACATTTCCCTTTAATCATAAATGACTATAGGTAATTGCGATACTCTCAGTAATGTATATGTTGCACAAATTTTTGCAATATAATTTTAGTTTCAAAATCATGCAATCACCTGATAAACAAATAAATTGATTGGAGAAAAAAATGAGAACCGATATTACAAAAATAAATGAACAAACTCCTGTCGGTGAGCTTACAGAGGGTCTTATGGTATTTGCCGGAGGAACTTCAAAGCTTTTTAATACAGGAGAGTGGAGAACAAATACACCGGTATTTAAAGCAGATTTATGCAAACAGTGTTTACTCTGTGCACCTGTCTGTCCGGATGTGAGTATTCCGGTTGTTGACGGAAAGAGACTTGATTTTGATTATGACCATTGCAAGGGCTGTGGAATATGTGCAAAAGTCTGTCCATTTGGGGCGATTGAGATGAAGGAGGGCGTAGAATAATGGCTATTAAAGAACGTATGTCAGGAAACGAGGCAGTATCATATGCTATCCGTCAGGTAAATCCGGATGTTATGCCGGCATTTCCTATAACACCTTCAACAGAAATACCGCAGATGGTATCTACATATATTGCAAACGGTGAGATGGATACAGAGTTTATCCCGGTAGAGAGTGAACATTCATCAATGAGTGCTGCAATCGGAGCAGAGGCAGCAGGAGCAAGAAGTCTTACTGCAACATCATCGGCAGGACTTGCACTTATGTGGGAGGAACTTCTTCTTGCAGCATCAAACAGACTTCCGCTTGCACTCACACTTGTAAACCGTACACTTTCAGGTCCTATAAATATTAACTGCGACCATTCAGACGGTATGGGTGCGAGAGATACAGGATGGATTCAGATATATGCAGAGAACAATCAGGAGGCATATGACAATTTCATTCAGGCATATCCTATCGCAGAGGATAAGAGGGTGCATCTTCCTATTATGATATGTCAGGACGGATTTATCACAAGCCATGCTGTTGAAAATATTGAGCTTATGGAGGATGAGCTTGTAAAAGATTTCGTCGGTGAATATGAGCCTGAAGAGTATCTTTTAAATCCGGGTAAGCCTATAGCAGTAGGTCCTTATTCAGTGACAAATTATGCTATGGAAGCAAAGAAAAATCAGGAGACAGCATTAGAAAACGCAAAAGAAGTTATACTTGAAGTGGCAAAGAAATTTAAAGAGATTTCAGGCAGGGAGTATGGACTTTTTGAAGAATATAAGACAGAAGATGCCGATTATATCATGCTTATCATGGGTTCGGCAGCAGGAACGGCAAAAGAGGCAGTTGACAATCTTCGTGAGCAGGGAAAGAAAGTGGGAGTGCTTAAACTCAGAGTATTCCGTCCGTTCCCGGCAGAGGAGATAGCAAAAGCACTCAAAGGCTGTAAGGCAGTCGCAATTATGGACCGTTGTGAAAGCTACAATGGAAACGGCGGACCTCTTGGAAGTGAAGTTACAGCAGGACTTTACAGAAGCAAAGTAATGATTGAAGCTGTAAATTATATTTATGGTCTTGCAGGCAGGGATTTCACGGTAAATGAAGTATATGATATATTTGCTGAACTTGAAGAAGCAGTAGAGAATGGAAAGAAAGTAGAGCAATATCAGTATATCGGATTACGCAAATAATAGGAGGCCATAATGAGCGATTACAGTTTAAAAACAATGATGAATAAACCAGAGCGTCTTGCACCGGGACACCGTATGTGTGCAGGATGTGGTGCGACGATAGCAGTTCGTGCCGTGCTTCGTGGACTTCATGAGGGAGATAGGGCAGTTATAGGAAATGCAACAGGCTGTCTGGAGGTATCTTCATTCATGTACCCATATACGGCATGGGAGGATAGTTATATACACAACGCATTTGAAAATGCAGGAGCAACACTCAGTGGTGTTGAAACGGCATACAAGGCACTCAAAAAGAGAGGGAAACTTCCAAAGGACGAAACATTCAAATTTATCACATTTGGTGGTGACGGTGGAACATATGATATAGGATTTCAGTCACTCTCAGGAGCAATGGAGAGAGGACATGACATGGTATATGTGTGTTACGACAACGGTGCATACATGAACACAGGTATTCAGCGTTCATCAGCAACACCAATGTATGCAGATACGACAACAACACCTGTAGGAACACAGTCTAATGGTAAGATGCAGAACCGCAAAGACCTTGCAAGCATCATTGCAGACCATGATGTACCATATGTTGCACAGACAACACTCTTACAGGATTTTAAAGACATTCACAGAAAATCAGAAAAAGCAATCTACACAGAGGGAGCAAGTTTCTTAAACATCATGACACCATGTCCAAGAGGATGGAGATATGATGCATCAGAGATAATGAAAATATGCAAACTTGCCGTAGAAACCTGCTACTGGCCACTCTTTGAGGTAGACCATGGAAAATGGATACTCTCATATGAGCCAAAGAAGAAACTTCCTATCGAAGACTTCTTAAGAGAACAGGGAAGATTTAAACATCTTTTCAAAAAAGGAAACGAGGACCTGATAGCCCAGTTCCAGGCAGAAGTAGACAGAAGATGGGAAGACCTTCAGTATAAATGTGCGAGATAGTATGAAAAACATAAGTAATGCAAGGCTGAACTGTTACAAACATAAAAGCAGGTTTTTGTACTATGGTTGCATTTTAATATAAAGTATGTTAAGGCGTTAAATTAAATATATAAATTATGACAGGAGTATGTTGAAATGATGACATACTCCTGTTTGCTATTTATTATATGTAATGTTAAAATGGGGGTATGTTCAGTGAGTTTATATAATGCCTAAAAGCCGTTAAATAGGAACTAATGTCTGATAGAAATTAATTACCTTTGGGTGATGGGGGACTCTTCAATCAGGTGATTGTGATGGAACTGGAAGCGGATTGTGCGTAGCACAAACTTTATATGAGCAAGTAGCAAAGTGTATGACGAATGTCATTGACTTATTGATTTATGGAGGAATGAAAAATTATGGGAAGAAAAATTAAACTGCCGGTGGGGATTGAGGATTTTAAGGAAATACGACAGGAAGAATTTTACTATATTGATAAGACAAAATTGTTGGAGCAGCTTCTTGAAAAGTGGGGAAAGGTAAATCTTTTTACCAGACCAAGGCGATTTGGGAAAACTTTAAATATGAGTATGCTGCGTTATTTTTTTGAAATCGGAACAGATGAATCACTGTTTGACGGATTATATATTAAAAATAATAAAAAAATCTGTGAGGAATATATGGGAAAATTTCCGGTTATATTTATCTCACTTAAAAATGTTGAGGGGCTTGACTTTGAGACAGCATTATACAGATTTGTTGAGATTATTGGCAGAGAAGCCGAAAGATTTTATTTTTTATTGGATAGTGAAAAATTAACGGTAAATGAAAAAGAGAGATATAAGACACTTATCCGTTTAGATAATGGCAGATATTCAATGGATGTAAATATTCTTGCGTCAGCATTGAGATTATTATCTGAACTCCTTTATAAACATTATGGTAAAAAGACAATAATAATTATAGATGAATATGATGTTCCTTTAGATAAAGCATTTCAGAATGGCTATTACAGAGAAATGGTATCACTTATACGAGCAATGTTTGGGGACGCACTTAAAACCAATGATTTTTTACAGTTTGCCGTTTTGACAGGGTGTCTCCGCGTTTCAAAAGAAAGTATTTTTACAGGATTAAATAATTTTAAAGTGCTTTCAATCGCAGATACACGCTTTGACGAGCAGTTTGGGTTTACGGATGAAGAAGTGCAAACACTTTTGGAGTCATACGGTCTTTTGGAGCATATTTCAGAGACAAAAGAATGGTATGACGGTTATCACTTTGGTGATGCTGATGTTTACTGCCCGTGGGATGTTATAAATCATGTAGACAGACTGTGCGGTGAACCGGATGCAAAACCGCAGTCATACTGGATAAATACAAGCGGAAACGGACTTGTCAAACGCTTTATCGATAAGGCAAATAAGACTACAAGGGATGAAATCGAGCGGCTGGTTTCAGGTGAGACAATCGAGAAGCAGGTCAGTCTTGAACTGACATATGATGAAATCGATACTACTATCGACAATCTTTGGAGTGTTTTATTTACAACGGGGTATCTGACTCAGACTGGTATGACTGAAAGTGGTGCGTATAAGCTTGTTATTCCGAATAAAGAGGTCAGGGAGGTTTATAAACTTCAGATAAAAGAATGGTTTAAGAGAACAGTAATGAGCAACACAGAACAGTTAAAAAACTTTTGGAAAGCATTTGATGAGGGAGACACAAAGGCGGTTGAGAATTATCTGAACAGGACACTAAGCAATTCGATAAGTGTTTTCGACACAAAGGCAAGGGACGAGGAAAAAGAAAGTTCTTATCATACACTTTTGGTTGGACTTTTGGTAGGAAATGCAGACTGGCTCGTAAAATCAAATGTTGAAGCAGGAGACGGTTTCGCCGACATAATAGTTGAAACAGAAGACTTTGACGCAGGTATCATTATTGAACTTAAATATTCAAAGACATTTTCGGGAATGGATAAAGCCTGTGAAAAAGCAATCACCCAGATTAAAGAAAAAAGATATGATGAATATCTGAAAAACGATGACAGACATGATATTATGATTTATGGAATTGCCTTTTGTAAGAAAAAATGCAAGGTGATTGCACATAAAATTTAAAACTATCAAGTAGGGGTTGAGTGGGTTGCAAATATTCGTCTGATTAAGAAAAATACAATCAAAATTTATCAAAATGCAGATTGTGAATATAAGCTTGATTAAGAGATATACAAATATAATTTATTAAAAAAGAAAGGAAAAACAAATGAATAAAAAACAGTACAAGTTAATAGCATTATTACTTGCGATGACTATGGCAGTGAGCAGTATTTCATATGCGGCAAATGCGGACAGAAAGGTATCAGCAGCAGCAAAAACTGACAATGAGGTTTTGACTGTGGCAAAGAAAGATATTATAAGAAAGAACGAGACAAAGGTTTCATCGGGTCCCGTCATCGAGGAGCCTGAAATCCCTGCAAAGAGTAAGATAAGTTTTACAAGACTGGGAAGTAAAAAAGTAAAGGTAAGCTGGAGCATGTCTGCCGGTGCAGAAAAGTATATTTTATATAAAAAGACAAATAACAATGGGTATAAAATAGTCGCCAAAACAACCAAATTAAAATATACGGATAAAAAGGTTGTGGCAGGAAAAAGATATAAGTATTATGTTAAGTCAGAAAGGACATACGATGGAAAGACATATGCAAGTAATTCAAATGCTAAAAGTTTCAGGATTGCAAATTTTGTGAACACAAAACATCAGAAGTACAGTTACAGTGAGATGTGCGGTGATATAAAGTCATTTAAAAATACTTATTCTGATTATGTCAGTGTAAAAGTTGTGGGAAAATCAAATGATAAAAGAAATATATATGATGTTGTCATAGGAAACAAGAAAGCCAAAAAGACATTGCTTGTTATTGGAAATATTCATGCAAGGGAATATATGACGGCACAGCTTTGTATGGCACAGATAGAAAGTTACCTTAAAAATTACAATGGAAGTGTCAAGGGAGTAAAAGTAAAAAATGTTTTAAATAAGATGGCGGTACATTATATTCCGATGGCAAATCCTGACGGTACAACAATTTCTCAGTTTGGAATTTCAAAGATAAGAGATAGGAAACTCCGTAAGGCTCTCTATAAAATGTCTGGTGCATCACATACTGCGACATGGAAAGCAAATGCCAGGGGAGTTGACCTTAACAGAAATTCAAATTCGCATTTTAAGGCAAATCATGGTGGAAAGCGTGGAAGTGAGGGATTTTCAGGACCATCGGCAGCAAGTGAGCCGGAAACAAAGGCAATCGCAGGATTGTTAAAACAGTTAAAAAATAACAAGACATTAAAAGGTGTCGTAAATTATCATGCTATGGGCTCTATAGTATTTGGAAGCGGCGGAAGCGGAAAAGTTAAAAAAGAAACACAGAAAATGTACCGGCTTGCAAGAAAGATAACAGGATATGCAAGCGGGGACAGTTATGGTTCTTCAAGCGGTCCTAGTGTCGGAAGTATGCGTGATTATGTGATGGAAAAGATTAAATCACCGTGTATAACACTTGAGATAGGTGTAGCAGGCTGTCCGTTGCCGATTTCGCAATTTTCTTCGATATGGAGAAAAAATGAGAGTCTTGTATTGAGGGAGGCAAAGCTTCTGCTGTAGGAGTGTTTGTAAATATAATCAAAAACAGTCAGGAGCATACTACCGTAAAAAGCGGTAGTATGCTCCTAGTGTACTGACTTGTTGATATTTTGCCAAATAACTTGTATAAATTTCCATCTGCTTCGTTGTCATCAATCGCCGTAGCCCGCTACGGCTCATTCTTCCGTCTTGCAGACTGAAAATTTATCCTAAGTTATTTAACTAAAAGTCATCAGGTCAGTACACTAGGTTTTTAAAACAATAGAAAAATCCTTTACTTTCTAAATCTTATCTTAGCATAAGCTTCTATCTCCTCGACACATTTCTCAAAACCGAGTTTTGAACTGTCAAGACAGAGGTCATAATATCTCGCATCCGTCCAGTGATGTCCCGTGTGATAGTGATAAAAGTCCGAACGGTATTTGTCAGTGCGTTCAATAAATTTTTTAGTTTCTTTTTCGCTGAAACTGTTACGCTCCATAGCCCTTGCAAGACAGAAATCATCATCAGCATGAACAAAAACACTGAGTACATCAGGATTGTCTCTTAATATGTAATTTGCACATCTTCCGACAATGATGCAGGATTCTTTTTCGGCAAGTTCTTTGATTGTCTTAGCCTGATAATTAAAAAGATTGTCATCGGAGACAAAGCCCTTATCCTCAGGTGGAAGAAGTTCGCCCGTGTAAGGGCGGCTTAAAGTCTTGAACCAGCCTGCATGACGGATTTTTTCATCGGACATACCGAAAAGTCTTTCATTAATGCCACTGTCCTCAGAAGCCATCTTCAAAATTTCACGGCTGTAGCAGTTGATACCAAGTTTCTGGGCAAGCATGGCAGCGATAGTTTTACCGCCGCTGCCGTACTGGCGAGAAACCGTAATAACCATATTTCCCATCGTGATACCTCCTTTTGTTTTGTGAATAGTTGCGAAACTGACTGCAATTTAATCAGATATTACGATAGTTTCGCAACTATATATTTTGAATAAAAATAAAAAGTAGTGGGGTGTAGAAGAATGCATAAAGGCATTTTTTAATGCCTGTGCATTCTTCTAATGATAAGCTCCTATGGAGCTTATCTATTTATTCTCCCAGATAAGCTTTCTTTATCGAGTCATCTTCAAGTAATTCACTTGCTTTGCCGCTTGTTACGATTTTTCCTGTTTCAAGTACATATGCCCTGTCTGCGATTGAGAGAGCTTTTTTTGCGTTCTGTTCTACAAGAAGAACAGTTGTACCGGATTTGCTTATAGACTCGATAATATCAAATATCTCATTTACAAGGATTGGTGAAAGTCCCATTGACGGCTCATCCATAAGGATGATTGATGGTTTTGACATGAGTGCGCGTCCCATGGCGAGCATCTGCTGTTCACCACCGCTCAATGTTCCTGCCGACTGGTTCTTTCTCTCGGCAAGTCTTGGAAATCTTTCATATATGCTTTCAAGGTCTTTGTTTAAGTTTTCTTTGTCTTTTCTAGTGTATGCTCCTAATTTAAGGTTTTCATATACGCTTAAGTCTGCAAAAACGCGTCGCCCCTCAGGGACATGAGCCATTCCCATTGATACTATTTTATGTGCAGGTATCTTTGTTATGTCTTTTCCCTCAAACATAACACTTCCTTTTTTAGGAGAGAGAAGTCCTGTTATCGTGTGTAGGGTAGTAGTCTTACCTGCACCGTTGGCACCGATAAGAGCGATAACCTCACCTTTATTTACTTCAAAAGAGATACCTTTAATCGCCTGTATCATTCCATAATAAACTTCCAAATCTTTAACTTCAAGCATTGCCATAATTTATCCCTCATTTCTAAAATTAAAAAGATGCTGCAATCCAAACTCAACAACATAGTGGTTTACACAAGAAATTCCTATGGAGAATGTCTCCTATGGAGAATGTCTCCATAGGAATTTCTCTATTTACTCACCTAGATAAGCTTTAATAACCTGTGGGTTATTTAACACATCTGATGTATCGCCCTGTGCAAGCACTTCGCCGAAGTTAAGTACGGTAAGTTGTTCACAGATGCCGCTTACGAGTTTCATATCGTGTTCAATAAGAAGAATAGTCATATGGAAATGGGCTCTTACAAATTTTATCATATCCATAAGTTCTTCTGTTTCATTTGGATTCATGCCGGCAGCCGGTTCATCGAGCAGAAGCAGTTTTGGGTTTGTGGCAAGTGCTCTTGCAATCTCAAGTTTTCTCTGCTGTCCGTAAGGGAGATTTTGAGCCTGGACATTCGCATCATCCTTAAGTCCGAACACTTCAAGAAGTTCCATTGCAATATCATTCATTTCTTTTTCGACTTTGTGATAGCGTGGAAGACGAAGTATGCTGTCGAGCGTTGAATAATGGTGGTTGTTGTGAAGTCCTGTTTTAACATTGTCAAGCACGGTAAGCTGTGAAAAAAGTCTTATATTCTGGAATGTTCTTGCTATTCCGGATTTGTTTATCTCTATTGTGGATTTTCCCGTAAGGTCATTACCGTCTAAGATTATCTTTCCGCTGTCGGGTTTGTAAACACCTGTCAAGAGGTTGAATATAGTTGTTTTTCCTGCACCGTTAGGTCCGATAAGTCCGTAAAGCTGCTCTTTGCCAATATTTATGCTGAAGTTGTTTACGGCACGGAGACCACCAAAAGAAATACCAAGATTTTGAACATCTAATAAAGTTTCCATACTATGCCGCCTCCTTTTTATTCTTTTTAAATGAAAGGTGTTTTTCGCGCCATTCGATAGCTTTTGGTGCCCAGTTAAAGAGCATCATGACTATAAGCACGATAGCATATATGAGCATACGGTAGTCTGACATTCCACGCAAAAGCTCAGGAAGAAGTGTAAGCACGACAGCGGCTATGATAGAGCCTCTGATATTTCCGATACCGCCGAGAACTACGAATACAAGGATGTTTATTGACATATTGTAACCGAAGTTGTTTGTGTTGGCTGTGAGGTTTGAGAGGTTGTGTGCGTAAAGAACACCTGCTGCACCTGCCATTGCTGCTGATATTGTAAATGTCATAAGTTTGTATTTTGTAATATTGATACCGATAGACTCAGCGGCAATTCTGTTGTCTCTTATTGCCATAATCGCACGACCGTCTCTTGAATGAATGAGGTTTAACACTATAAATAATGTTACGAGAATAAGTATAAAACCGATAAAGAAAGTCGAGTCATTAGGTGTACCGGTTATTCCCTGAGGTCCATTTAATATAATCTTTCCATCAGGTTCCATATTTAAACTTACAGCATCTTTTGTTGAAAAATGAAATCCTTTTGAATCCTTTCCTATAAAAAGGACATTTACAAGGTTTTTGATTATCTCACCAAACGCAAGTGTAACGATGGCAAGGTAATCACCGTTTAATCGCAATACCGGAATACCAATGATGATTCCAAAGATTGCTGCCGTGATTATTCCAATGAGAAGTGCAAGAAGAAATCTCACAGTCGAATTTGTAATAGTGTCCTGCATAGCTTTTGAAAAGAATGAACTTGTAAATGCACCGACACACATAAAACCTGCATGACCAAGGCTTAATTCGCCGAGAATACCTACAACGAGATTAAGGGAAATGGCGAGTATTATATAAGTACAAAGAGGAACCATGAGTCCCTGAAAGAGAGAGGAAATCTCTCCTGCATTTATAAGAATCTGCATTATGACAAAAGCAGCTATAACTATACCATAAGTGATAATATCATTTAATTTTTGTTTAGATAATTTCTTTGACATAATATATCTGCCTCCTATACTTTTTCCTGAATTTTTTTGCCTAAGAGTCCTGTCGGTTTAACGAGAAGGACAATGATAAGTACGGCAAAAACAATCGCATCTGCCATTTGTGATGAAATGTAGGCTTTACCAAATATCTCAATAATACCTAAGAGGATACCGCCTATAAATGCACCGGGGATTGAACCTATACCACCGAATACAGCAGCGACAAAGGCTTTGATACCAGGCATTGCACCAGTGTAAGGTGTAAGACTTGGATAAGCTGAGCATAAAAGCACACCGGCGATTGCGGCAAGTCCTGAACCGATTGCAAATGTGAGTGCAATAGTTCCGTTTACATTGATACCCATAAGGAGTGCTGCTCCACGGTCCTCAGACACGGCACGCATAGCCTGTCCCGGTTTTGTTTTCTGAACGAAAAGCATAAGCAGAACCATTATCACTATACATACTAAGATAGTAATGATTGTCTCACCTGAAAGATTGAGTTTGCCTCCGGCAAGTGAAAGTCCTTCCCATTTGATAACTGATGGGAAAGTTTGTGCATTTGCTCCAAAAAGCAAAAGTGCGATATTCTGGAGTAAATAGCTGACACCTATTGCAGTGATGAGAACTGCTAGTGAAGAAGATGCATTCCTAAGTGGTTTATAAGCAATTCTTTCAATAACAATACCAAGAACCGTACAGGCTACAATCGAAATTATAAGTGCCGGAAATGCCGGTATTCCTGCGTTTGTCATAGAAAGAAGAGATATGTAAGCACCGATCATGATTACATCTCCATGTGCAAAGTTAAGCATTTTTGCTATACCATATACCATTGTATAACCAAGGGCAATGATTGCATAAACGCTTCCAAGACTTAATCCGTTAAATAAATACGATATAAAGCTCATGGTTTACCTCCTGTTTCTTTAAAAGTAAAGTCTGTATGAGAATTGTTTAAAACTCATACAGACTTATATATTACCATATAATTACTTTAAAATCTACAAAATCATCATATAATGCAAAGAATAAAACACATTTTGCACCGGAAATTATGGTATTATCCGTTATATTTTACTCAGCTATATCATATGCACCATTTTTAACAACTACAACAGTTGGCTCTTTTGTTGGTTCACCGTCTGCAGACCATTTGATGCTCTTTGCAGTAAGACAGCTAAGCTTGATTTCTGTCATGGATTTCTTTAATGCATCTGACATATCAGAAATGCTCATATCAGGTGTGAGCTTTGCTTTCTCAGCAGCCGCTTTTATAGTGTAGATGCAGTCGTAAGCATCGGCAGCAAACTGAATAGGTGTATCTTTAAATGCCTTTTTGTAAGCTTTTACAAAAGTCTGTGTCTTATCGTCTTTTGAATCAGGTGTAAATGGTGTGAGGAACATAAGGTCTTCTGCAAGACTCTTGTCAAATCCATCAAGTGCAAGGATTCCGTCCATACCGTCACATCCGAAATACTTAGGTGTGAAGTTTGCTTTCTTTGCCTGTGCAAGGATAAGTGATGCCTCCTGATAATATATAGGAAGAAATACCATTTCTGCACCGGCACTCTTAGCTTTCTGAATCTGTACTGAGAAATCTGTCTTGCTGTCAGCAGTAAATGCTTCGGCAGCTACGATATTAAGTCCTTTTGTTTTTGATTCAGCAGCAAATTTCTGGTAGATACCTGATGAGTAAGGATCAGAACTGTTATAGATTACTGCAATTTTTGAAGCAAGTTTGTGGTCTGCGATATAATCAGCAGAAGCAATACCCTGGTTAGGATCTGAGAAACACATACGGAATGCGTTGTCATACTGGATTGACTCTACTGCTGTTGCTGATGGTGTGAGCTGGAACATATTGTCATTGTGTGTCTGCTCAACAACTGCTGTACAAGGGTTTGATGTAACAGTTCCGACAAGCATCTGCATACCCCAGTCTTTTAAGCTGTTGTAAGCGTTTACAGATTTCTCTGTGTCGTTCTGGTCATCCTGAAATTTATATTCAATCTTTTTGCCGTTGATGCCGCCGGCAGCGTTTATCTCGTCTACTGCAAGCTGAATACCATTCTGCACGGCTTTTCCGTAGATAGCTGCGTCACCTGTTGTAGGTCCGATGCCGCCAATCTTAAAAGTGTCAGTTTTTTTACTTCCTTCGTCTTTCTTGCCGCCGCAGGCACACATAGAAAATGCCATGGCTGATACAAGTACAAGGCTTAATGCCTTTTTCCATAATCTCATAATGATTCCTCCATTCATTCTTTCTTTTACTAAAGTATGGTAGTTTTTTAGAACTGATTTGTCAATAGAAAAAAGTACCAAAAGTTGAAGGAAATTAAAGCTATAATTGACAATTTTTCACCTATATATATACCAGGTGTTAAACTTTACTCAATTTGCGAAGTTTCTTTTTAAATTTCTTTCAATTTGTAAAGTGCTTTTTTAAACTGGACTGAGAAAATTATTACGGTAAATGATACTGCAATAAAATCAGCAATCGGTTCAGCCATATATACTCCGTTTGTTTTATTTGACACAAAATTTGGAACTATATAGATAAGCGGCAGAAGAAGTACAAATTTTCTCACAACTGCGACTATAACTGAGCATATTGCATTGCCTATTGCCACAAATGTCATCTGGCACGCTATCTGTATTCCAAACATAAATAACATTCCGCAATAGATTTTAAGTGCATCAGCCGTAAATGTCACAAGTGATTTATCTGAACTGAATATGCCTGCAAATACACTTGGAAACATTTGTATCAATGCCCAGAAAATAACAGAATAGCTGAGTGATACAGTGATTAGGATTTTGAATGTCTTTTTGACACGGTCTGTGTTTTTTGCGCCGTAATTGTAGCTGGTGACAGGCTGTGCTCCCTGACCGATACCCTGTAATGGAAGCATAGCGAACTGCATAACGCTTGTAAGTATTGTCATTGCTCCCACGGCAACATCACCGCCGTATTTTAAGAGTGATGAGTTGAAGCAGACTGAGATAACACTCTCGCTTGCCTGCATGACAAATGTTGAAACACCGAGAGCCATACATGGCAGGATAACATCAGCCGAAGGCATAAGGTATTTTTTCTTTATTTTCAAAAAAGTTTTTCTGCCTGTCAAAAATGAGATTACCCATATACAGGAAACACCCTGCGAAATGATGGTAGCAATGGCAGCACCTTTTACACCAAGACCAAGCACAAAAATAAATATCGGGTCGAGTATGATATTGCATACGGCTCCGATAACTACGGTAAGCATTCCTGTTTTTGAAAAGCCCTGTGCCGTTACGAAAGAGTTCATTCCGAGAGTAAGCTGCACAAAGATAGTTCCTAAAGCATAGATGTTCATATAGCTTGTTGCAAAATCTATTGTGTTGTCACTGGCACCAAATGCCATAAGGAAAAATCTGTTGCCAAAGAGAAGAACAATAGTAAGAATGATCGAAATGATTATCTGTGTCGTAAAACAGTTGCCGAGAGTTTTTTCAGCTGAGTCATTTTCGCCTTTGCCCATAAAGATTGAAGCTCTCGGAGCACCGCCGAAACCGATAAGGGCGGCGAAAGCTGATATTATCATAATGATAGGCATACAGACACCAAGTCCTGTAAGAGCAAGACTTCCGGTCTTTGGGATATGACCTATATAAATTCTGTCTACAATATTGTAGAGCATATTGACAATCTGTGATATTACGGATGGAACTGCCAGTTTTAAGAGAAGTTTTCCGACTGGTTCAGTACCTAAAAATTCTTTGTTTTCACTCATAAGGAGCCTCCATTCTTTAGTAATGAACTCTCGAAATTCTTCGTTCGTAAGATAACGGGAGTACATTGTTATTAACATAGAACACACATTGCAAAAGCCATGTGTGTTCTGTAAAAAAGATTATATCATTTTGAAGGCTGTGATGCAAGGAGTGAGGAGAGTGTGCTTAAATTCAAGTCAAAGTGAAAAACGATTCATTATTTCTTTAATAGCCAAAGCATTTTCTTCGTTTTTGCGGACAATATCTGTAAGGTCTTCCGTGATTTTTTTAGTCTGTTCCACTTTTTTAATAACATCTTTAGTGTGCATTGTAATACCGTCAGGATTATTCTGTACATTGTCAATCTGTGATTTGATATCTGAAACGGCTTTAACAAATTCGTTTGAGCAATCGTGCATTTCATGGATAATATTCTTTATCTGTCCTATTGATGTGTTGTATTCATTTGTTGCCTCAAGGAAGTCTTTAAATTGTGATTTTATATCTTCTTCCATGAAGTTTATAATGTTGTCAAAACAGTCTTGTACCATACATATGTGCTCTTTTGTTTCATTACATATATTCTGGATGGATGTGGCTGTCTGGCGTGAACTTTCTGCAAGATTACCTATTTCGTTTGCCACAATACTGAAACCGCGTCCGGCTTCACCGGCACGTGCAGCTTCAATGGAGGCATTTAAGGCAAGTAAGTTTGTCTGGCTTGTGATATCAAGAATCTGTTTTGCCATATCGTCAATCTGTGTAAGTGATTGCAAATTGACGATAGCTTCCTGAATCGCATGATTGTTTTCGTCAATCTTTATATTTGCTGTTTCAAGAGAGGCGTTTGTTATGTCTCGCATCTGGCTGATTTTTTCTATAAGCTCGCTACTCTGTGCATCACCAAGCTGTATTTTTGTTTCTACTTGTGATACAACATCTGAAATATCATTGATACCATCATCAACCTGTGAAACAGTATCATTTATCTGGTCAGTATGTCCGGCAAATTGTTCGGTTGCATTGGCATTGTCATCAACACACTGTATAAGAATATCGGAAGAGTCTGACATCTTTACCGCTGAATCTGTAAGTGAATCTGAGCATGAACCGAGTTTTTGTATAATGTCCTCAAATGAATCACTCAGAGAGTTAAGTGCCGTGCTTATCTGACCTACTTCACTGTTTGCATTGATATATTTTCGTAATTTATCGTGCTTTTTAATCTTGAGTTCTTTTAATTCCAATAATGCGTCTGTTACATAAGTAAGAGGTTTTGTATGCATATGTATAAAGAACCATGATAAAGAAGATATCATTATGCACGATATAATGCAGAATAATGCAAGTGTGCGCATTGTCTTATAGACATCTGAATATAAACTGCTTTCTTTTGCTTTTGATATAACAGCCCAGTCATGTTCTTTATCATACTGGTAAGACATTACATAGGATGTATTGTTTGAATTTTTGTATGTAAATGCATCATTAGTATTTTTTTTGCTTTTTTCTATGTCATTGATAACATTTAAAATACCTTTGTCTGTTGCTTCTTTTGTGATAAGAGAGGTATCCTCGTCATTAAAAATATACATTTTTGACGAGACATTTAGCATCGAATATTGTATAGATTTTTTGTCGTTTTTTTTTGTTTTATTTAAAAGACTTTCGAGCTTTTCCATATATGGACCACCGCCGACATAGCCTACAATAGTGCTTCCGTCTGTGTCATAGACAGGACAGTACATAGAAAGTATAAGCTTCTGTGATGCAGGGGAAACGATAATACCTGCGTTGTAAAGTCCGTTATTTTCTTTCATGGCATTTTGAAGAGCCTTTAAGGAATCACCTTTTCGCGTAGTCATACCGACAACTTTTGGATTTGAGTGGGTAACTACATGAGTATTCCATTCGCCTGAGTATATACCTTCCCAGTTGTCAAGTCCTTTAAAATAATTTTCAGTAAATTGCTGTGCTTTAAGCTGTTTGTCTTTGTTATTAAGGTCTTTTAGATAATCAATTATCATGGGACTTATACTGAATTTTTTTAAAAGGTCTTCCTGATGGGAAACATATTCGCTTATAAGTGTAGTCTGTGAATTGAGTGAAGTTTTCATGCTGTCCTGAGCACTTTTTTTCATTAATTTTGTCATTCCTGTCTGTGTGAATATATATAATATTGTTATACATATTATAGTCAGAACGGTTATTGCACTTGTCAATGCAGTTTTCATTTTTAAATTTTTAAACATAAGATACTCCTCCTTTTGTACGAAATCTTTATGTAAATATACACCACTTTACAACTTTTTTCAAAAAAAGAAATCATACAGGGCTTTCTGGTGTATAATGAATTTGAACTATAACATTAAGAAAGAAAGTGACCCTGTACGACAAAACTATTATACAACAAAAACACGCGGGATGCATCTTGTTTTAACAGCCAAGATGCATCCCGCGTTTTTTTGCTCGGTCTATTTTTTCCTGATATGAACCTCTGGGATAGCCAGATTGTCATAGTTTACGGAAGATTGTTCATTTTCATTTTCTGTCATTTCCTCGTGTGTCTTGTGTGTATGAACTTCCGGAATTGCTACATTGTCAAAAGTTAGAGCATAATCGTGTTGTTCTTCATCATGTTTTTCCTTTTTTTTATTTTTCCAATGAAACATAAAAAATCCCTCCATTTAAAAATTATTATAGTATATTGATGAAAAATGTAATAACAAGACTGTTGATAAAATCCGCAAATAAACTTCCGATAAGCGGAATTATAAGGTAAGCTTTCACGGACGGGACATAGCGGTCACAGATAGCCTGCATATTTGCCATGGCATTTGGTGTTGCACCCATACCAAAGCCGCAGGTTCCGGCAGAAAGCACGGCTGCATCATAATCTCTTCCCATAACATTGAATATGACAAAGTATGTGAATACGCATATGAGAAGCGTCTGTGCTGCGAGCAGGATAACAAGCGGCAGGGCGAGAGTGGCAAGTTCCCAGAGCTTTAATGTTATCATTGCCATTCCGAGAAAGAGTGAAAGACATATACCGCCGAGGTCGTTTATCTCACCCATATGAATTGTTCCTTTACCTGAATATTCGGTAATATTACGCATAAGTGCAGCGGCGAGCATTGCACCTATATAGATAGGAAATGTAAGACCGGTCTTTGTGAGAAAATACGAGAATATCGTACCGAGTCCTATTGCAAGTATAAGCTGAAATACTGCGGCTGCATACATATTTGTATGACGCTGGTGCTTTTCTTCATCTTCGACCAGAAGGCTGTCATCCTCAGTCGGAACATTGTCCATAAGTTTTCTTTTCTCAATAAGACGCTTTCCAATAGGACCACCCACAAGACTTCCTGTTATAAGTCCAAAAGTAGCGGCTGCCGTACAGATAGTCGTTGCTCCCTGTATGTTGAAATCCTCAAGAACCGGACCAAATGCACCGGCAGTACCGTGACCGCCGACCATAGGTATCGAACCGGTACACATACCTATAAGAGGGTTTAAATTAAGCAGTTTTGAGAGTCCTATGGCAAGCAGGTTCTGGGAAAATATCAGCACAATGACAAGACCGAGAAAGACTATCAGGGATCTTCCACCACTTTTTAAAACTTTAAGATTTGCCTGAAATCCTACTGATGTAAAGAAAAATACCATGCAGACTTCTCTGAGCGTATCATCAAAGGAAAATTCAATAATTCCCGTGGTATAGCATATACAAGTAAAGATAGCAAATAGCAATCCGCCGATAACAGGTGCCGGAATACAGAATTTTTCCAAAAAGTTTATTTTTTTTCTTAAATAATTTCCAAGTAAAAGTACCAGAACGGCTGCTGCGAGAGTCTGATACATATCTAATTGAATTTTCATAAAGTTCCTCGTTTCTAAGCAGGTTATTATAATGATATATAAAAACAATTTATCCTCGCTCATAAGTAAATAGCTTATGATTTATTATCATTATTTATTTTGTCTTAACAGTAATGCCTTTTTCTTTGTAATATGCGGCTGCACCCGGATGGAAAGGAATATCAATGCCTGAAACAGCAGTCTTTTCATCAGTTATAAGCTCAAGTGAGGTTGCATATTGCAAATCTTTGCTGTGTTTGAAAAATGTTTCAGTAAACTGTTTTACTGCATTTTCAGAAAGATTATCAGATGCAAGCAATACTGATTTAACACCTATTGTATTTACGCTTTCAGTCTGACCCGCATATGTGTTTGCAGGAATTTCATATTTGCAATAATAAGGATAAGCAGTAATAAGTTTTTTAATACACTTATCATCAATATTTAAAATCTTTATGCGACATTCTTTTGTAAGCTCGGATATAACTGTTGTCTGAACACCGGCCGTACAGAAAAAAGCATCAATCCTGCCGTTTGCAAGCTGTTTTGCGGCATCCGTATAATCAAGGTTTGCCATTTCAACAAGTTTTGAATTTAGACCGCTTAATTCAAGTATCTGCTTTGCATTGATCTCAGTACCGGATTCTTCAGCACCTATGCAGATTTTTTTACCCTGAAGGTCATCAATCGTTTTTATGTCAGAATTTGCTTTTACAACTATTTGGCAGGCTTCGGTGTAAAGAGCGGCTACCGCCTTGTAACCGTTGCAGACATTGCCATTAAAATATCCTGTGCCGTCATAGGCATCTTTTATAAGGTCAGCCTGTGCGATACCGAGGTCTATATATTTGTCGGATAAAAGTCTTAAATTTGCCGCAGATCCGGCAGTGTTTTTAACTTCAAATTTGTAATCGGAAGTGTCTTTTGATACGGCACCCGAAAAACTGCTCGCAAAAGCATAGTACATACCGCCTATATCGGCAGCACCAAACCTTATATTGTCTGACTTTCTGCCGCATGCCGATAGAAGCACCAGCGAGAGACAGAGCAGGAGACATATCTTTTTCTTCATATATAAATCGTCCTTTCATATAGTATTCAAAAAATCCATTAAGCATTTTACAATAAATTTTAAGAAAAAACAAATAAAAAGGAATTTAAAGGGAAATAATATGGTGTACTCTAGAAAATCTTTGTTTTGAGAAGATAACGGGAGCACATAATATAAAATAAAGAAGGTAAACAAATGTATTATAAGATAAAAGAGGATGGTATATTTAAAATCGACCTCGGCACATTCTGGGACAGTGGGGAATGTGTCGGTGTATTTAAGATGACTGAGTGGGACAATGAAAAAATATTGTGGGAAAAGTGTGGAATATGGCATACTGTTGATGAAATTCATTTTTGCAAGATGGAGAGCCACAGGGATTTTTTGTATGGAACTTTTCAGATGCCTGCAAAAGAATATGGAAAAAAGGATGAACTTTTTGCAATATATATATTGAAAGACAGGGTAATAATATTAAGTGATGATGATTCGATTGATAAAAATATAATAAGAATATCCGGGCATGCCATAGCAAAAGATTATTCACTGGAAAGATTTATATATGATTTTTTTATGTCATTTATAGAAGATGAGCTGCTTTTTTTGCAGAAAATAGAGCATAAAATAACCGGGATAGAAGAGCAGGTAATGAAAGAACAGTCCGACAAATTTAATATAGGTCTTTTGAAATTGAAAAAGATAATAGCGAGGTTTTATCATTATTATACACAGCTCGCAGAAGCGGGGGATGAACTTGCGGGCAATGAAGAAGAATTTTTCACGGAAGAAACGGTGGAACTTTTTAAGATGTATTCGGAAAAAATGACAAGACTAGCACAGGAAACGCAGATATTAAGGGAATATGCGATGCAGGTGCAGGATGTTTATCAGTCGGAGATAGAGATACATCAGAATGATGTAATGAAGATGCTTACGATAGTAACGACTATCTTTCTTCCACTGACACTGATAGCAGGCTGGTACGGCATGAATTTTTCATATATGCCTGAGTTAAAGCTGAAATACGCTTATCCGACCGTTATAGGTATAAGTGTGCTGATAGTTGTGGGGAGTCTTGTGGTTTTTAAAAGAAAGAAATACTGGTAGTGTGTCATAAATGAAGGGCTGAACTGTTACTAAGAAACAAAGCGAGTTCACAAAAAGTTCACAAAAATTATTAGCACTCGCTATTGACGAGTGCTAATAAAAGTAGTATAACATAATCAGCAACAGAGAAACAAACAATATTAAAATAAATAAGGTTTTAGTTACCAACGGCATCACAGATGCAGACGGTAACAGATTTTTGGAAGGAGAGATTGATTATGTTAATGCCTAGTATTTTTGCAAATGATTTAATGGATGGATTTTTTGATGCACCTGAAAGAAATTACAAAAAGAATTATTATAACAGCGGATTGATGAAAACAGATATAAAAGAAAGCAAAGATGGTTTTGAAGTCATCATTGATCTGCCGGGATTTAAGAAAGACGAGATAAAAGCTGAATTAAAAGACGGATATATGACAATCACTGCCGCATCAGATAAAGACAATAAAGTAGAAGATGAAAACAGCAGATATATATGCAGAGAGAGAGTATATTCAAATTGCAGCAGAACATTCTATGTAGGCAAAGAACTTACACAGGAAGATATAAAAGCAAAATTTGAAAACGGTGTGCTTACATTAAATGTACCAAAGAAAGAAGCATTACCGCAGAAAGAAGAAGACAAATATATCTCAATTTTGTAATAGATATAAGATTGGATAATATATTCAGGATTGTCAAAAAGAGGTTCTGAATGTATATCTTAATATATCTTCGTATTTTAAAATTGTACTATCATATATTAGATAAAGGTGATGGAAGGAGCGGTAAAGAATCGCTCCTTTTAAAATTGAAACAGGTTATTGCGAAACTGCTTATATGCACAAGTAACATAACATATAAGCAGTTTGGCAATTACCGGAAAATGAGAAAGGAGGAGTTTCTTATGGCTGCAAAGCAGGATTATTATAAGGTTCTTGGAATAGACAAAAATGCTGATGATAAGACGATAAAAAAAGCATATCGTAAGCTGGCAAAGAAATATCATCCTGATATGAATCCGGGAAATGCGGCGGCTGAACAGAAGTTTAAGGAAGTCACAGAGGCATACAATGTACTTAGTGATGCTGAAAAAAAGAAACTTTATGATCAGTTTGGTCACGCTGCATTTGAAGAGGGATTTTCACCGGGAGGCGGTCAGTCTTATAACGCAGACGGAATGCATAGAGAGTATCATTTTACGGGAGATGCATCGGATATATTTGGTGACATATTTGGCGATTTGTTTAATGACGGTCACTTTGGAGGAAGTGGAAGTTTTGGTGGTCATGGCAGCTTTCGTGAAAGGGGAGATTTTGGAGGATATGACGGATTTTCAGGAGCACATTTTTACAGTACAGGAGGTCAGGAATCGGGATTTGGTTATGATATGAGAGGCGATGATGCAGAGGCAGACATAGAAGTAACATTTGATGAGGCTGTATTTGGATGTGATAAGGTGATTACTTTGCATAATGGCAGTACAGGAAATGAGCAGTCGCTAAAAGTTCATATACCGGCTGGAATTGACGACGGAAACAGTATAAGACTTAAAGGGAAAGGTCATCCGGGTATAGGAAAAGCAGAGGACGGAGACTTATTCCTCAGGGTTAAAGTAGGTAAAAAAGCGGGTTATGAGAGAAAAGGGCAGGATATATATACAAAAGTAAATGTGCCTTACACAACGGCAGTTCTTGGTGGAAATGTGCGTGTTCACACTCTTTATGGCGATGTAGAGTGTAAGATAAAAGAGGGAACACAGTACGGCACGAAGATACGCCTTAAGGGAAAAGGTGTTGTATCTAAAAAGGATGGAAAGACCTATGGTGACCAGTATGTCACGGTAGGAATAGAAGTGCCAAAACACATAAGCAGGAGTGCACGGGATAAACTTATGGAATACCGCAATTTATGTAAAAATACTGCATAATATGTGAAGATTTTGGTTAAAATACACATAAGGAATAGCATTAGAATTAGAAAAATAATGTTTTATTGGCTTAGAGAAAGCAATACATATCTGAAAAAAAGGATTGTATTGCTTTTTTATTGAATAGGAAAATGCTTGTAAAGTAGTGTGATGCCATTTTTTTGATGGTTTATAAATGGCAAATGTTCACTCTGTAAAAATAAATATAGTAAAAGTGCATAAAAAAGCGTCTGAAATGAGCATAATAATAATACAAATTTGTGCAAAGTGACAAAAAGCACAAAATTAAAAAAAAAATATTGCAATTTTTATCTAAATGTTATATATTTTAGTTACAACGAAATGGAAACATTTCCAGAAACATTTCCAAAACCGTTTCCATGAAAAAGTAAAGTATTTTAAAGTTATTTAAAATATAAACAGTGGAAACAACAATATTATAATTTAGGAGGATATTTATGAGAAAGAAAGGACTTGTAGCATTTGGACTTGCAGCAGTTATGACAGCATCAGCACTTACGGGCTGTGGCGGTGCAAGTGATAAAAAGGAAAGTGGTAAGAAAGAAGCTAAAGGAACAGTTTATTACTTAAACTTCAAGCCTGAAGCTGATGCACAGTGGCAGGAACTTGCAAAGCTTTACACAGATAAAACAGGTGTTAAGGTGAATGTAGTAACTGCAGCAGCTAACCAGTATGAGACAACATTAAAGAGTGAGATGGGTAAGAGCGAAGCACCAACATTGTTCCAGGTAAACGGACCGGTTGGACTTGCATCTTGGAAAGATTATTGTTATGACCTTAAGGATTCTGATATTGCAAAACAGGTTACAAGTGATGATTTCTTGTTAAAAGATGGTGATGCAGTTGATGGTATCGGATATGCTATAGAATCTTATGGTATCATTTACAACAAAAATCTTTTAAAGAAAGCCGGATATACACAGGATGACATAAAGAGCTTTGATGATCTTAAGAAAGTTGCAGAAGACATAACAAAGAGAAGCAAAGACCTTGGATTCTCAGCATTTACATCAGCAGGTATGGATGGAAGTTCAGATTGGAGATTCAAGACACATCTTGCAAACCTTCCTATTTACTATGAGTATCAGAAGGATGGAATCGAGAATACAGATGCCATCAAGGGAACATATCTTGACAACTATCGCAATATCTGGAATTTATATATTAACAATTCCACAACAAGCTCTAAACAGCTTAGCACAAAGACTGGTGATGATGCAGTTGCAGAATTTGTTACAGAGAAAGCAGTATTCTATCAGAATGGTACATGGGCATACTCAGATATAGCAGACCTTGGAGATGATAATCTTGGAATGTTACCTATCTATATTGGTGCAGACGGAGAGGAAAACCAGGGACTTTGTACAGGTACAGAGAACTACTGGTGTGTAAATAAGAAAGCATCAAAAGAGGATATTCAGGCAACACTTGATTTCATGAACTGGTGTGTAACAGATGATACAGCAGTAAAATGTATGTGTGGTGCAGCAGGAGCTATGCCATCAGGACAGGATGGAATGGGATTTGTTATTCCGTTTAAAAAGAACCTTACTTCAGATAATCCGCTTGTAAACATTGCAAACGATTATGTAAAACAGGGTAAAAAACCTGTAACATGGAACTTTACAACTATGCCATCTGAGAAGTGGAAGAACGACCTTGGCTCTGCACTTACAACATATGCTTCTAAGCAGACTGATGCAAACTGGGATCTTGTAAAGAAAGCATTTGTAGATGGCTGGAAGAAAGAAGCAGCAGCAGCTAAGAAATAAATGCCGGAATGGTAATAGTTTAGTTGTTAAATTGCGGTATAGACCGTGAAGTGACATGATAGAAATTATAGGCGGGGAAACGGTAAAATGTTTCCCCTCTATTAAAAATGAGTTATTGTTTGCATAAATAGTAGTGTAAGTAATGACAATAAGGGAACAAATATTAATAAATCAACTGTATTTTGGTTACTGTTCACAGGACAGTGAGCGGCAATGCATTTTGTGCTATGCACAGTGGAATGTGCAGAAATGAGGATTATTATGGAAAAAGCAATAAGAAAATACTGGCCGGTATTTGTGCTTCCTACTATGGCAGCATTTATGATAGGATTTATCGTGCCATTTATCGAAGGAATTTATTTATCATTTTGTAAATTTACCACTATCAAGGATGCTGATTTTGTGGGAATAGGCAATTATATCGAAGCATTTAAGGATACGACCTTCCCTCATGCATTTGGATTTACGGCAGTATTTGCGATAGTGACGCTTGTACTTGTTAATGTTCTTGCATTTGCACTTGCACTTGCACTTACACAGAAAATTAAGGGAACTAATATTTTTAG
The DNA here is from genome assembly GCF_003480745.1 of Clostridium sp. AM27-31LB. Classification (NCBI taxonomy): domain Bacteria; kingdom Bacillati; phylum Bacillota; class Clostridia; order Eubacteriales; family Clostridiaceae; genus Clostridium; species Clostridium sp. AM27-31LB. Next base: position 81,034 of record NZ_QUJS01000005.1, on the reverse strand, counting down.
AACAATATTCTTTATGCCAAACCTTATTGGCGGTATTGTACTTGGATATATATGGCAGCTTATATTTGATGGTATATTCAGTCATTTTGATATGGCATTAAAACTTAATGCAAAATTAGGATTTTGGGGTCTTGTAATCTTAATCTGCTGGCAGCAGATAGGTTATATGATGATAGTTTACATAGCGGGTCTGCAGGCAATACCTGATTCATTAAGAGAAGCTGCTATGATTGATGGTGCAAACGCTTGGAAGAGACTTTTCCATGTAACTATTCCAAACATGATGCCATCGATAACAATATGTACATTCTTAACAATAACAAACTCATTCAAACTCTTTGACCAGAACCTTTCACTTACGGGTGGTGAGCCGCTTCATAAAACGGAGATGCTTGCATTGAATATTTATGATACATTCTATGGAAGAGTTGGATATGAAGGTGTAGGTCAGGCTAAGGCAGTTATCTTCTTCCTTGCAGTAATAGTTATCAGTATGTTACAGCTTAGACTTACAAGAAGTAAGGAGGTGCAGCAGTAATGAAAAAAGTAAAAGGAATTTTGGCTACATTATTATTTACGGTTATTTCAATTATATTTGTATCACCAATTATTGTTGTATTGATGAACTCTTTCAAGAAAAAGACATTTATCAATCTTGAGCCTTTTAAAATGCCGACATCAAAGAATTTTGTCGGATTGGAGAACTTTAAAGAGGCAATAACAAAATATGAATTTATTAAGGCTGTCGGTTGGACTGTATTTATTACGGTAGGCGGTGTAGTTCTTATTCTTGTGTGCTGTTCAATGTGTGCATGGTTTATCACAAGAGTACAGACAAAGATTACAAAAGCAATTTATCTTCTTTGTGTATTCTCAATGGTAATTCCATTCCAGATGGTAATGTTTACCTTATCAGGAACGGCAGATTCACTTGGACTTAATACACCATGGGGTCTTTTGATAATATATCTTGGATTTGGTGCAGGTCTTGCGGTATTTATGTTCTGCGGATTTGTAAAATCAATTCCTATTGAAGTTGAGGAGGCAGCTATGATTGACGGCTGCAGTCCTATAAGAACATTCTTCAGCGTTGTAGTACCAATGATGAAACCTACTCTTATATCTGTAGGAATACTTGAGGCAATGTGGATTTGGAACGATTTCCTTCTTCCATATCTTACACTTGATATAAAGAAATATAAGACAATATCAATTATCATTCAGTATATGAAGGGAAGTTACGGAAGAGTTGATATGGGTGCTATTATGGCTTGTCTTATCATGGCAGTTATCCCTGTTATAGTATTCTACTTATGCTGTCAGAAATATATCATCAAAGGAGTTGCAGCCGGAGCCGTTAAAGGTTAAAATACATTTTGCATGAAATATACTTTATCAGATGAAGTCATATGGTACTTTATCTGATAAAGGTGTTTTAGGGACTAAAAAGTTCTTAAATATCATGGAAATAAAAAAGTGAGGCAAATGTATGACTATAAAAGATATCGCCAGATTGTCAGGATATGGTATAGGGACTGTATCCAGGGTATTGAACAATCATTCTGATGTCAGTGACAAAGCAAGAAAAAAGATAATGGGAGTTATAGAAGAAAGTAATTTTCAGCCTAACAGTAATGCACGGCAGTTAAAGAGGCAGGCTGCGTCATCGCTTTCAATCATTGTAAAGGGAAATCAAAATATGCTGTTTGCAGATATTCTTGAGAAAATGCAAATGCTCCTTTCAAAAAATGGAGAAATTGCAGAAGTATCATATATAGATGAAGATGCAAACGAAGTGGAATGTGCACTTATGCTGTGTCGTGAAAGAAATCCTAAAGGAATTATATTTCTCGGCGGAAATCTTGATTATTTTGATGAATTTGAAGGAATAGATGTACCTTGTATTCTTGTCACAAATAGTGCCGGAAGTCTTAATATAAGTAATCTTTCATCATTTTATACAGATGATGAGGCAGCAGCATATAAAGTCGGCAGTTATTTTATAAAAAAAGGTCATAAAAAGATAGGTGTTGTAGGTGGAATATTGTCGGCAACACAGATAAGTTCTCTAAGATATGCGGGATGTATTCGGAGTTTTCAGGAAAATAATATACCGTTTGATGAGAAAAAAGGTTATGTGCAATGTCGATTTTCTATGGAGGACGGATATCAGGCAATGAAAAAACTTTTAAAGAATATGCCGGATGTTACGGCAGTCATTGCACTGAGTGATACGATAGCAGTTGGTGCGATGCGTGCAATATGCGATGCAGGAAAAAAAGTGCCGGATGACATATCGGTCATAGGATTTGACGGGATAAGTCTTTCAAATTACTGTATTCCAAGACTTACGACTATAAAACAAGACACGGAAAAAATGGCGAGAGAGGGAGTAGAGCTTATGTTGCGACAGATACATTACCCGGATGAAGGACGGGATGTATCTATACCATTTAAACTTCTTGAAAGAGAAAGTGTAAGAAATTTATAAGTATTAAAGTACATCACATAAAAAATATATATGAAATTGACATTATGATGTTATTGGACTTTGCATATATAACAGATAATGTTAGCCGACATATAGCGGGAGCGTGTCGGTATTGTTATAGCGTAAAAATCATCACTGCCTATAACAGTTTTATATTTCAAAAGTGTAAAAGGAGGAAAATATTTTGAGAAAAGCAGGAATTTTAATGCCTATCACATCATTGCCATCACCTTACGGTATTGGAACAATGGGAGAGGCAGCAAGAGAATTTGTCCGCTTTTTACATAAGGCAGGACAATCATACTGGCAGATATTACCAATATGTCCAACAAGTTATGGAGATTCGCCGTATCAGTCATTTTCATCATATGCCGGAAATCCGTATATGATAGATCTTGATGAACTTAGTGAAGCCGGACTTCTTGAAAAAGATGAGTATAAAAATATAGATTGGGGCAGGAACCCGGAGAAAGCAGATTATGGTTTGCTATACAACAAGAGATTTGGAGTTTTAAGGAAGGCTGCCAAGACTGCAGAAGAAAAATATCAGACAGAGCTTACAGAATTTAGAAAAGAAAATCATAAATGGCTTTCTGACTATGCTTTATTTATGGCAATAAAAGACGAGCAAAATGGAGTATCATGGCTTGAGTGGCCGGAAATTCTTAGAAAAAGAGATAACAAAGCTCTTGCAGTAGAAAGAGAAAAGTTAAAAGATGAGATAAAGTTTTGGGAATGTGTACAGTTTTTATTCTTTACACAGTGGAAAAAGTTAAAAGCTTATGCAAATGAAAATGGAATTAAAATAATTGGTGACATTCCTATTTATGTATCAAGTGACAGTGCAGATGTTTGGGCAAATCCCGAACAGTTTCAGCTTGATGATAATCTTATGCCGATAAGTGTGGCAGGATGTCCGCCTGATGGATTTTCAGCAGATGGTCAGCTTTGGGGTAATCCTTTGTTTAACTGGAAAGTCATGAAAGAACAGGATTATAACTGGTGGGTTGACAGAATAGCATATCAGACGCAGATATATGATATGCTTCGTATAGACCATTTTAGAGGGTTCGATGCATATTATTCTATCCCATATGGTGACAAAACTGCAAGAAACGGAGAATGGAAAGAAGGACCTGGAATAGATTTGTTCAATGTTATAAAAGAAAAACTTGGAGAACTTCCAATCATAGCAGAGGATCTCGGATTTTTGACGGATTCAGTAAGAAAGCTTCTTAAAGATACAGGATTTCCGGGAATGAAAGTTCTTGAGTTTGCATTTGACAGCAGGGATACGGAGTCAGGATATCTGCCTCATCTCTATCCTAAAAACTGTGTTGTATATGCAGGAACACATGATAATGAGACAATTCTTGGATGGATTGATGAAATATCAGAAGAAGATGCAGAATATGCGAAGAAATATATGCGTCTTTCAGAAGCAGAAGGATATCATTGGGGAATGATGCGTACGGCATGGGCAAGCGTTGCGGATACGGCAATTATGCAGATGCAGGACATTCTTGGACTTGGAAAAGATGCAAGAATGAACACACCGTCAACACTCAGTGATAAAAACTGGAGCTGGAGATGCCTGCCGGGAGTATATAATGATACGCTGGCAGATGTACTTCATCATGAGATGAAGCTGTATGGTAGAATTTAGGAAATTTACATTTCCCTCGTCATAGACGGCGTTATCCCATACTTATTTTTATAAAGCCTGTTAAAGTGCGACAGATTGTTGAAACCACAGTCACCGGCTATCTCAAGCACGGTGTCCTCAGTGGTGAGCAGTCTGGTTCGTGCTTTTATCAGGCGAAAATCATTAAGGTATTTAATAAAACTTGTTCCCATATGATTTTTAAAAAACTTCATAAAATGTGACGGACTGTAATGACATATATCAGCTATCTTTTCAATCGGAATTTCTTCATTATAATGCTGCTCCATATAAGTAAGTATTTCTTTTATTTTATCCACCGATTTTTCCGATTTTTTATTAACTTCCGTTTTAGGCGGATGTCTTATCATGATATGTATCAGTTCAAGCAGGCATGACTTGATGGCAAGCTGGTAGCCAAATTCTTTTTTATCACACAGAACATCCATAGTATTTATAATCTTCACAAAATGGGAATAAAAAGAATATCCCATATGCACATGAGTTACAATAGGAAAATCACCATTAAAAAAAGGAGTCAGATATTTGGACATGGTTATATCATTTGTCACAAAACTGAGAAGTTCCTTTTTAAAAATAATATTTTCGTACTCCAGTTTATCGCCGATAGCACAATCAATAGAATGAAGATTTTCAGGGAGAACCACAAGGATATCACCTGCCGATAGCTGATGCGTAGTAAGGTTAAGCGTAACTTTAGCCGAACCATGCTTGATAACAATAAGTTCCATATCATTGTGCCAGTGCAGGGGAACACTCGGAAAATCAATAGGGATAGAACATGGATAAGTATTAAATAAAAATTCCGCACTGGAATGGGTCTTTGTTTCATGGTATTTATTTTTTTCAATTTCATTCATATGTAAAACCTCCTAAAAGATAATTTGCACCCTTTATGTACTGTTACACGGTGACAACATAGCGAAAGCGTGCCGACGGTATTATTTGCTACAGATACACAATCATCACAGCACATAACAGTTTCGCGTCCGTTAAAAAAATATCTCTAAATGATAGTATTGTATCATATCGTGCTAGGAAAAGACAAGAAGTACACTTACTAAAATGATATATTATAGTCACAAAGTTAAGAGAGTTGCCGCACATAAAAATGTGTCAGGTGACAGGAATTAAAAATTCACATTTTATTGTGAATAAGGATATGGATAAGAGATAGAGAATTTTATGTTACAAAGTAAACAACAATGCGTGTAAAATGGAGGATTATTATGGATATCAAAAACACTTTAGAGCAGAAGCTTGGAAAAAGTATTGCTGACAGCAGCAAACAGGAAATTTATATTGCACTTTTAAATATCACGAAAGATATGTCAGAGGAAAAAGTGCAGGAGGACACAGGAAAGAAAGTTTATTATATTTCGGCAGAATTTTTGATAGGAAAACTTCTTTCTAACAATCTTATAAATCTTGGAATTTATGCTGATGTAAAGAAAGTCCTTGCTGACAACGGCATAAGTCTTGCAGAGATTGAGGAGATTGAGGCAGAGCCTTCACTTGGTAATGGTGGTCTTGGCCGTCTTGCAGCATGCTTCCTTGATTCGATAGCAAGCCTTGGACTTAACGGTTCTGGTATTGGTCTTAACTACCATCTTGGATTATTCAAGCAGGTATTTGAGAATAATAAGCAGAAAGAGACTGCAAATCCATGGATTGAGGAGAATACATTCCTTAGAAAAACAGATGTGAGCTATCCTGTAAAATTTAAAGATTTTACTGTTCAGTCGAGAATGTATGAGATAGATGTAACAGGATATGACAACAGAACAAATAAACTTGAATTGTTTGACCTTGATACTGTAGATGATAGTATTGTAGGAGATGGAATTGATTTTGATAAGAAAGATATTGCGAAAAATCTTACATTATTCCTTTATCCTGATGACAGTGATGATGACGGAAGAAAACTCAGAATTTACCAGCAGTATTTCATGGTAAGCAATGGTGCAAAACTTATAATAGATGAGTGTAAGAAAAAGGGAAGTAACCTCCACGATTTATATAATTACGCAGTAATCCAGATAAATGATACACATCCTACAATGGTTATACCTGAGCTTATCCGTCTGCTTATGGAAGAGGGAATTGATATTGATGAGGCAATCGAGATTGTTTCAAAGACTTGTGCATATACAAACCACACAATTCTCGCAGAAGCACTTGAAAAATGGCCTATTTCATTCCTTAAGGAAGTTGTACCACAGCTTGTGCCTATTATAGAGGTGCTTGACGATAAAGTACGCCGCCGCTTTGATGATGAGAGTGTGGTTATCATTGACAAAAATGATACAGTACATATGGCTCATATCGACATTCATTACGGCTTCAGTGTAAACGGTGTAGCTGCACTTCACACGGAAATCCTTGAAAAATCAGAACTTAACAACTTCTATAAGATTTATCCTGAGAAGTTTAACAATAAAACAAACGGTATCACATTCAGAAGATGGCTTCTTCATTGCAATCCTGAACTTACAGACCAGCTCACAGAATGGATTGGTGACGGTTACAAAAAGGATGCAGAGGAACTTAAGAAACTTGAAAAATATCTTTCTGATAAGGATGCACTCGACACACTTCTTAAGATAAAAACTGATAACAAGGCAGATTTTGTTGATTATATAAAGAGAACTCAGAATATCACACTTAATCCTAATTCAATATTTGATATTCAGGTTAAGCGTCTGCATGAATACAAACGCCAGCAGTTAAATGCATTATTTGTAATTCATAAATATCTTGAGATTAAGAAAGGGAACATACCTGAGACACCAATCACAGTAATATTTGGTGCAAAAGCAGCTCCGGCATACATTATAGCAAAAGATATAATTCACCTTATCTTATGTTTGCAGGAGATTATCAACAATGATCCTGAGGTAAATAAATATCTAAATGTTGTTATGGTAGAAAACTACAATGTAACAATGGCAGAAAGACTTATTCCGGCGTGTGATATATCAGAGCAGATTTCACTTGCATCAAAAGAAGCAAGCGGAACAGGAAACATGAAATTCATGCTTAACGGAGCAATCACACTTGGTACTGAGGACGGTGCAAATGTAGAAATCCACCAGTTTGTAGGTGATGACAATATTTACATCTTCGGAGCAGAGAGTGACGAGGTAATAGCACATTACGCAAACTCTGACTATGTATCAAGAGATTACTATGAAAAAAATCCTGCACTCAAAGAGGCGGTTGATTTTATTACAGGTGATGCAATGCTTAAAATTGGTGATGAAACACAGCTTAACCGTCTTAAAAATGAACTTTTAAACAAAGACTGGTTTATGACATTCCTTGACTTTGACAGTTATGTAGAGACAAAGGAAAAAGCATATGCTGACTTTAACGACAGAGAGGCTTGGGCAAAGAAGATGCTTGTTAATATAAGCCAGGCAGGATTTTTCTCATCAGACAGAACTATTGCACAGTACAATGAGGATATTTGGAAACTGTAATTTAACACTATCAGGAAAGTAGCAGATAGTATTACGAATATCAACTTGACTTGTAAAAAATGGGAACAAAATAGATTGCCGTAAGGCATAAAAAATATGCTTGAAATTTCCTAAATCAGAAGATGTACTGATGGGGGATTTCGGGCATATTTTTTGTTTTTTTGGAAATACTTATTCATGAATAATGTAATGACTGGATTTTACAGTAACACAAAATATGTGCAGTAGATTGGAGATTAACATGAATAAGAAAATTATTAAAACAGCTTCTGTTATCGCTGTCGGAGCGGGAGCAGCGGCTTTGTATAAGGCTAAGTTTGCAAAAGACAATGACTCTGACAGTGGTTCGTGCGGATGTAAAAATTCAAATGGAAAAGATGATGACAAAAAGTCAATGTCGGATAGAGTTATTGAAAAATGGTGTCAGTATGTTGATGATAGTGATGGAAAGATTAAAAGCAAAAACAGAGGCAATGCTAAAGATAATTATGAAAAATCTGACTATCAGAACACGGAGCGTGGAAAATACGATAAGAACAGCAAAGGCATTTACTATGCAAGCGGCAACTACGAAGCATTTGCAAGACCAAAAAAGCCGGTCGGTATCGAGGAAAAATCGGCGTACATCGTGGGAAGTGGTCTTGGTGCACTTGCTGCAGCATGCTTTCTTGTGAGGGATGCAAAGATGCCGGGAGAAAATATTCATATCCTTGAGGCACTTGATATTGCCGGCGGAGCGTGTGACGGTATAAACGATGCTTCGAGAGGATATATAATGCGTGGCGGTCGTGAAATGGAGGATCATTTTGAATGTCTGTGGGATTTGTTCAGGAGTATTCCATCTTTGGAAAATAAAGACGAGTCGGTTTTGGACGAATTTTATTATCTGAATAAAGAAGACCCAAATTATTCGCTTTGCAGGGTCACAACAGACAGGGGGAAAGATGCAGAACTTGGTGGAAAGTTTGGACTTAGCCGCAAGGGATGTATGGAGATTATGAGATTGTTCTTTACTTCCGATGAACAACTGTATGATAAAAAGATAGAAGATTTTTTTGATGATGAAGTGTTTGACTCAAACTTCTGGCTTTATTGGAGAACAATGTTCGCTTTTCAAAACTGGCACAGTGCATTGGAAATGAAACTCTATTTTAAGAGATTTATCCATCACATAGCAGGACTTCCCGATTTTTCAGCATTAAAATTTACAAGATACAATCAGTATGAATCACTTATAATGCCTATGCTTAAATATCTTGAAAATGCAGGTGTTTCATTTAAATTTAACACTGAGGTAACAAATGTTATATTTGACATTGACGGAAAGAAAAAGACAGCGAAAACTATTGAGTGTGTAGTGGCGGGCAAAAATGAAGAAATAAAACTTACAGATAATGACCTTGTTTTCATCACAAACGGAAGCTGCACGGAAAGTACAATATACGGCGACCATGAACACGCACCGACAGGTAGTGCAAAGATAAGAAAAAGCGGCTGTTGGAGTCTTTGGAAAAATATCGCAAGGCAGGACATGGCATTTGGAAATCCTGAAAAGTTCTGTTCGGATGTTGAAAAGTCAAAATGGGAATCGGCAACCATTACAACATCGGATGAAAAGATAATTTCATATATAGAGAAGATATGCAAGAGAGATTCACGCTCAGGGAAAGTTGTCACTGGCGGAATTGTGAGCTGCAAGGATTCTTCATGGCTGCTTAGCTGGACGATAAACAGGCAGGGACAGTTCAAAAAACAGAAAAAGGATGAAGTATGTATATGGGTTTACGGTCTGTTTACTGATGCTGTCGGTGATTATATAAGAAAACCGATGAAAGACTGCTGTGGCTGGGAGATTGCGGCAGAGTGGCTTTACCATCTTGGAGTCCCTGTAAATGAGATTGATGAGCTTGCAAAAGAGCACACAAACTGCATACCGACAATGCTTCCTTATATAACTGCATTCTTTATGCCGAGAAGAAAAGGAGACAGACCGGATGTTATCCCTGACGGAAGTGTAAATGCCGCATTTTTAGGACAGTTTGCCGAGACACCGAGAGATACGATATTCACAACGGAATATTCAGTAAGAACAGCTATGGAGGCGGTTTACGGATTGTGTGGAGTAGACAGGGCAGTACCTGAAGTCTGGGGCAGCACATATGATATAAGAGAACTGGTTGAGAGTTCGGTAAGACTTATGGATGGAAAGTCACCGCTTGACATGGAACTTCCAAAGCCGTTAAATATGGTGAAAAATGCGGTCTTAAAGAAAATTAAGGGAACAGATATAGAGAAACTTTTAAAAGAGCATGGTGTTTTGAATGAGGGGTAAGGTTTGAAATACTGTTTTGAGCGATTAGCAGAGCGTACCACGAATATCCGCTTGACTGTAAGGATTTAGACTTAAAATGAAATAGTGCTCAATGCTATAAAAATAGTCAAAAAGTGTGTAAGTTTTATTTAGAGCAGCTTACACACTTTTTCTAAATTGTGGTACAATGAACACAGTATTGTTCATCATGTGCAAAAAGATGTATTGATTTATGGTACAATTCTAAATACCAGATGCTATTATATTGAAGCCCGGACAAGAAATAACAGGCGTTCTGACATAATAGCAGATTACAAAGGCAGAAGATTTATTATTGAGTTAAAAATCTGGCATGGAGATGAATATAATTCACGGGGGAAAAAGCAGTTGTTTGATTATCTTGAGTATTATCAACAGGATAAAGGTTATTTGCTTAGTTTTAACTTTGATAAGAACAAAAAAACAGGGGTAAATGAGTTGGATTATAAGTGTAAGAAGATACTTGAAGTAATGGTGTAAAAGAAGTAAAATACAACAAATAACGAGAAAACAGGAGGAACTAAAATGAACAATATAAATGAACCAAAGTGGCTTGACAACGCAGTTTTTTATGAAATCTATCCGCAGTCGTTCAATGACACAAATGCTGACGGTATAGGTGACATAAATGGTATTACGGAGAAACTTGACTACATAAAGGATTTAGGCTGTAATGCCATATGGATAAATCCATGTTTCAAATCACCTTTTGGTGATGCGGGTTACGATGTTGAGGACTACTATATGGTTGCACCGAGATACGGCACAAATGAGGACCTTGCAAATCTTTTCAAAGAGGCACACAAGAGAGATATGCACATACTCCTTGACCTTGTTCCGGGACATACTTCCGTGCAGCATGAGTGGTTTAAGCAGTCCATGAAAGCTGAAAAGAATGAGTTTACGGACAGATATGTATGGACTGACAGTATTTGGGAAGAACCACAGGGGATGGGCTGCATCAGAGGAATTTCAGACAGAGACGGTTCATGTGCAGTCAACTTTTTCTCACACCAGCCGGCACTTAATTACGGATATTATAAGCCTGAGCGTCCGTGGCAGCAGTCTATGGATGATGAGGGACCAAAAGCCACACTTGAAGCAATGAAAGATGTTATGCGTTTCTGGCTTCAGATGGGGGCAGACGGTTTCAGGGTAGATATGGCAGGCTCACTTGTAAAAAATGATGAGGACGGAAAAGGAACGATAAAACTCTGGCAGAATGTAAGAGAATTTCTCGATAAAGAATTTTCAAATGCCGCTATGGTTTCAGAATGGGGAGAGCCTGACAAATCACTTCAGGGCGGTTTTCATATGGATTTCCTTCTTCATTTTGGACCATCTCATTACAATGATTTGTTCCGATGTGAAGAACCGTTCTTCTCATCAAGAGGAAAAGGTGATGTATCAGCCTTTGTAGAAAAGTACCTTGAAAATTATGAGAAATCAGAAAAGAAAGGACTTATGTGTATTCCATCAGGAAATCATGATATGGGACGACTTTCACAGGAAGTAAAAGGTGATGAACTTAAAGTTGCATTTGCGTTCCTTTTATCAATGCCTGGAGCACCGTTTATCTATTATGGTGATGAAATCGGAATGAAATATGTAGAAGGACTTACATCAGTAGAGGGCGGATATGGAAGAACAGGTTCAAGAACACCTATGCAGTGGGATGACAGTTTAAATGCAGGTTTCAGCAATGCAAAGAAAGAAATGCTCTATATCGCACAGGACAGTGATGAAAATCGTCCGACAGTCAAAAATCAGGCGGCAGATGAAAATTCACTTTACAATGAGATAAAGAAACTCATAAAAATAAGAAAAGAACACACGGCACTCTTAAGCAAAGGTGAGATAGAATTCGTAGCAGCAAAGAAAGATACATATCCTCTTGCTTATGTAAGAAGCAGTGAAGATGAGAAAATTCTTGTTGTTATAAATCCGTCAGCAAAAGAAGTAACATTTGAATTTGACGCAAAACCAGGAGAAACAATCTACAGCTTCGGCGGAAGCGTGGAAAGTGACGGCAAGACCGTAAAGGCATCAGGACAGACAGCAGCGTTTATAAAACTTGCGTAATGTAAAACTATCAGGGAAGCCATTTATGATATGCTGCGACAGCAGCTGATAGTGTTATGGGTAAAAAGCAAAGCGGATTGTGAATATCCGCTTTACAAAATATTATAAACATCATAAAAAACTCGGACAAAAAACTTACCACATTCAATGTGGAAGTTTATTTGTCCATTTTTTGTATGTTCATTTATTTACAATAGTTTTTTGTATGCTCAATTTCAGAATTAAACAAATTACTCTGTATAAAAGCAATTACAGTAAAAGTAACAGTTCAGCCTTTCATTTCTTACATTCATAAACCTGCCAGCGAGCTGTCAGTCGCTGCTTTGCAGCTTTTGTTTATTTACGCGAAAGCAAAGTGAGGATGGAACAAATAAATTTGTTCCATCTGAGCGTGCTCGCGAGGGCTTTGACCTCATTTCAGAAATGAAAGGCTATTCTACCATAAAAAGGTACTTAACAATACAATGAACAAGCTCATTGTATTGCTAATTATCTTTTTATGGCTGAACTGTTACCAGTAAAAATAATTCAAATCATGTTAAAGTTGCATAAAAATTAAAAAAGTTGTATAATTGATATGTTGAAGTTGCACAAAAAATATTGATAATAATTTGTTCGATTTTCAAAAAAGAAAAAAGGGATTTTAGTGTGAAAAATACATATATGCAGGATTTTATTGTAGAAAAAATGATTTTTCACACACAAGATTTGTGTCTGTGCACACTTGACACAAACTTGATATGCAAAAAATGTGTGCAGAAATGAGGTATAATATGAAAAACATTAAAGTAAAGTTTAAAATGTTACTTATTATGACAGGGGTTCTTGTAATTTTGTTATTTGGGACTATATTTTCAGCCATATGCATGAAAAATCAAAACAACGAATCTGTAGCTGAGATAGAGGGCAGTATAAGAAGTTCATATGATGACAGCATCAAATCGGAAGTTACGGCGGCAGTATCTGTCGCAAAACACTATTACGGTCAGTATAAGAGCGGGATTCTTACAGAACAGCTTGCTAAGAAAAATGCTGCTGATGAGATTCGTGATATGAGATACGGTGACAGCGGCTACTTCTGGGTAGACCAGTCTGACGGAACAAATGTAGTTCTTCTTGGAAGTGACACTGAGGGAACAAACCGTATGAATACAAAAGACTCAAAGGGATTTACCATGGTTAAACAGATGATAGAGGATTCTGTTAAGAATAACGAGGCATATACCAACTATTATTTTCCTAAGGAGGGAGAGACAGAGCCTTCACCAAAGCGTTCTTATACATATTATTATAAGGAATTTGACTGGGTCATCGGAACAGGAAATTATACAGACGATATAGACAAAACAGTTGCGGTCAGACATGATGAACTGACAAAATATTCAAACAACATGACAAAAATCTATATTGCCGTAAATGGTACGATAGGAATTGTGCTCATTGCAATTATAATCCTTATAATCGCAAATATAGTTAAGCCGCTTGAAGCTGTTGGCAGAGAGCTTGGTGTACTTGAAAGTGGTGACTTTACAAGCGAAATAGATGATAAGTATTTAAAAAGGAGAGATGACTTTGGTATTCTGGCAAACAGACTTGAGACTATGCGTGCAAATCTTTCAAGACTGATAGGTGATGTGAAAACAGGTGCAGGTGACATAAAGAATGTAGTAGGTGAGATAACAAATGATATGGGACTGCTTAATTCTGATATAGAGGATGTTTCTGCAACGACAGAGGAAGTTGCGGCATCAATGGAAGAAACGGCAGCTACGACAGAGAGTATAGATTCGATGTCGCATGAGATAGAGGATGCGGCAAAAAATATTGCATTGAGAGCACAGGATGGTGCAAATCATGTTGAACAGATATATAAGAGAGCAAAAGAAGGTAAAGAAAATGTGGCATCTATAAGAGAGAAAGCAAGTCAGACAAAAAAAGCCATGAAGAGTGAACTTGAAAAAGCGATGGAGGATGCAAAAGTTGTAGACCAGATAAATGTACTTGCCGATTCTATCATGGAAATTACAGAACAGACAAACCTTCTCTCACTTAATGCATCTATTGAAGCAGCAAGAGCGGGTGAGGCAGGAAAAGGTTTTGCTGTTGTTGCAGACGAGATAAGAAAACTTGCTGAACAGTCAAAAGAAAATGTTGAAAATATACAGGGTGTGACGGATGCCGTAAAAAATGCAGTTGAAAATCTTAAGAGTGATGCACAGCAAATGCTTGAATTTGTTGAGACGGATGTTACTGACAGCTATCATAAATTTGATGAGCTTGCTGGATTTTATAATGAAGATGCGACAAGTGTAAACGAACTTGTATCAGATTTTAGTGCTACATCAGAAGAATTGCTGGCATCTATCTCATCAATACTTGATTCGATAAAGGGTATAAGCATTGCCACTGAGGAGAGTGCTAATGGAACGACGAACATAGCAAACAGGACTGTTTCGATTGCAGAAAGGTCTTCAGTTGTCAATGACAACTCAAAGACGGCAGAGGAGAGAGCGAATAAACTCAGTGAGGGAGTTGCTAAGTTCAAAATTTAGATAGAGTGTAGATGCAGTTTAGACATAAATAAAACAATTTATTAAAATTTATGCTAAGATAGTATTGAAATTTAACCACAAAATAAAAGGACTTACAAAACTTATAGCCCAGAAGTACCGCCCCGGATTTGAAGAAGAAATGCAAAAGGAGATAGATTCTGAGCTACAGGCATTGTGTGTCATATGTATAGAGATAGAGCATATGACAGGAAAAGAGTCAAAGTATCTTGCACAGGAAAGAAATTAGTAGATATGAGTTTACGGACACTGCACAAGATAGGCATCCTTTCCGTCGGTTATGAGCATTTTGCTTTTAACGGCGGAGAGGTACATTTCTATATCTGAACGAAGTTCTTTTGGTATCGTAAACTTGATATATTTATGTGTGTCAAGGTTGCATAGACAGAATGTGTCAGGCTCCTCGAGGTCACCGAAAAGTACATAGTTTCCGTTTGCAGCAGCTATATCCTCTGATTTCATATCAGGAATTGTGAAACTGCTTTTATTTGTTATATTGTAAACTTTCAATGATTTATTTTTTTCATTGTATTTATAATTCCATAAAACATTTATCTCTCCGTAATCCTTGTAAGTGTGCAGAGTCTTTCCGGTTGTGAGGTCTATAAGGTTTGTGCAAATCTGCTCACTGTATGTCTTTGCATTATTTCCCGTGGAAATTACTAAGAGTGACAGTACATGGTAATCGTCAATAAATTTTATTTCGTTTGTGTGGTTATATCCGTCTATGCCGGGGATTTTTCTCTCTTTGCCTGTCGATGTATCTAAGGCGGTCCAGTATCCCTCAGTACGGTAATTAAACAATATCATTTTTCCGTTTGGAGACATTTTTGAGTTGCATATTTTGGTGTCGTCAGTAAATTTGTCTATTATTCCTGTTTTAAGGTTCAGCTTTGCGACACTGCTTTTTAGTATAGTATCACCTTTGACTTTTGAAAAATGGGCATAAATAGTATCGCCGTCTATGACAGAGTCTACGCTGTCTAAAGTTCCGGTCTGGTTAAATGCAAATATCTCTTTATTTATAACAGAATAATCAAAAGAAAAGCTGCTACCATAATAAGTACCTGAAAATGTTTTTATCGCAAGTTTTGACAGACCGTTATCCTGAATGGAATATACCTCGTCTACTATCTCGTCATCGCCATTTTTGTGATATTTGTATATGAAACTTTCTTTATCTCCGACAAGGTCGATATTTTTGCCAAGAGACAGATGGTTATTTTTGTCGGCTTTTATGTCTATGTTATTGTCAGGATTTGAAGCCGTACTCTGTCCGTTATCAGAAGAAATTTTGTCGGGTGCAGAAGTGTTAAGCTCGGCTTTTTGTATGTCTTGTTTTGAAAATGCCGTAAAAATCCAGTTGTGAAATTTGCCGGATGTTGCGGCAGCAGCACCAAATCCGACAGCAAGCACGAGTATAAGGATGGCGGCGGCATTTATAAGTGGGAGTCCTGTGAATGGCAGGCATCTTTTTATAAATGACGGTCTGTTGTTTGGTTTATCAGATTTTTCATTTCTGCGGAAATTTTTTCCCGGTGTTATTGCCGAACCATTTATTTCTTTTTGTTTATTATTAAAATTATTGGTCTGTTCATTTGTTGTTTCTTCGGTAAATTTTTCATCATATTTATTTGCCGTTTTTTCAATAAATTTTTTATCACAGTCATTTATCGTTTCTTCAATAAAACTGTCATCGCATTCATTTATCGCATTAAATAAATCTTTATCAGTCATAATAACCCTCCTTTATCAAATGAGATTTAAGTTCGCTGCGTATTCTTGAAAGCCGCATGGAAATTCCTGTTTCAGATATTCCATAATCTTTTGCGAGTTGTTTAACAGACTCCATAAACCAGTATCGTCTTATAAATAAGATGCGTTTTTCTTTTGGCAGCTTTTTCAAAAATACATTTATGGTTTCAATGAGCTGTTTTTGTTCTATCTGTTTTAAAGTATCATTATTTTTGTCCAGACAATCGTTGAGTTCGTCAAGTGACACCTCATATTCGCTTTTTCTCTTGCCTGCCGAATTGTATTCGTAGCGTTTAAGAGAAAGATTTTTGACAATACGGCATATGTAGGCTTTAAGGGGATTTGGTGACTTGGGCGGAATATTGTTCCAGAGAGCCAGCCATGTATCAGAAACACACTCCTCACTGTCCCGTTTGTCGTTTAGTATATTATTTGCAATCTTAAAGCAGAGATTTTTGTATTTATCACTTGTCTTGCTTATTGCCTGTTCGGAACGTTCGTTAAATAATGATATTATTTCCTTATCGGAAATATCATTGTTTTTGTTTTGCATTGTAAACCTCGTTTCTGTGCCGTAATCGGCACATAGTTATTATTGCAGCATAAAATAATGCCATGCTCAAAGGGATTTTGCTTAAAATTGATGCCGCATATCGCTGCATCGTTATCTGATTTTATCCCCTGCATAATCAAATGTGAAAAAACATTCTGTTGTATTATAACGGCAGTATGTTTTTTATAACACAAAAAACACTCCGTGAGAATGCACATTTCGCGGAAAAGAAGTAAATGCTACGCATTCCGCTCAAATGCCAAAGAGTCGCAAGCGACTATTTGTTAGAAAAGACGTCATTTCTTTATGACAGACATTGGATACTTAGAGAAATTCAGGTAAGTATTTTATCTGTCATTTATAATCTACGGTTTTATGGGAAAATCTCACAGGGTAAAGTTGAAAATATCTGTAAAAGTTTGTATAGATAATTGATAAATTGACTGTATGTTGTGTTAGTTGCACAATTTAATCAAGGATTATGATAGTTTTGTAATTATTTGAAAATTTGCATATTAAAATGAGATGTTAAATATATATGAAAATATAATGTAACAGTTCAGCCTCTCATTTATTACATTCGTAAACCTGCCAGCAAGCTGTCAGTCGCTGCTATGCAGCTTGTGTTTACTTCATTTCATAAATGAAAGGCTATTCAGCCCCAAAAAACAAGTCAATAATACATTGAGCAAGCTCATGTATTATTGACTTATCTTTTTTGGGCTGAACTGTTACAATATAATAGAAAATTAAAAGTAATATTTATTGATTTTTGCAGCGAATCTGAATATAATATAAGTAAAATAAAGTAACGGATTTGTGTTTTGCACACTTGGCACAAATCTTAAGTGGAAAATATATTATATTTGATACTATGCAAAAAATGTGTGCAGAAATGAGGGTTATTATGGCTATTGCAGCAGATATATTACAAAGTCTTGTTCCTATTTCGCAGTTTAATAAAGGTCAGGCGGCTAAGATATTTGACAGATTACATTCTGAAAATGAATTGATAGTTTTAAAAAATAATCAGCCATCGGCGATTATATTATCACCTGAGGAATATACAAGATTAACTGAAATAGAAGAAGATTATTATCTTTTATTGGAAGCTAACAGGCGTTTGGAGGCTGATGGGAATAATAAAACGGTTTCACTTGATACTGTAATGAATGAGCTTGGGATAAGTGAAGATGAACTTTTGGATGCGGAGGATGTAGATATAGAATGACATGGAATATTGAGTTTTTAGAAGAAGCGGAAAATGATATGAAGAAACTCGACCATTCGGCTCAAATACAAGTATTAAAAGGCATTTCAAAAGTAAGCAAAAATCCATTGCCTGCTGAGGAGGGCGGATATGGAAAGCCTTTAGGTAATAAAAGTGGTACAAATCTTACTAATTTAATGAAAATAAAATTTAGAAACTTAGGCATAAGAGTTGTTTATAAGATTGAGCGTGTGGATGGAGTAATGAAGATTATTGTTGTTTCTGCAAGAACTGATGAACAGGTTTATAGAGAAGCAGCAAAAAGAAGAAATAAGCATGGTTTATAAAAAAGAGCAAAAACACTTGCAACTTTTGTTGTATTCCCTCATAATAGTGACTATCATTTGTCAAAAAATCGGAGGATAAAGATGTCAGAAACAAATACTAAAATTGGAAATTACACGATAACAGATGTCGATATCGACACATTTATTTCAGGTATGCCGCAGGAACAGCAGATGTATAGAAGTATGCCTGAGTTCCGTAAGCAGTGCGAGGAAAGATTAGAAGAAATCTGCCTTTTTGCAATGTACGGGGAGGAAGAAAAGAAAGACGAGACAGAGATGTTTAAAACATCAATGGTTATGGCAAAGAGAGATATATTAAGCCAGATAGCTATGGCAGACCTTTTAAAAGACATTTCTGTAACAGATGCAGAAGCAAAAGAGTATTTCTTAGGTCACTCAAAAGAATTTGCATCAAAAGCATCTGCAACGGCAAAACATGTACTCGTAGACAATGAGGACAAGGCAAATCAGATAAAAGAAGAAATCGAATCAGGAGCAAAAAGTTTTGAAGATGCGGCAAAAGAGTATTCTACCTGCCCATCAGCACAGAAAGGCGGAAGTCTTGGAACATTTGGCAGAGGCCAGATGGTAAAAGAATTTGAAAATGCCGTATTTGACGGGGAACTAAACAAAGTAATAGGTCCTGTAAAAACACAGTTCGGATACCATCTTATCTGGGTCGATGACAAAAACGAGGGCGAAGTACCTGAGTACGACAGTATAGCAGAGCAGGTAAAAGGTTATCTTGTAAACAAAAAACAGCAGGAAACATACCAGAGTAAACTTAAAGAACTCAGAGAGAAATACTGCAAATAGAAAAAATAAAAAATAATCCTTACAACACACAATAAAATGCAAATTTCATAGGGCTTTGAAGAAAAATTGTCTTTGATAAAGCCATAAAATGAAATTTGCATTTTTTAATGTTACAGTTCAGTTATAAAAAGGTAATTGGCAATATTGAAGTTTATTCATTGTATTGTTAAATCTCTTTTTATGGCAGGAATGTTGCATACAGATATAAATTTTATACTTATTTCTGCATCAAATTTTATATCCGTGCCGTTATAAATATTAGAAATAAAAAGTACATAGTACACTGGGGAGGTGAAAAAAATGTCAAACGGCACCAAAGCAAAAAAATGGGAAGAAGAACAGAGACAAAAACTTGAAAAAGTGTATGAGTTATACGGCAGCAGAATGTATTACAGGGCAATGCAGATTTTAAACCAGCGTGAGGATGCTGAGGACGCTGTGCAAAACAGCATAATAGCAATATCAAGACATACAGATTGCATAGACTTTGACGATGAAGCAAAAACAGCAGCTTTTGTATATACGGTCATAAGCCATTGTGCCATTGACATATACAGAAAAAACAAGAGAAGCAGACAGTCGAATATAAATATTGAGGACATAACAGAGCAGGCAGGGAATGTTGACATAGAAAATGAGATACTTGTCTCGATGGAGTTAAAAAGAGTTGTGGAAGAGATAAATAAACTTGACTTTACTTACCGTGAAGTTTTGTCGCTGTTTTATTTAAATGAGATGAGTACGAGAGAAATCTCGGATTTACTGGAAATTCCATATAATACGGTGCGGTCGAAGATAAACCGTGGAAGAAAGAAGCTGTTAAAAAGTCTTTGGTGATTGTGAAACTAACTATTTGTTATATTTATACAATTTAATTAAAGTTTATGATAGTTTCGCAATTTTCTGAATAGGAAGAAAGGAGTGAGCGTTATGAGTAGTAGCATAAGAAGTGTTATTGAAAAAAATAGATTTAAAGGCAGTGATGAGATTATAAGAAAAGCTTTTAAGATTTATAGTGAGAAGGATTTGGAAAATTCCATGAGAGATTTTGATTTTGAATATAATGATGATAAGATTTTTGAAGATAAGATATATTCTGTCATTAGCAGGCTGCCGATAAAAAATCCACGCTCAAAGGCACATATTATATGTATTGCGGTCGTATGTTTTGTATTGATAGCAGGGCTTGCAATAGGTTATATATACATGGGAAGCCAAAAGCAGACAGGTGAGACAAGTGTGCTTGAGAGTGTGTGCAGTACCGCAAGGGAGCGTTATGCTCTGCGTCAGGATTATATAATGATGGGTGATGACGATGCAGACCTCGGCATTAATACAAAAGAAGAACAGCAGTGGCATTATTATAATCAGCAGAATACTGCGGTCTGTGTTGATACAAAGAGTTATTCGGAAAATGGTTATCTTTACAGTCTTTATCAACTGAATGAGGATGAAGAAAAAAAGATTACACAAAAGGGAATTGAACTGAAAAAAGCGGATAAGACTAAGAAGCTGACGCCGTTTTTGGGAAATGCTCCAAAGGGCAGCAAGTATTCAGTTGGAAGTATATATTTTATAGGTGGGCGTAACAGTAGAAAGTTTATTTTATATAAAGACAGGTCAGATGCGATGTATATCGGAAAATGTGTTGGAATTGAAAGTCTGAAAGAACATAGTATAAAAGACAGAAAAAAATCAGGTGCAAAGAGTGGGATTTCTCCGGAGGAATATTTTAAGGAGATTATGGACATAAAAGACGGAAGTGCAATTCGTGAGATAATGCTTGAAAGATTTAAGGCAAAATCTAAAGAAAATCCTGATAAGAGACTTGCCGTTTGGGCGGATGAAAAATCAGGAAATGAGTTTTATAAACTTCTTACAAAAGGAAATTATTTTGAACTCAGAGATATGTATAAGCAGAAGTTTGTAATGACGGCAAAAGAGAATCCTGATAAGTGCTATTATCTGGCGGTTGAAAATAATGCGGGTGAGCTTTGCGTATTTGGAATAATACTTGACGAAAATAACATTGATGTTTATATTGAGCCTGAACATAAAGCCGGAGTATATTTGAAACTTTCGGATGAAAATGCGGCGGCACTTAAAAAGATTATAAAAAAGAACTATAATAGTTTCACAATCTGAAATTTTTATGAGAAAATATTTGAAAGATAGGGAGATAATGAAAGATGAATAGTGAGTACACACATATAAAACATGAATTCGAGCCTGTTTTTGATAAAAATTCAAAAATACTGGTTTTGGGGACACTTCCATCGGTAAAGTCAAGGGAGAACAATTTTTATTACGGGCATCCGCAGAACAGGTTTTGGAAACTTATTGCGGCGTTATGTGATGAGGACATTGTCCCGCAGACTATTGAGGAGAAAAAACAGATGTTGCTCAGAAATCATATAGCCGTGTGGGATGTTATCTCTGAGTGTGATATTATAGGTTCGAGTGACAGTTCGATAAAAAATGTTGTGCCCGTTGACCTGTCGGTTATTTTAGACAATGCTGACATTGACAGGATATATGCAAATGGCGGCAAGGCATACGAACTTTATATGAAATACCAGTATGGTAAAACCGGAAGAGAGATAATAAAACTTCCATCTACAAGTCCTGCAAATGCGGCTTACAGTTTAGAAAGGCTTTTAGAGTGTTGGCAAATGTGGATTTAAATGTATAATTTTTACATCAAAAGATAAAATTACTATTGTAAATAGTTCTGGTCTATAATATAATTATATAATGGCTGTACTTATAATATATTTTGTGTATATGATGCTGGGAGGTCATATATATATAATATGTTATTGTTGCAACAGTCATGTAACATTTTTAGTTTAATTATACAAAAGGAAAAGGAGACTTTTTATGAGCAAAGAAAAAAATGACTTTAAGCCGTTTATCCCCGCGGACAAGGTCATGCCAGAATTTACACCGACAGCACTTATTCTCGGTATTATTCTTGCTGTAGTATTTGGAGCTGCAAATGCTTATCTCGGACTTAGAGTAGGTATGACAGTTTCGGCATCTATACCGGCAGCAGTTATTTCAATGGGTGTCATTCGTTTTATTTTAAAGAAAGATTCAATTCTTGAAAATAACATGGTTCAGACTATCGGTTCAGCGGGTGAATCGTTAGCCGCAGGTGCAATTTTTACACTTCCTGCACTTTATATGTGGGCAAGAGAAGATTCATCTATCCAGATGCCTTCGTTCTTCACTATCGCAGCTCTCGCTGTCGCAGGTGGTGTTATCGGAACTTTATTTATGATTCCGCTCCGTACGGCACTTATCGTTGAGGAGCATGGAAATCTTCCATTCCCTGAGGGAACAGCCTGTGCAGAGGTTCTTCTTGCAGGTGAAGAAGGCGGAAGCAAATCAAAACTTGTATTCTCAGGTCTTGGTATCTCAGCACTTTATAAGTTTGTAACAGATGGACTTATCTTATTCCCGTCAGAGATAAGCTGGGATATTTCAGTTTATAAGGGATCAGCATTCGGACTTGATGTACTGCCTGCTCTCATTGGTGTAGGTTACATCTGTGGTTCAAGAGTTGCTTCATATATGTTTGGCGGAGCTATTGTAGGATGGTTCGTAATCATGCCTCTTATGCATACTATTGGTGCATTGGGTGGAGACAGTGCTATATTATTCCCTGCTACAAAAGCTATAGCAGATATGGCACCGGCAGAGCTTTGGAGTAATTATGTAAGATACATCGGTGCAGGTGCAGTTGCCTGTGGTGGTATCTTAAGCCTTATCAAGTCATTGCCTCTTATTATCAGAACATTCAAGAAAGCTCTTGGTGGTCTGGGACATAAGGGTGGAGATCTTCGTACAGAAAAAGATCTTTCAATCAAATGGGCAATGGTTGTTGTCGTTTTAGTTGCACTTGCACTTGTATTGATTCCATCAGTACCTATCAGCATTATCGCTGCAATCATCATTATCATTTTTGGTTTCTTCTTCGCAACAGTATCATCAAGAATGGTAGGACTTGTAGGTTCATCTAACAACCCTGTATCAGGAATGGCTATTGCAACACTTCTTATTGCAACAATGATTCTTAAGGCAACAGGAAAAACAGGTATCCAGGGTATGACAATGGCTATCTGTATAGGTACGGTTATCTGTATAATCGCTGCTATGGCAGGTGATACTTCACAGGATCTTAAGACAGGCTATATCGTAGGTGCTACACCTTATCGTCAGCAGATAGGTGAGCTTATCGGTGCTGTATGTGCAGGTCTTGCAATCGCAGGAGTTCTTATGCTTCTCGATTCTGCATGGACATTTGGTACAGACAAGCTTCCGGCTCCTCAGGCAACACTTATGAAGATGGTAACAGAGGGTGTTATGGAGGGAAATCTTCCGTGGAATCTCGTATTTATCGGTGTATTCCTTGCACTCATGATAGAAGTTATCGGTATTCCGGTACTTCCATTTGCGATTGGTTTATATCTCCCTATTTACCTTTCAACACCTATCATGGTCGGAGGACTTATCAAACTTATCGTTACAAAGCGTAAGAATAAGACAGAGGAGGAAATAAAGGAGGACGACAGCAAGGGAATCCTTTACTCATCAGGTCTTATTGCCGGTGAGGGTCTTGTAGGTATTATTCTTGCGATACTTACGGTAATCGGAGTAGCAGACAAGATAAATCTTGGAAATTATGGAATAAGTCTTGGACAGGGCGGAAGCGTAGTATTCTTTATACTTCTTTGTGCATCACTTTTATATGCTGCCACAAAGAAAATGAAGAAGGCTTAGAAAGAAAGGCGGAAGTTAATGCGGAAGCGAAAGCCAAAAGCTAAAGTTGTTTCAGGAAATTATATGGATAAGATACCACATATATCAGAGGGACATGAGTGGAGAGAACTCGATGACGGCAATGTAGAGGTCGATATGCCGCACAAGGGATTTTATGCAAAGATAGCACAGAAATTTTTTCATAAACCGGCGGTCAGTCATATTAAACTTGACGAGTATGGTTCAGTTGTATGGAAAAGCATAGACGGTGAGAGAACCATATATGATATAGTAGGGAAAATGAACGAAGCATTTCCAGAGGAGGAGAATGATATGCTCAAAAGAGTCATAACATTTATCTCAACACTTGAAATGAACAAATTTGTGGTATTAAAATGATGTAGTAGTCGTTTGAAACTTACATCATTATATAAAAAATTGTAGAAAATCGTTTCAAAATCAATGTAAAAATTGCTGACAGCACTGTAAGTGTGAGAAGTAATAAGGTTGTTTTTGGAACGGTTTTTCTTTTATCCACGATACTTTACACGCTGGAATATCAATGTTAGAATGTAATTGATTAAATAAGGGGCTTTGTTTATAAATATGAGAAAGGGAGAAAAGATAGGAGTGCTGTTAGATGACAGGTAGATAGCCGCTTTTACCTTTATTTTTAAAGCGAAATGTGTATAATATCATATTAGAAGTAACTAATCAGAAATAACAAACGGAGGTATTTATAATGCAGAGAATAAAAAGTTTTCAGATTAACCATAATGTATTAGAGCCGGGATTTTATATCTCAAGGGAGGATGGAGATGTTGTGACATATGATCTCCGTACGAGAAAGCCAAATGCAGGCGATTATATGAGCAATGCCGTTATGCATTCAGTTGAGCATATGTTTGCGACATTTGCACGCAATTCCGAGGTGTCAGACAAGATAGTATATTTTGGACCTATGGGATGCCAGACAGGTTTTTATCTTCTTGTCCGTGATATGGATGCAAAGGATGTCTTTGAACTTACAAAGAAAATTCTTAAACAGACGATAGAGCATGACGGTGATGTATTCGGAAAATCTGCGATTGAGTGCGGACATTATGAAAATCTTGATATAGAGCTTGCAAAGGAAGAGTGCAGGACTTATCTTGAGGTGCTTGAAAACCAGACAAATATGGAGTTTACTTATCCGACAGAGTAAAAATAACAGAGAAAAGAGGGACATTATGATAATCGGTGTTATAGGAGCGATGCAGATTGAGATTGACAATCTGAAAAAGACATTGGAAAATCCGTCGTATGAGTCGATAAGCGGCGTAGAATTTGTAAAAGGAACTATAGGTGGGACGGAAGTGGTTGCCGCTGTCAGCGGAGTAGGAAAGGTATTTGCAGCTATTTGTACGGAGGCTATGATACTTACATACCATGTCGATATGGTTATAAATATCGGTGTTGCCGGAACATTGTGCAAGGAGCTTGGGGTTATGGGAATAGCTGTTGCGGATATGGTTGTACAGCACGATATGAACACATCTGCACTCGGTGATCCGATAGGTCTTTTATCTGGAATAAATGAGATTTATCTTCCATGTGATAAAAAGATGATGGCTACATTAAAAGAGTGTCTTGACGAAAAAGAGAGAAAGTATAGGGTCGGAACTATCGCCACGGGTGATATGTTTATGCACGATAAGCATCAGAAAGACAAACTTCATGAGCGTTTCAATGCGATAGCGGCAGAGATGGAGGGCGGAAGTATCGGTCATGTGTGCTATGTAAATAAAGTTCCGTTTGCAATTCTTCGCACAATTTCAGATGGTGAGGGCGGTGCAATGGATTATGCCACATTTGCTGAAAAAGCAGCCCAGATAGGTATTGAGATAGTTGTTGATTTTATTAAAAAAATCGCATAATTAAAAAGTGAACCGGTTGTGAGTAGTTTATTAATATATCTAAATGATATTAAAAGCAGCTTCATAACCGGTTTAATAAATTTAAGCTGCGGTGTAAAAGGGAGAGCAATATGATTAAGATAGATTTGATTACGGGGTTTCTTGGCTCAGGTAAGACAACTTTTATCAGAAAATATGTGAAATATCTCACGGATAAAGGGTTAAAGATAGGAATTCTTGAAAATGATTACGGTGCTGTCAATGTAGATGCGATGCTTTTGCAGGATATTCTAGGTGAAAGCTGTGACCTTGAGATGGTGGCGGGCGGCTGTGATGCGGACTGCCACAGAAGGCGATTTAAGACTAAACTTATTGCCATGGGGATGCAGGGATTTGACAGGGTTTTGGTCGAGCCGTCAGGTGTGTTTGACATGGACGAATTTTTTGATACTCTGCACGAAGATCCACTGGAAAGATGGTATCAGATAGGAAATGTCATAACGGTAGTTGATGCACACCTCGAACTTGACCTGTCGGAGCGTTCAAGATATATCCTGGCGTCAGAGGCGGCTAATGCGGGAAAGATACTTTTTAGCAAGACAGACGGTGTAGATGGTGGACAGATACAGGAGGTCACTGCATATATAAATAAAAGTCTTGAGGAATTTCACTGTACCAGAAAGATTGACAGTGTAGTCATGGCAAAGCCGTGGGATGAGTTTAATGAAGATGATTATAAAAAGATTGAAAATTGTGAGTATGTCGGTGCGGGCATAGAAAAAAGATATAATGCAGACGATGTGGAATTTTCATCACTTTACTATATGAATAAACATATGACTGTTAATCAGCTTAAAGATTGTGTAAATAAAACTTTTTCTGACGAAAAATGTGGAAATGTATTCAGAATTAAAGGTTTTATGTCTGATGAAGATGGCTGGATAGAACTTAATGCCACTAAAAAAGAAACGGTTATAAAGCCGATAAAAGAAGGACAGGAAATATTTATCGTAATCGGTGAAGATTTAGTACAGGATGAAATTGATAAGTATTGGAAGTAGTTTTGCTAACATTTAAAAAGATGAGAGTTTGTAGTGAAAACTCTCATCTTTTTAGATTAGTGTTATTCTATCTTTAGTCCTGATACAACTGCTGGATTTTTGTGATTTTATTTCCGGTTAGCGTTACTTTTGCAGCCATGCCCCAGTAATATTTTATTTTGTGATCTTTTGCAAGTTCAGGTCCTGCACTTTTTATTGCTTTTACAAAGCGTTTTTTATTGACTTTGTAATTTTTCATCTTGTCAGCATTTAAAAGAGAGTATGAAACTTTTGATGCAAGTTTCATAGTATGCTTTTTGGGTCTGCCTACAATGTTTTCATCTTCAATTCCAAGTTCATATGTCCAGACGGCATCTGCATATGTAAGCGTATTGCCTTTTAGAGAAAGACATATGATTTTTTTGGTTTTGGCTTTTGCCTGTGAAGTGTTTGCAATGGGATTGAGTGTTGAAATCAAAATTGCCACAATTATTAGTTTCGTTAAATTTTTTTTCATATAAAACCTCATTTTTCTATTGTTTTTTATATTAGCTCTATCGTGGAAGTTCACTATCCGTGTGATGACCTCTTGTTGAAAAACTTAATTCGGGATTTTTTACACTTACTCTTGTGCCGGCAGGTACTGATTCTGTTATGAAAGCGTTACCGCCAATTACAGAGCCTTTTCCGATAACAGTCTCACCGCCGAGTATAGATGCACTTGAATAGATTGTAACATCATCCTCGATGGTAGGATGTCTTTTGACATTTCTAAGTAACTGACCGCTTCTGGTTGAGAGTGCACCAAGAGTAACACCCTGATAAATTTTTACATTATTTCCAATCTCCGTTGTCTCGCCGATAACAACACCTGTACCGTGGTCTATAAAGAAATATTCACCGATAGTTGCACCTGGATTTATGTCAATACCAGTGTGGTCGTGGGCATATTCTGACATTATTCGTGGGATAAAAGGAACTTTCATTTTATAAAGTTCATGAGCAAATCTGTAAACAAATATTGCAAAAAGACCCGGATAGCAGAATATTATTTCTTCTTTTGTCTTTGCGGCAGGGTCGCCGTCAAAAGCTGCATTTACATCTTTTAACAAAAGATTTTGTATGTGACTGAAAGATGAAAAAAACTTTGCACATATATCTGTTGTTCGTTCTTCAATCTCGTTTTCATTGGCATTATCTTTTGCCTGCTGTATAAAAGCAGCTTTTATCTGGCAGTGAAGATTGTTGTATATTTTTGTGATATTGTGACCGACAAAAAACTCCGGCACGGTTTTATTTAGATTTTCATCATCGAAATATCCGGGAAACATAAGCTGTCTGAGTCCCATGATGATATGTTTTATAGTATCACGGTTTGGCATACAATGTCCTGATTTTAAATAAAACAATTCTTCGTTGTTATAATTATCAGTAATTTCATTTACGATACTTTCAAGCGTCTTTTTTTCTAACATAATACACAGCCTTTCTTTAAATCAGTTAGATTTTTATTTTTTAATTTAAATATTTATATTCATAATAAAACAATAAATGTATCCATAATATAATAAATGTATTTAAGAATATTTTCAAGTGTGCCTTTGATGAATGTAAGAAATGCAAGGCTGAACTGTTACTTTTTCCATGACAGTTTTGGTACTGTCATTCATTGTGTAGCACATTTTATTTTTATTTTAAATATGTGTTGCGTTAGAATTTTTATTTAATAAATATGAAAAGTTTATTAAAAGATGTCAGACAAATTTGACAGTTATTACTAAATTGAGTTATAATTTAAAAATAACGACAAAATAAAGAGGAAAGGATGAGTGGTATATGCAGGATGGAATACTTCAGGGAAGTCACGAACAGATGATGGAAGAATATGCAAAGCGTTATAAGAAAATATGTATTGAAAATAACTCCATTGATGGAAAACTTTTCGATGAATTTGGCGTAAAGAGGGGACTCAGGGATAAAAACGGAAAGGGAGTATTGTCCGGTATTACAAATATATCCCTTATTAAGGCTACCGATATGGACGGTGACAGGGTCATTCCGTGTGAAGGTCAGCTTTTTTACAGAGGATACAATATTTATGACCTGACAAAAGGTTTCAGACAGGATAATAGATTTGGTTTTGAGGAGACTGCTTATCTGCTGCTGTTTGGAGAACTTCCGGCAGCAAGCCAGCTTAAAGAATTTCAGGATGTACTTGCAAAGAACAGGCGTCTTCCTACGAACTTTGTAAGAGATGTAATCATGAAAGCACCGTCAAAGGATATTATGAACTCACTCACAAAGAGTGTGCTTACACTTGCTTCTTATGATGATAAGGTTACGGACAATTCGCTTGAAAATGTGCTCAGTCAGAGTATTATGCTGATAAGTGTATTTCCAATGCTTGCCGTATATGGCTATCACGCATACAACCATTATGAGTGTGATGAGAGCTTTTATATTCACAGACCATCGGATGAACTTTCCGCAGCAGAAAATATTCTTCGCATGCTCAGACCAAACAAGGAATATACTGATGTTGAAGCAAAGGTTCTTGACCTTGCGCTTGTACTTCACATGGAGCATGGTGGTGGAAACAACTCAACATTTACAACCAGGGTAGTGACATCTGCCGGTTCAGATACATATTCCGTTATTGCGGCAGCACTTTCATCGCTCAAAGGTCCTAAGCATGGTGGTGCCAACATCAAGGTTGTTGAGATGATGCAGGATCTTAAGGCAAATGTAAAAGATACGACTGACGAGGATGAGGTAAGAGCGTATCTTAAAAAACTTGTCCGCAAAGAAGCATTTGACAAGAGAGGACTTATTTACGGTATGGGTCATGCGGTATATTCAATATCAGATCCTAGAGCTGTAGCATTTAAGCAGTTCGTTGAGATGCTCGCAAATGAAAAGCATCAGAAAAAAGAATTTGAGCTTTATTCAATGATAGAGAGGATGGCACCTGAGGTCATAGGTGAGGAATGTGCCATCTACAAGGGCGTAAGTGCAAATGTCGATTTCTACAGCGGATTTGTTTATACAATGCTTGGAATCCCACAGGAATTGTTCACTCCTATATTTGCTATGGCGCGTATTGTCGGCTGGAGTGCACACCGTATGGAAGAACTTATAAATGTCGATAAGATAATAAGACCGGCATATAAGAGTATTATGGTGCCAAAGGTGTATGAGTCATTAAAAGAGCGTTCAACACCAAAGATTGACACCAAGGCAATGAAAGAATTACAGCTCACAATGAAAGATGAGAGCTGCTAAAAAAAGTAACAAATGCTTGCAATGCAGTTATGTGATATAAAAAGAAAAATATATCAGATTGCGAAAGTGATTTTACAAATATAATCTGATACAGAAACAAAAGGGGCTGTCGCAGTAAAAATTTTATGCAGATATTATAGAAGCAATTCTATATCGTGTATGAAGTTTCGGTATTGCGGCAGTCCCTTAAAAATTTAGTGCTTTATGTTTTTCGGGGATTTACCTGTTACAATATACATAAAAATATTAAGAAAAAAGTAAAGATTTGTGGACAGTCAATATGTTATTATTGTAACAGTTCAGTCATAAAAAGGTAATTGGCAATACAATGAGCTTGTTCATTGTATTGTTAAGTAACTTTTTATGGTAGAATAGCCTTTCATTTCTGAAATGAAATAAGCAAAAGCTGCAAAGCAGCGACTGACAGCTTGCTGGCAGGTTTATGAATGTAAGAAATGCAAGGCTGAACTGTTACATATAGAAGGATAGAAAGATAAAATGTGCATTTTGTACTGTCCGGAGAGGAGGCTGATATGGCAGAGGGAAAGATTTTAATGGTCGATGATGACAAGGAAATAGCGGACCTGGTAGAAATACATTTAAAGGGTGAGGGCTATCAGGTTTATAAAGCGTATAATGGGAAAGAAGCTTTGGAAATATTTGACGCAGAAGAGATTGATCTTGCTATTCTTGACATAATGATGCCCGGAATGGATGGAAATGAGGTTTGTGCAAAGATAAGACAGACAAGCACGATTCCAATAATTATGTTGAGTGCAAAAGACAGTGAGAGTGATAAAGTATCGGGACTTGTAAATGGTGCTGATGATTATGTCACTAAACCGTTTAATACGAGTGAACTTATAGCAAGGGTCAATTCGCAGCTTAGAAGATACCACAGCTTCGGAGGAGTAGAATCTAAAACATCAGATGTTGTGAATATAGAAAATTTATGGATGGACAAGAGTCTGCATGAGGTTAAAGCATATGGAAATCCGGTCAAACTTACACCGATTGAGTTTGATATACTTTTTCTTATGGCTTCACATCCAAACAAAGTTTTTTCTACAGATGAGATTTTTGAGCGTGTCTGGAAAGAAAAAAGTTTTGAAATGAGCAACACGGTGATGGTTCACATTAGGAGACTCAGAGAAAAGATAGAGTCGGGTTCGGATAAAAGTAAGATAATAAAAACAGTTTGGGGAGTTGGATATAAAATTGAAGCATAGTCTATTCAAAAGCCTTAGGGCTGAGTTGATATTTTATGTAGCAGTAAGTATGTTTTTGTCCGTTATTACTGAATTTGCGTGTGGTGTGGGACTTTACATACTGAGTACGGCACTTGGTATTTCATACAGAGGTTATGGCAGGAGTGATATGAACATTGTCGGAAGAAAGGCTGGGGAACATATTCCTAAGACAAACTTTTTCACTTATCAGGCTATAAGAAGATGGGATAAAACCACACTTATATTTGTAATGTTTGTTATATTGTTTTTCCTATTCTTGTTTTTTGTAATGTATTTTATGCTCATAACAAAAAATCTAACGGCTGATATAGGGTATATATCGGGAAGTATAGCCCATATGGCATTTTCGGAGGGAGCAGAAAAAATAGAGGTGAGGAGACAGGACGAGATAGGAGAGATTGCTATTCAGGTAAACAGGATGTCTGAAAAAATAGACACTCTTATGAGGTCAGAGAGAGATGTACTTCAGGCAAACAAAGATATGATAACCTGTGTTGCACATGATCTGCGTACCCCTCTTACATCTGTTATAGGTTATCTTCAGTTAGCGGCAGACATGGAAAAGTTCAGTGAACAGGAAAGACATAAATATGCCGAGATAGCTATGCGCAAGGCTAACAGGCTTCAGGGACTTATAGAGGAACTGTTCAGCTACACTAAACTTATGAGTGGAGAGATAACACTTCATAAAAGTGAGATTGACATAGTCAAGCTTGTAGAACAGATGGTTGAGGAATTTTATCCTCAGTTTTGTGAAAATAATCTTGAGTATGAGCTTTCACAGAATGTTTCAAGCTGCATTATCAATGCCGACGGAGAACTTATGGCAAGAGCCGTGCAAAATCTTATAAGCAATGCAATAAAGTATGGTAAGGATGGGAAAAGAGTATTCGTCGAAGTTGAAAAGTTTGAAAAAGAAATTCAGGTACGAGTGACCAATTTTGGACTTATTATACCCAAAGAAAGTCTTGAACGCATATTTGAAAGATTTTACAGGGTGGAGGATTCGCGTTCAATGCAGACCGGAGGTACGGGACTTGGTCTAAATATTGCAAGACAGATAGTAGTATTGCATGGTGGGATGATTAAAGTTGAAAGTGATATTGATGGAACTATTTTTACAATAGCACTTCCTTTAGAAAAAACAGAAAAAGATAAAGAGAGATTAGTGAATATTACAGAGTAGGTAAAAAATGAAATCAAAATATAAATTATCGGGATTAGGGATAATTATCATTATAATAATGCTGATATTTTTAAATCCTTGTATATACAGAGCGAAGGCAGCAGATACGGTCAGATTAAAAAACGGAGCTATGGAAATAAGTTCTAAGCAGCTTTCTGCACAGATTTCTTTTGGATATAAAGGCAATACAAAATACGGAAAGCGTATGAAAGTATGTGCTGTTATAAACAATGAAAGAACATTTTTTTCGGGCAAATTCAGAATAACATATAAGACGGGAAAAAACAGTGGTCTTAAGATGCTTCAGAAATCATTCAGCGTTGAAGGAGGGGAGAGCAGGAAAGTTCAGTTTGCTATTCCGTTACTTTCAGAAAGTCAGGAATATATAGTTTCGGTGTGTGATAGTTCAGGTAAGATTTGTCTGAAAGCTAATACCGTCGTTAATGCCGATACGGACACCACGGGAATTTATGTCGGGGTGTTGTCTGATACACCGGCAAAACTCGGTTATATGGCTGATTGTCTGGGAAGTTCAGAAAAATATGGAATGTCAGACAATGGAGTTACTGGAAAAGTATTTGAGATGAATGCGAGTGATTTTGAGCAGGAAGACATTCTTGATACAGTTGATATAGTCGTTATAGATAATTATAATACAGGCAAATTCAGTAATGCTAATATAAAAGTATTAAAACGCTGGGTTGATAAAGGTGGAACGCTTGTTGTTGGAACAGGTAGCAATTATCAGAAAGAGTTTGAAAAACTTCACAGTACACTGCTTAGGGGATATATAGGCAGGACAAAACGCATAGTTACTGATTTTGGATGGAATGAAGATAACAATTCGGCGATGAAATTTAGTTTTGAAAGTTCGGTGCCCTCTCAGATAGAAATGGATATTGTGGAACTTAATCTAAAGGAGGATGATGTTCTGATTAAAGACAACGATAACAAACTTATGGTGTCCAAGAAATACGGTGAAGGAAGTATAATCGTAGCTGAATTTTCATTTAATCTGAAAAAAAGTCTTTGGAATAGTTATGGTAAGGCTGTTATGACCACAATAGAGGAAAATCTAAGTGAAGGAACAAAGAAAAAGATGCTTCTTCAAAATGAAATTGTTTCACCGGAAGAAGCAGGTTATTCATTTCTTGATGAAGCATTAAAAATAAATGAAAATGATGTTCTGCCAAATATGGTTTTATATGGGTGTATTCTTGGTGTATATATTACTATCGCGGGACCGGGACTTTATCTAATATTTAAGAGAAGAAAAAGAAGAAGCCGTCTGTGGATTGCCGTGCCGGTTCTTGCAATTGCATTTTCAGCTATTATTTATATAGTAGGAACGAGTACGAGAATACAAAGACCGTACATAAATTATCTGTCGCAGATAGTCTTAAGTGACGGACAGATTTCAAAAACAAAGGATATGACTACCTTGTTTAGTGTGACCGGAGTTTCAAATGATTCATTCAGTGCGGATATTGCCGGAAAATGTAATGTTATACCTAAAGAAAGCGATGAATATACGGGAAAAGAAGAAATTGGAAATATAGATATAAATGACTATGATTATGGTGTTGATTATGGACAGAATAAAACAAAACTGATAATGAACAAAATGTCCTCATTTCAGAGTGCCAATTTTGTTATGAAACAGAAAGTTAAAAATTCCGGAAATATTACCATAAAAGTATCAGAGGAGGATATGCAGCTTGTCGGAAAAATGACAAATACGCTGGGATATGACTTAAACAACTGTATGATCTACTATCAGGGAAATCTTCTATATATAGGTGATATAAAAAAGGATGAAACTATAGATGTAGAAAAAATTGCAAGGTCATCAACATACAATAAGTCTGAATATGGTGACTCAGATGAAGCCATGATAGAAAGTGTCATGGGAGGAACAATGTATTCAAGCGGCGTAGCAGCAAGTCTTAAGAGAAAAATTGGTGTTGTTGAGGAATATCTTGAAGATAATTCCAATGCACAGGCATGGTTTTACGGATTTGTTCAGGAGGGACATGAAGAA
Organism: Clostridium sp. AM27-31LB; assembly: GCF_003480745.1. Taxonomy (NCBI): domain Bacteria; kingdom Bacillati; phylum Bacillota; class Clostridia; order Eubacteriales; family Clostridiaceae; genus Clostridium; species Clostridium sp. AM27-31LB. The sequence continues at coordinate 46,236 of NZ_QUJS01000005.1, read as the reverse complement.
ACTTTTACTGATAAATTTGATTATGACAAGTATGGTGTGACAGGTGTTTGTAAAAATTTCAGCATGACCGAAAAGATTGATGGTTATGATGTTATAGATAACCTTGAAACATATGCATCTGAATATAACAGTGAATACACTAACGGTTATGATGTGTATCAGGGTGCTCCGGAACGATTTGCGGTTACATACAGATTTCCTAAAAATTTCATGCTGAAGGAGTTAGTGTATTCAAAGCAGACAAGTTCAGGTGCAGAGTTCTCAACTAAAAAATTAAAGTATGCTGACTATGGGTTTTATGGTGTTGTCAGCATTAAAAATAAAGAAACAAATAAATATGAAAAGCTTTTTAGCTCAGGAAAAGAAACAAAGATAATTAACATGAGTGATTATCTTGATGCAGACGGTTCGCTCACTCTTTATTACTCGGTCGAGTATAAAAGTTCAAAAGAACTTGGAAATCTCTGTCTTCCGGAAGTTAAGCTTGCAGGAAACTATGAAAAAGAAACAAGTGAGATTTATTTTACAAGCGGAAACGGATTGACATCAGTGATATTGAATGGTAAGTAATGAAATGAGCAAAAAATGAAACGAGGAATGTTTTATGGTAGAGGTAGAAGACTTATATAAAAAATACGGTGAGTTTACGGCAGTTGACCATCTGAATCTTACGGTCGCAGATGGTGAGGTGTTAGGCTTTGTAGGACCAAATGGTGCAGGAAAAACTACTACCATGAAAATTATGGCAGGACTTGTTCAGGCAGATGGTGGCAGTGTAAAAATATCAGGTATTGATGCATTAAAGGAAAGCCGGATGATAAAAAGAATTATAGGATATATGCCTGATTTTTTTGGGGTCTATGATAATCTTAAAGTTATGGAATATATGGAATTTTACGCTTCAATTTATGGTATAACAGGAAGTAAAGCTGAAAAACTATGTAGAAAGCTTATGGAGCTGGTAGATCTTACAGACAAGTCGGAGTTTCTTGTAGATGAGTTGTCGCGTGGTATGAAACAGAGACTTTGTCTTGCCAGATGTCTTGTACATGATCCGAAACTTCTAATACTTGACGAACCTGCTTCCGGACTTGATCCGCGTGCCAGACACGGGATACAGAAGATTATAAAAAGACTGAAAGAAGAAAAAAAGACAATAATAATAAGCTCGCACATATTACAGGAACTTTCAGAGCTGTGTACATCTGTTGGTGTGATAGACCATGGGAAAATGGTTGTGAGGGGTACGGTTGATGAGATAATGCTTCATTTAAATGCATCAAATCCCATACAGATTCACATAAATGATGGAGTACAAAAGGCGATAAATGTCCTAAAGAATGAAAGTAAGGTAAAAAATATATCAATATCTGATAAGGATATATCTATTGGATTTTTAGGTTCAGAAGAAGATGAAGCGGAACTTTTAAAAAAACTGATATTAAATGATATAAAGTTATCTTCGTTTGCAAGACAGTCGGGAAACCTTGAGGAGATATTTATGAAAGTGACGGAAAAAAGGGAGGTGCTAGGTGATGAGGATAAGGATAAATCCGGTATATGGTAAAGAACTGAAAATGAAGGTGCGTTCAGTAAAGTTTGCACTTACCATATTTCTTTTTAATCTGATGCTTGGGATAGTTGCAATTACAGGATTTGAAGTAATGTTTAATATGCATCTTAATCCATATGTCGATTACTCAGGGGCAGCTAAAGTATTTTACATACTGGTAAGCATGGAAATTCTTACTGTTATGTTTCTTATTCCGTCATTTACAGCCGGAAGCATAGCCGGAGAGCGTGAAAAACAGACACTGGATATTTTACTTACGACAACACTTACTCCGGGTGAGATTATTATGGGAAAGCTTATGTCATCAATAAGTATGGTTTTTCTGCTTGTGGTATCAAGTCTTCCAATCATATCAATAGTCTTTACCATAGGTGGTATAGGGATGGAAGATATGCTTTTGTTTATGTTAGAGATATTGATAATATCATTTTTTATCGGAAGTATGGGGATGCTCGCATCTACCGTGCTGAAAAAAACGGTTCAGGCTACAGTGTGTTCATTTGCACAGATAGTGCTTGTCTGTGGTGGAACTGTAGTTGTAGTCATAGTCACATACATAGCAGCAAAATTGTATTATTATAATTGTATGGGTGCTGTCGGAAGTATGCCTGATGTGAGTTCAGTTTTGTTTATACTTTTGATTAACCCGGCATTTACAATTGTTCAGATGACAGCAAGGCATTGTGAGTCAGTATCTGTCATTTCAAAAGCAGCCGGTATGCTCAATGGTTCGATGCCTTCAACAATTGTTGACAATTGGTTTAGGTTAAGTATGATATCACAGATGATAGTAACTGTTATATTGCTGAGAATATCTGCAATTCTTTTAAAACCCACAAGAAAAAAGAAAACAGTATCTTAACATACAATAGCTAAGGTGCTATACTTAATTAGATAACGGATGAACAATAATGTGATTATCGTTATTGTATAAAAGTTAATTATTGCATTAAAATGAGTGCAATGGCAGAAAAGCAGGAGGGTTAAAATGAGTGCAGAGACAGATAGTAATAAGATAGAGCATAAAGAACATTTTCACGGAAGTGACCTTGAAAAAATAGAAAAGATATATGGCATAAAAAAAGAGGATATAATAAGTTTCTCGGCAAATGTAAATCCGCTGGGGATTTCATATAAATTAAAAAAAGAACTTGCATCTCATATAGATGCCATCACATCATATCCTGACAGAGAGTACACATCTCTTAGAAAGTGTATAGCAAAGTACGCCGGGACAGACTACACAAGCGTACTTGTGGGAAATGGTTCTACGGAACTTATCTCGCTTGTTATTCAGATAAAGAAGCCGTCAAAGGCACTTATTGTAGGACCGACATATTCAGAGTATGAACATGAGGTTGCACTTGGCGGAGGTCGTTCACATTATTTCAGACTGAGGGAAAAAGATGATTTTAAATTGGATATAGAGGGACTTGAAAATGCACTTACAAGTGATATAGACCTGCTTGTGATATGCAATCCAAATAACCCTACATCTTCTCAAATAGACAGAAGTTCAATGCGGCGAATACTTGATGCCTGTAAAGAAAAAGGTATATTTGTTATGGTGGATGAAACATATGTTGAGTTTTCAGAGGATACATCAAAGATAACATCTATACCACTTACGGAATATTACAATAATATCATTATCCTGCGTGGAATATCAAAGTTCTTTGCAGCACCGGGATTAAGGCTTGGATATGCGGTATGTGGAAATCATGAACTCCTAAAGGAAATTGACAGCAGAAAAAATCCATGGACTATAAATTCACTTGCAGCAATAGCCGGAGAGATAATGTTTAAAGATACTGATTATATAAATGAGACATGGAATCTTATATCATCGGAGAGAAAAAGAATATGCGGCATACTTGAAAAATGTCACGGCTTAAAGTTTTACAAGCCGCACGCAAACTTTATCCTTATAAAAATATTGAAAGATGGTATTACATCGGAGGAATTGTTTGACACGGCGATAAGACAGGGACTTATGATAAGGGATTGCTCGACTTTTCCTTTCCTTGACAACAAATATATAAGATTTTGTTTTATGAATCCTGAAGATAATGATAAACTTGTAAAGATACTTCTTGATAAACTTTCATAAAATATTTTCTGATAAAAAATTGCCGTAATAATCAATTATCATAATAATGAAAACTCCATCGCCATATATAAATGTGATGGAGTTTTTGTCTGCAGGTATTTATGTTTTGTAAATACATTTAATAAAATAATTTTATGTGAGCAGATTGCAAATATCCCTGACTTAAATATTTTTATGCCAGAACTATAACTATTTTCAATCTTCATTTTTGCTGAATATGGTACCGACAGACTTGCCGTCAAATAGGTCATACAAAGTCTTAGGGTGCTGACCGTTCATAAGGACAACATCAATATCTGACTTATAAGCAATTTCAACGGCATTTAATTTTGTTATCATACCGCCCGTGCCAAGCTTTGTGCCGGCACCTCCGGCAAGAGCCTTTATTTCATCGGTTATCTCGTGAACAACAGGGATAAGTTTTGCGTCTTCATATGTATGGGGATCTTTATCGTAAAGACCGTCAATATCTGACATGATTATAAGAAGATCTGCTTTTGCAATATCAGCAACAATGGCGGCGAGAGAATCATTTTCGCCCACCTCAAGCTCCAGCTCGTCGATGGCAACTGTATCATTTTCGTTTATAACAGGAATGACACGGTGGCTTATAAGGCGTTCCATAGCATTTTCTACATTTTTTCTTCTATCCTCAAGCAGAACATATTTCGTAAGAAGCATCTGTGCGACTGAAATACTGTATTCGGCAAAAAGATTATCATAGAGATACATAAGTTCGCACTGACCGACGGCGGCACAAGCCTGTTTGCCGGGGGTATCCTTAGGTCGTTCTCTTAGTCCGAGTTTACCCATGCCAAGTCCGATGGCTCCGCTCGAAACAAGAATAACCTCGTGTCCTGAATTTTGAATGTCGGCAAGAGTTTTCACAAGCTGTTCAACTCTCCTTATATTTAACATACCGGTGCGGTGGGTAAGCGTAGAAGTACCCACTTTTATAACAATACGTTTTCTGTCAGATATTTTTTTCATCATAATCCTCATTTCTGTTCGCATTTATTTATATCAGTAACTCCATTATTATATCCACTTTACATTAATTATTCAAGAAGCAAGGCTGAACTGTTACACAGCGAAAATAATTCCGTCTTGTTAAATGTTTACATATAGAACTGATAAGTGATATAATATAAACATTAGTGCCTGGCGTTCCAAAATGTACGGGTGACGGTAACGGGTTGAGACAGCATGGAGGTTAAAATGAACAAAAAGATAAATCAATATGCAAAAGGAAAATTTGAATATACTCAGTCAAAGATTCAGTGTGACAGGCAGATGTTACAGCTTGAAACGCAGGCAGGTGAGAATGTCAGTGGAAGTTTTAAAATTTGGGTCGAAGATGCAAAAGAAGTCAGAGGCATGGTTGTTACGGATTGTCATTACATGACTTTGGAAGAAGATGTTTTTCAGGGAAAAGAGGAAGAGATAAAATATACTTTCACAGGTGAGAAATGTGTTCCGGGAGAAGTTATAAAAGGTGATTTTTACATTATATCAGATCATGGATGTATAAGGATTCCATTTAATGTATTGATTGGTGTTCCGGCGTGCAATGCATCTATAGGAAAGATAAAGGATATGTTTCATTTTGCAAATCTTGCAAGAGAAGATGAGTCAGAGGCAGCAGCTCTGTTTAAAAATAAAAACTTCGAGCAGATATTTTTATATAAAGACCCTGATAATATTGCATTATACAGAGGACTGCTTGCAGGAACAGGCAAGGGTGTGGCATTAGAAGAATTTCTTATTGCGGTTCGCAAAAAACTGCCTATCAGGTTTTCGATAGATAAATCAAATTTTATTTATGATGACTGTATAGAGTCATTTGTTGAGGAAGTAACGCTCACAAAGGACAACTGGGGTTTTTGCGAGATACATATAGAGTCAGATGCAAAATTTTTGCAGCCTGAACATAAAATAATATGGACAGATAAATTTTTCGGAGATTCTTACAAACTTAAATTTCTCGTGGATATTGATAAGATGACTGCCGGCATTAATTATGGACGAATCAGGATATGCACCGTAAGACAGACCCTTACAATAGAGGTTATGGCTCAGAAGCACGGGACAGACCATGAGATAGTGGTAAAAAGTCTTGCAAGACAGAGGGCATATTATTCTCTTGTAAAATTATATCTCGATTTTTCTATGTCAAAGATAGATAAAAAAGAGTATATATCGCAGGTACAAAAAGAAATCATATATCTGCATGGCAATGAAAAAAAACTTTATGACATACATCTTGGCATCCTTGCCGGAGACAATGGAGTTGTAAAAGGTGGTCTTGCTTATTTTAATGAGATTGAAAATAAAATATATGAAAATGATAAGATTGTTTATTGTGCATATCAGTATCTCAAGGCACTGTGGGCAGAGGAAAATGAAATAAAGGATGAATGTATCAAAAATGTAAGGGAATGTTATGAGATAGAAGATAACAGTTGGCAGGTGTTATGGTTTTTACTTTATCTTGACCCTGTATATGAATCAGACAGAAGAAAACTTGAAGATGTACTTATTTGTGTAGAGGGAGGATGCAGCAGTCCTGTTATCTATTTTGAGATGTGCAGTGCACTCAATTCTTCTGCCGGAACATTAAGGGAGCTAACACCTGGTATCATAAGATGTCTTCACTGGGGATGCGAAAATAAATTTTTATCAAAAGAACTGGCACTCAGATATATTTATCTTGCAAGCCGTTCAAAAGAATTTAACAAAGTCGTATTGCGTGACATGATAAAAACATACGAGAACTTTAGTGAGGATGAGGTACTCGCAGCAATATGCCGTATGTTAATGAGAGGACAGCTCATAAATGAAGAAGCAAATAAATGGTATGCTCTGGCAATAGAACACAACTTAAAGATTACAGAACTTTTTGAATATTATATGGATTCGATTAATGTTGAGGAGGGCATTAAGCTTACGAAACAGGTATTGTTATACTTTATGTATGATAATCATTTATCAGTTTCCAAAAAAGCACTTCTTTACTCATATATAATAAAAAATCGTGAGAACGATCCGGGGACATATGAATCATATCAGGAGATTATTGAAAATTTTGCTTTTAAGCAGATAGAGGCAGGCAGGATAAGTGAAAATCTTGCAATTTGCTATGAGCAGTTTTTAAATGAAGAAAATATTACCGATGAGATAGCGGATAAACTTCCCAATATAATGTTTGCCCATGAAGTAAGATGTGCAAACCCTGATATAGCCGGAGTGTATGTGCGTCACAGAGAATTAAAAACCGAGCAGTTCGTACCTCTTGTAAATGGCAGGGCGGTAGTGCAGATATTTACGGAAAATGCACGCATTTTTTTGGCAGATGCACTTGACAACAGATATGCCATGTCGATAGATTACACTCTAAATAAACTGCTTCATCTTGACCATATAGCAGAAAAATGTTATGAAAAAAATAAGACGAATGTACTTTTGTTACTTTATATGTATGATAAGATTGAACATTTCAGACAGGTGAACGCTGATACAGTAGATGTATTAAAGAGAGTTTATGAACTTGATATAGTAAGTGAATTTCAGAAAAGAAAAATATTTTCAGCATTGCTCAGATATTATTTTGATAATTTTGAGGGAGACCTTCTCGATGAAGCACTTGAAAGTATTGACTGGGAGGATGTAAATCCGGGAGACAGACAGCAGTATATAGAATATTGTGCGGTAAGGCATTGTTACAAAAAGGCAATGGATGGTATAATGAGTTTCGGATACGAAGACATAGACGCAAAACGCCTTTTGCAAATATCATCAGACTTCTTTGCACAGCAGAAAAATGAAGATTCATTCATGATAAAGCTCGCATGGCATATATTTAAGTCTGGCAAATTTGATGAGAATGTACTTCGGTATATATGTATGTTCTACAATGGAAGTCTTGCGGGTATGGTGGGGATATGGAAAGCTGCCATAGGGTTTAATATCGATGCAAAAAATCTTGAAGAAAGAATAATCGCACAGATGGTGTTTACTGAGGAGATAATCCCGGAAAGTTACAGCGTATTTTACAGCTTTTATGAGCATGACTCCAATAGAAAACTCACATCGGCATTTATGAAAATGCTTGCTTACAGATACCTTGTTAAAAACTTTGAACTGCCTGAAAAGCTTTTTGATTGTTTCTATCAGGAAGTGAGAAAGCATGAAAATCTGCCATGTCTGATAGCTGTTTTAAAATATTTCAGCGAATGTAAAGAGCTTACAACGGACAAGATAAATTTTGCCGATTACAATTTAAACAAATTATATTCGCAGGGGAAAATTTTTCCGTTTTTTAAAGATTACTATGGAAAGTTTCCGTTACCTATACATATTCTTGATGAACATTATGTAGAATACATAGCAGATCCTAAGTACGAAGTAAAGATACATTATCTTATCACATCGGTAAAACAGGATGAGGGTGAGTATATAACGGAAGTGATGCCTGATATATTTGAGGGTATAAGGGTAAAAGATTTTGTAATGTTTCAGGATGAGATACTTAAATATTATATAACTGAAATGCGTCCTGAAGGAGAAGTTGAAACCTTAAGAAGTAGTGTTCACTTTGATGAGACAATGGACAATGAGAGGGCGGGCAGCAGATTTCACAATATAAATATGATGCTTATCGCAAAAGAGATGAATGATGATGAGACTCTTATCGAGATGATGACAGATTATGCGACAGAGAGAGAAAATGTCAAAAAAATGTTTAAGCTGTTATAAGTTTATATGTGGACTCATGGTCTGATAAAAACATATGAAATTTATGTGTTGCACAGATTTTATGTTAGCAAGCATCGAAGCAAATTGCGAATATCCGATTTGTTTCGTATGGCGACGAAAGGGGAAAGTTTAGATGGAAGCAGGAAGAAGTCTTTTAGTGGGTATTGATTTATGTGACGATATGGCACAGATTTCATATTATGACAAAAAAATATATGAGCCTGTTCCGGTGGGCATACCTGTTGGCGATAAATATATATATGAAATTCCTTCGGCACTTCTTGTAAATCCAAATACAAATGAGTGGCTGTGGAAAACAAAAGAAAATATGCAATTAGGCGGATATACGCTTATATCCAACCTGTTAAGCAAGATAAAGAAAAGTGAAAAGTTCCAGGAGGGAAGTTACATTTTTAAGACGAAAGATGTTGTCAAAAAATTCATGGTGAAACTTTTAAGTCTGTTAAATGAACATTTTCCGAATGAAACAATATTAAAACTTGTCATTACTATTCCAGAGAGAGAAAATGTTATCGTAGATTTATTGAAAAACATTCTTGCGGAACTGGGGATAAGAAATGACAGACTTGTTATTCTGGGACATAAGCAGAGTTATATGTATTATGCAGTCAGTCAGCCAAAGGAACTTTGGGCGAATAGTGTAGGATTGTTTGAATTTGATGAGATGGGATTAAGATACACAAATCTTACTGTAGATAAGAGAACAATACCATATATTGTCGGTGCAGATGTGTATGACCTGTCAGACATTATGCCATATTCAGTGTTGCAGGAAAAAGGCGATGTTAAATATATGTTTTTGAATACGGCAAATACAATGCTGCATAAAAAAATGGTTACAACGATTTATGTGACAGGAAAAGGGTTTGATCAGAGGTGGGCAACTGATGCGTTAAAAGAACTGTGCAACGGCAGGAGAGTGTTTAGAGGACAGAATCTTTTTAATAAAGGAGCAGCGTATGCGGCAAGGATGCTCACTGACAGGGAAAAGACAAAAGAATTTATTTTTCTCGATGACGATATGCTCACAAGTGATATATCTATCCGGACATATCACAATGCAAAGATGCACGATGTTGTGCTTGCAAAGGCTGGAACATTGTGGAGCGATATAGATGAATCTATAGATATAATACCTGATAATGAAGATGAAATTCAGATTACCGACAAAAATGTACTGACAAGAGAAACGAGAGCTCATATACTTTCGCTCAGCGGTTTTGCTGTCAGGGATAATAAGACGACCAGATTTACTGTAAGAATCAGATTTGCCGACCAATATACCTGTATTGTCACATTAAAGGACAATGGATTTGGAGAATTTTATCCTTCGACAAACAGGATATGGGAGCGTTACATTAAAATAAATGGAGCAGATTCAAAGAATTAAGCTGGAGGAAAATGATGGGAAAATTAATAGAATGTTGCGGAAAAATAGCAGATAAACCATATCATTTCAGGCTCACTGATACAAATGTATATTCGATAGAGGAAGTCTGCTACTATATTTACAACAATATATATATAATACGCGAGCAGATATTTGACAAAGATTTTTCAATGTGGCTTAGAAATGAACTTGGAATGACAGTAGTTGCAGACAAGATAGACAGCATGAGATTTGACAAGAGAAAATTAAAAGACATTGTTGTAACGATTTGCTGCAGTTGTGATTACTATGATGAGGAGCAGATAAATGAACTTATCGGTGTGATGGATTCTATAGAAAATCTTTCAGAATGGCAGAAATCAAAGATAAAAGCAGATAATTATTCAAGATTTGGTCTTTATGAAAAGGCTGTTGAGGAGTATGCGGCAATCTTGGAAAAAGATGATATGCTCGGTGCCAATGATGAGGATTATGGAAAAATATATCACAATATGGGAACTGCTTTTTGCGGACTAGGTGCATTTATAAAAGCATCTGATAGTTTTGAACACGCATATGAAAAAAATAAGAGTACAGAGTCTTTATATTCTTACTTTTATACGCTTAAACTTACCGGAGACAAAAAGCTGTTTGATAAGGCGGTAAAAAAACTGGATGTGGAAGTTTCGGTTTTAAATAAAATAATGGAACAATTTGCAGAAATAAATGATGAGACGAGAAATTCAAAGAATGTCCGTCGTATCATGAAATTAAAAGAAACAATGAAAGCGGGATACCTTGAAGAATATTATCATAAGGTAGATGGCTATATAAAACAGTGGAAAGAAGAATATAGAAATGAGATAGGTGCGGACGGCAGCAGATAGCAGCTGCTATAACTATCGTATGTTAATGACCGGATAGTAATATTCGGAGTTAGTTAGAAAGGGCAAAAGATATATATGTTTTTTTTTAGCAGGAGAAAAAAGAAAAAAGACCATGATAATATAGAAGATGTAGTGGAAAAAGGGACAGATGAAGAAAATTTAAAAGGCGAAATATCCGGAAATAGTGAAAAATATGAAACTTATGAAAAAAAAGATGACGGTATCAGAAAACAGATTGAACAGGAAATGCTCACGCAGGATAAGCCTGTAACAACCGGAAAAACAGATACAATAAGGTTTGTGAGAAATAACTGTGAAGCCATAGCTGAAAACGAAAGACAGATAGCTGAGGCAAAAAAAGAATATGAAAAAGTAACATCATATTTGACGGATATTCAGCATATCGACATGGCAAGGGAAGATGAGTATCGTGAAATAAAAGATATATGTAAAAGTATTCTCACACTTACGCAGGAGAGAAGTAAATACAAAAACAGAAATCTTACGATAAGCGATGCACAGATGCGTAAATTTGAGCCGTTTGAAGATGAGCTTGTCGATGAGATAAAGAAAATGTATAATGCCCAGGCATATCAGGATGCGATAGAGGGAGATATAAAAAATCTGAAAAAAGAAAAAGACTCGCTTTATTCGCAGAGAAAGGAAATCATAGCAAAGCAAAATGCACTTAAAGGTATGACAAAGGTACTTGCGGTACTTATAATCTCACTTATAGTTCTTCTTATAGTGATATATTATGCCACAAAAACTGATATGACGCTGCCTTATCTTGGTGTTGTTGCACTAGCCGGAGTTTCAGCGGCGATGCTCGTATTTGAGTCATCAAAAAACAGGCGTGACATAATACTTGTTGAAAGAAAGATAAACAAGGCTATAACGCTTTTAAACAAGGTGAAAATAAAATATATCAATAACATCAATGTGCTCGACTACAATTGCAATAAGTTCGGTGTGAAAAATGCAAAGGATTTCGAGGAAAAGTGGAATGAATATTGCAAAATGCGTGAGTATGAGAAAAAATTCCGTGAAAATACGGAAATGCTCAATGCAAACAATGAAAATCTTGTTATCATGTTAAAAGAACTTGGGGTTAAAGATGCTGATATATGGATAAGCAGATGTGAGGCGATAGTTGACAGCAGGGAAATGGTAGAGATACGCCATGAACTTAATCAAAGGAGGCAGATGCTCAGGGAACGCATAGAAAATAATGAGAAGCTCAAAGAGGGGATAATAAGCCAGCTTGATGCAATGATAAATGCACATCCGGAGATAAAGGGAGAGCTGCTCGGAATAATAAAAGAGTACAGTAATGTGTAAAAAAAGATAAAAAACACGCTTGACATATAAATGTCGCTGTGCTATTATGATTTATGTTGCGTGAGCAAATGCGAAGTAGAGTTATCCACTCTCACCTTAGCACCTATGAGTGACTCGGGTTTTGATTAGATATAATTTACGGTTATTATAGATAAAATGTGGATAGACTTTGCTATCCACATTTTTTTTAACATTAAAAAGTATATAATTATTTGGAGGTGCACTACAATTAGCGAATTAATGATTAATGAAAGAATCAGGGACAGAGAAGTCAGATTAGTAAGTGAAAGCGGAGAACAGCTTGGTATCATGTCATCGAGGGAGGCATTAAAACTTGCAAGAGAGGCAGATTTAGATCTTGTAAAGATTGCACCAAATGCTAAGCCACCGGTTTGTAAGATTATTGATTACGGTAAGTACAGATATGAGCTTGCGCGTAAAGAAAAAGAAGCAAAGAAAAAACAGAAGACGATGGAAGTCAAGGAAGTAAGACTTTCTCCGAATATTGATACAAACGACCTGAACACAAAGGCAAATCAGGCGAGAAAGTTTATCACAAAGGGAGATAAAGTCAAAGTTACTCTTCGTTTCCGTGGAAGAGAGATGGCTCATGTAAACTACAGCAAACAGATACTTGACAGTTTTTATGAAAGACTTGAGGATATTGCGGTAGTTGACAAAAATCCTAAGATGGAAGGTCGTTCAATGGTTATGTTCTTATCACAGAAACGTTAGGATTTTAAAGAGTTGGTAAAGCTTGTCTAAAAGACATTCTTTAGATGGAATTAATAAAGTTCCGATAGATAAACATATGTTAAGGAGGAAATTATCATGCCAAAAATGAAAACCAAAAGAGCAGCAGCTAAGCGTTTTAAGACAACAGGAACAGGTAAGCTCATGAAGATGAAGGCTTATAAGAGCCATATCTTAAATAAGAAATCTACAAAGAGAAAGAGAAACCTCAGAAAAGCAACAGAGGTTGATGCTACAAACGCAAAGATGATGAAACGTATTTTACCATATTCAAAATAATTTAGGAGGATAGATCAATGGCACGTATTAAAGGCGGTTTAAATGCAAAGAAGAAACACAATAGAGTATTAAAGCTTGCAAAAGGTTATAGAGGAGCAAGATCTAAGCAGTATAGAGTTGCAAAGCAGTCTGTAATGAGAGCTCTTACATCTTCCTTCGCCGGAAGAAAAGAGAAGAAGAGACAGTTCAGAAGACTCTGGATTGCCCGTATCAATGCAGCAGCAAGAATGAATGGACTTTCATACAGCAAATTTATGTATGGTCTTAAGCTTGCAAATGTAGATCTTAACAGAAAGATGCTTTCAGAGATGGCAATCAGCGACCCTGAAGGTTTCGCAGCACTCGTAGAAGTTGCAAAATCTAAGCTTGCATAATTGATTCATAAAGCAGAAAATATAAGGGAAGCTGTTGCATAGTGAAGTGACAGCTTCCCTTTTAAGAAATGAGGAGTATTATGGGAAAATTTCAAATTGAAAAATGTGGTGAGATTGATGGTCTGTATCTGATTCAGCCTACAGTATTTGGCGATTCAAGAGGATACTTTATGGAAACTTACAACTATGAGGAGTTCAAAGAGGCAGGACTTGATATGGTATTTGTTCAGGACAACCAGTCAAGCTCTACTAAGGGAGTTCTAAGAGGGCTTCATTATCAGAAAAAACACACACAGGGTAAGCTTGTAAGAGTTTTATCGGGAGAGGTTTTTGATGTTGCTGTTGATATAAGAAAAGGTTCAAAAACTTACGGAAAATGGTTTGGTGTGACATTAAGTGCCGAGAAGAAAAATATGTTCTATATTCCTGAAGGGTTTGCACATGGATTTTATGTATTATCGGATACGGCAGAGTTTGCTTATAAATGTACAGATTTTTATGATCCTTCATCAGAAGCAGGCATTAAATGGGATGACCCTGCAATAGGCGTAGAATGGCCTATACTTGATGGGACAACTCCAAACATATCTGAGAAAGACGGAAAGCATCCTGCATTTACAAATGATATAACACTTGACTATTAATAATAGATTATTAAAAAGATGTTAAGAAATAAAAGGTAACAGTTCAGTCTTGCATTTCTTACATTCATAAACCTGCCAGCGAGCTGTCAGTCGCTGCTTTGCAGCTTTTGTTTATTTCATTTCAGAAATGAAAGGCTATTCTACCATAAAAAGCTACTTAACAATACAATGAACAAGCTCATTGTATTGCCAATTATCTTTTTATGGCTGAACTGTTACAATAAAAGGCATAATGTAATATGTGAATGTTGCATTATGTCTTTTATTGTTATATTATGATATCAGGGTCAAGCCATCAGATAGCAATTTGTAAGTAAACATATATTGCTATCTGCTTTTGACTCGTGTATCATAATATAAAAATATAAATATTGTTGGTGAATTGACAATAAACTGCCATCAAAGGAGATTATAGTAGGGATAAAGTATGAGAAATAAAATTTCTTATACCATGCACGAAGATAGTGCATGAATGGTGATAAGTATAAAATATTATGATTTTTATACTTATTTGGGTAAAGTGTAATAATGAGAAATGGAGAGTAAATATGTATAAGATGGCAGAAAAAATGAGAAGAGGTATTAGTTTTTTAATGCTTGTTCTGGTCTTTCTGGCAATGGGTATGGCAGGGGTCAGGACTTCGGCAGCAGAGAAGAATACTACAAGCATAAATTCAATTAGAAACAGAAATAAAAAAAGTGTTGATGAATATGAGTTGAGCAAACAAAAAGATGAGATAATCGTAAAGGAAAGGAAAAGTTTATCTGTTCTGAATATAAAAAGAAAATGTAATATAGAATTTAGCAGTTCAGACACTAATGTACTTGGTGTAAAAAAATTATCAGATAATACCTGTGAATACCGTGGAAAAAGAGTGGGAAGTGCTGATATAAATGTCAAGATAACAAAGCCGGGATTTTTGTTTATGCCGGATACCACTTATTTGAAATGCAGAGTAGAAGTGTCGCCAAAAGCCGTCAGCATACGCTTTACAAAAAAGAAAATTAAAATAAAATCAGGTAATTCAAAAAAGCTTAAACTGACGACCAGACCAAGTATTTCAAAGGAAAAAGCAACATTTGTGTCATCTGATACAGATATTGTGCAAGTTGATTCAAAGGGCAGGATTACGGCAGGATTTATAGGAACTGCAACAATAACTGCGAGAATATCAAATGGAAAAATTGCAAAGTGCCGGGTTGAAGTAAGAGCACCGGGCAGCAATAAAAAACAAAAGGATTAAAATGTTTTAACTTAAGGAGATGAGGTGTACCATGCAGTATATTTTAATAGCTGATGATAATAATGATATAACTGATATTTTGTCTGTTTATGTAAAGAAAGAGGGGTATGAGCCCATTATAGCTAAGGATGGAGTTATGGCAGAGGATATGTTTTTTAAATACGAGCCTGCGGCTGTCCTTCTTGATGTAATGATGCCTTTTAAGGATGGATATGAAGTGTGCAAGAGCATAAGACAAAAGTCGGCAGTGCCTATTATCCTTATAACGGCAAGAGGTGAGGATTACGACAAGATAATGGGACTTGATATAGGTGCAGATGATTATGTAGTAAAACCTTTCAGCCCAAGTGAAGTTATGGCTAGGCTTCGTGCAGTATTGCGCCGTATAAACCGTGATGAAGTATCAGCAGACTCAGATTCGGTATTAAGAATAAACAATATGGAGGTAAATCTTGACGAGTATTCTTTTATGGTAGATGGAAAAAAGATTCCACTTACCAAAAAAGAAGTAGAGACAATGTGGACACTTGCAGGCAATCCAAACAAAGTATTCACGAGAGATAATCTTTTAGACAGTCTTTGGGGATATGATTATTATGGAGACAGCAGAACAGTAGACTCACATATAAAGAGACTTCGTGCAAAGATAGATTCAGTGGAACATCCGGCGTGGAGTATAAAAACAATATGGGGGGTAGGATACAAATTTGCGATCAATGAAGAAGATATGTAAAAGAATATCCGACAAAATAAAAGGCAATGATATATCTATAAGGATATATGTATCATTTGCCTTTGTTTTGATATTTACGGGTTTGCTGACTGGTGCAATATTTATAAATTTATATCAGAAAAATTATGTTCGTTCCTATACGGAGCTTCTTACAAAACAAGGGAAAATGATTTCAAAGCGTGTCTCTAAATTTGCAAGTAAGAAAAAACAGTCACAGTTTCAAAGATATAATGTATATATGGATGAAATAGAACAGGCGGAAAAAACTGACATATGGATAGTTAGCAATGAACAGGCAGAAAATCCCTTAGATGAGGATTATACAAATGCTGAAATTTCAAGAGAAACCATTACAAAACAGATGGGTATTGTAATGGAAAAAGCATATAAAGGACAGATTTCCTCAAATGCAGCTTATGACCAGGTATATGGAATGGTAATACTATATGTAGCTGTTCCGATAAAAACCGTTAAGACAAAAGAGGTATGTGGAGCTGTTCTTATGGTGTCGATGGTAGACAAGCAGACGATGGGAATAGATGAGGGAAAATATCTTATAAGCATAAGTCTTTTTATATCGGCTGTCGTATCAATAGCTTTAGGTTTTGCATTTTCAAAATACCTTTCAAGACCGCTTGAAAAAATAGGAAGATATATAAATCGGATAGCGGCAGGAGATTATTCAGGTATAAATGTTAAAAAGCCGGGAAGCCAGATAGGTAAGCTTGAAAATAATCTTGATGATCTTTCAAAACGGCTGCATAAAGCAAAAATTGAGCGTGAAAATCAGGAACAGCTTCGTATGGACTTCTTTGCAAATGTTTCACATGAACTAAGAACTCCTATAACTGTTATGCGTGGTTATACTGAAACTTTAAATGACGGAGTCATAACGGATGAAGCGATGGTAAATGAATATTACCGCAAAATGCTCACAGAATGCCGCAGTATGGAAAGGCTGGTAGGGGATCTGTTCATTTTGTCCAAAATGCAAAACCCTGATTTCAAGATAGAAAAAGAACCGGTCAGTATCAGACAGGTATTTGGTGATGTGCTCCGCAGTGCACGCGAGATAGCAAGAAAGAAAAATATAACCATAACTCAGAAATTATTAGTGGATGATGAAGAACCCTGCATGATTCTTGGAGATTATGAAAGACTCAGACAGATGTTTATGATAATAATAGACAATGCCGTCAAATTCTCGTATGAATCCGGGGAGATAATAATCTCCATAGAAAAAAGAGTTACCCCAAAAAAACAGGCAAAGATATATGTTTCGATACAGGATTTCGGAGCCGGAATATCAAAAGAAGCATTGCCATATATATTTGAAAAATTTTATAAATCAAAGTTGAAACAAAATCAGAAAGGAACCGGACTTGGTCTTATGATTGCAAAGCAGATAGCGTTAAGACACGGCTGTGATATTATGGTTGAAAGTGAGATAGAGCAAGGAACAAAATTCGCTTTTGAGTTTGAAGAATGTGTTTCTATGGATGAATATGAATAAATATTAAAAATGTGGTTGTATTTTTTTACGAAAGTGTATATACTATTAGTAACAAAAGCATACATGCCTGGGGTGTTCGATACTCCTGATATTTTGAACCTACACTTTTGAATTGGGATTCCTATATCTATATGAGGATGCCAAGCCGCCACCTATAGCAGCGGAAGGCAGAATCATATGTGCGGTTGCCCACCTAGCACTCGCTAGGACTCAAAATTCGGGACACGGCACTTTGGGTATGCTTTTTTTGAATAAAAATACTTAACGACAGTTAAAAATGAAATGGAGGAAACAAAAGTGGCACAGAAAGGTGATTTATTATCATTCCGTCCGGACATAAAGGTACTGGACGCAACAATTCGTGACGGAGGTCTTGTCAACGATTTTTATTTTACAGACGAGTTTATCAGAAATCTTTATCTTGCAAATGTAAAGGCAGGAGTAGATTATATGGAATTTGGCTATCGTGCCGACAAAGAAATGTTTGATGCAAACAAGTTTGGAAAATGGAAATTTGCTGAAGATGACACTATCAGAGAAATTGTTGGTGATAATAACACAGACCTGAAGATTTCCATTATGGCAGATGTAGGAAGATGTAACTACAAGCAGGATATACATGACAGGGCAGACAGTCCTGTAGACCTTGTAAGAGTAGCAACATATGTAAACACTATGCCGGCAGCACTCGATATGATAGAGGATGCTCACAAAAAGGGATATGAGACTACTTGTAATATTATGGCTATTTCAAATGCAAAAGAGTCAGATATAAACACGGCACTTGAGATGCTCGGAAACAGTCCTGTTGATGGAATTTACATAGTTGACAGCTTCGGTTCTCTTTTCCCTGAGCAGATAAGAAAAATATCAGAGCAGTATATGGAAATCGCTGATAAGTACGGCAAATATATCGGTATGCACGCACACAACAATCAGCAGCTCGCTTTTGCAAATACTATAGAGTCATGTGCACAGGGTGTATCTTACCTTGATGCAACAATGGGAGGAATGGGCAGAGGAGCAGGAAACTGTCAGATGGAGCTTTTACTTGGTTTCCTTAAAAATCCACAGTACAATCTTTTCCCTATAATCAAATTTATTGAAGAAAATATTGAGCCGCTCAAGGCAGCAGGAGTTGAATGGGGATTTGCTATTCCATATCTTCTTACAGGTCATTTAAACCAGCATCCGCGTACAGCTATAGCAGCCATGAAAGCCGGAAGAAAAGACTATACTGAGTTTTACCGTGAGATTATCGACAGAGATGACTGATAAAGTTTCGATGTTTACATAAAAGTGTGGGTAAAACAGCTTATTGAAATTGTTAAGAACATAGCCGCTGATATGTTGTGAGTAATCAGCAGACATAAAAATTTGGTAGAGGAAGTGTCATAAGTTTTCTATTACAGCTAACAGAAATGTAAAGTCTGACTGTTATTGTAGTGAAAGCGGACACTTCCTTTTTTATATTATCTTTTTATGGCTGAACTGTTACTGGGATTATAATAATTGTGATTATAAGAAAAGTGTACTATAATAAAAGCGAGTTGTTATTAACACCTGCGGTGCGGACGACAACAAAAATGCCGCAAGGCAAAATATAGAAAATATTAAGGGAGAATAAAAGTGAGTATAGATAAAAAGAACGAAAAGCCCATAGGAGTATTTGACTCAGGGGTAGGGGGGATAAGTGTACTTAGAGAACTGGTAAAGATAATGCCAAACGAAAATTATCTGTATTTTGGGGATTCAATGAATGCTCCCTACGGAACAAAAGAAGTCAGTGTGATAAGAGAGCTTACTATAAAAAATATTGAGAAACTGTTGGATATGGGTGCAAAATCGATAGTAGTAGCTTGCAATACTGCGACAAGTGCCGCAGTAAGAGTGCTCAGGCAGATGTATCCTGAGATACCGCTTGTAGGTATAGAACCGGCAATAAAACCCGCCGTTGAATATAAGGAAAAATCGAGAGTGGTAGTGATGGCTACACCGATGACTTTGAAACAGGAAAAATTTCAGAACCTTATGAAAAAATATGAAAATCAGGCAGAAATAGTGCCGCTCCCATGTCCGGGACTTATGGAATTTGTAGAGAGAGGCGATTTAGAGGGGGAGGATCTTTACAATTATCTGTCGATTTTATTTGGTTCGGTAAACAGTAAAAAAATTGACTCAGTTGTACTTGGATGCACACATTATCCATTTGCAAAAAAAGCCATAGAAGCTGTAGTAGGTAAAGATGTGCAGATATTTGACGGTGGTGAGGGAACAGCGAGAGAAATGCGAAGAAGGATGCAATGTGCATCACTTATAAATCCTTCTAAAGAGAAAGGAACGGTGAAATTTATAAATAGTAAAGACACTGAAGAGGAAAGAGAATTATGTGAATTTTTATTAAATTTAAAAATGTAATGATATAAGGGTGAAAAATAGGCGGTAATGAATTATATAAGTTTAAGAGAGGAAAGGGGTTAGGGTAAAATGGTAAATAACAGGGAAGATATTGAGGAGTGTTTTCTAAAATGTTCTACAGAGACAAGGCAGTCTTTTATGGCAGCTTTACAGATGGTGTATGATGAGGTTTTTGAAATAAATCCATATGATGACTGTGTATATATTTTAAATAGCAGATATGATACAGCTATGTGCGGCATGACGGTATGTTATTCAGATTTTTTTTGGGAATATGTAGATGCTATGGTTTACTTATATGATTGTGAGGAATTCATATCAGATTTTGAGCCGGAGGCATTAAGGAAATTTGCAGAGTCAGAGGATATGAAACAGGAGAAGAAATTTGTAAGACTTAGAACAGATACAAATAAAAAAGAATGGTATATAGCTACATTAATAAAAAATCCGGCTGACAAAAGAAGAATCATACTTCTGATGAAAAACGAAAATGAAGTATGTATAAATGAGATGCAAAAAAAGGCAATCATGGAGGACTATGATTATGTAATAGGTATAAATATACAGAATGAAAAGATAAGCATATACAGCAACAATGAAGCAAAATATGGACATTCAACATTATATAATGTCTTTTATGAAAAATTTTTAAACCAGCGAATAAAAAAATATGTATTAAGTGAGTATGCCGAAAAAATATCAGAAAAAATGCAGCTTGAAAATATAAAAAGACAGTTAGAAAAAAATGAAGTTTACATATGTTACGCAACTATGCAATATCGTGGAGAAATATTTCATAAAAAATTCAGGTTTGTGTATCTTGATGACAAGAAAGAAACAATACTTCTTTCACAGATGGATGTGACTGAACAGATAGAAAGGGAAGAAAAGAAAAATGATGCGGTAAAGATTGCCGTTCAGGAAGCAAGAAAGGCAAATGAGTCAAAGAGTTATTTTCTTTCAAGGATGAGTCATGATATGCGTACACCGTTAAATGCCATAATAGGCATGGACATGATAGCGGCATCACATATAAATGAAACAGATAAGGTTATGGAAAGCTTAAACAGCATACTTTATTCAAGCAAAAATCTTCTGGAGCTTGTCAACGAAGTGCTTGATGTAAGTAATTTTGAGCGTGGAAAATTTTCGCTTAATGATGCGGTATTTTCATGGACAAAAGAGATAGAAAATATTATGCAGCTTATAAGACCTCTTGCAGATAAAAAACATCTTGAATTTGATACAGACTATAAGAAGCTTCGGTTTGAAAATGTGGTTGGTGATGCAAAGCGTATAAGACAGTTATGTATAAATCTTTTGAGTAATGCAGTCAAGTACACTGAAGATGGAGGAAAGATTTATTTTTCAATATCAGAGAGAGGTGTAGTAAAAGAAGAGACAGATAATATTTATATGGAATATGAGATAATAGTGAAAGACAATGGGATAGGTATTTCCGAAGAATTTATGCCATATCTGTTTGAGATGTTTGAAAGAGAGAAAAAGGTTCTTGGAGAAAACATATCAGGCACGGGACTGGGTATGACGATAGCGAGAAATCTTGCAAGGCTTATGGACGGCGATATATATGTCGAGAGTAAAGAAAACGAGGGTACGAAATTCAGTGTTACCTTAAGACTTAGATTACCTGCACCCGATGAATCAGTGACAACAGATGATATAAATATGGGAATATCAGGTGGAGTTATACGGTTTTAGGTTAAATTTTAAAATGCAAAGGAGAAAAAAGATGAGTTATTTTCCGTTTTTTGTTGATATATCGGATAGGGAGTGTCTTATTGTCGGAGGTGGAAAGATAGCATACAGAAAGGCGTGTGCCGTACTTAAGTATGGTGCAAAGGTCTTAGTCGTTGCACCAGAGATATGTGAGGAATTTGAACTATTAAAAAAAGAATATACGGGAGCAGTAAAGACTTGGCAGAGGGAATTTACTGACTCAGATACTGACAACAGATTTTTTGTGATAGCGGCAACTGACGATGAAAAGATAAATAAAAAGGTATCAGAAATCTGTTTTAAGAAAAACATACTTGTAAATACCGTTGACAGAAAAGAATATTGTAATTTTTACTTTCCATCAATAGTAAAAAAAGGGGATATAGTTGTCGGTGTCAGCAGTGGAGGTAAAAGTCCGGTACTTGCAAGAGAGCTTAGAAAAAAAATAGAAAATGCTATACCTGACAATCTGGAAAAGATAAATGTATGGCTCGGAAAATTAAGACCATATATCAAAGAGAATATACCGGAAGAAGAAAAGAGAAAAGAAGTATTTGAAAAGATATACAGAATGTGTGAAAAAAAAGGAGATACACTGACGGAGGAGGAACTAGACAAGGCATTAGAAGAGTTATAAAGCACATAAATGTGCAAAGCAGCAACATTATAACATTATAAGAAACAATTAATAGTAAGCAGAAGTTACAAAAGACATAAAATGTAATTAACGGCAAAAGGCATTTATTCGGATAAAACCGGTAAATGCCTTTTTTGTGTTGAAAAATAAGGTCAAGTCATAAATTTTTCTTAAAAAAATCTTAAAGGTTTACCTGCTTTTTTCTTAAAAAAATAAAGCGTAGTATATTAGGTATGAAAAAATTTAAAAAATTTTTAAAAAGTTGCAAGGTTTTGGGTTTTTATTTTGTTTAGTATAGTGAAGGGCATAAAATTAGTTATGTGAACATAGGTTGACAGTTGGTATAAAGTGCATGGGCGGGAGGAAACAAAAAGTATTCCTGCTACTAATTGACTATGGGACTTAACAGATATTATGTCAAATATGGAGAAAGGAGGAAGAAAATTTGAGAAATCATTGGTGCAAAACAATACTGTTGGGAATTTTGGCAGTTACTATGATATTAGGAAACTCAGAAAAAACATTAGCTTGTGACAATCTTGAATGTGAACAAAGTTCAGAAATTGTTACATTATCATCAGGAATGAATAATACCAGTAGACATTTAACCGTGTCAAAAGGTACTGCTGAGATGAAAATAAGCTACATAGCTGAGACTAAAATGGATTCAATAGTGGTTTCGGTCAGACTGCAAAAGTATAGTTCTGGAACATGGAAGAGATTAAAAATCTGGGATGATGTTAAGTCTTCGGGAAGAATGATTACAGTAACGAAGAACTATAAAGTGACATCCGGTGGCAAGTATAGAGCTAAGTTTGTTGTTACTACAAAAAATGGGAATAGCCAGAAGACAGAAACATTCTTTTCTAATGTAGTTAATTATTAGATGAGAAACTATGTTTAAAGGAAAATTATTAAAAGTGATAAGGATTATATGTAAAATTTAAAGAAAAAGAAAGAGAGGAAGATTTTATGAATATCGAAAAATTAAGAAGATGGTTTCTGTAATTATTACAGCAGTTATTATTTTTACAACGCCCAATATGGCATTTGCTGCCAATAAAACTATTCATATTCCTAAGCTGAATTCAGGATATAAAAGGTTATTAGCTAAAAGAAGCGGTAATTATTATACCGTTAGAGCTGTATGTCATTCGGCATGGAAGAATGATGATACTAGTAAAAATGTGCAGGCTATAAGATTTGATTTACAAAATAAAGATAAAATTACTATGTTTAATAAAGAAATAGTACTTAGAGTTGGTGCTGCGGCAGGTACATATAGTATTAAGGATAGCATGCTGAAATATAAAGATGTATATTTTTGTTTTTGCACAAACAGTCCTGCTTATACAGCAGATACAAATGTAGGATATAATCCAAGATAGTTTTTTATGAATGCTTAGAAATTTTATTACATCTCTGTTTTATAAAGATGACATTTATATTTTAAAACAGAGGTGTAAATATTGTTCAAATATCAGTGTATTTAATTGGAGAAAAATATGTATAGATTATTTAAAAGTCAGTTAAAAAATATTTTTTTGACAAAATCTTATAAGATTATGATGTTTATCATATGGGGATGTATAGTTTGTGTATATATTATGAATGTAAAAGATTATTATGGATATGAGCTTTCACAGATGCAGTCATATGTTGAAATAAGTAGTATTTCGAGTGGAAGGTATGCATTAACGCGTATAATTGCAATTGTTTTTCCGTTTGTTTCAATAATTCCCGCTGGTTTTTCTTTATTTGGTGATATTAAAACAGGGAGAGAAACATATTGGATTTATAGAGTTGGAAGAAAAAAATATTATATGACAAAAGCTGTGGCAGTATTTGTTTCGACATTTATTTGCTTTTTTATTCCGCTATTATTTGAAAATATAATTAATTATATAACATTTCCTGCAAATGTGCATGGTAATCGTTATTTTTGTTCTTTATATTCAAGAGAGTATAAAACAATTGTAAAATATATGTTTTTTAATATATATTTTAAACATCCATTTATATATCAGTTAATAATGATAATTTTATTTAGTGGAATAGCGGCAATGCTTGGATTTGTTACTGCAGCAAGCTCATGCATTATAAATAAGTTTGCCGCATTTTTGTTTTTGCCATGTTATCTTTTAATACAAATTATTGATGGCATGAATATATATGGCAAATTTTCAGATTATATAGAAACATGTAGTGCTGTCGTTAATGTATATAAATTCATAAAATTTGGTATAGTATGGAGCGGTATTATCTTTGTGGCAAGTGGTTTGTTATTTTTGAAAGCGAGAAGGGATACATTATGAAATATTATGCAAAATTTTTGCCGCTGGCAGTTGGGTTTAGTATAATTTTATATGGATTAAGAAGTTATATGAGTGCTGATGGTTTGAGTCTTCAACATTATATTGTTTACAATCATTGTGGTGAACTTATTAAATTTACAACTGCAGAAATGGTGTTAAGAATAAGAAATCTTTTACCGTATTATACATATGCTATAATATTTTCAACATATATATATAGACATTTTTGTTATAGCAGTGTTTATATTTTTTCGAGGTGTCAAAAGCGTGGATGGTGGTTTAGAGGAGAAGCTGTAAAACTTTTAGGATATACTGTGATTTATGTGCTTTTGTTAAATATATCTGCTTTGCCAATTGTTATGATGAAATATCAAATTAGCATTGATAATGTAGGAGTTAAATTTTTAGCAGTACATATTCTGGTTATGAGCCTTTGGTTATACGGAATAACAATATTTGCAAATATTCTGGCAATTTTGTTTGGCAGTAAAGTGATGGTAATAGGAACTTTTTTGTTACAAATATTGTTATTTATGAGTGTAGGTAATGTATCTGTAGGAGAAACTAAAATTACAAAAATATTAAAAATTAAATTTAATTTAAATTTTAATATGCAAATGCTGCCGGCATTACATAAGTTTAGGGGAATGAATAAAGACATTATTGATGGTTTGGGAATTAGCATTAAGTATCAATGGTCAGTTTTATATATGCTTATAGTAAATGTTATTATAATAGCAATAGGGACTGTAATTATAAATAGAATAGACATAATTGATACCGACAAGGAGGTTGATTAGTAAGTATGGTTGAACTAAAAGCAGAAAATATATCAAAAAAAATTAAAAAAAATATTATATTGAACAATATAAGTCTTTATTTGACAGGTGGAAATGTATATGGTTTTGTAGGTAGAAATGGTTCTGGAAAGACAATGCTTTTTAGAGCATTATCAGGACTTATTAAAATAGATGAAGGTAAAATTTATTATAATGGAGAAAATATATTTTCAAAAAATTCAGTATTGCCAGATATAGGAATGATAATAGAAAATACAGGAATGTATCTTGAATATTCGGGGTTTAAGAATCTTGATATTCTCGCAGGAATAAATAAAAAAATAGGTAAAAAGGAAATAATAGAATCACTTGAACGCGTTGGACTTGATCCGAGGGATAAAAGAGCGGTGAGAAAGTATTCACTTGGGATGAAGCAAAGGCTTGCTATAGCACAGGCAATCATGGAAAAACCAAAAGTTATTATGCTTGATGAACCAACTAATGGACTTGATCAGGAGGGGGTAAATCTCATAAGAAAGGTTATTGCGGAAGAAAAACATAGAGGTGCTATTATTCTTTTGGCAAGTCATAATTCGGAAGATATAAGAGTGTTGTCGGATAAGATATATAGAATGGATATGGGAAAAATAAGTTTGGAGAGAGAAAATGGATAGTAGAAAAAAAATAAAAATAATTTTTTTGTTTGTTATATTCAGTGGGTTTTGTGTATGTGGTTTAATTGTGCGAAATTCCATAAAAGACAGATGTAATGACGAAAAAGCAAGGGATAATTTTAATGTAGCATATTTGTCAGAGGATTTAATGGGACTTATGGAACATGTTGATGAAGATTTAGATAGGAGTAAGAATATTTTTGTTGGAAAAGTTACGGGAAAGCTTCAATATGTTTTTGGTAATGCTGTACAGAAAATAAAAGTTACAAAAGTTATTAAGACTAAAGATGGGATGACATCAGGAGAAGATATATTGCTTTCGGGGTTATATACTTTGGACTTGACAACAGAAAATTTTAAGGAAATTTATACAGATACGGGGTTCATGGATTTTATGAAAATGGGAGACGAATATCTTATATTTGCAGATGGAAAATTATCTAAAGAAGTGTCAATGGGACAGAATGTATATCCTATACATAAAGAGGCTATTACATTTAAGACGATAAATTTGTCAGATAAAAAAAGCCATGTATGTAAGAAATACATAAACGAAGATGGAAAAGCAGCTACTACAAAATATAGTCAGGTAAAAGGGTGTGAAATAGCTACTAATAGCGGGAAAGTTTTAAAAAAATTTTATCAGATAAAACATAAAATATTAAAGAAATATGGAGTTGGTTCTTGAGAAAGTGATAGAAGTGGAAAAGGGGGAGGACTAGTTATATAGAAAGGATGTAGTATAAGGGACATAGAACCAAGAAGTGTATGAAAAAATAAAGTGAAATATTACTGTTTGTACCGTTGGCATCAACAGTAACAAATAAATGAACGGAGGAAAAGATTTGAAGAAGAATAAACTTGATTGGGATTATGAAGAACAAGAAAAATTTGATCAGCTATATAATGCATATTCAAAGCTTATGTATTATATAGCTTTTGATGTCTTAAAAGATGAAGGTCTTGCTCAGGATGCGGTGCAGGATGCTTTTATTAATATTTCTAAAAGTTTTTCAAAAATAAAAGAAAAAGATTGCCAGGAACTTAAGGGATTTATTGTTGTAGTAATTAGAAGAGTAGCAATAAATATGTATAATAAACGAAAAAGAAATAATGTTGTATCATTTGAAGAATTATATGAAAAAGGTATTTTGAGTAAGCATGGATTAAAAGAAGATAGTACATTTCAAAATGATTTTACGAAATCAGCTAAAGATAATAAGGTTGTGTATTATATACGCAAATTGCCTGAGAAATATGCAGATATAATGTTGTTTTATTATGTTTATGGTTATACTGCTGATGAAATAGCCAAAATGTTTGATATGAATATAGCAACGGTGTATTCATATCTGAGCAGAGGCAGAAAAAAGCTGGAGAAACTTCTGGATGGAAAAAAAATTTTGATTAGTTAAATGATGGTAGGGAGGATAAGTTTATGAACGATAAGGAAATAAGAGATTATCTTAAAGTGTATGAGAGAGAAGTGGAGAAAAAATATGATGATGTTGACTTGGAAAAAATTCAGTTACCCAGTGACTTTAAGGAACGGACAATGGATAAGATTATTAGTGGGAGAAACGATGAAAAAACCACAGAATACAGGAAACATAAAATTTTAAGATTACTTACTAAAGCTGCTGCTGTAGTTGTTTTTATAAGTTCGGTTTTATTCGCTGCCACAAAAATGGATGCTAATATATTTGGATTTGATGCTTGGAAAACGACAAAGACAGATAAGGATTCGGCTGGAAATTTTGGTATAACTTACGACAAAAATAAAAAAACAAAAGAAAATGGAGCAGATAAAGCTAAAAAAAGAAAAAAAGATTTTCCGGATTATGTGCCTGAAATGTATAAGATAAGTGAACAAAATACTGATGATGACTTTGGTTATATAAAATGGACTAAAAATAAGAAGTATTTATTTTATTCAAAAAATAAAATTTTAAAAGACGCCAGATATTCAGAAAGGGATATAGATGGCAGAAAAGTAAGGATTGCCGGTTATGTGGGTTATATATATGAAGAACAGGGGGAGAGAACATTGCAATGGAATGATGATAAATATATAAATACCATTGGTACGGACGATGATATGGCTGAAAGTGAGTTGCTTAAGATGGCTGAAAGTCTGTATTAATCATGTTACTTCTAAAGCATACTTGACCACTGGGTTATATAGGATGTATTATAATTAAAAATAAATGATGCCGCTGTGGATTGCATTATTGTTATCGATTTTGCACATTGCATCAGACAAATCCGATATACATAGAAACGAGGTCAGTATGATTAGGATAGGAACAAGAAAAAGTAAACTTGCTTTAATTCAGACAGAGCTTGTCAAAGCTCAGATCTTAAAATATTTTCCGAATGAAAAAATAGAGATTGTCCATGTGGTTACGCATGGTGATAAAGTTCTTGATAAGCCGCTCGGTGAGATTGGCGGCAAGGGAGTTTTTACGAAAGAGATTGAGGAAAAGCTGCTCGATAAAACTATTGATATTGCCGTCCATAGTGCAAAGGATGTGCCTATGGAACTTGCGGACGGGCTTTGTCTTGGGGCGGTTCTTTTGAGGGATGACAACAGGGATGTTATTCTCAAAAGAAAAGAAACAGGAAAAATCGGTGCAGGCAGTATCATCGGAACAAGCAGCTTGAGGAGAGAAATCCAGATAAAGCAGATATATCCGGATGCTACGATAAAATCACTGAGGGGCAATGTCGGAACGAGGATAGATAAATTAAAATCAGGTGAGTATGATGCGATTATTCTTGCGGCGGCAGGTTTAAAAAGGCTTGGTCTTGACAATGATAAGGAGCTTGATTATATATACCCTGACGAGGAGAAATTTATATCTGCGGCAGGGCAGGGGATTCTTGCAATCGAGTGCAGAAATGGTGATTTAAAAGATGTTATGGCGGCACTTGATGACAGAAAGGCAAGGATATGTCTTGAAGCTGAGCGTGAATTTTTAAAATGTCTTGACGGAAGCTGTAATGCACCATGCGGTGCTCATTGTACGGTGGATGAGCACGGTTTTAATTTCAGGGGAATGTATGCTTATGATGGAAAAACTCCAAAGTATGCTGTTATAAATGAAAAACCGGATGAACAGTGGGGAAAAATCTCTAAGCCTGTCAATGCCGATAATACGGATTTAAAATTTGCCATTAGTCTTGCAAAAAGGCTTGTGGATGTTTTGAAATCTGATGCTAAGAATACTGATATTAAAAAAGAGAATGGAAATACAAAATGTTGTTTAAATTTAAAATCAGATAATGGAAATATTGATAAAAAAGACATTGATATAAATACGAAAAAAGATGAACTAAAAAAGTCATTTACTGGTAATAAAGGAATGGTTTCTCTTGTCGGTGCAGGTCCGGGAAAGAGGGATTATCTGAGTATCGAGGCTCTAAGATGTATTAAAAAGGCGGATGTTATCGTATATGATGCCCTTATCTCACCGTCAATATTAAATGAAGCGAAGATGGATGCAGAGCTTATCTATGTTGGAAAAAGGGCTGATAAGATTTATAAAAAACAGCCTGAGATAAACGAACTTCTCGTAAATCTTGCTTTGAGCGGAAAATATGTTGTGCGTCTTAAGGGGGGTGACCCCTTTATTTTTGGCAGAGGTGGCGAGGAGGCTTTAGCACTTAAAAAAGCGGGGATAAGATATGAAATCGTGTCAGGAATTTCTTCTTCGTACAGTGTTCCGGCAAGTGCAGGTATTCCGGTAACGCATCGGGGGGCTGCTTCATCGGTTCATATTATTACGGGGCATGAACATCCTGCAAAGCCATCAGAAGCTCTTGATTTTTCTGTTATTGCAAAAGAGGAGGGAACTCTTGTATTTCTGATGGGACTTAGAAGTCTTGGAAATATCTGTGAAAAACTTATCAAAAACGGAAAGAACGAAGAAACTCCCGTGGCTGTTATATCAAAAGGAATGACGGCAAAACAGAGGACTGTATATGGAAATCTGCTTACTATTAAGGACGAGGTCCGAAAAAATAATATAGAAGCACCGGCAATAATAGTGGTCGGTGATGTTGTCGGAGTCGGAAAACAGATATGTGAGTGGCAGAGCAAAAATGAAAAAAAAGTGCTTAGCGGAAAGCGAATACTTGTAACAGGTTCAAGGAATATGGCGGACAGTCTTGAAAAAGAATTTGAGCAGTACGGCGGTGAGACGATTGCGATAAGCCTTGTTGAGACAATACCTGATTACAGTGATTGTGATGATATATTTAATAATCTTGAAAAATATTCATGGTTTATCTTTACAAGTGCAAATGGTGTAAATATTTTCTTTGACAGGCTGAGAAATTTAAGAGTAGATATACGAAAACTTGCAAATGCCAGATTTGCCGTAGTGGGTACATCGACAAAGAAAGCACTCGAAAAATACGGTTTATATGCGGATTTTATACCATCAAAATTTACATCAAAAATATTGGCGGAGGAATTGTCAAAAGAATTGACAGATAAGGATAAAATACTTATTGTAAGAGGAAAGCAGGGTAAAAACTTTATCGAGGATAAATTTAGTGAAATGTCGGTTGAGTTTGATAAAATCTGCATTTATGAGACAATTCAGGACGAAAGGCGTGCTGACGAAGTAAAAAGGATATGTCCTGATGTTGATTATATTGTTGTGACAAGCGGTTCAGGTGCAAGAGCATTAAGGAACATGGCAGGTTGTGAGCATGACAATATCGTTGCTATAGGTCCGGTGACAAAGAGGGACTGCGAGGAGGCAGGACTGAGGGTGAAACTTGTTGCAGAGGAGTTTGATGCAAGAGGTATTGTGGATGTTATAATAAATGACATTGCGAAAAAATTTTAGATTGTGTTGATTGTACAGTTACCGTACAATCTATTGCAGGTAAAGATTGTTTTAAAATAGATATTATAATTTAAGATAAAGATTGATTATAACATAATGAATTTATATAGGTATTATTAAGATGAATATTTGTAAATATAGATATGGAGGTGCTTTTTAAGATGAATATAAGGTCGAATATGGAAAATTCTAAGGTTTTGTTTGAGAAGTCACTTGAGAAGATTCCCGGTGGTGTTAATAGTCCGGTGAGAGCATTTGGCAGTGTCGGAGGTTCACCTCTTTTTATAAAAAGTGCTAATGCCGACCACATTTACGATGTGGATGGCAATGAATTTATTGATTATGTATGTTCGTGGGGACCGGGGATTTTAGGTCACGCACATCCACAGGTTATCGAAGCGGTAAAAAAAGCCTGTGTTGACGGTCTTACTTTTGGTGCTCCTACTAAAAAAGAATTGGAGCTTGCTGAACTTATAACTGATGCAATGCCATCTATTGAGAAAGTAAGACTTGTAAATTCGGGGACAGAAGCTACGATGAGTGCCATTCGTACTG
Source organism: Clostridium sp. AM27-31LB (assembly GCF_003480745.1). Lineage (NCBI taxonomy): Bacteria > Bacillati > Bacillota > Clostridia > Eubacteriales > Clostridiaceae > Clostridium > Clostridium sp. AM27-31LB. Next base: position 14,663 of record NZ_QUJS01000005.1, on the reverse strand, counting down.
CAAGAGGCTATACGGGCAGAGATATGATAATAAAGTTCAGGGGAAATTATCACGGACACTCTGACGGACTTCTTGTGAAAGCTGGTTCGGCGGCTCTTACGACTGCTGTTCCGGATAGTGCGGGAGTTCCGGCTTCTTATACGCAGAACACTCTTGTTGCAGAGTACAATAACGAGGATTCCGTAAGAGAACTTATGGAGCAGTATGGTGAAAATGTTGCCGCAATCATAGTTGAGCCTGTAGCCGCCAATATGGGTGTTGTTCCTCCCAAAGAGGGATTTTTAAAATTTCTTCGTGATATTACATTAAAATATGAAACGGTTCTTATATTTGACGAGGTTATAACAGGATTCAGGCTTAAATTTGGCGGAGCACAGGAGTATTTTGGTGTTAAGCCGGACATGACGACGCTCGGCAAGATTGTCGGCGGTGGTATGCCTATCGCTGCATATGGCGGAAAAAAAGAGATAATGGACAGGGTTTCTCCGACAGGACCGGTTTATCAGGCTGGTACATTGTCAGGAAATCCTATTGCGACAACGGCAGGAATTGAAACTCTTAAGATTTTAAAAGCACATCCTGAATACTATAAACAGATAGATGAGAGTGCAAAAAAACTTGCAGATGCGTACAGAAAGATGGCAAAAGAGAAAAACATTCCTCTCCATGTAAATCAGATAGGTTCGCTTTTATCTGCGTTCCAGACAGGTGAGGTCGTGGATGATTATGATAGTGCACTTACATCTGATACAAACGCATATACAGAATATTTCTGGAAAATGCTCGACAATGGGATTTATGTTGCACCTGCACAGTTTGAAGCAATGTTTGTATCAGTCGCACATACAAAAGAGGATATCGAGAGGACTTGTGAGGTTATCAGTTTATGAGCATACAATTACTTTGCGTTAGTCATAAGACCGCAGATACAAAGATAAGAGGTCTGTTTGCATTTGATGATGATGCAAAGGCGAGGATAATGGAAAGGCTTATAAGTTCGCCTTATATAAATGAAGCGGTACTTCTTGCAACCTGCAACAGAACGGAACTTTATTGCGAAGTCCGGGAAAAAACGGAGACAGCGGTGCTTTTTATGCAGCAGGTACTTTTAGAAGAAGCCGGAGTTTCAGAAAATTCAGAAATTCAGGATGTAATATTAAGATACGAAGAAAAAAAGGCGGTTCACCATCTTTTTATGGTTGCGGCAGGTCTTGACTCTGTTGTGCTTGGTGAAGACCAGATTTTGGGACAGGTAAAAAATGCTTATCTTGCAAGTGACAAAAAAGGATATATAGGAAATTTGTTTCACTCACTTTTTCAGGCAGCGATGGCGGCGGCAAAGAAAGTAAAGACAGACACACCTATGTCAAAGACTTCCGTATCGACTGCAAGTCTTGCACTAAAACAGGCGGGCGAGGAATTTGGTACATTATCCGGAAAAAACATTATGATAATAGGTGCGTCCGGAAAAATCGGAAATATAGTTATGCTGGATGCACTTGATATAGAGGGAGCAAATGTTTATGTAACCGCAAGAAGCCACATCCCAGAGAAAAATGCGAGATGCAATATAATAGATTACAAAGACAGATATGAACATATGGAAAAGATGGATGTTATAATAAGTGCAACATCAAGTCCGCATTATACTGTCACAAGAAAGCATTTTGAGGTAAAAGAGCATAAAAATAAAGTTGTATTTATCGACCTTGCAGTTCCGTTTGACATATCGCCTGATATAGAGAAAATACAGGGCGTGGCGAGATATTCAATGGAAGATATGAACAGGCTTGCCGCAAAAAACAATGAATTAAAGAAAAGTTATTTGTGCGATGCAAAAGAGATAATAAGAGAATATGAGCAGGAATATCTTAAAAATGAGATATTTAGGGCAAACCGTGAAAAAATAGATAGATTTATGGCATATATCAAAGAAAATGCTGAGAAAAAATCACTGGATGCGGCTGTTCATAAGATGATTTTTGATATAAAAGAAAAGAGTAATGCACAGGAATTTCAGGATTTTGTGGAAATAATTGCAAAAATACAGTGGTATTGTTGATTTATCGACGAGATATTATTGCTGTATGATTAAAATATGTATTGATGCAGAGGGAAAAATAATTTTTGTACTCAACATTATATTTTAAATAACAAATTTTGTGAGAAAAACAGATATAAAGAAAAGAGGGCAAATATGATACAGAGAGCAAGAAGATTAAGACAAAATGAGATATTAAGGAAGATGGTGAGGGAAACAAGAATGGATAAGTCATCGCTTGTTTATCCTATGTTTGTAAGAGAAGGAGAGAATATAGTAGAGGAAATCCCGTCTATGGAGGGACAGTTCCGTTACAGTATAGACAGAATGTCAGAGAAACTTGAAAGTCTGAAAAAAGCAGGTGTTAAAAGCGTTATACTGTTTGGCATACCTGATGTAAAAGACGAAGTCGGAAGTGGTGCTTATGATGATGATGGAATCGTGCAGAGAGCATTAAGGGCAGCAAAAAAAGATTTTCCTGATATGTATTTTATAACAGATGTGTGTATGTGCGAATATACTTCACACGGTCACTGCGGACTGCTCTGCGGTCATGATGTAGACAATGATTCCACACTTGAACTTTTGGCAAAGACAGCGGTTTCCCATGTGAAAGCCGGTGCGGATATGGTTGCACCGTCAGATATGATGGACGGAAGAGTGCTAGCTATCAGAAATGCACTCGATGAGAACGGATTTACAAACACACCGATAATGTCATATGCCGTAAAATATGCATCATCATTTTATTCACCGTTTAGGGATGCTGCAGGCTCAGCACCGTCTTTTGGTGACAGAAAATCTTATCAGATGGATTATCATAACAGAAAAGAGGGCATAAAAGAAGCATTGCAGGATGTTGAAGAAGGAGCAGACATCATTATGGTAAAACCTGCAATGAGTTATCTTGACATAGTGAGGGAAGTTGCTGATATAGTGGATGTGCCTGTGGCAACATACAGTGTGAGCGGAGAGTATGCTATGGTAAAAGCGGCCGCAAAAGCAGACTGCATAGACGAGGAAAAGATAGTGTGTGAGATGGCAGCAGCAACCTACAGAGCTGGTTCAAGCATATATCTTACTTATTTTGCTGAGCAGATAGCGGAGTATATGGATAGAGGACTGATTGGGTAGTGAAAATAGGTGGAAAGAGGAGGGGGATATGGACGAGAGGAGAACGAACAATGACAACAAGAGAAGAAGCATTAAACTTCGGACTTTCATTTCCGAACACTTACCAGAGTGCTCCGTTTCACGATGAAAACTGGCAGCTTGTGCGTGTAAAAGGAAGTAAAAAGGTTTTTTTATGGACATATGAAAGAAACGGCTTCATCAACCTTAATGTAAAGGTAAATGATGAGTGGCGTGACTTTTGGAGAGATGCTTTTGAGTCTGTTATTCCGGGGTGGCATCAGAATAAGGAAAACTGGAACACTATCATTCTTGACGGCTCAATTCCTGACAAGGATATTAAAAGGATGATTACGGAAAGCTATGAGATAGTGACTGACAGTCCCACTAAGAGGATTTACGAGGCGGTTAAAAAAATCCCCGCAGGAAAAGTTGCAACTTACGGGCAGGTTGCGGCTATGGCTGGCAATCCTAAAATGTCAAGAGCCGTCGGCAATGCCCTGCACAAAAATCCAGACCCGGAGAATATACCGTGCTTCCGTGTGGTAAATTCTAAGGGGGAACTTTCGGGAGCATTTGCGTTCGGCGGTGAAAACGAACAGAAAAAAAGACTCGAAGCTGACGGCATAAAGGTTGAAGATGGCAGGGTGGAGCTTAGTCGGTATGGAGTTGATTGGTAAAACAAAACTGACACAAAAATAAAACAAAACTGACACGAAATTTTCGTCCCGGTGACACGAATTATCTTTATTATATATTTAATCTTGGCAGGTACATGATTTATATGTAGAAAAATGCACTTTTTTGTGATATAGGAATTTAAGCCATATCATGCAGTTAAAGCATTATTATATGATAACAAAATGAACTACCAGAATTTTTAGTTCAGAAGAATTTGAGAGTACATAAAAATAAAAAGGAGTCACCGGAATGAATATTAAGAGTCAGTTAAGCAATGTGATAAAAAAGAAATTATTTAATACATTTATAATCAATGAAGAAGTTTTTTCACAGATGGCTGAAAAAGAACAGCTTTCAGAAAATCAAGAAAAATACGGATATGATACAAATATTGAAAATGTTCAACAGTCTATGGCGGTGCAGACTTATAAAAAAGAACTGGCGATAAAGCACATTTTAGACAATGACATTTACAGTTTCAAAAATGCTCTTTTGATATTAAATCCTTATAAAATATCGTTGTTGACGGCAGTGCTGCTTTTTAACACTGAGATGCAATGTATGGTGAGATATGTGATAAAAGGGATTCGTGGCTCTAAAGATTATACGGTGTGTGATGAGACATACACAACAAGACACAGAGTTCCGATAATAGGTCTTTATGAAAATGCTTATAACCTTGTTCAGGTGTATCTTTTAGATGCTGACAAAAATGTGCTTGATATGAACAAGATAATGATACATACGCCTAAACTTAGAGGAAAACTCGAAACGAATGTAAATGTGACGGGGCAGACGGATGAAAAAGACGACAGATTTATGCTTGTGACAGGCGGTTACAGCGGTTCAACTTATGCCTTTGATGAAAATGGAAATGTCCGATTTATACTTGGAAGACCGTCGCATCCTTATGGCATACATGAGCTTGGCAATGGAAGATTTTTATATGCTGAAAAATATATGCGTCAGCCTAATTACGGAAATGCACATTCTGTGGTGATGCACGAGATGGACTATATGGGCCGTGTTTATAAGACATTTCTTCATCCAAACGGATTTCATCATTGGGCAGTGAGAGAAAAAAATACAGGAAATTATCTTATAGCATCAAGTTCGATAAATGATTCATTTGCAGAAAACATGATAATTGAAATAGATGCGGAAACGGGAAATGTGCTAAGAAGCATAAATGTGAATGAGCTGTTTGATGATACATATGTTACGAGAAGTGACTGGGCACATATAAATTCATTTGACTACATAGCTGAAGAGGACTGCGTCATAGTATCAATGAGAAATATACACACGATAGCGAAGATAAGTCTTAAAGATAATGAACTTGTATGGATTATTGCAAATCCAAAATTTTATAAGAATACAGCACAAAAGGATAAGGTATTAAGACCGGCAGAGAGTATGGAATGGTTTTTTCAGCAGCATGCGGTTTCACTTTTAGATTATGACAGTGATGCAGGGAAATATAAGATTATCTTATTTGACAACCATACGGCTAATCGAAGACCCGTAAGATATTTTGATAAGATAGAGGGCTCAAATGTACTTATATTAAATATAGATGAAAAAAAGGGAACAGTGTCAAAGGAAAAAAGAGTGCCGACTGCTTTAAGTATCACACGCTCGAACGCATTTGTGACTGATGACGGAGATTATATATATGCGATGTGTGGAAATCTGAAAGAGGAGATTGACGGCTGCAGGGCAAAAATATATAAATATGACTATCAGACAGGTAAATGTGTAAAAGAAATATCCTGTAAAAAGGATTTCTTTAGTGGAAGCGAGATGAAATTTGATGCAAAAGAATTATCGAAATCTGTTTGCGGTGACGGAGATATAATTGTAGGGGAACTTAAAGCTCCAACATATAAAGAGGGAAATTTTGAAAATCTCAGCAATGCCATTGCCATAAATGAGTATGAAGAAAGTGATGATGTGGAGTGTTTTGAAAACGGACTTCCTGTCATTGTTCGTATAGTCGGAGACCTATTGCAGATATACGGCAGGGATCACTTGGTAAAAAAGGTGTATCTCTACAATGAAAATGGAACATATGAGCAGGATTTCTCAGATACGGAGCAGAAAAGTCAGATATTTATAAAGCAGAAATACTATGTAAATGTGCCGTTAGACAGGATAAAAAACGGGAGTTATAATATTGCATTAAATATAGAAGATAAAATTTATACCACAGAGTATTTTGTAAATAAGCATTGCAAAAATATGTGATTGACATTAAACAAAATATTGTGTACTGTTATAATGTATGACATTCTAAAATCATTATTATAATGTCATATTTTATGCATGAATATGTGACTTGTTTTTGTCATATAAATATGCGAAACTGATGTTTATTAAAATGTACTCTCGGAATCTTCTGAACGAAGAATTTCGAGATGGATTTTTGATATACAATGACATTTTTGTAGTGTGTACGACGAGAAAATGGAAACAGTATATCGGGAATGCAGCCGAAATGACTTGTTTTGAGAAGATACCGAGAGTACATTAAAAGAAAAAGGAGGATATGAAGTGAAAAAATCAGTTAAATTTTTAGTTGCTACAGTTGCACTTACAGCGGGTATGCTTGTCTTTTCTAAGGCAGACAGTAAGGCAGCAGTAACAGGAGTTACACAGACAGAAGGAGATAATAGCAGTATAGGTCTTCAGTGGAATGCGGATCTTGGAGCTAAAAGTTATGCGATTCAGTTTAGCCAGGACGGAAGTACATGGGTTACTGTAGAGACTACATCATCTGCAAGTGATACGGTCTATTCTCTCACGGCAGGAAGTACATATTATGCGAGAGTTGGAAGTTTTTCTACATATTCATGGAAAATTGATAAGACTAATACACCGACACCAGCTTCAGGATGGTCAGAGCCTGTCGAAGTAGTTACAGCTCCAAATGCAGATGGTATGACACTTATTCAGACGGGCGCTGCGACAAACAGTATTACGATGAAAAGTTCAGATGTTGTCGGAGCTAATCTGTATCAGTTATATACAGGTGATTTTCAGATAGGTGAAAGCACAACAAGTACAATAAAGTCTTCAGTGGCACTTAATACTGGAACAAGCTACGATGTGAGATGTTATCCCTGCCGTAAAGCAGAGACAACAGGATTTATAGCAAAATCCGGTTATGGAAGCAAATGGGGAGTAAAAACGCTTACCAACAAAGTAGCTTCTTCTAACTTTGGATTTACAAACATCTGGTATAATCTGAATGATTATAAGATAGGTATCTATGCTGATTCAGCAGTAGGAGCATATGACGGTGTTCAGGTTCAGCTTCAGACACCGGCAGGAAAAAATAAAAGAACCTGTTCAAATGATGGAAACACAGTTGAGATAAGAAATTTCAATGGTACATTTTATCGTTACAGAATTCGTACATATGTGTCATGCGGCAACAATAAAAAGGCATACAGTGCATGGAGCAGTTACAGATATGCAGGACTTTCTTCAAAAATATCTGCAAAGGCAAATAAAAAAAGTGTGAAATTAAGCTGGTCAAAAGTAAAAAATGCTTCAGGTTATAAGGTGATGATTTCTACAAGTAAGGAGTCTGGTTTTAAGACTGTTAAATCAACTAAAGCAAAGACAACAGCCATTACTATTAAAAAATGCGGCAAGAGCAAGATTAAAAAGCATAAGACATATTACATAAGAATACTTGCAAGCACAAAGTCAGGTAAGAAAACTTATAAGAGCGACCTTATAAACACATACGAATTTTATATTTACTAGTGTAGTGTATCATTGATTTTCAGCTAAATAACGCAGGGTAAATTTTCATTCTGCAAGGCGGAGGAATGAGCCGTAGCGGGCTACGGCGATTGACAACAACACAGCAGATGGAAATTTATGCAAGTTATTTGGCGAAATGTCATTGATATAGTACATTAGAATGTATTAAGAAAAGAACATTTTTAATATGGGATAATTAAAGAACTGCTGTTTCGGATGCATATTTGGATGGCAGTTCTTTTTTGATGAGATAATTGGCTGAACTGTTACCTTATTTTTAATATTTTTGCATAATTCCTATTGACATGATAGGAAAAGTAGGGTATAGTTATAGCTATGAGTTACTAAAACATATAGAAAAAGTAGGAAATACGATAAATAAAGGGGGTTGCCCAATGGATTTTAGAGAACTGACAACCGATGTGCTGGTCATTGGCGGCGGCACGGCAGGCTGTTATGCAGCTATCACGCTCGGTCAGGAGAAGAATGTAAATGTCCTTATCGTTGAAAAAGCCAATATTAAGCGAAGCGGCTGTCTTGCAGCAGGTGTAAATGCCATAAATGCTTACATCACAGAAGGTCATGTTCCACAGGATTATGTGGATTATGCAAAAAAAGACGCTGACGGTATAGTGAGAGAGGATCTACTTCTTTCAATGTCAGAGAGGCTAAATGAAGTTACGGCACATATGGAACATCTCGGTCTTGTCATTTTAAAAGATAAAGATGGCAAATATGTTGCAAGAGGCAACCGAAATATAAAAATAAATGGTGAAAATATCAAGCCTATACTTGCAGAGGCAGTAAAAAAACTTGATAACACAACAGTTATAAATCATGTAAACATCACTGATTATATAGTTGAAGACGGTGTTATCAAAGGTGCTTACGGGTTTGATGTAAATGACAGGACGGTTTATAAGATAAATGCAAAGGCAGTCATCTGTGCGACAGGCGGTGCGGCAGGTCTTTACAGACCGAACAATCCGGGATTTTCAAGACATAAGATGTGGTATCCGCCGTTCAACACCGGAGCAGGATACGCTATGGGTATAAAGGCGGGAGCCGAGATGACAACATTTGAGATGCGTTTTATCGCACTCAGATGTAAAGACACGATAGCACCTACGGGAACTATTGCGCAGGGAGTTCACGCAAAGCAGTTAAATTCTGCCGGTGAGATATATGAAGATAAATATGGTCTTACAACATCACAGCGTCTTTACGGTACAGTAACAGAGAACAAAGAAGGCAGGGGTCCTTGTTACTTAAAGACAGACGAAATATCAGATGAACAGCAGAGCGATCTTTACAAGGCATATCTCAACATGGCACCGAGTCAGACGCTCAAATGGATAGAGTTGGGAAGAGGTCCTAAAAATGAAAATGTTGAGATAGAGGGAACAGAGCCATATATAGTAGGCGGTCACACGGCGAGCGGCTATTGGATAGACAATGACAGAAAGACAACTATCACCGGTCTTTATGCGGCAGGTGATGTTGCAGGAGGATGTCCTCAGAAATATGTCACGGGAGCATTGGTGGAGGGTGAGATAGCGGCACAGTCGGCAGCAGAGTATGTAAAAGAATTTGCAGGCTCGGATACAGATAGTAAGGCAGCAAACGATTTATCAGTAAAAGTTATCGATGGCAATGATGCTTCGACAGATGAGAAGAAAGCCGAGTATGAAAGCTATTTTGCAAATCCAAAAGGATTTATAGATACAGAGCAGCTTGAGGAGACAATGCAGAAGATAATGGATCAGTATGCAGGCGGTATAAGTACAAATTACGAGTATAATGAGAGTAGACTTGAGATTGCAAAGAGAAAGATTGACGATATTGAAAAACTTTCTGTAAATCTTCATGCGGATGATATGGATGATTTGCTGAGAATTTATGAATTAAAAGAGAGATTAGTCGTATGTAAAGTCTTAATTGAGCATTTAAAAGCAAGAAAAGAGACAAGATGGCACAGTTTTGCCGAAAATTTGGATTATCCTAATAAGAGCGACGATTATCTCAAATATGTAAACTCAAGATATGAGGATGGCAGGATAAAAATTATTTACAGAGATTTGGTGACGGGAGGCAAGGTTTATGAGCATTCGGATAAATGATGAAAAGTGTGTCGGATGCGGACTTTGTATTGAAGCCTGTCCGGGAAATCTGATTAAAAAAAATGAAAAAGGAAAAGCTTTTATAAAGCATGAAAGAGATTGCTGGGGTTGCACATCATGTATAAAAGAGTGTAAAATAAATGCAATCGACTTTTTCCTGGGAGCTGATGTTGGAGGCGCAGGCAGCGTTTTATCAGTATCCTCTAAGGGAGATATAAATACATGGACGATCACAAAGGCTGACGGAAGTGTAGAGGAGATAGTTATAAACAAAAAAGACGCTAATAAATATTGATAAAAGGAACAGGAGGTTCGTTATGGGAAATTTATCTCATCTTGATGAATTAGAGGCAGAGGCAATCTACATAATAAGAGAAGTGGCGGCAGAGTTTGAAAAGCCGGTAATGCTTTACTCAATCGGTAAAGACAGCTCGGTAATGCTTCATCTTGCAATGAAAGCATTTTATCCGGAGAAACCACCATTTCCATTCCTTCATGTAGATACAACATGGAAGTTTAAGGAAATGATAGAGTTTCGTGACAGAATGGCAAAGAAACTTGGAATCGACCTTATAGTATATACAAACGAAGATGGTGTTAAGAAAGGAATCAATCCTTTTGACCACGGTTCAGCTTATACTGACATTATGAAAACACAGGCACTTAAGCAGGAACTTGATAAATATCAGTTTACTGCAGCATTTGGCGGCGGAAGACGAGACGAGGAAAAGTCACGTGCGAAAGAGAGAATTTTCTCATTCAGAAATGAAGCTCATGCATGGGATCCTAAAAACCAGCGTCCTGAGATGTGGAAACTTTTCAACAGTAAGATATTCAAGGGAGAGGAAGTAAGAGCATTCCCACTTTCAAACTGGACAGAGAAAGACATCTGGCAGTATATAAAGAGAGAAAACATTGAAATCCCTTCACTTTATTTTGCAAAAGAGCGTCCTGTCATTGAGAGAGACGGAAACATCATTATGGTAGATGATGACAGACTTAAACTCAGACCGGGTGAGAAGATTGAGTACAAAAAAGTTCGTTTCCGTACACTCGGATGCTATCCTCTTACGGGTGGTGTTGAGTCAGATGCAGAGACTCTTGACGAGATTATTGAGGAGACACTTAGTGCGGTAGAGTCAGAGAGAACGAGTCGTGTTATTGACCATGAGGCAGCAGGCAGCATGGAAAGAAGAAAGAAGGAGGGTTATTTCTAGGATGAAAGGATTATTAAAATTTATTACATGCGGAAGTGTGGATGATGGAAAATCTACACTTATAGGACATATATTATATGATTCAAAATTACTTTATGCCGACCAGGAGAAATCACTTGAACTTGATTCAAAGGTTGGAAGCAGAGAGGGAAAGATTGACTACTCACTTCTTCTTGACGGACTTATGGCAGAGAGAGAGCAGGGTATCACGATAGATGTTGCATACCGTTACTTTACAACAGATAATCGCAGTTTTATTGTTGCCGATACACCGGGTCATGAAGAATATACAAGAAACATGGCAGTAGGTGCATCATTTGCAGACTTATCGGTTATACTTATAGATGCAAAGCAGGGTGTTTTAGTTCAAACAAGAAGACACGCACGCATCTGTGAGCTTATGGGAATTAAATACTTTGTATTTGCCGTAAACAAGATGGATCTTGTTGATTACAGTGAGGACAGATTTAAGGAGATAGAAGCTCAGATTGCTGAACTTGCAAAAGAGCTTGAGCTTGCAAATTATGTCATCGTGCCTGTATCAGCAACAGAGGGTGATAACATCACGACAAAATCAGAAAATACACCGTGGTACACAGGTGTTCCGCTTCTTGAGTATCTCGAAAATGTTGATATTGAAGAAAAGACAACAGAAAAAGGTTTCTATATGCCTGTTCAGAGAGTAAGCCGTCCAAACCACACATTCAGAGGTTTCCAGGGACAGGTTGAAGCAGGAACAATAAGCGTAGGTGATGAGATAACAACACTTCCAAGCAATGAGAAAGCTCATGTAAAGAGCCTACTTGTAGGAGACAAAAAGGCTGAGACTATCGAAAAAGGACAGCCGGTTACAATCCAGCTTGACAGAGAGGTTGATGTATCAAGAGGATGTGTACTTGAAAAAGATACAGATATAAAAGTATCATCATCAATCACGGCAACACTTCTCTGGATGGATGATGATATTCTCGAAAACGGCAAAAACTACTTTGTAAAACTCGGAACAAAAATGATTCCTGGTATCGTAACGGAAATCGTTCACACTGTAGATGTAAACACAGGTGAGGAAAAGAAAGCCGACAAACTGTCAAAGAATGAAATCGCACTTTGCACAATATCGCTTGCAGATAAGATTGTAGTAGATGAATTTAAAAACCACAAGACACTTGGAGAACTTATCCTTATCGACCGTGTAACAAACATGACATCAGCTTGTGGTGTTGTTGAAAAAGTAAATGAGGGCGGTGAAGGACTTTTTGCAGGAAGAGTTGACAGAAATGTACGAGCAGCATTAAACGGTCAGAAAGCAGTAGCAATAGCATTCTCGGTTGAGAGACAGGGCGTGTCAAGAAGTCTGCTTGAAAAAGTAGAAAAAGAACTTTCAATCCAGGGCAAGCATACATACCTTTATGCTCCGGGGTCAGAAGAAAATATTTCAGATGTTATCAAGCATCTTCATCATGCAGGAGTTATAACATTACTTCTTGTAGAGGAGAAATATGCATCAACAGTAAGAATTGCAAGTGAAGAGTATTATCATGTACTTCCTGAGGATATCAAGGTCGAGACAGATGAAATCGTTAAATATATTGATGAACTTTCTGCCTATGATGTGAGAGTGGCAGGAAACGGTGAATTTATTTGAAGAGCAGAATAGGCATTGACCAGCTTTTGTATGAACGGTAATGTTAAGAAATAATGTACTCTCGGAATTCTTCGTTCAAAAGATTACGAGAGTACATAATAAAATATGGAGGGGTTGTAGATATGAAATTATCCAAGAGAGGCAGATATGCGTTAAGAGCATTGGTTTATCTTTCACTTAACAGTGATAAAGAGAAAATGACATTGAGCAAGATAGCAAAAGAAAATGATATATCTACCAAATACCTTGAGCAGATTTTTTCAAATCTAAAACGCTCCGGTATTGTAAAAAGTGTGGCTGGTATAAACGGAGGTTATCTTCTTGCAAGACCATCCACAGATATAAGCGTGGAGGATGTATTAAATGCAGTGGAGGGTGATTACAAGATAGAGGACGAGGAAATATCCGAAAACTGTATGGTAAAAGGTATATCCAAAGCACTCCAGAGACTTGTTATAGACCGTATAAATGAGGAGACAGGAAAAGTAATCAAAAATGTAACACTCAGAAAACTGGCTGATGAGTATTCAAACACAGACAGAGATGCGGATGAAATGTATTATATCTGATGAGATAAAATGGAATGGAAAGATGGACTGTTTGCAATGCAGGTAGTCCGTCTTTTTTATTATGTTTACTATTGTATGGTAAAAAACTGAGAGGTGATGTATAAGAAAAAAACATTATCAAATTATAAAATTAAAGAGTCAATCATTGCTTTTGTGTGATGGGTCAATACATGATTGTACGTAGCACGAATATCCTTTCATGAATGAAATGTCTTGACGAACATATATTCATGTGATAATATAGAAATACAAAAAGCGAACAAGTGTTTGCAAAAACTGGGAGGGAATATTGCATTTTTATTATACAGTATGTATAATGTAAGAAAGGAGACATTTATGGGGAAAATCGATATAGCAACAAAGCAGTATATGTCGCATAGGGATATTATAGCGGATGCCTTTAATTTTTACATTTATGATGGAAGACAGGTAATAAAACCTGAAGAATTGCAAAAAATAGATACGGCAGAGATTGCATTGCCATATGGAAATGATGCTGATATGGCAGTTCAGAAATTGAGAGACAATCTTATGTTGTGGTCTATGGCAAAGGATGACGAGGCGGTCTATGTAGTGCTTGGAATTGAAAACCAGGACAAAATCCATTATGCTATGTCAGTAAAAAATATGCTTTATGATGCATTACAATATGCAAAGCAGGTAGAAGAAGCAAAGCGGTCTTATAGAGACAGGTCGAAGAAAAAGCAGATTAAGTTAAACTCAGAAGAATTTTTATCAGGGTTTAAAAAGGAAGATAAATTAATGCCTGTAATCACATTGGTAGTATATTTTGGGGATAGAGACTGGGATGGTGCAAAAAGCATACATGAAATGTTGTCAGTTGATAATGTTGAATTACTGTCGTATGTACCGGATTATAAGATAAATCTTATAGAACCGGCAAAAATATCAGACGAAAATTTCGATAAATTCAAAACTGACTTAGGGGCAGTGATACAGTTTATCAAACACCAAAGTGATAAAGACGGTAGCTGGATAAAAGGAAACTCAAGATTTAATCATGTAGAAAAAGAAGCGGTAGAATTGATAAATATAATAACCGG
>NZ_QUJS01000005.1:0-411 GCF_003480745.1 Clostridium sp. AM27-31LB | reverse complement strand
GGGGATAGAGACTGGGATGGTGCAAAAAGCATACATGAAATGTTGTCAGTTGATAATGTTGAATTACTGTCGTATGTACCGGATTATAAGATAAATCTTATAGAACCGGCAAAAATATCAGACGAAAATTTCGATAAATTCAAAACTGACTTAGGGGCAGTGATACAGTTTATCAAACACCAAAGTGATAAAGACGGTAGCTGGATAAAAGGAAACTCAAGATTTAATCATGTAGAAAAAGAAGCGGTAGAATTGATAAATATAATAACCGGGGCAAAATTTGCTGGGAATGACGAAGAGGAGGTAATTGATATGTGCAGAGCATGGGAAAATTCTATGAAAGATGCAAAAATTGAAGGAAAAATCGAGACATTGTATGAAGAATGTGAAATGTCAATACCGGATATAGCT
>NZ_QUJS01000004.1:0-310723 GCF_003480745.1 Clostridium sp. AM27-31LB | reverse complement strand
ACTCTCATGTTTAAGTTTTGACCTGTCCAAGTAAAACTTGGCATAGACAAAATTTTAATCAACTTTGTCATTAGAAGTTGTTTTACAACTTCGCGTCTGAATTTCATTAAGAAATCCGATTTACCTCGCATGTTCTTATCTGCATGTGTTAGATAAGAACTTTGAAAATTTATTTTAGAATTTTCAGGGTTGTTTTACTGTTCAATTATCAATGTTCCAGGTCTTCATCCGACCTTTTTTTGCACTGACATTTCTTTATCAGTGTTACTGACTTGCTGTTTGCGTCAGCGATATATATCTTATCACTTTTGCTTTAGCTTGTCAAGAACTTTTTTATTTTATTTTTTGAAGTCTTTCAAAAAATAAAATCTTGGAAATCTTTTTGATTTCCTGCTTTCGCACCAGCAAGAAACCTCATGCTTTCACACTTTGTTTCTTATCGCTTTCTGCGACAGCGATATGTATCTTACAACATTTCACTGTTGTTGTCAACACCTTTTTTCATTTTTTATCTCTCACTTTCCAGCCGTATAAAAAACTACTTTATATAGTGGATTCAACCACAGCGGAGAGGGTGGGATTCGAACCCACGCGCCCTTGCGGACAAACGGTTTTCAAGACCGCCTCGTTATGACCACTTCGATACCTCTCCATAACAGATAAGATACGAGTCTTAACTCGTCTTTCAACTTATGTACACAACTCTAATCGCATACATAAATACAATATTTAGTTTAAAAATAAGCAAAAAATAAATCTCTATACCATTACTACTCTATATAGAGATCTGAGCGGAGAGGGTGGGATTCGAACCCACGCGCCCTTGCGGACAAACGGTTTTCAAGACCGCCTCGTTATGACCACTTCGATACCTCTCCAAACTGTTTAAGTTTGTTGCTCTCTCAACAGTGCTTTGCTAGTATAACTCTTTATTTTGGATTCGTCAACCCCTTTTTTTAATTTTTTTCAATTTTATTTTTTGAATTTCATTTTCAAGTATAAGATAATAACATTTATTGTCTCCTGAAGCGTAAAAATATTCTACTTTACCTTTAATATCACTTGAAAATTTTTTTATCCCATTCATTTTATAAATAACACATTTTGAATCAGAATTTAACATTATTTCATTGTTATCATTTAACTGTACCTGCTTATACTGTTCACTTAATTCAATCTTTAACTTTCTTTTTCCTGACAGTTCAAATACTTCCAGTTCATTTTTGTTTCCATCATCAGCATCAAGTATTACACCAATATATTTTGAATTATAAAACGCACTTTTTATTGATGTTCCATATTTTTTTTGAAATTTAACTTTCGGCTGACGCAGATTAGTCCATACACAATACCCGTCTTCTCCAAATACACATACATCATTATCATTCAGATACTTTACTTCTGATATGAGCTTGTCATTGTAAACCTGGGCACCCACAAGGAAATTGCTGTTCTTCCCTACATCCGAAAAATCATAAAATGCGACTCTGCTCTGTATCTTACTGTCATTTACGCTTACAAATACTGCTGCCACATTTACTCCGTCGTCAGATATATCTATTGATACCGGGTAACCGTCATCAATATTTGTCGGTATCTCTGCCAAAAGCTTATTCTGCACATCATAAGGATTATAAATTCTTATAACATTTGAAGATGATTCTTCAAGTAATACGGCAACAACCCCTTGTTTTGATACTTCTGCCTGAACTATGGGATAATCTGTCGTTATTTCCTTTCCTGAATCATCCCCATTATAAACTATGAAATTTTTCTCTCCCACATCAGCGACTACCACATATTCTCCACATATATCTATTGCCGATGATGCCATGTCATAGCTGCCGTTCCACAGCTCTTTTCCCGAAGCATCCTGTGCCACTATTCCGTCTTTGCTGTATTTCAGTATATAATCATTGTAGCTGGCATAAGAAGCTGAATTTTTATTTTTTATGCTGCTTCTTTCCTCTATTTTGTACCCATTATATTTTATATTAATATAATAATTGTATATCGCACCGAGTAAAACTGCTGCAAGTATGATTATTCCAGCCGATATGAAAAATGCTTTTTTATTCTTCTTTTTTCTCTCTATTATTGCTGCCACATTTTGAGAACGCCCTACTAAACTTTCCATATTAATCCTCATTTCTGCACATGTTTTTTGTGCATAGTGTGAAATATTATATATGATTTTCACACTATTCTCCATTACTGCACTTTTTGTGCATAGTGGGAATTTTTTGATTTTCAGCCTTCTTCCCACTCCCGTTACTGTTTTAAATAATATGTATTTGCAAAACTATAATAATCCGTAATTGAAGCGTGCAAATATCACATATAATTAGTTTTGCAATCACCTGCTAACATAAACAGCAGTTAATCATTCTAATAGAGAGTATAACTTATCTTTTTTGGCATTGCAATATTCTATATAATATTCCATCTTTATCAGGTAACAGTTCAGCCAAAAAAACATAAGTCAATAATACATGAGCTTGCTCAATGTATTATTAACTTGTTTTTTGGGGCGGAATAGCCTTTCATTTATGAAATGAAGTAAACACAAGCTGCATAGCAGCGACTGACAGCTTACTGGCAGGTTTACGAATGTAATAAACGAGGGGCTGAACTGTTACTTTATCAGAAACAGTTCAATAAAACTAAAAAATTAGCTTTTTCTCTAATTAGCACTGCAGATTTATACGGCAGCTTATTAATTATCTTGCCGGAAGTTTTATAACTTGTCCTTCTCTTATATTATCACTATTTTGTATTCTGTTTACCCTTTTTACCATATTCATTTTCTTCAATGTATGGTACTGTCTCCATACTATCGTACTTAATGTATCGCCCTCTTTTACTTTGTATTCTTCATAGTTTCTGTGCGAACCTGTTATTCGCTTTATATTTTTTCTGTTATTTATCGTCTGTCTTGCAGCCTTAGACATCTTTCCTGTTTTTTTAATTTTATTCACTTTTCCTGCCGTTTTCTTTCTTTTTAACCTGTCTCTTCGTGCTGTACTTAAACTATTATTTTTTCCGATACCTGTATTTTTATCATTACTTTTTCTCTTTTTTTCGGTATCTGATGACTGTACGCTATTTCCTGTTTTTTCCTTTGTCATACTTATTTTCTTTGCATTTTCCGCTTTATCTGCATTTTCTTCTTTGTCCCATTCTGCCCCTATTCCTGCTCCCGAAACATTTTTACTATTGTCATCATCTCCATATGTCGTTTTTACATATCCCTGCAATACATCCACACTGTCCTCAAGACTGTTTATTTTTGAAACACTCTCAATCATATAATTTCCGCCGATGACAAACATAAATGCAATCGCCATCGTAAGTGCAGCTATTGCCGTCTTAGAAACAGAATCTTTCTTTTCGTTTTTATTTACCCTATCGCGTATCACTTCGGTGACAACATCATCATACTCTCTGTCTACACTTTCATTTTGATTTTCTCCGAGCACAAAATCCTGCATCTGCGGATTTTTTTCATAATAAACATAATATCCCGTCTGTTCCTTTAGATTTCCATCTTTCCACTTAAATATTTTTTCTTCACATTCTGACAGGTCAAACAGGAACAATATATTGCTTTCCTTAGAAAAATATTTTCTTTGAATTATATTTATCGTCGCATCAACTTTGCTGTTCCACATATAAACACCACACACCCAGCCCATCACTGTCACTCCGGGAAAGTATTTATATATTTTCTCATATGCTTCACTCCAGTCTTTTTCTGATATGTCAGTAACTGCATCCGTAACATTAAAATCCACCCCTATTGCACCATATATAAATGTACTGCCTTTTGCAAGTTCCTCCCCCTCTTTTCCGAGCATCAGTATTATCTTTTCCTCACTCTGTTCCTTAAATATCTGTCTTATATAAGTCATAACATAATCTTCTATATAAATCGGTCCGGAATACGGGCTTTCCCCTATCTGACGGATATTTTCCGGTTTTTTCACATACTTATGTATCATATCTTCCACAATTTCATCCCCCTATCCTTTACCATGTACTCTTTTAGGATTACGATAACATTTCCGACAGAAAAATTTTGTCAAAATCCCTCACCTGGTTAATGAATATTTTTATTTTTATGTGGAATATTATTTATATAATATCTTTTTTGAAAGGTTGGATAATTTTAATGAATATGTTAAAAGAAACTAAAGTCTCTTATTTTAACCCTGAAACTTCTCTTGCTTCTTTTCATTTTATACACACTTTAAAAAGCTGTTATAAAGAATGTTTTTCTTTAAATAAACATCTTGTCATACTTTGTATTGGTTCTGACAGAGTCATAGGAGATTGTCTTGGTCCGCTTGTCGGTCATAAACTTTCATCTCTTTTAAAAAGTTCAGATATTTCCATATATGGCACTTTGAATAATCCCGTTCATGCAAAAAATCTCAATACGACGATAAAAAAAATAAGAGCAACTATACGAAATCCGTACATCATTGCTCTTGATTCTTCTCTTGGTACAAACTCTCATGTGGGTTGTGTCACTCTCGGTAAAGGCTCGCTTTCTCCCGGCATAGGCACGGGAAAGAGTCTTCCGCAGGTGGGTGATATTTATATTACCGGAATCGTTAATGAAAGCGGTATCAATAATATTGCAACTTTGCAGACAACACACCTTAACACTGTCATGAGGCTTGCTGATTTTATCTCCAGCGGTCTTTACATGTCTGTACGCCCCTCTAAAGCTCGATAAAGCGTAATCTCGTCAATATACTCTAAATCTCCCCCTATAGGAACTCCACTTGCAATACGGCTCACTTTCACCCCCAGCGGCTTTATAAGTTTGCTTATATATGTTGCTGTCGTGTCACCCTCAAGCGTTTTATTGGTGGCGACTATGACTTCGTCCACATCTTTCTGAAGCCGCACCATAAGTTCACTGAGTCTTATATCCTGCGGTCCTATGCCCGCCATTGGTGAGATTGCTCCGTGAAGCACATGGTACACTCCCTCATATTTTCCTGTTTTTTCATAAGCAGCCAAATCTCTCGTGTTTTCAACGACCATTATCTGCTTATGATTGCGCTTAGGATTAGCACATATAGGACAAAGTTCATCATCCGTATATGTGCAGCATTCCTTGCAATATTTTACATTTTTCTTTGCGTTTGTCATTGCATCGGCAAGCCCCTTGACCTGCTCCTGCGGCATATTTAGTATATGAAACGCAAGTCTTTGTGCCGATTTATTTCCTATACCCGGCAAATGTGAGAGCTGCTCAACAAGAGTTAATATCTGCGAACTGTAAAAATCCATCTTAGAACAGACCTCCGAGACCTCCGCCAAGTCCACCTGTAAGTGCTGACATCATTTCCGAACTTTCTTCCTCTACTTTGCGGAGTGCTTCATTTGTTGCAGCTACTATAAGATCTTCAAGCATCTCTATATCGTCAGGATCAACAACTTCAGGGTCGAGTTTTACTGATAAAACTTCTTTCTTTCCGGAAATTTTAACCGTTACAGCTCCACCGCCGGCTGTTGCTTCCCACTCTTTTTCTTCCATTTCCTTCGTCTTTTCTTCCATCTGTCTCTGCATACGCTGAGCCTGTTTCATAAGATTGTTCATATTTCCCGGCATTCCACCACCTGGAAATCCACCTCTCTTTGCCATTCTATCTTCCTCCATAAATTATTTTTGTTGACTGTTTTTATCTTCCTGACTTTCATTTCGGAAGCATTATTAAATTTCATCCAGTCCTTTATTTTTTAAACTGCACATCAAAGTTTATTTTATCGATTAAATCAGATAAATCCAGAGAATTTCTGCTCTGCTCAGGACTTACAAGTTCTACCATTATCCCGGCATCAACTCCTACGATATTTGATATGAGAATTTTTAATTCATCAAGATTTTTCTTCTCGTCCATATTGAAATACGCTTCTGCCGTCGCATCCGTAAATTGCAATATAAGGGTCTGCCCATCCTGTGATACTGTCTTTTTGCATATGTCCGGTGACAAAAATGACTTAGCAGTAACTGACAATCCTGAGACTATCTGTCCCCACTTTTCATTTATCTTTTTCATGTCATCCGATACCATCTTGGGAAGTTCCACCTTAGGCT
Source organism: Clostridium sp. AM27-31LB (assembly GCF_003480745.1). Classification (NCBI taxonomy): domain Bacteria; kingdom Bacillati; phylum Bacillota; class Clostridia; order Eubacteriales; family Clostridiaceae; genus Clostridium; species Clostridium sp. AM27-31LB. The sequence continues at coordinate 304,611 of NZ_QUJS01000004.1, read as the reverse complement.
TATTTTCCTCAGGCGTCTCTTTATTGGCTTTTGCAGCATAAACTGTATCCATATTTTCTGCACTTGAAGAATTTACTACAATGCCATTTTCAAGCTTCTTTTCTAAAGCATCAAGCCTTGCAATAACACTGTCATCCTGCGTGTTTTTCTCCATCTGAGGTACACAGAGCTTTACAAAAGTAACCTCGGTAAGTACACGCTTCTGAGTTGCATATTTTATCTGATTCGATAACTCTGATAATATACGAATATACCTTATAAGACCTGTCTCGTCAACTTTTTTTGTTTCCTGTTCCATCTGTTCAAGCTGTTCGGTTGACGCATCGACCATCTCACGCCCGGCTGATGACACTGATATTATCATAAGATTTCTCAAATACCATATAAGACCTGTTATAAACTGATTTAAATCCCTGCCCGATATCATTATCTCGTCAAGAAGTTTTACACAACCCATAACATCAAGTTCTGCCATGCAGTTAAACATACGGCTATATACCGCCGTATCGACTGCACCAAGCACTTCTATAGCTTTATCGTATGTAAGTTTTTCACCGAGGTAAAAAGCTATACACTGGTCTAAAAGGCTGAGTGCATCACGCATTGAGCCGTCTGCGACTTTTGCAATATATCTAAGTGCTTTCTCCTCCACTTCTATCTGCTCACGCTGCATAAGGTCTTTTAATCTGTCGGCTATCGTGTCTATTGATATTCTCTTGAAGTCGTAACGCTGGCATCTTGACAATATCGTTATAGGTATCTTGTGTGCCTCAGTGGTAGCCAATATGAATATAACATATGCCGGCGGCTCCTCGAGAGTTTTAAGCAGTGCGTTAAATGCCGCCGCTGATAACATATGAACCTCATCGATAATATATACCTTATATTTTCCCTCTGCCGGAGAATACTGTACCTCATCTATTATCTCTCTTATATCATCTACGCTGTTGTTTGATGCCGCATCCATCTCAATAACATTCATCGAAGTCTGGCTGCTTATCTTTTTGCACATCTCACACTCACCGCAGGGACTTCCGTCTACCGGATGTTCACAATTGACTGCTTTTGCAAGTATCTTAGCAACCGTTGTCTTACCGGTTCCCCTTGTACCGCAAAAAAGATAAGCATGCCCGATACGGTCAGTCCTTATCTCATTTTTTAAAGTTGTAACTATATGATCCTGTCCCTTGACCTCGTCAAATTCACCGGGACGGAATTTTCTGTATAAAGCCGTATAAGACATAATACTCCTTTTTAGGTAAATTTAGGGGCAACCTTGGATTGCCCCTTTATTTCTTAGTTTTCAAAACTGAAATCCATTTAATCCCCGAAACAGATTCCTAAACCTTTTGCTTCTTTTATTATTGACGAGTCAGGATCGACCATCTTAAGTTTTCCTGCTACCTCACCAAGCGGAACCGGAACTATCTCGCCATCTTTAAAACCTACCATATAACCATATTTTTCTTTGATGATAAGTCTTGCTGCTGCCGCACCTAGTCTGCTCGATATAACTCTGTCATATGGGCAAGGCTCGCCACCACGCTGCATATGTCCGGGAACTGTAATCCTTACTTCCTGTCCCGTTCTCTCCTCAATCTCTTTTCCTATCTGATAAGATATTGACGGATATGGATTTGCCTTTCTCTTTGCCTTAAGTTCTTTCTTTGAAAGTGCTGCATCTTCTTTTGATATTGCCCCTTCTGCTACTGCAAGGATTGAAAAACGCTTTCCCTCTTTTGTTCTCTTGTCAAGTGCTGCAACAACCGAATTTATGTCATATGGTATCTCAGGAAGAAGAATTATATCTGCCCCTCCTGCAATTCCGGCATGAAGTGTAAGCCAGCCTACTTTATGACCCATAACCTCGACAATAAATACCCTGCTGTGCGATGCGGCTGTCGTGTGAATACAGTCTATCGCATTTGTAGCTATGTTTACGGCACTCTGGAAACCAAATGTTATATCTGTTCCCCAGATGTCATTGTCGATAGTTTTTGGAAGTGTGACTACATTTAAGCCCTCCTCACTCAAAAGGTTTGCTGTCTTATGAGTACCGTTTCCGCCAAGTATTACAAGACAGTCAAGTCCCCACTTTCTGTAGTTTGACTTCATTGCCTCAACTTTATCAAGTCCGTTCTCATCAGGCTCACGCATCTTCTTAAACGGCTGTCTTGATGTTCCGATTATGGTTCCTCCCTCGGTAAGAATCCCTGAAAAATCACTCGGTTTCATTTTTCTGTAATTTCCATAGATAAGTCCTTTATAACCCTCAATGATACCGTAAATCTCCACATCAGAATATGTCTGGTACAATGTTTTTGCAACACCACGCATAGTTGCATTTAAGCTCTGGCAATCTCCACCGCTTGTTAAAAATCCAATTTTCTTCATAAACTGCCGCCTTTCTTTTCATCAATATTTTCCAGTTCTTTTTCTCTTTTCTTAGTATAACCGTATTTCTTATTTACTATTTTACTCATTATAAAATATCCCGCCGCTGCTACAAGTAACATTATAAACAATACTTCGGGCGATACAATAGATTTTACATTCATTTTACATACCGTTCTAGTCAAGATGCCATATGTCATCATTGTACTGTGCTATCGTTCTGTCAGATGAGAAGAAACCTGCCATAGCTATATTCTTTATCATTTTTCTGCTCCATGCAGCTCTGTCCTCATAATCCTTAAACACCTGCTCTTTGACACGGATATAATCTTTTATGTCTAATAGTGTCATAAACCAATCTTTTGTCACTATCTCCATGTAAAGTCTGATAAGACTCTTCTTATTTCCGACCGCAAACATCTTTTTATCAATGATAAAGTCAACAAGTTTTGCTATCTCCGGATCTTCATCATAAATCTTTTCTGCTGAATAATCGGCTTTTGCATAATGCTCAATAACCGTATCACTCTTTTCACCAAATATATAGATATTATCATCGCCTACAAGTTCATGTATCTCGACATTTGCACCATCCTCTGTTCCAAGAGTCACGGCACCGTTTAACATAAATTTCATGTTGCTCGTTCCGCTGGCTTCTTTTGATGCAAGCGAAATCTGCTCTGAAATATCTGCTGCCGGTATTATCTTCTCTGCATATGTTACATTGTAATTTTCAAGCATTACCACTTTAAGGTATGGGCTTACCTCAGGATCATTCTCTATAACTTTTGACAGACAGAGTATAAGATGAATAATGTCTTTAGCGATAGTGTATGCCGGTGCCGCCTTTGCTCCAAATACAAATGTAATCGGTCTTGCCGGTTTGTTACCTGCCTTTATATCCATATATTTATGAATAATATATAGTGCATTCATCTGCTGTCTCTTATACTCATGAAGTCTCTTTACCTGAACATCTATAATAGAGTTTTCATCTATCTCAATATTTTCTTTCTTAAGAAGATAATCTTTAAATTCTTTCTTCTTAGTCATTTTTATATCGGTAATTGCTTTAAGTACGGCTTCATCATCCTTAAACTGCATAAGTTTTTCAAGTTCATTTGCATCTTTCTTAAAGCCGTCACCTATCTTTGATGAGATAAGCCCGGTAAGTTCATGGTTGCTGTGAAGAAGCCATCTTCTAAATGTTATACCGTTTGTCTTATTGTTAAATTTGTTTGGATAAATATCATAAAACGGTTTTAACTCGCTGTTTTTAAGGATTTCAGTATGAAGTGCGGCAACACCGTTTACACTAAATCCATAATGCATATCTATCCTTGCCATGTGCACCTGCTGATTTTCATCTATAATTGCAAGTTCAGGATTGTTATTATATTTTTCTTTTACTTTTACATCAAGCATCTTAATGATAGGCATAAGCTGTGGAACAACTTTGTCAAGGAACCAAACAGGCCATTTTTCAAGTGCTTCCGCAAGTATCGTGTGGTTTGTGTATGCACACATACTGCTTACTATATCGATTGCCTTATCCATATCAATGCCCTTCTTGACAAGAAGTCTGATAAGTTCAGGGATTACCATCGTAGGATGTGTATCGTTTATCTGGACAACCGCATAATCGGCAAGGTCATAGAGATTACTTCCCTTTGCAGCCGCTTCATCAATAATAAGCTGTGCGGCATTGCTTACCATGAAATACTGCTGGTATATTCTAAGGAGCTGTCCCTGATAGTCACTGTCATCAGGATAGAGGAACAATGTAAGATTTTTTCTTATATCCTCTTTGTTGAAATAAATGCTTTCTCCCTGAACGATATTTTCATCAACGCTGTCAATATCAAAAAGTTTTAATGTATTGCACTTATTATCATAACCAGTCACATCTATCTCATACATAACGGAATTTACTCTGAGTCCGCCAAAAATGACCTCATAGCTTGTATCTGTTCTTCTAAGCCAGCTTTTGTCCTTTATCCATGGGTTTGGAACTTCTTTCTGAAGATTTTTATCAAACTCCTGCTTGAAAAGTCCGAGATGGTAATTTATTCCGACACCGTCACCGTTTAAACCAAGCGTTGCTATAGAGTCGAGGAAGCAGGCGGCAAGTCTTCCGAGTCCGCCGTTTCCAAGTGATGGTTCAGGCTCAATCTCCTCAATCTCCGCCATGCTCTTTCCATGCTTTTTAAGAGCATCTTCTACCTGGTCATAAAGTCCAAGATTTATAAGATTGTTTGATAAAAGCTTTCCTATAAGAAACTCTGCTGAGATATAATAGAGTTTCTTCTTTCCCTCAATCTTTCCCCTCTGCTGCATTGCATTTTTAGTAAGCTCTAATAAACCGTAATAAATTTCTTCATTTGTACCGCGTGATGCGATATTTTCAATTTCGTTTTCGTACATACTCTCCTACCTTTCTTTATTGATGTACTCTCGGTATCTTCTCAAAACGAAACATTTCGAGAGCACACTATTGTGCCGGACATATATCATCTGATACTGTCCATACTTTTTCACTTATTATCCAGTGTAATGGCATGTTGCTATTTAGCCAAATGACGCAGAATGAATTTTTCATTCTGCAAGGCGGAAGAATGAGCCGTAGCGGGCTACGGCAATTGATTACAACGCAGCAGATGAAAATTCAGGCAAGTTATTTAGCTAAATGTGAACAGGTCAGTACACTAGTGTAATGTATCAATAACTTTTGTCAAAATGTCATTTAACAAAACTGATGCCACGGTTTGTTCCATGACTGTCTGTTTTTGACACTTACATCTTTATAATACCACTTTACATTTTTTACTACAAGAAACAAGACTTCCCCGAAAATGATTAAAATCGACTTATTGTTTACAACTACGATGCGGCCAGCAACGACTTATTTTAAATCTGCTCCTAGTGTAGTGTATCATTGATAATCTCGAAATCATATGCCTTCCTACCCGATATGATACTCTACAATATCCTTAAGTTTTTTGCGTGGTCTTGCATCAGGACTTTCATCGGGATATCCAAGTGCAACCGCTCCGATAAGCTGTCCACTCTTGCCTATGTAATCCGTAAGTTCTTTATAGGCGAAACAGGTATTGCCTATCCAAAGTGAACCGACACCAAGCTGCTGTGCACGAAGCAACATATTTTCTATTGCCGCACCGATTGAGAGACTATCACATATCTCCGTAAATCTGCCATCCATATCTATCGTTTCCATAGGACTTACACCGTTTGTATTTAATACAAATACCACTATAGGTGCACTCATCATTATGCGAAGCGTATTGTCCGCATCCGGCAGCAGTCTTTTTGAGTCTTTAAACAAAGGTTCTTTTAACTCACGCTTTATGCCTGCACGCATCTTTTTTAAAATTTCTTTCTTTTCTTCACCACCATATACAAGAAATTTCCATGGCTGTCTGTTTTTACCGGATGGTGCAACTCTCGCTGCATCAAGGATTTTTTCAAGTATCTCGCCTGAAATCTCCTCTTTCTTATATTTTCTTATGCTTCTTCTCTGATATATGCTGTCACACAGCACATTTTGGTCATCCTTGCCGTTATCATTGTCATTTATGTTGTTACTGTTCATTCCGTTGTTATCCTTACTATTTCTCTTCCTTTTTGTTATGTATTTATGATTTGCTGTTTTTAGTTGTGCATTTACATTTTTGTTCGCAGATAATTTACTAATTCATTTTTTTGTTGGTCTTAAAGGATTTATACTCCATATAATGATAAAGATTTCTATATTGCTGTCTGCTTTAATCCTTGCGTAATTTTAATATTACCAAGGAACAGCGTAACAGTTCAGCCATAAAAAGATAATTGGCAATACAATGAGCTTGTTCATTATATTGTTAAGTACCTTTTTATGGTAGAATAGCCTTTCATTTCTGAAATGAGTAAACATAAGCTGCAAAGCAGCGACTGACAGCTCGCTGGCAGGTTTATGAATGTAAGAAATGAAAGGCTGAACTGTTACGGAATAGCAGTGCAAATTGTGAATATCCGTTCCACTTGTCTAAAACATGTGATTAATGATTACAGGCAGCCCCATCATAAGACTGCCTGTAAGATTTGCAACAAGGCAGATATTCGTGGTACGCTCTGCTGTCTGCTACTGTTAAATTTCATAATCCATGCACATCCTTACCGCCGTGTACGGTCTTACATAAGTGTCTGCCACGGCAACATGAGCCGGATGCTTCTGATAACCTTTAAGCGACTCCTCACTGTCAAGCTCACAATCGAGCATAACATCAGCATTTGACGAGCCAAGTCCGTCAATTACAACATTAACCTTTAAAAGTCCCGGTACTTTTCCCACAAGCGACTCAAGATTTTCTTTAATTCCTTTTTTTACGCTCTCTTTATCCTCAATATCCTCTTTTAACTGCCACAAAATAATATGTTTTACCATTGTATGCTCCTTTCTTGGCTAAATGATTTAGATATTTGCGAAACTATCATAACCTGCGATTAACACAACATATAATTAGTTTCGCAAACACCTGCTAAATAATATGTTTAGTTCCATCTGTTGCATTTATGAATACCCTTGCATCCCCCGGACAAAAACGTATGGTTCTGCCAACCGTTCCCCCAGTCATCTGTGCAACAACCGGTATCCCCATTTCTGAAAGTATCCTCTTTGATTGTATAACATTCTGGGTTCCTATGTCCATATTTTTATTCGAAAAATCAAAACTAAACATATTGGCACCACCAATAATTTTTACTTTTAAATTTCCACTGTCTGCTCCACGAACACATAATGTTTTGTATAATCTTTCAATTCCTGTATTTACATATCTTTCAGGGCACATATCCCGACGACCATCCATATGTTCCATAGACCCGGCATAAGCATCGGGGAGCATTGCGTGCAGCAGACCACCTATATGCAGCCTTTCATCGTACATACATATCCCGACACATGAACCAAGTGCATAAGTAACCAGCTCATCATTTTTTCCACCTGTTTTCAAATCCGCAATCTCAACTATTTTCTGAGCCATAACACGCCTTTCATTTCATTTTTATTAAAATAGATATTTGCGAAACTAGTGTGCTGACCTGCTGACTTTTAGCTAAATAACTAAGGATAAATTTTCAGTCTGCAAGACGGAAGAATGAGCTGTAGTGGGCTACGGCGATTGATGACAACAAAGCAGATGGAAATTTATACAAGTTATTTGGCAAAATATCAACAGGTCAGTGCACTAGCATTATCTGTAATTAACACAACATATAGTAAAATTTCGCAATCAACCATAATTTGCATTTTATTTGTATTTCTTTTTTCACTATTTTCTAATATTTATATTGTATTTGTTATACCCTATTTTTGTCCTGTTAGCAAGTGAACAGACATAAAATCTAATATTTATGGTAGTAATTCTCTGATTTTTATTGTAATTATCACGATAGAACTTTTATAATAATAGATTTTTATTGTCACTTTAAACAATTTATTGATATTTTACTACTCTTTTTCATTGCAAAATATCCTAAAATGTAATAGAATATATTTTGAAAACAAATACAGCAAAATGCACGTCAATTTTACTGTAAATTTTTTATATAAGGAAAGGATGTATTTTAAAATGACTAATTTACCAAAAATGAAAATAGGTATCGTTGCTGTCAGCAGAGACTGTTTCCCAGAGTCACTCTCAGTAACAAGAAGACAGAACCTTGTAAAGGCTTACACAGACAAATATGATGCTGAGGATATTTACGAATGTCCGGTATGTATCGTAGAAAGCGAAATACATATGGTACAGGCTCTTGAGGACATCAAGAAAGCCGGATGTAACGCACTTGTTGTTTACCTTGGAAACTTCGGTCCTGAAATTTCTGAGACACTTCTTGCTAAGCACTTTGACGGACCTAAGATGTTCGTTGCTGCTTCTGAGGAAGACGGACTTAACGGAGGTCTTATCGACAACCGTGGTGATGCTTACTGTGGTATGCTCAATGCAAGCTACAACCTTAAACTTCGTAATGTTAAGGCTTATATCCCAGAGTATCCTGTAGGAACTGCTGAGGAATGTGCAGATATGATTCATGAATTTGTACCTATCGCACGTACTATTTATGCATTAAGCAACTTGAAGATTATCAGCTTTGGTCCTCGTCCACAGAACTTCCTTGCTTGTAATGCTCCTATCAAACAGCTTTACAACCTTGACATCGAAATCGAGGAAAACTCAGAGCTTGACCTTTTTGAAGCATTCAACAACCATGCAGGTGATAAGCGTATCCCTGATGTTGTTAAGGATATGGAAGCAGAACTTGGTGCCGGAAACAAGAAACCTGAAATCCTTGAGAAACTTGCTCAGTATGAGCTTACTCTCCTTGACTGGATTGAAGACCACAAGGGTTACAGAAAATATGTTACTATCGCCGGAAAATGCTGGCCTGCATTCCAGACACAGTTTGGATTCGTACCTTGTTATGTAAACAGCCGTCTCACTAAGAGAGGCATCCCAGTTTCATGTGAGGTTGATATTTACGGAGCACTCAGCGAGTTCATCGGAACTGTTGCAAGTGAAGATGCAACTACTCTTCTTGACATCAACAATACTGTACCTGCTGATATTTATGACGCTGATATCAAGGGCAAATTTGATTACACACAGAAAGATACATTTATGGGATTCCATTGTGGAAACACAGCTTCAGACAAGCTTTCATTCTGTGAGATGAAGTATCAGAAGATTATGGCTCGTTCACTTCCTATCGAAGTAACAAACGGAACTCTCGAAGGAGACATCATTCCTGGAGATATTACATTCTTCCGTCTTCAGAGCACAGCAGATGCTAAACTCCGCGGATATATCGCTCAGGGTGAAGTTCTTCCTGTTGCAACACGTTCATTCGGTGCAATCGGTATCTTCGCTATTCCTGAGATGGGACGTTTCTACCGTCATGTACTTATCGAGGGCAACTATCCTCATCATGGAGCTGTTGCATTCGGTCATTACGGAAAGACATTATACGAAGTATTCAAATACATCGGTGTAGATGTTGACGAAATCGGCTTTAACCAGCCAAAGGGAATGCTCTACAAGACAGAGAATCCATTTGCTTAATCTTTTAAAAGCTTCAAATTTTATTGCAGTCAATTGACTTTAATTAATTGAGGGCGATGGCATATTGCCATCGCCTTTTGTTTTAATTTCTGACTGCAAGTCACTGTTGACTTAATGTTGCTATTTCCACTTTGGTACGATGAAATAATTTGATTTTTATTGTACCTGATATGAGCAGCAGCAGGTTAATGATTTAATTTATGTTATGAAATGAGCTTATAGCGAAATCTGCTTTCGTGACTTTTTGCTCAGAAATGAGGTTATAATGAATTATTTAATTGGTATCGATTTAGGAACTTCATCAACTAAGACTGTTCTTTTTGATGAGGCTGGAAATGTTATCGCTTCTGCCGGAAAAGATTATCCACTCTATACTCCAAACAACGGGTGGGCAGAGCAGAAACCTGAGGACTGGCGCGACGCTGCCCTTGAAACTATCGCAAAAGTAGTTAAAGAGTCAGGTGTAAATGCTGACGATATAAAGGGACTTGGTATCTCAGGTCAGATGCACGGACTTGTAATGCTTGATGAAAACGGAGAGGTTATCCGCCCTTCAATCATCTGGTGTGACCAGCGTACAGAAAAGGAGTGTGAGGAGATTACAGAAAAAATCGGTGCAGAAAGACTTATCGAGATTACTGCAAACCCTGCACTTACAGGATTTACTGCTTCAAAAATCCTCTGGGTAAGAAATAACGAGCCTGAAAATTATGCAAAGTGTAAGCATATCTTACTTCCTAAAGATTATGTAAGATATATTCTTACAGGCGAATTTGCTACTGAGGTATCTGATGCTTCAGGTATGCAGCTTCTCGATGTTCCAAAGAGACAGTGGTCTGACGAAGTCCTCGAAAAACTTGATATTGACAAGAGTCTTCTCGCAAAGGTTTATGAGTCACCTGAGGTTACAGGTACTATTTTACCTGAAATTGCTGAAAAGACAGGACTTTCAACATCAACAGTTGTAGTCGGCGGTGCCGGGGATAATGCTGCGGCAGCAGTTGGTACAGGTGTTGTAGAAGATGGCAAGGCATTTACTACTATCGGAACAAGCGGTGTCGTTTTTGCTCACAGCAGCAAGATTTCAATCGACCCTAAGGGCAGAGTTCACACATTCTGCTGTGCCGTTCCTGGTGCATGGCATGTTATGGGAGTTACACAGGCTGCCGGATATTCACTTGCATGGTATCTTGATAATATGGGTGTCGGATATAAAGATGAAGCTAAAGAAAAAGGCTGTGGTGTCTATGACCTTATCAACGCTGATGTTGAAAAGACACCTATCGGTGCAAACCGCCTTATCTATCTACCTTACTTAAACGGTGAGCGTACACCACATCTTGACCCGGACTGCCGTGGAGTTCTTTTCGGACTTTCAAGTATGCACACAAAAGCAGATATTGTCCGTGCGGTAATGGAGGGAATCAGCTACTCTCTTACTGACTGCAAGGATATTCTCTCTGAGATGGGTGTCGAAGTTAATGATATGATGGCTTGCGGCGGCGGAGCTAAGAACGGTGTCCAGCGTCAGATGATGGCTGATATGTTCGGATGCGATGTTAATACTGTTACTGCTACAGAGGGACCTGCTCTCGGTGTTGCCATTCTCGCTGGTGTCGGTGCAGGCATCTATGACAGCGTTGAAAATGCCTGCCGTAAGATGATACATAAAGACCCTGCTAAGGAATGTAAGACAAATCTTGAGAATAAGGCTAAGTATGATAAGTTCCATGAGATTTATAAAAATCTTTACGGATGCCTTAAGGAGCAGTATAAGGAGATTGCGAAGCTGTAGGATTGCTTGATTGATTACTTTGACGCAAGGAAGGAGATGTGTTTTCAGACTCATGGACGCTCTCGCTCGGAGAACATCAGTAGCAAGTACATAAAGTCAATACAAATTGACTTATGAGCATAATACGCTCATTAAGTACTGGCGCTTTTCAAACGCCATTCACTGAAAATCACATCGCTCTCCTTGCTGGTTATGAAGTAATTTAGGATTTTATTTAATGTTTTTAAGCATATATGAATATATTATAATTAAATATGATCATATATGCTTTTTTTGCATTGATTACATCTATTATAAAATATATTATGTGTGCTTTTTTTCATTGATAGGTTTGTGAGGAACTCTGATATACACCAAAAATAATGCTGCTATATTATACAGAACTGCTATTACTATTTCTGACGGGTTAAATGCAAAATAGACTGTATAAACAATCTCATAATACACATAACTCCAAAACAGGATAATCATTAAGCTGCCTGTTAATCTGAATATTTCTTTTTTAGTCACACTATTTTGCTTCTTTTCTCTAATCATTGGTATTATAAATATACATATAAATGATATTAACCACATTAGATATAATAATGTTATAAAACCTCTCAGATTATGATAATCGACAAAACCTGTTATTCCGACATATGCTTCTCCCGTTTCTGTTGTTCTTACTATCGGACTTGGATGTATCTTTGATAGTATGTAAATAACTATAAATGCTACTGCCGGAATTATATTCACTAATACTAAAAAGTATTTCTTATATTTATTTTTAATCCCATCCTTTTTATTATTCAGTTCTTTTGCATCTTCCTTTTTACTCTCATCATACTCATGTTTATTGCTTTCATCATTTTCATTGATAAGATAGTCAAGCGAACAATCAAAGTATCTGCTTACATTTATAATGTTGTTCATATCAGGTAATGTTCCCTGTTCCCACTTTGATATTGCTTGTCTTGATACATTCAATTGTGCAGCAAGCTGTTCCTGTGAAAGACCGTTTTTCTTTCTTAATTTCTGTAGTTTGTCAGAAAAAGACATTCTTCCTTCCCCCTTTCGTATTTATTTTGACATTTTAAGCACCATTTTTCAACCAAACCTGCTTTGCAATATGTCAACTACAGGTTGCCTTGCCGCTATTTACGGTGGTTTGCAGCAAGTTCTTCCTTATTAAACTAAACTGTTGCTTACTACCATCACCACAAAACTTTCTGCAATTATTACTTTCATCATAATAAAATACATTCTTCGTTTGATTGTCAATTTCCCGCATATCATACAATTCTTGTTGCATAGAAACTAATGGAGCCATATTCTTTTCATCTGTCATAAAACAAAAACCTCCTAACAGACTATCCCCTCTTTCAAATTAAAACTCCAAACTATCCGCATTAAGCAGAAAATACTTCATTCCCATGATTACAAAGCCTTCCTCATTTCTCCAAGGTTTTTTCGTTCCATTCACTATCACAATCTTTTTAAACGAATCCGGAATATTTCTAAATGAATTAAATTCCTGCGTCTGCTTTTCCTCAGAAGTCATGTCATAAGCCACCTGAATATAATACCTCTGACTACCCTGATTGGCTACAAAATCAACTTCAAACTGCTTTCGGGTTGTTTTTCCTTCATAATTTTTTGCATATACCTCTACAATACCAACATCCACATTATAGCCTCTGATAAGCAGCTCATTATAAACAATATTTTCCATGATATGAGTAGGTTCCTGTTGTCTAAAATTCAATCTGGCATTTCTAAGTCCAACATCTGTAAAATAGTATTTCAGATGTGCTCCCACATATTTTCTGCCTTTAATATCATATCTGTCAGCTTTAGAAATCAAAAATGCCTCCACAAGATAATCTATATGGTTAGATATTGTCTTATTGCTGTAATTGATACCACATTCACTTTTAAAAGTATTTGATATTTTAGTTGGATTAGTAGGAGCTCCTATCGCAGAAGCAAGAATATCTACTAATGTACCAATCTCATCAATATTTTGAATCTTGTTTCGTTCTACAACATCCTTAATATAAACATTTGTGAAAATGTTTTTTAGATACTCAGCCTTTTGGCGTTCTACAGAGAACTGTACCACCTGTGGTAAACCACCATATATCATATATTCCTCCCAAGCATCATCATAATCCCCATCAAAAGCCGCATAGAACTCTGCGAAGGACAACGGATATATTCTTATCTCATCTCCTCTGCCTCTAAATTCAGTTACAATATCACTTGATAAAAACTTAGAATTACTTCCGGTTACATACACATCAATGTTACTGATACGAAGTAGGCTGTTCAGCACCTCCTCAAATCGTGACATAAACTGTACTTCGTCCAAAAGCAGATAATACTTCCGTTCATCTTTCATTGCATCTTTAATATGCCGGTAACACTTCTTTGGATCTCTCAACTCCTCATTTTCAATGCCATCTAAAGCAATCTCAATAATATGGTCATTATCCACACCACTCTCCAATAAATATTTCTTAAACAATACAAATAACAGGAATGATTTTCCGCATCTCCTGATTCCTGTGACAATCTTTATCATCCCATTATCTTTTCTTATCTTTAACTGTTCAAGGTAAGCATCTCTTTTAATCTCCATAAGCTTCGCTCCTTATTTTTGTGTATTGACACATTTTTTAGTAATAATATTATATCATTCAGTGTTTATTTAATCAATAGCTATTACTATTTTATGTGTATTGACACATTTTTATGCAGTGGATAATTACAAAAAAGACAACGCATAACCAATTTATTGATTTGCGCTGTCTATACACACTATACCTATCTAAATAATCCTCCAATTCTGCTTGCAATCGACTTTACTCCACTTCCAATTTTGCCCGCAACTTTTTTACGGTAATCCCGTTCTCGACGCAAAATGAATTTTTGCTTACCGTTCTTCCCGTAATAAGATTATAATATAATTTTAAAAATTCGAGTATTTTTATCTGTCTTATCCAACTTTTATCACCCTTGTAATTATTTTTTTTATTTGACTATATTGTATCACAGAACTTCGACAAAATATGTCGTTATGATATTTTTTCTTTTTTAAATTAGAGGGGTATTTGCATTTTCCCCCTTGGATTATATCTTTAGCAATACAGTTTTCTCTCCTACTTCACCTTTATTTTCACTTTCGCACTCTTTCCATTAAATGTTCTTAGTGTTATCGTGTATTTTCCTTTCTTCTTTGCTTTTACTACTCCTGCTGATGACACAGTTGCTATCTTTTTGTTGCTTGAACTGAAAGTTATTTTTGAACTTGTACTTCCCTGCGGAAGTTCATAACTTATCTTTCTCTTTTTGCCTTTCTTTATTGTCATGCTTTTATCATCAGGTGTTATCTTTGATGGTTTTCTTATAATAACAAGGCAGAAAACTTTATTCTGCCCTGCTTTTTTCATATATTTAGTTGAAAAATTTCATCAAATTTACAAGGGAAGAGAACTTGTTCTCATGCATCAAATTTGTGAACGATAAAATCATCAAGCATGGAGTGATGATATTTACAATCTGCTCTGCTGCTTGCTCATAATACTATTAGTGTACCAGCTTGTTGCATATTATATCGCATGAAGATTTTTAAGTGATATATCCATGATAGGAGCTGAATGTGTGAGTGCTCCACTTGATACATAATCAACTCCAACATCGATTATATTCTTTATGTTTTCCTTTGTGACATTTCCTGAACACTCTGTAAGTGCTCTGCCGTCTATTACTTTTATCGCTTCTTTCATCTGCTCAGGTGTCATATTGTCAAGCATGATAATGTCTGCTCCAGCCTCGGCAGCTTCTCTTGCCATATCAATATTTTCAACCTCAACTTCAATCTTGTTTACAAACGAAACATATGCTCTTGCTCTCTTAACTGCTTCTGTGATGCCTCCTGCTGCCCCGATATGATTATCTTTTAACATAACCGCATCTGAAAGATTGTATCTGTGGTTTGTAGCACCTCCGACTTTTACGGCATATTTCTCAAAAATTCTCATATTAGGTGTTGTCTTTCTCGTGTCGAGAAGCGTTGTCTTACTTCCTGCAAGAAGTTTTACAATGCTGTTTGTGTATGTTGCGATACCACTCATTCTCTGAAGATAATTGAGTGCCGTTCTCTCTCCTGAAAGAAGTGCTCTTATGTCACCTGTGACAACAGCCATAAGCTGACCTTTTTTAACTTCATCGCCATCTTTCACATTCATCTCAAACTCTACCGTATCGTCAAGAAGTTCAAATACTCTCTTAAATACTCCAAGTCCGGCAATTATACCGTCCTGTTTGCATATAAGCTGCACTTCACCTTTCTGGTACTCAGGCATTACCGAATTTGTAGAAATATCTTCGCTCGTAATGTCTTCCTCAAGTGCCATCATAATATATTTATCTGCATTTAACTTTAATGTAATAGGATCATTCATGTCTGCTTTTCTCCTTATCTATCTCGTTTAAAACAAGTTCTTTATATTCAGCGGTTATCTTTTTGTCGTCATCATATATGCTCATATCTATATCTGAAATATTGCTGTCTGCTTTTTTTGCAAACCTGCTTTCATCTGCTGCTTTCATCTTTTCCTGAATCTCATCTGCTGCTCTCTCTGCAAAGACCATTGACTCTAGAAGTGAGTTACTTGCAAGTCTGTTTTTTCCGTGAACACCATTGCACGATGTCTCACCGACGGCATAAAGCCTTTCCATACTTGTCATGCTTGAAAGATTAACTTTTATACCACCCATAAAGTAATGCTGTGCCGGCACTACCGGAATACATTCTTTTGTAGGGTCATATCCCTCCTCAAGGCACTGCTTCATGATATTTGGAAAATGACTTCTGATAGTCTCCTCAGGAATCCTCTCCATAGAAAGCCATACAAATGGTGTACCGTCCTTTTCCATCTGTCTGTGTATATCAGCCGTAACAATATCTCTCGGTCTTAACTCATCGCAGAAACGCTTTTTATTTTTGTCAAGAAGTATTGCACCCTCTCCTCTGACCGACTCTGATATAAGAAATCTTCTTCCCGGTTTTTCAGAATATAATGTAGTCGGATGAATCTGTATATAATCTATATGCTCCATCTCAATACCATGTTTAAGTGCTATTGCGAGTGCGTCACCTGTTATATGCCTAAAGTTTGTCGAATGTTTGTAAAGACCGCCAAGACCACCACAGGCAAATACCGTATATTTTGCTTTGATAACATCAATATCACCATCCGCATTTTTCACTATAAGACCATAACATTCATTTGTCTTTTCATCACATATAATATCCATCATCTTTATATGTTCTTTTATCGTAATATTTTTTCTTTTTAATGCATTGTCTAAAAGAGTGCTTGTTATCTCTTTTCCCGTCACATCTTTATGGTAAAGTATCCTCGGTCTTCTATGTCCACCCTCTCTTGTAAATGCAAGCTTATCACCGTCATGTTCAAATTCAACACCATAACCGATAAGTTCCTTTGCAATCTTTTGCGATGAACGTATCATGACCTCAACAGAAGCCTTGTTATTCTCATAATGACCTGCTTTCATAGTATCTTCAAAAAATCCGTCAAAATCACCATCATCCCTGAGCATACACATACCGCCCTGTGCAAGAAATGAGTCGCTCTTATCTGCCTCATCCTTTGTAATAACCAGCACATTTGTATCCTCCGGAAAATGAAGTGCACAAAACAATCCTGCTGCTCCTGTTCCTACTACGACAACATCTGTCTCTTTTACCATTTTATCACCTGACATCTTTTTATAATGTCTATAACAGCATACGCTGCCATCCTTTCCTTATATAAATGAAAATTTTCTTTACATTGTATCGAGTATAGCATACAAGCCTGTTTTAAGCAAGTTTACAGCATAAAAACTGCTATTTTTTGATAACAGTTCAGGCTCTCATTTTTTACATTTATAAACCTGCCGGCAAGCTGTCAGTCGCCGCAATGCAGCTTTTGTTTATTTACGCGAAAGCAACGCTCAGATGGAACAAATAAATTTGTTTCATCTGAGCGTGCTCGTGAGGGCTTTGCCCTCATATCAGAAATGAAATGCCGGACTGTTACTATTTGCTTATAAATGACATATTTATAATTGATTTTTTATTCATTTTGTTATATAATATGTATAAATTTATTTATATTTTTGTTTTTTAATGTTATTTTTGTTCATTTTCTTTTGGATGATTTTAAAATACAGTTTATAAATACTATTATGAAAAAAATTTATAGATATGTTTATTTAACTAATATGCTAAATAAAGATTGGAGGCTTTATGAACATAAGAGATTTTATGGACTTACAAAAATTGCAGGACATTCAAGACAGCTTTTCAAATGCTACCGGTCTTGCAGCTATTGCGGTTGATAATAATGGTGAATATATTACGGAGGGGAGCAATTTCACCGATTTTTGTATGAAATACACAAGAGGCTCTGAACTTGGCAATAAACGCTGCATTAAATGCGACAATGAAAATCATGGTACATATTTCTGCCATTCAGGTCTTATGGATTTCTCTATAGATATTATGGTCGGTGATGAGAAAGTAGGTTCTGTTATAGGAGGACAGGTTCTTCCTTCTCCTCCTGATGAAGAAGAATTCAGAAAAAAAGCTGTAGAACTTGGCATAAATCCTGATTCATATATCACAGCTCTTCGCAAGGTTCCTATCAGAACTGAAGAACAGATTCACTCTTCTTGTGAACTTTTAAAACAAGTTGTAAACCATGTTGTAAATCTTGAATATTTCAAGAATACAAACGGCGGTAAACTGAGTACACTCAGCGAAGAGATTAAACACGCAACTGATGTTATTCAGAAGATTAATACTAATACTCGTTCGCTTAACTCTATTGCCAATAAGCAAAAGATGCTTTCACTAAACGCATCTATTGAAGCTGCAAGAAGCGGTGAAGCCGGTGTTGGTTTTGCAGTAGTTGCAAAGAGTATGGGAGATCTTTCTTCTCAATCCGCAACTATATATAGTGACATTGAAAAATCTGTTGTTGAAATTACTTCAACTATCGAAAAACTTGCTTCATTATTTGAAGAAGAATAATTATATTGCTTTTAACTCCTTTGGAGTTTGACATAATTTGTTTTTTTGTTTTTTATTTTTCATGTGTTTCCTTGTAAAATAAGAGGTATGGCATCTGCCACACCTCTTATTTTCATTTATCCAGTTTTCCCCAGATATCTGCATTTCTGATTTATCAAAATAATATGCTCTCAAATTCTGATATAAGCCAGACGAATATTGTCAATTTGCTTCACAACCCGCCAATAACACTAATTGCTTTCACATCATATTATAGAAAAATGCCTGATAGTTTTAAAATCTGAAATCTCTCTTACCATCATGTAATTCTTTGAGATATTCCATAGCTTTGTTTCTTACATTTTCGTTTGGAACTTTGAGTATCTCCTCGGCAATAAGTGCCTCACCCTTTTTCTTTGTATCTTCTGAAGCATAATCTTCAAGATATTCCTTGAGTGTCATAAGTGCATTTGGCTGACAACAGTTTACTATCTGACCGCTCTTTAACAGAGACATAAATCTGTCTCCTGTTCTTCCTGCCCTATAACAAGCCGTACAGAAACTTGGAATATAACCAAGTCCGATAAGCCAGTTTACTACCTCGTCAAGTGAACGGGTATCGCTTACATCAAACTGCGATGTTGTCTCATCTCTGACAGGTTCAACATATCCGCCTACGCTTGTGCGTGAACCACCGCTTATCTGTGAAATACCGAGGTGTAAAACTTTTTCTCTTGTTTTCTGTGACTCTCTTGTAGATACTATCATTCCCGTATAAGGAACTGCAATTCTTATAACGGAAACTATCTTTTCAAATATATCATCAGGAACAGCATTTGAAAAATCTGCCGTATCAATATCATCTGCAGGACATATTCTTGGGACGCTTATTGTATGCGGTCCTACACCATGAACAGCTTCGAGATGCTCTGCGTGCATGATTATTCCGACAAGTTCATAGAGATATGTCTCAAGACCAAACAATACTCCAAGACCTACATCATCAATTCCGCCCTCCATTGCTCTATCCATTGCTTCCGTATGATATGCATAATTGTGTTTTGGACCTGTAGGATGAAGTTCTTCATAAGCCTTTTTATTGTAAGTTTCCTGGAATAGTATATATGTTCCTATTCCTGCTTCTTTAAGTTTTGCGTAATCCTCAACCGTTGTGGCCGCAATATTTACATTTACACGGCGGATTGCACCATTCTTGTGCTTGATACTGTAAATCGTCTTGATACTTTCAAGGATATATTCCAGAGGATTGTTGACCGGATCTTCTCCTGCTTCAAGTGCAAGACGCTTATGTCCCATATCCTGCAATGCTATAACTTCTTTTCTTATTTCTTCCTGTGTAAGTTTCTTTCTCGCAATATGCTTATTTTTAGCATGATAAGGACAATATACACATCCGTTTACACAATAGTTTGAGAGATAAAGCGGTGCAAACATAACTATTCTTCTGCCATAAAACTTTTCTTTAATATCAATGGCTATCTGTTTCATCTGCTCATTACACTCAGGTATATCACACTCCATAAGGACTGCAGCCTCTTTGTGTGAAATTCCCTTTGCGAGTTTTGCCTTTTCAAGAATCGCATCTACAACTTCCCTATTGCTCTTGTTTTTCTTTGCATAGTCTATACATTCTAATATTTCCGCATCGTCTATAAATTCCTCTGCGTGCATTGATTTTGGATTGTAACTCATGTTTTTTTCTCCTTTTATTTTTTGGAATAAACCGCTTTGGCACTGACACCGTCTAACATTCCGAGTTTTCCTGAAACCGCACTTATCACATTGTTTGGTGCATCCATGACAATACTTATCACCGACACATTTTTTTCACGGTAAGGCATTCCCATCCTCCCGATAATATACTTATTGTACTCATGTAAAAGTTCGTTTACCTCAGAAACACTGTCCATATTTTCAACGATTATTCCAAGTATCGCTATCCTGGTTTCCATAAATAATACCACTCTTTCTAAATTTAAAAAAGCCATATCCCGTTAAGACATGACTTTTTATTTATAAACACAGTAAATTCAGCATCATATAACCATTCGACAATTATTTTCGATAAATATTTTCAATCTTAAATATACCGGTAATACCACAATAAGTCCAAACAGTGATGTATATGCCACTTTTACTTTACAATCTATAATTTGTTTTTCATGCCTTTGCGTCAGGACTAACCTTTCGTTTCAGAGCCTTGAATAGTATAACACCGTGATAAAAAATTATCAATAAGTTTTTATACTGACAACTGACGCCAAGAATATGTTTATAATTTTATGTTCAGGGACGCTTTCGCTCGGAGAACTGCATAGCGGTACATAAGCGGTCACAATACGACCGCTAAATACCGATGCATTTCTAACGCCCTTCAATCAGAATTATAAACATATTCTTGGCTGACTATTGTAAATATATCAATTTTTATTAATAATATTGTATTTTATAATATGTTATTTATATTTTTCTCTCATAACACCACCAGTTTCCATCATAGAGCGTGCTTTCTCCGACTTTTATAAAGTTTAGACTTTTGTAGGCGGCAAGTGCTCTTTTGTGATTTTTGTCTACGAGGTAATGAGCACCTTTTATCCCTCTGTCCGCTATTATTTTCAGGAGTTCTTTTAACATCTTCGGTGCTATCTTTTTATTCTGCCACTCTGTTTTTACTACAAGTCTGGCTATTTCTACTGACGGTTTTAATGTTTTACTCCAGCATTTTAGATTTTCTACTTCTTTGTCATCGTCTATTGATATAGCTCCGACTATTTCTCCCGTTTCTGTTTTCATGCAGAACAATGCATCTCTTTCTAAGTCTCCCCATGTTATCTCCGTATTTGGATAATGCTCATCCCATGTGCAGAACTTTGAGCCTTTTGCCTGCTCATAAAGACCTGTTATTTCTTCTATATCACTTGCTGCTGCCTGATATAATTTTACATTTTCAGTCAATTTTTCTCTCCTGTCTTTTATCTTTTTATTAGGTAATTGCGAAACTATCATAAATCTTGATTAAATTGCGCAGATATAACAAATAGTGTTAGTCGGCATTTTTGTCGTCGTCAGCACTTAATCAGCGTTTTTTGCTGATTTATGTACTGCTACGAACGACAACATAGCGAAAGCGTGCCGACGATATTATTTGTTATATCTGTGCAATTGACACAACATATAGTTAGTTTCGCAATTATCTAATCTTTTTATTTATAAGTCTGTAAATTAACAATAATAAAAATACCCTCATATCTCAACTTTGAAATATCAGGGACATATTATAAACTATATCTATTTTTATCTGCTCTTTCCAAAAACAAGTATATTTTAACTTTTATTTAGAAAATATTTCTCCCCCCGGCTTTTAACTTACTTTCACCCGGTCAATAGTCGGTGTGACAGGATTTGAACCTGCGACCTTTGCGTCCCGAACGCAACGCTCTACCAAGCTGAGCCACACACCGTCATAACTGTTTATCAATCTTACCTCACAAACAACAATAGATATTATACCACTCTTTTTGCTGTTTGTGAAGTACTTTTTTTCAAGCGGACATTCCCTTGATGTAACAGTTCAGCCTTTTATTTATTATATTCTGCTGCCTGCGTTCATATCATGATTAAACAATCTGTCCTCTGCAAGCTTCTCCCATTTTGTACCAGGCATTCCATAGTTACAATATGGGTCTATCGCAATTCCTCCACGCGGTGTAAATTCACCCATCACTTCGATATATTTTGGCTGCATAAGTTTTATTAAATCTTTCATAATGATATTCATACAATCCTCATGGAAATCCCCGTGATTTCTAAAACTGAAAAGATAAAGCTTAAGCGATTTGCTCTCAACCATTCTCTTGTCAGGTATATATGCAATCTTAATCTTTGCGAAATCAGGCTGTCCCGTAATCGGACAAAGACTTGTAAACTCCGAGCAGTTAAATTTAACATAATAATCATTTCCCGGATGCTTGTTTTCAAACGACTCTAGAACCTCCGGAGCATAATCATCCGGATATTTAGTTCCCTGATTTCCCAAAAGTGTAATACTTTCTTCCTGTTCTCTTGTACTCATTTCCAATCCTCCATTTTTTAATTTTCCAATGCCGGGTCTTTCACTCCGTTAAGCCTGAAAGCTTCTGCCCTGTCTATACAGGTTCCGCATATTCCGCAAGGCTTGTCTCCGCCCTCATAGCAGCTCCATGTATATTTGTATGGCACCTTAAGTTCGAGTCCTATCTTTACAACTTCCGCTTTTGTCAGCTTTACAAAGGGAGCTTCAACTCTAAGCTGGTTTCCGCTTCCTATATAAATAGCATCATTTATTGCATTATTAAAACTTTCTGAGCAGTCAGGATATGCGTTGCCTGCTGCATCATCAGCATGAGCACCATAATAAATAACTCCGCAATCCTTTGATAATGCGATACTTGCCGCCGTTGACAAAAATAGTCCGTTTCTAAAAGGCACATATGTTGACACCGGCTTTCCGTCCGTCTTTTCAAGCTGTTTTGCATACGACTCTTTTGGTATGTCCACATCTGAATGTGATAAAAGTGAGCAGTCACTATACTCAAATATCTTTTCAAGGTCGAGTGATATATGCTCAACTCCGTAATATTCCACAATCTTGTTTGATGCCTCAATCTCCTTTGTATGTTTCTGTCCATACGATATAGACAATGCAATAACATTATCCTTGCCATATTTGTCGATTGCCATTCCGAGACAGGTTGTTGAATCAACACCACCACTAAATAAAACTAATGCTTTCATTGAAATCCTCCTGTTGTAATATATTTTGCATCTAAAACTTACATATATAATTTTTCTGACATTCTCTTTTCTGAGCATTTTGTTACAAAATAACACTATATATACACTAAGTAATTGAAAAACTGGCGTGTATATCCTTTGCAATTTTCAAGTTTGAAAAACTTGCGCATATGGTTTTTTCAGACTATAATCTCATATTAAGACACACATCATCTTTAAATCTGCCGCTAAGATTATAAGTCTTTGTTGTTGCCTGATTTTTCTTTATTCCTCTTGCAGTCATACAGCTATGTGTTCCCTCTATTATAACTGCTACATCCTCAGTATCTAAGATTTCTTTTAAAATCTCAGCTATGTCTGAACCTATTCTCTCCTGAAGCTGCAATCTCTTTCCGACCATATCGGCAATCCTTGCAATCTTGCTAAGACCGATAACTTTTCCTTTAGGAAGATATGCAACCGTCACTTTCATATCATACATAAGTGCAAGATGATGTTCGCAATAACTGAATATATCTATATCTCTCACTATAACCATATCATCACTGCCCTTTGCCGTACCCGCATCTTCATTAAATGTTTTATTAAACATCTTGGCAATCTCATGATTTGTATAATTCATGCCCTCAAAGACTTCCTCATACATTCTTGCCACTCTGTCAGGTGTTTCCTTTAACCCCTCTCTGTCAGGGTCATCACCGAGAGCCACAAGAATCCCCCTGATATGCTCCTTAATCGCATCCGTGTCTATCATATTTCCTCCTTTCATACTCCCCTCTCTTCCGGGTCCCATATAAACTTATGCATCTGAAGCTGCATACGCACATCATTAAGTTTATTGTCTTTCAGAAAATCAACTATGTCCGTCAATTCTATCTTTCCGAAAACCGGACTGAATATTATATTTACTTTTCCTATCAGTTCATATTTCTCAATAATTTCTTTTGCTTTCTTTAAATCATTTACAGAAGATGCAACAAATTTTAAAGTATCTTTCTTTCTGAGAATTTTGAAATTATCTGTATTCATATATTTTTCCATGTCACTCTCAGGAAGTTTATAATCCATTGTAAAACTTACATTTTCAAATTTAAGAAACGGCTTTAAGTCAATACTTCCATTTGTCTCAATCTCAACTCTCATATCCTTTTCACTTGAAAATGCTTCAAGCAGTTTGTCCGCATCTTTCTGTAAAAGCGGCTCGCCGCCTGTCAATGTCACATTTTTTATGCCTGATTTTTTTACTCTGTCAACAATCTGCTCTGCTGTCATATCCTCAAATTCACAATCAGGCTTATTTGCCCACATCGTATCACAATAATTGCATGAGAGATTGCAGCCTTTCATACGCACAAATACTGCGAGTTCACCGGCTCTCATGCCCTCACCGTTTATACTCTCAAAAATCTCAACGACTTTAAAACTCATCGCTTGTCCTCCTGTTTCCATACTTATCTGTTTTTACTGTTCACATATGCGATATGAACGGTAAACCTTTGAATTTATTCCGAATATGCGGCACAATTATTTGGTGTCTCATACACGCACACTTTACTTACATTGTAACCTTTCTTTTTTACTTCCTCAAAAAAGAACTTTGAAAAGTTTTCGGCTGTCGGACGAAATTTTACAAAAATCAGCCTGAAATTTTCTTCGTTAAGTGCTTCAACTGTTTTTTCATTAAGAGTTCCCTCCTCAACAATAAATGCGTGGTCATAAAAATCTGTAATTTCTTTTACATCTTTCTTTAAATCACCAAAATCAACGCACATTCCTCTCTGCTGCCCCTCGGCAATAAGTTCCTCACTGGCAACATCTACGACTACTCTCCAGCGGTGTCCGTGCAGATTTGAACATTTGCCATCGTAGCCGTGTAAAAAATGTGCTGAGTCAAAACTGTTTTCTACTGTAAGATAATACATTTTTTCTCCTCTCGCAAAATAATATTTTTTATTATGAAAAAAGACAGACATAAAACTGTCTGTCTTTAATGATACTATATTTTCTGACCGCTTTTACAAATCGGTCTTTTGCACTCTAAGTCAAGGATATTCGCAATCCACTTCGCTACCCGCTCATATAAAATTTGTGCGAGCAATAGTCCAATAATATCTAATTAAATACAGCCCTAGTTTTATTTATAGACAGGATGGTACTAATGAACTGTCTGTTATACGAGAACTTACTATATCACATCTGAAAAATTAAGTCAATTATTTTGATTACATTACCATCTTAACTTCTGTTACATCTGTGAGCTTATCAGCAGGGATGTAGTTGTCATCCTGTTTCTCGCCGTTGATGTAGAACTCTTTAAATCCGCTCTGTGCTCCGTCCTTATTTTCTACCTTAATGATAACTTTCTTTCCGCGGAAGTTTTTCTCAAATGAGAATTCTTTCCAGTCTGACGGTACTGTAGGTGCTACGCGGAGTCCGTCAAGGTCAGGACGCATTCCGCAGATACCCTCTACGCATCCTACCATACAGGTTGATGCTGTTCCTGTAAGCCAGTGAACATGTGAACGGCCGTGGAATGGGCTTTCGTCACCTTCTGTGTACTGTCCGTGCACATATGGCTCAAGTTTACGGACTTCTGCCTTATCATTCTGTGATGATGGTGAGCTTTCCTCAAAATACTTGAACGCTTCATTACCATTTCCTAAAAGTGCTTCTGCAAGTATAAGCCATCCCTGTGTCTGAGAGAAGATACCACCGTTTTCTTTTGTTGATGGTGGAAAAAGTCCTGCAAGTGCACCGTCAAAGTAATGGTCTACATATGAAGGAGCCATTATCTTTGCACCGTAAGCTGTGTTGAGTTCTCTGTCAACTGATGCCATAGCCTTGTCAGCCTGCTCTCTTGTTGCAAGTCCTGAGATTACTGACCATGTCTGAGGATTTAACCACATACTTGCCTCTGGGTCTTTCTTTGAACCGATAAGCTCTCCTGTCTCTTTGAATCCACGGTTAAAACGGTCATCCTCCCACCAGAGTTTGTTAATTTTTTCTCCAATGTCTTTCTGTGTCTTGTCAAGATAAGCGATATACTCAGTATCATTCTTTTTCTCAGCAAATTTACGCATGATGGTGAATGCATAGTAAAGCTGCATTGCAACAAATGATGACTCTCCGTTCTTTCCGAGTCTTAAGCAGTCGTTCCAGTCTGCATGGAGTCCTGCCGGAAGTCCGTGAGGTCCGAGATGATTCATTGAGAAGTCTATAGCTCTCTTTAAGTGCTCATAAACACTTGCTTTCTCCTCAACATTTGACCATGTTATCTCCTCATCCATAAATGCAAGATTTCCCGTCTCTGATACATATTTGTAAACTGTAGGGAAAAGCCAGAGTGCATCGTCTGCACGATAAGCGGGATGTCCTGTCTCTCTTACATAATCCGGATCATCAGGAGTTCCCTCATGTCCTGCACGCTCATCATGATCGAAACGGACAAGTGGAAGTCCGCCACCATTGTTTACCTGAGCTGAAAGCATAAATCTAATCTTTTCAAGAGCCGCATCAGGATCTGTATGGATAACACCCTGAATATCCTGAACAGTATCACGATAACCATATCCGTTACGCTCTCCACAGTAAACGAATGATGCTGCTCTCGACCATGTAAATGTAAGGAAACACTGGTATGCATTCCATGTATTTACCATGCTGTTGAATGCCTGGCTTGGTGTGTTTACCTTGAAGTTTTCAAGTTTTGAATGCCAGTATTTCTTTAATTCTTCGATTTCTTTGTCGCATACTGATACATCTTCATATGAAGCGATTATCTCATCTGCAACTGACTCTTTATGTCTTCCTAAAATAAAGGCAAGTGTCTTTGTCTCGCCCGGTGCTATCTCAAGTGCAGTATGTAATGCACCACAGCTGTTTTCGTTGTAATTGCATACTCCGTCACATTTTCCTCTTTCAACGGCTATTGGATTGCCATAGTCATGATAAAGGCCGATAAACGCTTCTTTATCTCCGTTGTAAGATGTAACAGGCTGTCCTGCAAGACCGAAAAATCTCTCTTTTCCGTTGCTTCCGTCAGGACCTTTATACCAGTTAAGGTTTATCTGCTGATAAATCTTATTTTTTCTGAAACTTGTGTTTGTCGTACATAATGTGTACTGGAGATTTACCTGATCCTGATTGTAGTTATCATCATTTGAAAGCTCAGCATATCCGAATACCGAAATCTTTCTAGGCTTGTCTGAATTGTTTGTAACCTTTACACACCATACTTCATATACTTTATTAAGAGGTACATAATACATAGCTTCTGACTTGATACCTGCATACTCAGCGAACATCTTTGTATAAGCCGTTCCGTGGTGAACCTCACTCTTGTACTCATTGAGGTCTTTTCCAACCGGCTGCCATGAAGCAGACCAGTAATCACCGTTTTCATCATCCCTGAGATAGATATAACGACCCGGTGTATCGTCACTGTTAAAGTGATAACGAAGAATACGACCGTTTGCTCCACTCTTTACGAAGCTGTATCCTCCTGCATTGTTTGAAATGATTGCACCATATTCCGGCGAACCAAGATAGTTACACCACGGAGCCGGTGTATTTGGCTTTGTAATGACATATTCTCTGTTTTCTTCATCGAAGTAACCAAAATTCATTTAATAATTCCTCCTTAAAATAAACATAAATTTTCCGTATCAATTTTATAATCACTTTTCCATTGCCTTTCACATCTATGATGCGACTTGCAACTATTTCTTTTCTATTATATGTTAGTCCTCAAACGGGTGTCAACATATATTATTGCATTTTATAACACTATTTTGATGTTTACAAGTGTTGCACAAACACCATAAATGAAGATATTATACAGTTCTTTGGTACACTCCCACTCAAAGAACTGCATAGCGGTACATAAGCGGGTATTAATTTTTTTTAACACTTACAAAAAATTTCATTTTCTGTTAAAATATATGTATAAGCACTTAAACAAACAACTTAATATTTTCGTTGTTTTAGGATTGGAATTTGCACTGTGATTTCAATTCTATTTATTCCCACGAAGGTAAAGTGAGGATAGGACAAATAAATTTGTTCCATCCGAACACACCCGCGGGTTTAACACTCACAGTACAGAAATAGAGGTAAATTATGTTTGAAACCGGAAATGTTGTTCTCCATCCTTCTGAGGGAGTATGTGAGATTGATGATGTTCGCAGCGAACGGTTTGACGGCTCTAAAAAGCGTACATATTATGTTATGCATCCACTGTATGCAAAGATTAAATCTACTCTTTTTGTCCCAGTTGACAGTGACAAGATAGTTCTTCAGAAAATGCCGACTAAGGATGAGATTATAGAGCTTATAAAATCAGTGTCAGTCGAAAGCATAGAATGGATAGACAACTCAACACTTAGGAAAGATGCTTTTATGCATATTATTTATAATGGCGACACTAAAGATATAGTCGCACTTATAGCAAAGCTTCATATGAGAAAGAAAGAGGTCGAGACCGCCGGAAAGAAATTTTCTGCTACCGATTCCAAAATCTTAAAAGAGGCTGAAAAAAGAGTATATCAGGAGTTTTCTTATGTACTTAATACAGACGAAAAAAATATTCCTGAATTTATTCTTAAATATCTTAATGTATAACTTTTAAAAAGAAAGCCCCTCACTTCTATTGCTCTACGCAATAGAAGTGGAGGCTTTCTTTGATAGCTTTAAAGCAAAATTCTACTGAAAGAATTTCTTGTTTACGGCATTTACAAGTGCATGAATTGATGCCTTGATTATGTCTTCATCTGTTCCAACACCCCATGTGAGATTGTCGTTCTCATCTGTTATTCCGACATAACACATTGCCTGTGCGTTTGAATTTCTTGAAAGTGAGTGCTCCTCATATTCAGCGAGATGGTAAACTATGTCATAATGTTTACGGATTGCTTTACTTACGGCATTTAAACGACCGTTTCCAAGTGCCTCGACAATCTGTTTCTGACCGTTTTCTTCTATCGTAACTTCTGCCTTGATTCCACCCTCAACCTGTGTAAAGTGACACTCCGGTATATCAAATTTCTTGTCGATATTTTTATAATTCTTGCGGAATATCTCGAGCATATCATCAGGACTAAGCTCTGCGTGTGCATGGTCTGACACACCCTTCATAAGATAGCCGACTTCCTCACGCATCTTATCAGGAATCATAAGTCCAAAGTTCTGCTTGAGAACATATGCAACTCCACCCTTTCCTGACTGGCTGTTTATACGGATAACATCTGAATCGTAAGTTCTTCCAACATCTTTAGGGTCGATTGGAAGATATGGAACTGTCCAATACTTCTCATTTCTCTCCTCACGGTATGACATTCCCTTTGAGATAGCATCCTGATGTGAACCTGAAAATGCAGTAAATACAAGTTCTCCTGCATATGGCTGGCGCATTGATACTTCCATCTGTGTAAGTCTCTCGTATGTATCTTTTATTTCCTGCATATTGCTGAAATCAAGTTTTGAATCAACACCATGTGAATGAAGGTTCATAGCCATTGTAACTATATCCATATTTCCTGTTCTCTCACCGTTTCCAAAAAGCGTACCCTCGATACGGTCTGCACCTGCAAGCACACCGAGTTCGGCAGTAGCAACACCTGTTCCACGGTCATTGTGAGGGTGAAGTGATAAAACAACATTTTCTCTGTATTTGAGGTTTTTGCTGACATACTCTGCCTGACTTGCAAATACATGAGGCATTGCATTTTCTACCGTAGTAGGTATATTTATTATCGCTTTTGCATCTGCCTTTGGCTGCCATACATCAAGAACGGCATTGCAAACCTCAACCGCATACTCAACTTCTGTTCCGTGGAAACTCTCAGGACTGTACTCAAAACGGATATTTCCTTTTACATCCTTTGCAAGTTCTTTGAGAAGTTTTGCACCAGCAACAGCTATCTGCTTTATCTGCTCTTTTGACTTTTTAAATACCTGCTCTCTCTGTGCGACAGATGTAGAATTATATACATGAACAATTGCATTTGGTGCTCCGTCAATAGCTTCAAATGTCTTTTTTATGATATGCTCTCTCGCCTGTGTAAGTACCTGAACAGTAACATCATCAGGGATGAGTTTTCTCTCGATAAGCGTTCTAAGGAATTTATACTCTGTCTCCGATGCTGCCGGAAATCCTACCTCAATCTCCTTAAATCCGATTTTTACAAGCATCTTAAAAAATTCGACTTTCTGCTCAAGGCTCATAGGCTCGATAAGTGCCTGATTTCCATCACGGAGATCGACGCTGCACCAGATAGGTGCCTCCTCGATTGAATCTTTCTTCACCCAGTCATAACAGTCAACAGGTGGCATAAAATAACTTTTCTGATACTTTTCAAAACCTTTCATTTTGTTTCCTCACTTTCTCTATTTGAAATCTTAATTGTTTTTTGTGTGCCGGATATATCATTTACAAATCTCCACCGTAGTTAAAAAGAGCAAAACCAGCGTTTTGCTTATGGTGTCACACTACTTTACGAACATTTTCCTATACAATAAAAAAACTCGCCTCTATATATCTTATACATAGAGACGAGGATATATCAAAAATTATCCACGCGGTACCACTCTTATTCATGAAAAATCATGCTCTCACCAGGTACATCAAAAATCAATACCCTGCCCTTATAACGGTGGGTTTCCGTCCTAATCTACTTTGACAAATACAAATATATGATAAATCATATATCAATCGTATCTATCGGTTCAACCGGATGCTCAAAGGTGAGTTCACTGTGTCACTTCTACTGCTTCGCATCAACCAGCAGCTTTCTGTATTCCGTTTGACAGTTACTATTCCCCATCACTGCATTTCAGCTAATACTATAACACAGTTTTTTTTTCTTGTAAAGCTAAAAATTTTATTTTGCACTTTCTAAGTAACAGTTCATCCCCCAAAAAGATAAGTCAATAATACATGAGCTTGCTCAATGTATTATTGACTTGTTTTTTGGGGCGGAATAGCCTTTCATTTATGAAATGAAGTAAACACAAGCTGCATAGCAGCGACTGACAGCTTGCTGGCAGGTTTACGAATGTAATAAATGAGGGGCTGAACTGTTACCTGTCTAACTGTTCACAAACCTTAGTAAGTATGGCACATTCGAGTCGCTTTCTCATTATCTTGCATGAAAGCTCATATGCCTTGTGAATATCGCCGTTATAAATATAATTGTTTGCATTACATCCGCCGCTGCAATAGAATTTTGCCCAGCAGTCACGGCACGATGGCTTTGAATATACATGACATCCTGCAAACTCTTTCTTAATATCAGTATTAAATGTACCCTCTTCAAGATTTCCCATCTTGTATTCTTCATGTCCAACGAACTGATGGCAAGGGTAAATATCTCCATCAGGTGTAATCGCAACATACTCATTTCCACTGCCGCATCCACGAAGTCTTTTTATTACACAAGGTCCCTGGTCAAGGTCTATCATAAAGTGGAAGAAATTAATAAATCCACCGTTTTTCTTTATATTTGCAATCTTATCAACAAGCTTGTCATATTCTTCATAAATCTTGTCAAGGTCTTTTTCGGTAATCGCATACTCAACACTCTCATCTTCCATAACAGGCTCAACCGAAACCTGGTCAAAACCCTGTTTATAAAGATGTATTACATCCTCTGAAAAATCGAGATTGTAGTTTGTATATGTTCCACGGACATAATATTCCTTATCACCACGCTTCTCTACAAGCTTTTTATAATTCTTTACAATACGGTCATAACAGCCTGTTCCGTCAACCTTTACTCTCATTCTGTCATTTACTTCTTTTCTTCCATCGATAGAAAGAACTACATTTGACATTTCTTTATTGATATAATCAATCTTTTCATCATCGAGAAGCATACCGTTTGTCGTAATCGTAAAACGGAATTTCTTGCCATATTCTTCCTCTTTGCTTCTTGCATACTCTACGATCTGCTTTACAACATCCCAGTTCATCAAAGGTTCTCCGCCAAAGAAATCAAGTTCAAGATTTTCTCTGCCGACTGACTTTTCAAGAAGAAAATCTATCGCCTGTTTTCCTACACTGAAAGGCATAAGTTTTCTTCCCGTTCCAAAATCACCTGTCGATGCAAAGCAGTATTTGCAGCGGAGATTACAGTCATGTGCTATATGCAGACACATTGCCTTGATAGGTGATTCAACTTTTGTCTCTGCAAAATCACCATAAACATCATCCGAAAAGAGAAGTTTTTCATTGTAAAGCTCTACTATCTCTTTGTAAGTTTCTTCTATATCTTCTGCCGAGTATCTGTCTGAAAGCTTTGCTTTCACATCTTTTGGACATTCCGCATCAAAAGGCGGCTCAACATAATCAAGCATATCATATGTTATGTCATCTATAACATGAACTCCGCCACTGTTTACATCTAATAAAATATTTACATCTTTTGCTTTAAACTTATGAATCATTATTTACTCCGTTTCTCAAAGTGAATGGCTGCTACGAAATCCCGTAACAGCCATCATTATCTTTTATCACTCTCTAAATATCCATCTTCCCGACTTTCAGTCAGGAAATATCCAAGTCAGATAAATCTTTTCTTAACTAAAAAATCAAGAAACTTTCCTCGCCTTAAGCTCGGTCAATTATCTGTTATCCTCATTTGCACATTTCTGATTTCCTACTGTGCATGAAGTCTTGCAAGCTGACTGACAAGATGCCTGACATTTACCACATCCGCCTTTTTTTGCTGTTGCACTTAAGTTTGCCTTATTGATTGTCTGAATATGTTTCATTATAATCGTTCCTCCATTTTCTTATTGTCACCGTTTCGTATGGGCGGCAACTTTTTATTTGCATTTAAAATCTGCAAAAAATAGTTAGATACTTATATATTAACACATTTTGAGAAAAAAACAACCTTTTGACCAAAATCTACCAACATATTTTTATTTTCTACGGACATACTACTATCAAGATAAGAAATAAATCTTATCTGACACCCGAAAGGTATCAATTTCTGTTTGTGAAATAGAGGATAGAAAATCAAATCTTTCGGACACTATGTACTCCCGCAATCTTCTGAACTGAGAATTTCGAGAGTACATCACCTAAAAAAGGAGGAAAAAGATATGGCAAACAGTAATCAGAGTTCAAGAATGGAAGTACCACAGGCAAAGGAAAGCATGGACAAATTCAAGATGGAAGTTGCAAGCGAACTTGGTGTTCCATTAAAAAATGGTTATAACGGTAACTTAACTTCTGCCCAGGCAGGTTCAGTAGGTGGTGAGATGGTTCGCCAGATGATCAAAAAGCAGGAGCAGGCAATGTCAGGAAACTCAACAGAGAACAACTAATGTAGTGTATCAATAATACAATACACTAATACCTGCCGGAGGCACTGTCATGTTTCATAAAAAACAAAAACCTGTGCCGGAATCACTAATATATTTTTTACTTCACCTTAATCAGATGTTTTAAGATATAATGAAGTAAAATATTAGTAAAATTCCACTTTAATAAGACTGGCTGTCACTTAGTAGGAATCCTCCTAGGTGACAGCCATGTTTTTGTTTATAATGTTTTCCATCTCTTTTAACAGAATTTCATTCTCATTATGTTTCTTTATTGCAACACGGCAGTACCCGTGCATGATACCGTCAAAATTATCACAGTTCCTTATAAGTATATGTCTTTCAAGAAGTTTTTTATACATAGGAATGTCTGACTTAAAAAAGATAAAGTTTGCAGATGGCTCGTAGACCTTAAGTCCGAGTTTTTTCATCTCCTCATACATATACTCTCTTTCCCTAAAAACATATTCTCTCGACTCCTCGACATACTCCTCATGATGAACAACCTCCTTACCCGCAAGCTGTGCCACCGCTGAGACATTCCATGAAGGGAGCTGTGCATTGACTGCGTGTATCAGATCAGCATCACTTGTCATCGCATATCCTATCCTTATACCTGGAAATGCAAATAATTTTGTGAGTGCATTAAGTATGACAACATATGGATTGTACGGTATAAGACCTTTTCTGGTATGCTTTTGACAGTCTTTTACAAAATCCATAAAACACTCATCTATCACTACATATATCTGGTTCATTCTGCAATATGTAATAATATCAAGCATCAGGTCAGGATCTATTAGCTTTCCTGTAGGATTGTTTGGATTACACAAAAATACCATATCAATGTCCGGAGTCAGATATGACATTATATCCTCCGCTACTATAAAATCCCTCTCAGGTGCAAGATGATAATATACCATCTGTGTATCTTCTGCCCTGAGTGCCCTTATATATTCCGAAAAGCTTGGCACAACAACAAGTGCTTTTTGGGGTCTTATCGCTCTTACAAGTCCATAAATAAGCTCAGAAGCACCATTTCCACATATAATCTGATGTTCACTTATGTTTTCTTTAAGTGAAATGGATTTTCTGAGTTCATAGCAGGTTTCTTCCGGATATACCTCACATATATCTCCAAGATTTTCTTTTAATTTTTCTTTTACATCTTCCGGCATCCCTAATGGATTAGTATTTACGGAGAAATCATAATTTATCGCTTCATCGTAAATATTTCCGCCGTGTCCTTTTGAATACATTTTAGTCCTCATTTCTGAGCAATCTGCTGCTCCATAAAAGCTATTTGTTTTTACTCATAAACAAATAGCCAGCCTTTATTATTTTAAGTATATTATACTATTTTTTAACCCTAAAATCCATAAAACTCACAATAATTTTCTAAATATTATAGAAATTATTGTGAGTTTTTTTCTAAAAGCTGTCCTGTTCTCTTATTTCTTTTTATTTAAAACAATTCATATCACTTCATTTTCGGCTTAAATATAAGTGATGCGGCATATCCAAATATAAGTGCCGCTGATACCCCGACGGAACATGCGGTAAAACCGCCTTTAAACAGCCCGATAAAGCCCTCTTTGTCTATTGCTTCTTTCATGCCTTTCCAAAGTGTATTGCCAAATCCAAGAAGCGGTACTGTTGCTCCTGCCCCCGCCCATTTTGAAAAAGGCTCATAAATGCCGACTGCCCCAAGTACGGCTCCCAGACATACAAGTATTACCATTATCCTGCCCGGCAGAAGTTTTGTATTGTCCATAAGAATCTGAACTGCCACACAGATAAGTCCGCCAACAACAAATGCAAGTATATAGTTCATTTTTATACCTCCGTTTCACCGCATTCAAGCACTACTGCATGGGCTATTCCCGGCACACTATCACCCTCATTAAAACTTACCGGTGACAACAATGCACCTGTCGGTACAAACAAAACCCTGTGCCATTTTCCACTTTCAAGCATTTTCAAAATATAACCTGCAAGCATCGTCGCACTGCATCCGCAGCCGCTTCCTCCCGCCTGAATATTCTGCTCTCTTGAATATATCTCTATTCCACAGTCCATATATCTGTCTGCTATATCATACCCCTTACTCCTCATTATATCTAAGAGAATATCCTTGCCGACAAGTCCGAGATCACCGGTTATTATTTTGTCATACCATTCCGGTTTTCTTCCGTTATCAATAAGGTTGCGGATAATGACATTTCCCGCCGCCGGTGCCATGCACGCTCCCATGTTCATACTGTCCTTGACACCGAGGTCTACTATCTTTCCAGTAGTGATGCCTGTTATATGAACTTTATTTTTGTCGGACATATTGACCTTTTCAGCCATTTTCTTTGAAGCAATAACTACCGCACCGCTTCCCGTCACCGTCCATGTCGCCGCCCTCTTTCTCTGGTTTCCATATCCGAGTGGAAATCTGAACTGCTTTTCCGCACTTGCAAAATGACTTGATGTTATTGCAAGTATGTTGTCTGCAAATCCGCCGTCAACAAGCATTGAAGCGATGGAAATCGACTCGCCCATTGTAGAACACGCACCGTACACACCAAACATTGGTATCTCCAGTTTTATAAGTCCAAATGACGAAGCCATAAGCTGACCGAGAAGATCTCCGGCTACAATATATCTTATATCCTTATTTTCCATACCTGCCTTTGACAATGCCTTGTTTGCAGCCATCTCCTGAATTTTTCCCTCAGCTTCTTCCCAGCTCTCACATCCTGCTTTGTCATCACCCAATATCTCATCAAAAAATTTCGCATAAGGTCCTTCCCCTTCTTTCTGACCTACTATCGCTGCCGATGAGACAATATATGGCGGATTTTCAAACCTTACGCTCTGTTTTCCAATCTGTTTTTCCAAAATGGCACCTCCATATTTTAAAACAAATCAAATTCCCCACAGGCGTGTTCCGGTAGACATTTTTATTTGTTCCAACCGAACTTTGCCTTTGCGAGAATAACTATTTGCGAAACTTTCATAATTATTATGAATTATTCGTTGTGCTGTTTTTATTCATCTTAAAAATATGATGTACCATTTTTATATTTTATATTCGTTTTTGTATGCTTTTATTTATAAAAAATATTCTCAGATTGTTTTTTATATTAATCTTCATTTTTTAATTTTTATTGCAAAGTCTAAAATGCTTACTTTAAAACTTGCCGCAAATACAAATATTGTTAATACAATTTTTTACTCTGCATATTGTCAAAAAATTAGCGGAGTTGCACTCCTCATAAATTCCTCGTACTTTACTTTATTTTCAAATACGCCCATCATCTCTCTTGTAAGGCTTATGCCGTCATTATGTGCAGGCATTTCTTCCCTTGCAAACCACTGTGCTTTTGAGAGTTCTTCCGTATCCATTGTGATGCTTTCGTCTCCATCAAGTTCCGCAAAATATCCCATCAGCACATTACTGTCATATCCCCACGGCTGACTCTTATAATAACGCAGATTTTTCACTTTAAGACCTACTTCCTCCATCACTTCTCTTTCAACTGTCTCCTCCACAGTTTCTCCTATCTCCACAAATCCGGCAATAAGTGCATATTTTTTATAATCTCTTGTTGCCGCATACTTTGTAAGAAGTATCTTGTTGCCATGCGTCAGAGCCACGATAACTGCCGGAGCAATTTTGGGAAATATCATATTTCCGCACTTCGGACAGCGAACCATTCTTTCTTTTATGTCGTGAAGTGTTTTTGCTCCACAGCGCCCGCAATATCTGTTGTCCCTGTACCAGACATTAAGATGCCATGCAGTCATTACCGCAAAACATAACTCTTTTGATGTAAGCTGTCTTAAATTTTGTATATTTTCAAACTTAAATCCCTCAAGATGTTTTTCATATCTTCTTATATAATGTTCAACCTCTCCCTCTCTTTCAGCATATTCCCAGCCTTTAAAAAGAAAATATCTCGTATCATCAACAGAAAATACATACTGATAATCCCCCTCAATATCACTACATCCAGGCATATGCAAAGTGTCATCCTCATCCCTTTTTACAAGAAAATTCTTTCCATCAAACACTATTGCCTTATCGTTTGCATCCGGTTTCAGATTTTTAAAC
This sequence comes from Clostridium sp. AM27-31LB, assembly GCF_003480745.1. NCBI lineage: Bacteria > Bacillati > Bacillota > Clostridia > Eubacteriales > Clostridiaceae > Clostridium > Clostridium sp. AM27-31LB. The sequence continues at coordinate 267,016 of NZ_QUJS01000004.1, read as the reverse complement.
TCGTTGTGAAATATGTGTGGCTTTATATCCTGTATCATTTGTTTCATTCCTTTCAAAGCATAATTTTAATAGGCGTTTGCGAAACTATCATAATCTGCGGTTAAATTGTGCAGATATAACAAAATAGTGTTAGTCGGCATTTTTGTCGTCGTCAGCACTTAATCAGCGTTTTTTGCTGATTTATGTACTGCTACGAACGACAACATAGCGAAAGCGTGCCGACGATATTATTTGTTATATCTGTGTAATTAACACAACATATAATTAGTTTCGCAATTAACTACATAATTTTAAGTCTAACAGGTGTTTTTACACTTCAAGCTCTTTGTAATGTATCTTTATGCTGTTTTTTTCTACAACTATCTCTGCTTTTGCTCCCGAAACGATCGGCATCATCGGTGCTGTATGTCCTATGTCGAGATCCATTATTATCGGTACATTGTATTTTTCAAGAAGTGGATATACCGCATTGTATCTGTCCACACCCAATATCTCCTCATCAAGACACAGCGGTCTTCCTATAAGAAAACCTTTGACATATTTAAACCAGCCTGCATGGTCAAGCTGCCATATTGCCCGTCTTATTGCCATCGGATTTAAGTCGCATGACTCCATAAACCATATGCTACCATCCTCTTTATACTTTTCGTTAAAATCCGATACCTTATCAAACTTTGTACCTGCAAGGTTTGACAGACAGTCAAGACAGCCACCGATAAGTCTGCCTGAAATTTCTGTTTTTGCATCATCTTTACCGGCACCAAACTTTTTAATCTCAGTTTTTTTTGTTACATTGTATGGCACAAGTGGATTTTCTTCATTTTTTAACGACTCTTTCTCCCACTTATCGTAACCATGTGCCATATTTGACTTTCCGGTAAGCAGTTCAAAAGTATCTTTAAGCGACGGATGCCACGGCTCCATTCCATATGCAGGTGCACATGGCGAATAGATAGCTGTTATATCGCATATAGTCGGCAATAGAAATGTAAGATTAGTGTTGTCCGAATAACCTAAGAACCACACAGGTTTTGATTTTTTTATCTTATCAAAATCCACATCATCCAATATCTCACACATAAGTTCCCCTCCGCCGCATGAAAAAAGAGCAGAAATCTCCTCATTGTACTCTCCGCACAAAAAAGAATTTATCTCCTTTGCACACTTTAAAGGTGTATTGCTTATACCAATACCATCCCCGGCATAACAATTCTGCCCCAACTTTGTTTTATAACCCATTTTTTCAAATGTCTTAAGTGCATTATTAAAAGCCGTTTTGTATGGCTCAATATTGCATCCAAACGAAGGAGCGGCAAAACCAATCGTACCGCCCAATTTTAAACTCTCAGGTATCTTCATTCTCTATCCCCCTGTTAAAAAATCTGCTACATCCTCTGCATACGATTTTCAAATTGTGTGTAAAAATCTTCATTATTATATGGTTCTTCAAAAAATATCTTCAATATATAAAGATTGATTTTTTTCGCCATCTCCTCATTATTCTGTTCTTCAAGAAAGGCTTTCATATTCTTAAGGAAATAATGCCATGTATTTATATAACTTTCATACTGGCTGAGATTGGGTATTGAGAGCCACTTTTTTATCTTTACTTTTGTCCTATTTTGCTTTGCACATTCGTTTACCTGCAAAAAATAGCTAAAACTTTCATCCTCATAAATCCTGCCAAGCGGAAAAAGCCTGCATATCCCCGGTCTGAATGAATGTATGCTGCATCTGCCATTCTCATCAAGGAAAAGGCAGCCTTCATCGGCTGCTTTTAAGTTAAGATGTGGTAATACAATCATGTCGGCGACTGACAGACTAAGTTTATCTTTGATAAGTTCACTAAATGTCGTTTCTAAATTTGTGGTAAGGCTGTATATGTCATAGGGATCAAGTATTATCGACTCACCCATACCGTGACAGCATTTGCTGCATCCTGCACAATCTCCGCATCCAAGTTTTGCAAGGTCATTTGATGTATATTTTTTTCCGTCAGAAATTTGAGCCATGTCTACATTTCTTTCCATCACTCACCCATCCATTCCTTAAACATTGCTATCTCTGCCGCATAACCCTCATCGTCATTTGGTGTCTCAAGTATAAACGGCTTGCCCTTTAATACAGGGTGAAGTGCTACACGCTTCATGGCTTCTGCCCCTATATTTCCCTGCCCTATCTTCTGATGTCTGTCTTTGTGTGAACCGCAGACATTCATACTGTCATTGAAATGAACCGCCTTTAATCTATCAAGACCTATGACTTTGTCAAACTCCTCTAATACTCCGTCAAGGTTATCTGCTATGTCGTAGCCTGCATCCCATACATGGCAGGTATCAAAGCATACACCGAGTTTATCATCAAGTTCCACTTTGTCTATTATCGTTCTTATTTCCTCAAAATTTCTTCCTATCTCACTTCCTTTGCCCGCCATTGTCTCAAGAAGTATCGTTGTTGACTGCTCAGGTGTAATTATCTCATTTAATGTCTGTGCGATATATTCTATTCCCGTCTCCACGCCCTGTCCCGTATGTGAACCCGGATGAAAATTATAATAATTGCCCGGAATATATTCCATCCGCTTCATGTCATCCGCTATCATTTCTTTTGAGAATTTTCGTATATCCTCTTTTGCCGAGCAGAGATTCATCGTATATGGAGCATGTGCAACTATCTTTCCAAATTCATGCTCTTTTGCAAAGGCAAGAAATTTTTCAATATCTTTTTCGTCTATTGCTTTTGCTTTTCCGCCACGGGGATTTCTCGTGAAAAATGCAAAAGTGTTGCCACCAAGTTTCACGGCTGCCCTGCCCATTGCTGCAAAGCCTTTTGATGCTGATAAATGATTTCCTATATAATACATGGATTTCCTCCTTGTGAGTATTATGTGCTCTCAGTATCTTCTCAAAACGAAGAATTCCGAGCATACATTATTCTTATCTGATATTTTAAAACTTATTATCAATCCTTAAATTCATAACAAAGCAATTCACAGTTCTTTATCCCATACGATGCAAACTCCTCATTTGTCATATCGTAAAAATAAGAATTTACAATTCTTGCTATGCCGTTGTGAGCTACGATAAGATAAGTCTTATCCTTGTCCTTTTTCATCTCATCCAATATATTATAAACTCTTGCCGCAACTTTTAACATGGACTCTCCACCGTCAAAGTTGTCAACGAAATGATTTTTCGCTGTCGTAAATTCTTCGCTGCGTCTGCCGCCGCCCTCATATTTCCCAAAATTCTGCTCAATGACACGCATATCCGTGTGCATAGGAATTCCTGTTATCCCAGAGATATGTTCGGCTGTATTTTTTGCCCTTACGAGCGGTGATGCCACTATCTCATCTATTTTTATGTCCTTATCTGCTTTTATATGCTCACCAAGTTCTTTTGCCTGCTCGTGCCCAAGCTCAGTAAGCTCAATATCCGTTGCTCCACAGACTTTGCCCTCAACATTCCATATTGTCTGTCCGTGTCTTGTAAAATATAATTTTGACATAATTTTACACTATCTCCATTCTTGCGTTGTCTTTTGCACAAATCTTGCGTCTGAAAATTGAAAATTTTCAGACTATCTCCTTAACCAATTCATTATAATCCTGCATGGTCGTGCAGTTTGGAGCGTAATCTATAAGAAGCTTGTTTGCTGTCTGTGCTTCTTTTGTTTTCACGCACTCTCTTATCTTTGTCTCAAATAGTTTTGTCCCCATGCTCTCTGCCGTTTTCTTAAGCTCCTCAAGCATATTTTTCTCAAGATTTGAGCGTCCTGAATATTTTACAAGCAAAAGCCCCTCTATCTTTAATGACGGATTTTGTCTTTTCTGTACGGCTTTTATCGTACTGTAAAGCTGGTTTATTCCCTGTAATGAATATGCATCCGCCGTAATCGGAATGATAACTCTGTCTGCCGCTATAAGACTGTTGTATAATACAACGCCGAGAGCCGGAGCCGTATCAATTATGATATAATCATAGCTTTCAACTTCCTCGATAGCATCTTTTAATCTGTAAAGTCCTTCAACATCACCGTCAAGCAGTTTCTCCGCTTTTATGAGCAATGGGTCCGATGCCACTATATCTCCGTTGTCAAGATGCTGTACTGCCTCCTCTAAAGGTATGCGGTCTGAATCGACCATTACATCATAAAGTGTTGCCTGGTCTTTTATCTTTGCCTGATATGTAGCACTGCTGTTGCCCTGCGGGTCAGCATCTATAAGAAGTGTCTTATATTTCTTTCCGAGTATTCCTGCGATCGTAGTCGCTGTTGTTGTCTTTCCTATTCCACCTTTTTGATTTGCCACAACAAATGTGATTGCCATTTTAATCCCCCCTTAAAATTCAATCTGTCCCTGAACTTTATTGTTTATAACATAATATACTGCATTTTCTTCAGGTTTGATATACACATTTACTTCTGTTATATCATCATCTGTTATCCCGTGGTTCTCTATTGCATCACGCCTTATAAGGCTGAGCAGGTTGTCTACTGAGCGTTCACGCTCATTATACTGTACTGTTATGTGCTTCTTTGCCGTTGCAAATCCACCTAATTTTTCTTCTGCACGCATGGCACTGATTTTTCTAGCCATTTTCTTCCCCTCCTTATTTAATCACCTTTTGTTACAGTTTAGCATAATAGTGATATGTATTTCAACCTTGCCCGCCGTAAGATACCTCACAATTTTTCCTATAAAACGCTATTCCACAATCTCCCTGACAACTACTGTTTATCATAACTCTCCAAAAAGCTGTGTTTTACACCGTCCTTTTTGTAAGCAACTATTGTTTTCAGATTTACATTCTCGACACTTTTAAAAATGTTGCTCTCAATAAACGGATTTGTCTTTTTTAATTCTGCTATGAGATTTTTTATCTCCATTCTCTTTGAAACCGTGCTGCCATCTGTCCTACAGGTAGTACAAGTATCCGTAAATCTGCACGCACACTGTATAAAATGAAGATTATTGTAGTCTCTCCAATGCTTTATATCATCCTCCCTTATAAGATACATCGGTCTTATAAGTTCCATGCCCTCAAAGTTCTGGCTGTGAAGTTTCGGCATCATTGTCTGTACCTGACCGCCGTATAACATTCCCATAAGGATTGTTTCAATAACATCATCATAGTGATGACCGAGTGCTATCTTATTGCAGCCGAGTTCTTTTGCCTTATTGTAAAGATAACCTCTCCTCATTCTTGCACAGAGATAGCATGGAGATTTTTCAACTTCATACACCGCATCAAATATTGTTGACTCAAATACAGTTATCGGAATATCCATAAGTTTTGCATTGTTTTCTATTACTTTTCTGTTTGCCTCACTGTAACCCGGATCCATTACAAGAAATACAAGTTCAAACTCAAATTTATTATGCCTTTTGAGTTCCTGAAAAAGTTTTGCCATAAGCATTGAATCTTTTCCACCTGATATGCAGACCGCTATCTTATCATGCTCTTTTACAAGTTCATAAGTATTTATTGCTTTTGCAAATTTTGAAAAAAGCTGCTTATGAAATTTCTTTCGTATGCTTTTTTCTATATCATCTTTCCTGCTGCCATCCTCCTCTTTTTCTTCTTCAAGCCTGATATTTTCAAGTATCCATCCTGTATATCCGCCCTCAAGACTGTAGGCTTCAATATTTTTCTGTTCTCTGAGTTTCCCCGCACATTCGGCACTAAACACTCCTCTTGTGCAATATATAACAACTTTTTTTCCTTCTGATACATCATCTATCTTTTCGTCTATTTTTTCCTCCGGTATATGAATCGCTCCCGGTATCATTCCATATCCGATTGATGAATCGTCACGCATATCGACAAGCACATATGACTCTTTGTCCCATGTTTTTAATTCATTGTATTTTACATTTATATCATCCATCGTTTTTAATTCCTCATTTCTAACATATGATTTTTTAATGTTATATTAACAATAATTACATATTGCCGCTTTTATTTCAACATTTTTATTCATTCACCCTATATTCCTCTCTCGAAAATTCTATTCTTATCATAACAATAGCTACGACTGCTGCAAGTCCGTCCGCTATCGGTCCTGCATACATTATTCCGTCTATTCCCATGATAAGCGGCAGCACAATAACTAATGGAAGTAAAAAGATTATCTGTCTTGTAAGAGATAAAAACATACCGCCCTTTGGTTTTCCGATTGCCGTAAGGAATGTTGATGTTATCGGCTGCAAGCAGTTTACGCAGGTGCAGTCCAAAAACAAATATAGCATCCAGCACCGTGTTTATTACCGCACCTATAAGATTACATATCATTGCCATATTAGGATTTCCATCGGCTCTTATGAGATGACCGCCGCCAGCCGTAAGAATGACAAGCGGAAATCCTATCGCTGTTATCCTTGTATATGTCATTGCATAAGGAAGTACATTATCTGATGAACCAAAAAATAACAGCATTGGTTTTAAAAACATCTCGCTCACTATACATAAAACAAGTCCGCATAAAAATAACATTGCCGCAGCATTTCCGATATAGTAAGCCGCCGTTTTTTTGTCTCCAGCTCCCATTGAAAGATTGAATGCTGACGCACCGCCTATTCCAAACAACAATGCTATGGCGATACAGGTTATCGACAACGGAAATGAAATGCTGGTTGCTGCATTGCCAAGTGAACCTACAGCCTGTCCGATAAAAAACTGGTCTACAATATTATACAGTGCCGTCACCAGCATGGCAATTATGCTCGGTACTGAAAATTTTACCAGCAGTTTGTTTATCGGAAGCATCTCCAACGGATTTTCTTTTTTTATCTCACTCATTTTATCCCTCATTTCTCTCTTTATGTTTATTTTTTTTATCAAGTGCACAAAGGCACCAATTTTGTATTTTTTGCTAGTCAAGCGGATATTTGCAATTTACTCTGCTACTTGCTTATAAAATTATTAACAGCTTTTACAAACATATCAGAAATGACATACCTTATATCAACGGAAAAATATGCGTAAATCCTTAAATTTAACTCGGATTTACGCATATCGCTACTCAGTTATTTTACTTTTATCTATCAAATTTCCCCAGTATGCATAGACACCAGTTATTTTTCAAGCTGTCCTCTTTACTCCAAATATCATTCCAAATATTCCTGATAATGCTCCTTGCTCGACAGCTACCATAACAAACGCTATCGCAACTGCCACAAGTCCAAACCATGAAGACTTTATCCCGAATACCTGATTTACAAAAAACTCACAGGCAACTCCAAAATGGTATGTTATAAGTACGCTTCCGTAAAATTTGGCTTTATGACTAAATTTTTTGTCATGGCTGCAAATATATTCAACTCCTGCCATAGTAAACTGCTTGAGGTTGTTTGTTGAAAATATCGTCGAACAGTTATATCCGTAAACTCCCGAAAATGAAGTCCACTGGACTGCCGCCGCAAAAAATATCGGATACAGTGATACAATTATGTCCATATCTTTAGGAAAAAATCCAAGCATTATAAATGCAAGTGCATCGACTACGACAGCAAGGTAGTGAACGTTTATCTTTGTAATCTTTTGCCATATAACAACAAGTGTCACACCTGCCATATATAGAAACACACCGCCAAGCCTTATAAAGAGGTCTAAAAAATCTGTCCCTACTATACTCATAGCTACATGGATAAGATTTGATGTCTGTGCGTTGCCAAATACATCTGCCCTGTTTAAAAGTGCATATGCTCCGATATAACCTCCTATAAAAGCCATTGTACAATGTAATTTTTTACGAAAATCGTCTGATACTTCACTCTCACTGTTCATCTCTCTGCCTCGATTCTATACTCCTGATGCCTGGTTAAAGCGTTCATTTGTGCAGGCACAATCACATTTTGGACTTTTAACACTTACATCATATATTGATTTTTTGTTTAATTTGAACAAAAAATATATTAAAATTAAGTATTTATTTGCTTTCACTTCATAAAATTAAGCGAATATATTATAGCAGAGCATTTTTTTAATGTCAAACCAATGCACACACTTTGAAATTTTCCCGTAACAGTTCAGCCCCTCATTCAAAAACTTTCATCTGTTTTTCTTTTTTCTCTCACGCAGTTCCTTAAAAAAATTTTTCATCATAATCTGGCACTCCTCCTGTAAAACACCATCAACAGAGTCTACCTGATGATTAAATTCTTTTATCTGAAACATATTTAAGATACTGCCTGCACATCCTGCTTTTGGATTCATGGCTCCTATCACTACTTTTGGAATCCTCGCCTGCACGATAGCTCCTGCACACATTGGACACGGCTCTAATGTCACATACATCGTGCACTCCTCAAGCCTCCAGTCTCCCAAAGCCTTACTTGCTTTTTTGATTGCGGAAATCTCCGCATGACCCAGAGTGCTGTGAAGCTTATTTCGTTTATTATAACCTCTGGCAATTATCTTATCATCATGTACGATAACGCAGCCAATCGGAACTTCATCTATCAACGCAGCTTTTTTTGCCTGCTTCAGAGCCTCTTTCATATATTTTTCATCATTACTCACTTTTCTTTATTCCCTATCCTGCCTATTATTCTATAACGGTTTTATCAAAAATAACTATTACTTCTTTTTTACTAAACTTGATTTAACAGCCTATTTCCTGTCTCTCTTGTAGAAAAACGCATATTGCTGGTAAACTCCTGCATATCTGTCACTCATCCACGCAGGCTTCACTCCGTCGTACTCCTCGTCTATTATCTTTTTCATCCACACATCTATAGGACACGCATCAAGGTGATGAAGTCCGAAAAGACTTATGCAGTTTGCAACTTTCTTTCCTATTCCTTTATGTTCCATAAGCATTTTCATACTATGCTCATAATCACACTTTCGCAATCGTTCAAAAAAGTCCGTATTTTCATGCTCATACTGACACATACGCCATATATATTCATCACGATAGCCAAGACCAAGCTCACTAAGACTCTCCCTGCCACCGTTTTTCTCAATGTCAGCAAGATGCGGAAATCCGTATATCACATTTTCATTCTGCTTTATATCATTTGTCGTTTTATCGGCACATAATTCTTTTTTACTTTGTCCTGCCTCTTCCTTGATATTTTTACTCACATTATTTTTAATACTTTTATCTGCATTTTCCCTCATCGACTGACACTCTGTTTCTTTGCACACTACTGCCTTGTATCTGTCGCAGACTGCTTCTATGCCCTTTTTGATGCGTGGGATATTATTATTTTGTGAAATTATGTAAGAAATTATCATCTCCCACAATTCCTGATTTAATATCCTGATACCACTTCCATAAGCCGCCGCTTCTTTTAAAAATGTATCATTGTCGTCTATGGCATCGATTATCCTGCCATAGTCAACTTTCATATCAAAATAATGTTCCCATATTTTTTTATATTCTTCCCCGGTGCATGAAAATTCAAATTTCTCCCCGGATTGTGCCACCGTCACCTGATGGTCATAGGCAGGGATAAGATATTTTCCCTCATCGAGTTTTCTCCATCTGAAACACTGTCCTGAGTCTGCTATCTGCTCCAGATTAAAATTTTTAATATTTATTATCATAAGAATCTTCCAGCCTTATATCTGTATTGTAGTCATTCTTTATATTTTTAATAGCCGCATCCGGCATAACAGAATTTATCATAGAACTACTGCTTCTGTATCCATATGCATTATTTCCCATTGAGAAATCCGAACCGCCGTTTCCATCTTTTAACTTGAACCTTGAAAGTGCAATTTCAAGTCCTCTTGCCTGACCCGACAATTCTTCACTTGCAGATGCACATTCCTCACTTGTAGCTGAATTTGTCTGTACCACCTGGGATACCTGTGTAAGTGCATCGTCTATCTGTGATGTAGCTGATGCCTGTTCATTTGATGCATCTGAAATATTAGCACTAAGTCCGTTTATCTTGTCTATCATTTCTGATATGACACCAAGTGCTTTTGCCGTATCCTCAACAAGTCCTGAACCATGTTTTACTTTTGCTATTGAATCCTCTATCATTTCTGCCGTCTGTTTAGATGCTGCGGCGGAACGACCTGCAAGATTTCTAACCTCCTCCGCCACTACTGCAAAACCTTTTCCCTGTTCACCTGCTCGTGCAGCTTCAACAGTCGCATTTAAGGCAAGAATATTTGTGTTAAATGCAATATCATCTATTACTTTGATAATCTTCTGTATGTTTTCTGATGATTCATTTATCTCGTTCATAGCCTGAATCATCTCACGCATACATCTGTTACTCTCATCCGCATCACTCTTGGCATGGACGACAATATCATTTACTTCTGCCGCTTTCTGTGCATTGTCCTTTGTCTTATTTGCAATATCTGTTATAGAGGCAGAAATTTCCTGTATGGCACTTGCCTGTTCTGATGAGCCTTGTGCAAGCGTCTGACTCGCCGCAGCTATCTGTTCTGAACCTGTCGTTATCTGATTTGCCGCATTTCTTATCTTTGAAAATGCCATATTGTTGTCGGCAATAAGTTTTACTATCGCATTTCCGACTATATCATTTTCTGATTTTGGCTGATATGATACCGTCATATCTCCATCTGATATAAGTTTTAAAGTATCAGCCTGATTTTTCAGATTATCAACCATAGCCTGAAATCCGTCAACAAGGGCTCCAACTTCATTATCAATCTTAGAAGGTGTTATATCAACATCTACTTCACCTGCCGATACTTTCTTTGCAACACCGGCAAGTTCAACAAGCGGATTGCGTATTGTAGTCATTATAAACCAAAATGCAACAAACGCATTAGCAAGTGCAATAATCATTATAAATGCAACAAAATAATCACCTTTTTTATTCTGTGCTATGACATAATCCTGCTTTTTCTGTGCATATTTATCTATTTCATTTATAAGCTTTTTAATATTTTCCTCCGCCTTATCTGCACTCTTGACTCCATTGTCTTTCAAGTAATTCCTTGCATCCTGTATTTTTCCGGCATCAAAATATTCAAGACACTTATCTACATCTGAAAAATAATCATCTATATTAGTTTTTACTTTTTCATACAAAGTCTTTGTAGCAGAATCCTGAAGGTCGCCCTTTACCTCATCCATATAGTCATTTACGGTATTTTTGGCTTCACTGATATTACTTTTTGATGCTTCTATATTTTCATTATCACCAACATACATATACATTACATTTCTAAGCTGGACTTTGACTTTCTGAAACTGTGCAAATCCAATTGCCGCTTCACCCTGTGTCTTTCCATAATTCTCATAGAGTTCTGTCTCCGTCTCAACTGAATTGTTTCTCATAAGATAGCCACACGCTCCGACAATAAACATACTTAACATCATAAGTCCAAGTGTCATGATAAGCTGTGCTCCAACCGTCATCTTGCTCTTTTTCTTCATAATTTAGTATTCCTCCAATTCTTTTGTTACCGTTCATATAACAGGTGACTGCAACATCATATTCCCCTTGCAATACACTAATAAACTAACAATAGTCAATAAAACTCCATTGTGCATCAAAAACATACACATAAGTATGATAACACAAAACAAATCAGCCGTACATTTTTTCTTCTGATATATAGCATTTAATTTCACCTTTTGCTACTATATATTAAATGTGTGTGAAACTATCATTATATGATGCAAGGAACAAAAGCATATAGCAATGAAGCAATCCGTGACATTAGTTAGGGCAAAATACCTTTTGACCCAAACATCATATTATTGAATCAGACAACATAAAAATAGTTTCATACAAATAAACTTTTAAGAGGAAAACCATGAAAATACTTATATACCGCTGGAACTCATACAATCAGAATGATATTGAAAGTGCATTTAAAGATGCCGGCTGCGTTTGTGATATTTTTAATGAAAAAATCTCAAACTATGAAAACGACCCGTCATTCTGTGAAAAACTTTATACCATACTTAAAAATGGAAAATATGATTTCTGCTTTTCCATTAATTTTTTCCCGCTTATATCAGGAGCATGTCATGATACTGACACCCTCTATGTAAGCTGGAACTGTGATGCACCTTTACTTGCAATGTATCACCGAAATGTATTTTTTGATACAAATATCATTTTTGAATTTGACTATAACAATTTAATTGAATTTAAAAATATGGGTGTTACAAATATATATTATCTTCCACTTGCGGCAAATGTAAAGAGATATGACCAACTACTGACTAAAAATAATCCATTTACCGAACCACCATTACCAAAATCCACTGATACTCTACATGAATATACAGAGACTGACTCTGCCGCTTACCCTGTGCAGAATTTTTCTAAACCGGCACAACCTTTAACTGGATATGACATATCTTTTGTAGGAAGTCTGTATGAAAAAAATTCGTATGATAAAATTCAGTCAGACCTCCCCGATTATCTTACGGGCTATCTTGACGGAGCTATTTTTGCACAGACTCAGGTTTCAGGTGGAAATATCTTAGAAAATCTCCTGACACCTGAAATTTGTTCCATGATAGAAGAAATCACAGATTACAAAAAAAGTGATGACTCATTCGTGACAACAAAAAAACTGTTTTCAACAACGGTTCTTGGCTTTAAGGCGGCATCTGTCACCAGAACAAACAACCTTAACAAACTTTCCAAAAATTTTATACATAAAGTGCACCTTTTCACCGACAGCGACACTTCCACACTCCCGCTTATAACCGCACATCCGAGAGTAGATTACCTGACTGAAATGCCATTTATATTTAACAAAAGCAAAATAAATATAAATATGACAATCCCTAATATCTCATCAGGACTGTCATTGCGTGTATGGGATATAATCGGCTGTCACGGACTTTTAATGACCGACTTCAGACCCGAACTTTTAAATTTCTTCAAACCGGACGAAGATATAGTGATATATGAGGACAGCAACGAGCTTATCGACAAAACTTCGTTTTACCTGAAACACGATGAATTGAGAAACAAAGTCACTGACAATGCATATAAAAAAGTATCTGTCCTGCACACGACCGAAATCAGGATAAGCGAAATCATAAAAACAGTTAAACACACACGGTAAAATCTCATTCTCGTAAATGAAAACTTGTATATCTTTACAAAATGGGCTATCATATCTCTAACAGTTATTTTTTATAGAATATACTGGAATAAAGTGCAAAAAAACTATATATACAGTTTTTTTCACACATGATTTATGCTTTGCACAAACTTGCTATGCACAAAAAACTGTGCAGGAAATGAGGGATATAGTATGACAGAAAATAAAATTATTTTAGAAGAAAACAAGAATTATTATGAGCGTTTCAGCCTTGCTGTTGAACGAATCCGCATGATACACACTGAACTTTGGGACCAAAGTGTCACTCTTGCCGATAAACATCTAAACAGTTATTTTATAAAAACATCTTATTTTGCATTACAATTAAGCGAAATATACAACCTTTCAAAAAACAATATATTAAAAACACTTACTGAGTCTGAATTGTTTCATCTCAATCAGGGGCTCTATGAAGATATTGACCCTGCAAAGTATGAGACAAGTTACACCAACCCCGCATATGCGGTTAAACGCTTTGGTGCCGAGACCGGCCTGTATCTCAGTGCTCTCTATGCAGAGCTTCACAGCAATATTCCTAATGCTATCGAAGAACGGCTTTTTAATCTTACAACTATATTTGAGCTTTTTATTGAGATATACAATCTTTTTGAGGACTCTGACTGCAAACCGGAACAGATAAGGTCTGCACTTTATTATTATTTCTTTGATTATAGTGATGTTACCATCAAGGCAGGTCTTAACGATATGCTCAACCCTGAAATGTCTTTTATCAAAGATATAATAATGAATGAAAATCTTGAGGACCTGAGATACCTCTATTTTTCAGGTGAATATGTCACTGACAATGAGGTAAAGACCGCAAAATATTTAAACAGCCTGCCTCAGGAAAAAATCGACTCTATAGCTCATACTTTTACACAGGGTATCATCAAAGGCTACAAAGTCTACAATATGGATATGTCAGGCAAGAAAACAGTCAATATCAGATACCCGCTCGGCTTTGAGCGTATCATAAAGTCTGCTGTTTTACAGTTTAGGGAAAATGGTCTTGAACCGGTTATCTACAGGGCTTCATTTGCGATAGGTTCACGCACCTCAATGTATAAAGTCGGTTTTCACGGTGCATCGGCAAACAAACAGTTTGAGTACGACCACCGCAACGACCTCGCACTTATATTTGATAAAGGTTATGCCGACAGACAGCTCTCTGAATATAAACTTGCCTATGAGTCAATGAAAGATGCAGCCGCAGAATTTGCCGGTCCTGCACTTATCGAAAGTTTTGGTGAGAAACCTTTTGCACCTGTTGAAAAAGACTGCCTGCCAAAATACAGTGATAAGCACCAAAAGCAGCTTATCGCTTTCCGTTCTGAAAAAGGCATGCTCACAAACAATTATATACCACAGGATAAGATAAGCTTTACTATCGTTGCTTTCCCTGTTCCTGACATAGGCAGAAAGTTTGAAAAAATCTTTGAGGAAACAGTAAAGGTAAATACTCTAGACTCAGATAAATACGAAAAGATACAAACAAATATAATCAATGCTCTTGATAAAGGGGATTATGTTACTGTTACAGGCCGTGGCAATAACCACACTGACATGAAGATAAATCTCATAAAGAAAACTGCTCCAGAAAAACAGACTGTTTTTGAGAACTGTCTTGATGATGTAAATATCCCTCTCGGTGAAGTCTTTACTTCCCCGGAATTAAAGGGTACTGAGGGTGTTCTCCATGTGACTGAAGTTTACCTTGACAATCTGAAATATAAGGACCTTGAACTTAAATTTAAAGACGGCTGTGTTACTGATTATGCCTGCAAAAACTTTGAAAATGAGGAAGAAAACAAAAAATATATACATGAGAATGTTCTCTACAGACATGATACACTTCCTATCGGCGAATTTGCAATCGGCACAAACACAACTGCATATATGATGGGATTAAAATATAACATCTCAGGTCTGCTCCCTATCCTTATCGCAGAAAAGACCGGTCCTCACTTTGCAGTCGGTGACACCTGTTTTTCCCATGAAGAAGACCTTGTGACTTACAATCCTGACGGTAAGCAAATGGTCGCTAAGGAAAATGACTTTTCTAAACTTAGAAACAGTGAACCGGAAAAAGCTTACTTTAACTGCCACACTGATATAACTATTCCTTATTCTGAACTGGGGGATATTGTGGTGCATACTGAAAATGATGAAGAAATCACTATAATCAAAGACGGAAGATTTGTGCTTGCGGGAACTGAGGCACTCAATGAGGTTTTTGAGGATTAACCAACGGACGCAGGAAAGGCATTGTTATCAGACCTCATGGACGCTCCCACTCCATTCAGCCACGATAATAATTCCCTTTCCTGCTGTGTTTTGGATGTCGTTACAATGTGAAAAAAGCAGGATTGAAATTCAATCCCGCCTTTTTGTTATCTTACTGATTATGATTTGTAATTATTTTACTTTCACATTTTTTACTACACTGTATGCTCCTGTTGTCTTTCCTGATACAGCCTGCACTCTTACATAATATTTCTTATTTGATTTAAGTTTCTTGATTGTAAGGCTTGTGCTCTTTGTTGTTTTTGTTGTTACTTTTTTCTTGAATTTCTTATCTGTTGATACCTGTACTTTGTATGATTTTGCATTTTTTACTTTTGCAAACTTTACAGCGAGCTGTTTTTTGCCTGCTGTGAGTTTTGTTATTTTTGCTTTGGCAAGTTTTGCTGCTGTTGTTTTATTTTCTTTTGGGAGTGTATATTTTGCGTCTTCTGATGCTGTGTATGCCACTTTTTCTACCGGAAGCATAAGTTCACTTTTTTCTGATGCTCTTACTGCTGCATTAAGTCCTCTGAGAAGCTGTTCCGGCTGGAATGACATAAGTTTCTCATCTACAGTATTGTTGTCTGTATCTACAAATCCGAGTGCATCATCGTAAAGTGTCACACCGTTTTTGATGAGGTCTGTTCCGTTTTCTTCTGCTGCCACATCAATGTTAAATAATCCTGCTGTTATCATTATCTGAGCAGTTGTCCACGCATTGCTTGCTGAATATGAATCTCCATACTTGCCGTCTGCTCCCTGCATATTGAAGATAAGACTAAGTACCTTATCGCAGGCTTTCTTTACTGCCTCTTTATCTACACCTGCCTCGTCTTTTGTCTCATATGCATAGAGTGGCTGAATCTGCATTACCGCACTGTCAAGGCTGTTCCACTCAAGTGATGTTTTAATCTGGCTGTCAACATCAGATACGGTCTTGTTTACAAGTTCTGCTCTTGTAAAATATTTGTCTCCTGTCTTTAACTCATAGTTATTTGAGTCAATTGCCATAAGTATCATTGTCTCTCTGCTGTAGATGCTTGATGCTTCGTAAATGCTCTTATCGGCAAGTTTTTCTATAAGATTAAATCCGTTTACATCTGATGCGTCTTTTCCAAGTGCTGTTACGCAGAGTGCAATCTTAGCATATGTCTGGCTTGCTGCACCGTCTTTTAATATGCTTCCCTGTGATACATATTTTTTGTTTGTATCATCATAGAATTTACCTGTTGATGTTTTTATTGCTCCAAGCTGTGTTTTAACTTTTGCATAAACTGCATCGTAAAATTTATCTGCCTTAAAACCTGCTCTTGCAAGTGAGAATACTGTATAAAGTCCTGATGAATCTTCTACACCCGGTACATATTTTCCACTCTTAAATGTAGTATCATAAATCTTCTGTGCAAGTACATCCTGGGCTTTTTTCGCTTTTTCTGAATATACCGAATATCCAGCAGGATTTTTTGAAGCATCATCATTGAAGCATGATGCACTTGTATTGTAGTTGTTATAGCTGTAGATAAGACTTATCTTGTCATTATTGTTTACTTTCTGGCTGCTGATTCCAAGATTTGCATACTGTCCGTTTACAAAAAAGCCCCAATAATACCAATCGTTTCCTACATTATACATATCAAGGTCTGCTATTGAATCAAGGCTGTCACCCCATGATGAAGATGAAATCTTATAGTTATCCTTGTATGCTGATTTGTCAAGTGCTGTTTTAATAGCATCTTCTGCTACCGCACCCTCATCAAGCTGAATAGCTGTTTTGCTTACTGCTACTGCTGAGCCTGATGCATTCTTTCCTTCTGCTGCCACATAGACAACAATCTTTTCCTTTTCGTCTGCATTTGCTTTTACGCTTGTCATTCCAAACGCCGTTGTAAATGCCATTACTGCTGATAATGCAATGCTTATCGCTTTTTTGTTCCTCATCTTTTTACCTCCATAAATATGTTTTTTACATACGGTATATCCCGTATTTTATCTGAACCCTTTCTATTTTTTTAAGGAATGGTTCTCCTATTAAAAATACACATAATGCCGCTGTTGCCGCGTGCATTATATCATATGGCACTCCCGTTATATAAAGTGCCTTCAATGCGGCAAGGCTTATCCCTGTACCTTTTGTATATGAACTTTGCATTATAAGTGCCGCAAAATTCATTATGCCTCCATATATTATAAATATCACTAAAAATGTAAATACTGCCATAACTATACTGTCTGTTTTTAGTCTTTTCCGCAGCAAAAGACCGCCTGTTATAAGTCCTGCAAGACCAAATATATAAAGCATTATGCCTTTTGTGTCTGCCATATCCCTGCCGGTAAACACTACAAAGAGATACCCCGTCACTTCAAACAATATTACACTCGCGATTAATGTTATAAACGAGCTGTTGTTTTTTAAATCTTTCTTTTCTCTTAAGTCATATCTCACAAATACAACTCCGCTTATAAAACCTATCAGACCCCATGATACCATCTGCCACGGTGTCCACGGCCCATGGCCGTCAAAAAAATTGCATATAAATCTCCCAAGTGCACCCGTCAGAAATCCGGCTTCAGGTCCTAACGCTATCCCCGATAAAACTACCACCGCACTTCCACCATGCAGTGGAATTGTATGTGCACATAAGAGATTAAATGACACACAGAAAGATACCATCATCGCAAAAAGAACTATCTCCCTTGCCCTTATTGCCTTGTATTCAAAACTTACAAAGAACGGCAGCATAACTGCTACAAGCATAAACATACTTATAAACAGATAATGTTTCTGTCTTAATACATAACTGGATATATAAAGCAAAGTCGGTATCAGGATTATTATTACAAGCCATACGGATATTTTTCTTTTTAATATGTTCTTTTTTATCTTTTCCTCATCATAATTTCTGCGACTTACATATTTATTTCTCAAATAATTCCACCGCCTGTCTGTAATTTACCGGTAAACATATCCGTTTACTCTCCATCTGCTGCACATCTGTTTTTTTGTAAATCTTATTTCGGTTTATATCTGACTTTCTGTCATCCGTCACAAATCCATACAAATCTGCCTGCTCATCATAAATATCTGAAAATATCCTGCATATGTCTGTCGTATAAAAATAATTCTGCCTGAAAAATTCTTCAGCCGTCTGCATTTTTGTAAGTTCCCCATCAAATAAAAGCCCACATTCATCTGCATTTTCCGCACAGAAATCAATATCATGCGACACAATCACAACGGCAATCCCTGCTCTTTTCATTTCATCAAACATCACGGCAAGCTTTTTCTTAAACTCCCCGTCAATTCCCTTTGTCGGCTCATCAAGCATCAAAACATCAGGTTTTAGCAGCAATACTTTTCCTATTGCAAGTCTCTGCTGCTGTCCAACACTTAAATCAAACGGATGCGAGTCTTTTTTTTGTGACAATTCCATTTTTTCAAGCATTCCTTTTATATTATTGTCAACAAACTGTGCTCCCTCATATAAATCCCTGTGGCTTTTAAATACCTCAAGCAGTTCATCATAAACAGTTATCTCAGTAAATACGGTCTGCGGATTTTGCGGCAGATATACACTTCTTAAATCTTTTAGCTTTTTAATCCTGCCGCCTTTCTTTTTGTAAATGCCTGCAAGTATTTTTAATGCTGTTGTCTTTCCAGAGCCGTTTCCGCCCATAACCGCATAAATTTTTCCACCTGTTATGTCTATCGAAAAATCCTTTAAAACCTCATTTTTTCCGTATGAAAAACTTAAATTTTCTGCTGATATTAATATATCTTTTATTTTTCTGTCATTTTCAGACTTTTTATGCGGTCTGATACCGTCCTGTTCAGATTTGTTTTTTACCACCGCCTCAGCTTTAGTTTTCACCGCAGTATTATTCATACATTCCCTATCGTCTGTCATTTCTTTTTCAGATATTTTATTGTGAGCATTTATTTTAACAGATATATCGTTTTTTATGTCCTCTATCCACAATTTTGCTTCTCTTATCGTCAATGGCAGTTTTCCCATTTTACCATACTCACTCCAAAGTTTCATATAACCCGGAAGTGCTTCATAGACCTTGCTGGATTTTTCTTTCATTTGATGCACTATCGTTCTCACATCATCAAATCCGATAACTCTTGTGTCTTTCATTAGCATGACACGGTCTGCCATGTGAATAACTTCATGTACTCTCTGCTCACATATGAGTATCGTCACACCAAAATCCCTGTTCAATCTGAATATGTTCTGCAAAAATCTCTCACTTGCAACGGGATCAAGCTGCGATGTAGGTTCATCGAGTATCAGTATTTTGGGATGCATTACCATAACGGACGCAAGATTTAATATCTGTTTCTGGCCTCCCGACAATTCATCAGTCTTTTTTTCATACCAGCCGCTTATCCCAAGATACTCTGACATTTCAGCAATCCGTCTGTACATTGTTTCCCTGTCAAATGAAAGACTCTCAAGTCCAAAGGCAAGCTCATGCCAGACCTTGTCCGTCACTATCTGTCCGTCAGGGCTTTGCCCGACATATCCTATCAATGCGGCACTCTCCCGGTCGTCCATAAACTCTATGTCTTTCCCGTCAAAATACATTTTTCCGCTGCCATGCCCTGTCGGTATCTGATTTTTCTTTGCGTGCCTTAACAGCGTAGTCTTGCCACAGCCTGAGTCCCCGCAGAGCAAAACAAACTCGCCTTTTTTTATCTCGAAAGAGATATCTGTTATTGCATTTTGGGACTGATTGGGGTATCTGAATGAGACATTATCAAATTTAAGCATTGTGACCTCCTTTCCTAGTTTATAAACTCTAGGCAATTGCGAAACTCATTACATATTATTAAATTTTGTGCAGCATATATGTTGCGATAGTTTCACAAGCATATATTTTTTACTTTAAAATTTACATTCATTTTATATCATATAAGTGCTGCACACATATATATACACTGGAATATGACCGCCGATACTGCCACCGCATCTGCTTTTTTTATTTCAATTTCCGGAAAGTAGTATGTTTCAAATCTTCCCGTGCACAATGTGTATATTATCAATACAGATATGGCTATAAATGCAATCATGAATATTATATCCCTCTTTTTTATCCTAAATCTGTGGTAACTGCTTCTTCTGCCTGTTCCGTATCCTCTTGATTCCATTGATACAGATGTGTCTATGGAGTTTTCAAGACTCCACGATATGAGAATTGACAATTCTTTTGTGAATTGCTTTGCTTTGGGTATCATCCCCGTATTTTGTGTACATAACATTCCTATCTGTGCTTCATGTATCTCCCGCCATCTTTTTATCATCATCGGTATGAAACGCAGCACCATTGAGATTACAAGTGAAATTTTAGGTGATATTTTTCCTGTTATATATAGTATTTTTTCTGAGTCTGTCATGCATCCTGCCGTTACAAACCACAGTGACACCGCCATGAGCATTATTGTCATAAACAATCCATATATGATATTTTCTAATGTTACTGCCATATCGTTTACATAAAACAGAGGCGTTACTCCGTTGTGGTTAAAAATTGGAAGTATTATCACTGAAAATAACATTATCGGAACAAATAACATTGCTGTCATTTTTAGTGCTCCTGTTCCTTTATGCCTTAATACTCCAAACAATGCCATCACAAATGACACTGTTATTATCACGGGATTTAGTGTAAACATTGTCATTATAAGCAGCATGATAAAATAAAACATACTTACTGCCGGGTGCAATTCTCTTAACAATCCTTTTTTCACCATACTAATCCTCATTTCTGCATATGTTTTTTATAAAATTTGTGTCAAGTGTGCACATATACAAATCTTAAATGTAAAAAATCTATATATTATCAACTTCCCGCCCTGCCGCTGCAGGTGTAAGTCCATTCTATATGCTCTCCACCTTTCAGTTTATAAGCCGATGACCCTACATTTGGCGTAACTCCATCAACAAGATAAAGCCAGCCGCTCATATCACCTGCCATCTTTTCATATAGATAACCAATCCCCTTTACATATGAAGTTTTGTAAATTGGTGAGTATTCAGCATCATATGCAATCTTTTTTAGCTTGCATACCGCTGTCAGCACATCATATGCCGAAGAACCTTTTTTTATTTTAATACTTGTTTTATCAAGCAGCTTTCCGCTGTCGGGCACATATTTTCTCGCATTTTTATTTAGTTTATCCATATTTGAAAGAAGAATAGTACAATCAATCGTCACATCACATTTGATATAATTTTTATCATCTTTTTCATCGGTTGAATTTTTATCTGATACAGAAGTATTATCTTTTTTTGTATTCTTATCAGATGTGTTTTTCTTTGCAGCATCCTTATTTGTCTTATTTTTCCTTGTTGTGTTCTTTTTATTTGTATTTTTTTCTGATACATTACTCTTTTTTTCCGTATTTTTATTTGCGGAAATACTTTTGTCATTCCTGGTATTACTTTTATTTTTTAAACCGCTTTCTTTTTTAGATTTCTTACTCTCACCTGAACTTCCATTTTTTAGGGCATCTTTTTTAGAAGTATTTTTCTTTTTTAAATTCTTCCCCTCTTCTTTTTCATCACTTGCAATATCGCCACTATCTGTCTTATCCCCACTTCGCCCTATATCATTTTTATCATCCTGCTGCAAGCTGTTCTCATCCTCTTTAATCTCAGACGAGGTATCATTGTCAGATGATTTATCGCTTTCTTCGGCAACAATATTGTCATCTGCCATATCATGATTTTTAACCGACTGTATATCAAGCCTTGAAACACCAAGCACTAACAAAACCACTAAAACTATAGGAATGAGAAATTTTCTATAATTCTTCATATAAATCTCCATTCTTGTTTGCTTACTAATCCATATTCATGTACTGTTTTTTCCTGACAAACACACATATGATAAATATTTGCAAAACTTCCTATAACATTAAAAAAAGACAAAATAAAAAATCCCCAATCGGAGATTTCTTTTTGTCTTTGCATAACAAAAAAACACTATCCGCTCTGATACTTCCCACCGAAGTAGACCTGATAAGCAAGGTAGCTAAAATCTCCTTGTCAGCAGGTCTCCTGGCTCGAACTCAACTGATTTTTTACCTTCCCATGAATTTGTCTGGCTATAGTCTTTTCACAGTGGCTTTAAACAAAGCATAAAACTCTTCATAACATATCATGCTACCTGCTCATAGCACTACTTGTATATTGATAAAGTCTTTATACCATGCACAAAAA
Organism: Clostridium sp. AM27-31LB; assembly: GCF_003480745.1. Classification (NCBI taxonomy): domain Bacteria; kingdom Bacillati; phylum Bacillota; class Clostridia; order Eubacteriales; family Clostridiaceae; genus Clostridium; species Clostridium sp. AM27-31LB. The sequence continues at coordinate 244,440 of NZ_QUJS01000004.1, read as the reverse complement.
ATCATCCTTCTTACAGTAGCGGGGGCTGCTGCAGCATCTCACTGCATTCCCTTTTAAGTCTGTCTCTTTAACCTGCCTGCGGCGGCCGGCAAAGTACAGCTCACTGACAATATCAAAAAAAGTATATCACACATAATAAAAATTTTATATATGCCTTTTTAACAATAATTATTCATATAAAGAACAATCATTATGCAAAACTCCCTATCATCATACTCCATCTCGACTTCCCCATTATATTTTTGTACAACCTCCTGTACGCTGTTTAATCCGATTCCATGCTCTATCTTATTGCTTTTTATTGTCTTTAAAACACCATTCTTAGCATTTATTCTGCCATCATAACTATTTTTCAAAGTTATAAACATTGCTCCCGACTTATATTTAATATCAAGTTTTATATATCTGTCTTTATCAGGAATCTGTGCAGCTTCTATGGCATTATCAAGTATATTTCCAAGTACAGTCACCATATCTCCCATGTCAGCCTCAATTATTTCAGGCAGTTTTGTAATTAATTCAATGTTTATATCTTTCTCTGCTGCTTCACTCAATTTGTAATTTACAATACTGTCTAGCTGCACATTCCCACTATCACAATACATTTTCGCCTGGTTAATCTTACCTATCATCTGTTCAATATACTTTTTTGCCTCAACATTTTCGCCATCTTCATCAATCAATGATTCAAGCACATAGAGATGATTATTCATATCGTGCCTGATTTTTCTAATACTATCACTATTCTTCCGTAAAACCTCAGCCTGTTTTGCAGAATATATATTTTCACGCTCCATCATTTTTGTATGGATACTCTTTATATAACTTCCGGACATCAAATCATACATATACATTATAAGCATAAGTATAAACAATGACAAAAATACTGATATTATTTTTATATTTTGGCTTACATCTTTGCTCATATAAATCATTAATTCCATGCAATATATCAGTAAAATCACTAAGATTATAGATATATTAAATCCTATTGGAAGCTGCAATTTTGAATTAACATTTTTAAAGCTGGTCACAACACAACATAATAATATCTGCATTATACTAAGACAAATAAGCTGGTATGTTTCCCCAAAATATCCATTTTGAGTCATATTTCTGTTGCCTCCATCTGTTATGAGTCCAAGTACCAATTCACACATAAGTGGAAACATAAAAACCAGCACTATTGTTGACATTATTCTGTTTAACTTTTTCTCATAACATTCCGCAATAAAATATAATATAATAAACGATGTAATTCCGTTAACCAGCGGAATCGGAAATAAAATATACTGCAAACTGCCTATAATGTAACATAAAATATATGTAATCCTTGCTCTGTTTTTTTGCACTTTCAGTTTTCCTAGAAAAAAATCCATATACTTTGCCGTAACACCCAAATCCAGTGCATTTACAATTAAGTAAGTTAGTATATACCATATCTTATCCATTATCTTCCCTCTATCTTCATGAATTCTTTTCTTATCTGCTCTCTTTTTGCCTGACTTATCGGTATCTGTGTACCATCAACCAAAACAACATGATCATATGACATTATCTTTACAAAACGATAATTAATAAGATATGATTTATGAATCAATAAAAAATCATACTGTTTCAGATTTTCATATATTAGTTCGAGAGAATCATAATAATCATATTCTTCATTTTGCAAATGAACATAAATTTTCCTTCCCTTTCGTTCAAAATATAAAATTTTGCTTATCGGAATTTTATAAAAATCACGGCCTTTTTTAAATCTGAATAAATAATTATCCTTTTCGTTTATTTCCTCAAACTGTTCTACGACATTTAATATGGCACTCTCATCTATGGGTTTTATAAGAAAATTAAGCGGTCTGAAATCAAAAAGTTCCATAGCATACTCTCTCTGCGAAGAAACATAAACTATCTGAACTATTTGATTTTTAAGCTGCTGCCTTATATATCTTCCAATATCGACACCGTTCATATTGGGAAGTTGAATATCAAGAAACAGCATATCATAGCAATATGGCAGCTCACCTGTTTCTATTTTTTCACAAAGTTCTACCCCAGAATAAAAAACATCAATATCATATTCTATACATTTTTTATCTAATATTTTAATAAGTGTCCGCTCTAAATCGGAACAAAACTGTGGTTCATCGTCACATATAGCAATCTTTATCACATTGTACTCCATTTCTATTACCGTTTGTCAAAAATATGTCAAAAAAAGTATAACATCATATATAAACTAAGTCAAAATGATTTATATCTGATATCCACATATTTTGTGCAACCTGAAACATTCTGATTTATTTCATATAACTCAAACTTCGCACTTGAATAAGTGCCTATGCACCTTGAAAATTCAATAATAACTGGCATAAAAATAGCATGAAACCATCTGGTTTTGGTATAATTGAGTTGCTAAAAACAATAATACTTCCGGAGGCTCATGCTATGAATAAAAGTATAACACAAGCAACTCAAAATGATAAGCAGATTTCAAAATCTATCAAAAGATTTTTTACAAGATTTCATGTTTCCTCAGTTTTGAAGGCATCCAATGCCTATAAAAAGAAAGGCTTTTCCGTAATGGAGATTTTCCAGTATCTGTTCCTACTGATATTTTCTAACAGAAGCATGTATATGAACCTGATCATCGGACGCAACACTCCTGATTTTGCAAAGGATACTGTATATCGCTTTATGAAAATGATTCAGATTAACTGGATCCGCTTCACGACGATTCTTTCAGCCCGAATCATCAAGGATGCCATTCTTCCTTTAGATTCTGAGGAGCGTGCAAAGGTTCTCATCATTGATGATTCCTTTTTTGAGCGTAACCGTTCAAAAAAGGTTGAACTCCTTGCCAAAGTCTATGACCACGCAAAGCATAAATACCTCTTTGGATTTCGTATGCTTACATTAGGATGGTCAGATGGAAGTACATTCCTGCCGGTCAACAGCGTTCTTCTTTCCACAGAAAACAGGAAAAACCGTATCAATGAAGCAACAGAAGTAGACAAAAGGACTGTCGGCTACAAACGAAGAAAGCTGTCCATGGAAAAAGGAACCCATGCAATGCTTACGCTTCTGGATATTGCTAAAAAAGCTGCAATTCCTGCAAAATATGTTCTTTTCGACAGTTGGTTTTCATCACCGAGCACGCTTCATGCAGTAAAAAATATGGGCTACGATGTAATCGGTATGGTCAAGAAAACACCAAAGATGTTCTTTCACTACAATGGCAAAGATATGTCTCTGACTTCTATCTACAACAAGAATAAAAAGAGACGTGGAAGATCAAGATATCTGCTTTCTGTAATGGTTGATGTTGTAAAATATGGTGAAACCATTCCGGCAAAAGTAGTTTATGTCTGCAATCGCAACAAACGCAAGGAATATCTCTGCCTCATTTCCACAGATGTAAATCTGGATGAGAATGAAATCATCCGAATTTATGGGAAACGCTGGGATATAGAGGTATTTTTCAAGGTATGCAAAAGCTACCTTAACTTGAGCAGAGAATGCAATTCTCTTTCCTATGATACAATCACTGCGCATACCGCAGTTGTTTTCACACGATATATGATGTTGTCACTGGAAAGCAGGGAATGCAACGATAACCGCTCACTAGGTGAACTCTTTCTATATTTTTCAGATGAAATGTCTGATATCACATGGATACAGGCTTTTCAAATGCTGCTTCAAATGTTCAGAACAATGCTGACAGATAACACCGAGCTTTCAGATGAATAAATCACTGAATTAGTGGATGCATTTATGAGTACACTTCCAGTCATGCTGAAAACGCAACTGCAAGCTGCGTAAAATCTGAAGAACATTGACAACTGAATAACTGCCAGGTATTGAATTTTCAAGGTGCATAGCTAAAATTTATGTGCACAGTTTGAAATTATTATTTAAATGACTCTGTGATGAAAACGAAAGCTGATTACTTATATCAGCCAGGCTCATATCCGTATTTGCAAGCAGATACGACGCTTCTTTTAATTTAAGCTGCATAATATATTTTGCAACTGACATACCATAATACTCTCCAAAATGTCTTTCTAATGACCTCGCACATATTCCACAATACCCAGCCAGATCGGTTACTAAAATTTTTGCTGGCATGATTACTCAAGATTCCGAAAGAACATTGTTGGTTTATAATTCAATTCCATTATACCAAAAAGAATAGATTTATGCCTTTTTTATTGCTTGTAATATTAATTTTTCAAGTTTTAACACAATTTATTGGCATGAAAAGTCTTAGTCATTATATAAAAAATCTGGTATTCTCTCATGAGTAGTAATAAGATACCATTTTCCTTCAAATTCTATATAATGGTTATTGTTACCGATATCAATATAAGTGAAATTCAATTGCGCATCGTTGGAAATACGAAAGTTATAAGCATCTCCACCATTAGAATCCCCAGGTGATTCACCTTTTTCAAAATTTTGATGTTTAAATTGCAAAGATAATACCCACTCCCTAAATTGTGGAATATCCTTTTTATCCATATTCCAACTTTTTTGACCACCACCGTTACTATGTAATACTTTAACTACAGAAACATCATTTGAAAAATACAAAAGTGAATTTTCCTTTTTAGTTGAAGAATTTGGTACATGAGAACTAGATACCAAAACCTCCTTTGAGTTTTCCTGTATCAAATTATTACTTGAATCTACATTCTCTTTACCCAAATTACCACAACCTTGAAACAAAAAAAATGAAAAAAAGACTAAAACGAATACTATTCCTTTAGTAACACTTTTCCTAATTTTCATATTCCAATTCCACCTCTTCCCTTTTTAAAATATTAACTCCAATCAATGAGGAGAAAAGAACTATAATAGCTAAAACAAACCCATATATATGAGTTTTACTATAATTATCTGTTTTATATGGCACACCCCCGTTTTCTTTAAGATTTTCCATTACATATTCTTCATTATATATATTACTCATATGCTCAAAAAAATCACTCACTTTATATAATGTTCCATTTTTTATATTGTTAATTTCCTGTGACATAAATGGTATCAAATACTCATTTTGTTCTGTTATAACAAATACTAATGTCATAAAATATCTATTAGAATATGTGTATTTAACTTCTTTTACATTTTCTTTTGTTGCATTATTTATTATTTCTTCAACTTTTTTAGGAGAAACAAAGACATGTTTTGCATCGTTTAAAATGATTTCTTCCTGTAATTCATAATCTTCATCGGAGCCTTTTTCTAATACAGCAACTCCTTTTTGATTATCATTTGTTATATATGGTACTTTAACTCTACAATCTTTTGACAAAAGATCCTTATATGATTTACATTCTGCATATTTTGTAATCGGCAAATCAGATAAAATATACTCCGTATATGCTTCTTCGTCATTATAATTTTTAATTCTAAAGTCAACTTCTACAATTTGCTCTTGACTCTTTACACTTTCTTGATCATCAATAACTTCCTCCATGTTTTCTTTTACACCTTCATAAGAAATATTTTCTTTTTTATTTTCATCTTGAATATCATATTGATACTCATCATTTTTTGCCGATACATACTCAACATTTAAACACATATTTACAAGAAAAAATAAAATACAAAAAATAACAAAAGATCTATTAGCTATATTATTCATTACCATCACTCCTCAAATTATTCCTGATTCCAAACAGTACCATCATACTGCCTATTGCCAAAACCTGATTTAAAATTACTATATGTACATTTATTTATTGTCCCATCCCATGGATCATAAATCTGCAGATAATTTTTTCCACCAGTTATATCATATCCAATCATCGTAACAGCATGACCACCGGTTCTCGTAGAACCATTGTAATAGCCTGCTACTAATATTGTTACATTTCCGCTACTTACCTCCTTTTTAAGAAAATCAAACGATTTTACACTGGAGCGAGACAATGATGAATTAAAATAAGATTCTGTATTTCGACTAATATATACAGCAGCTTTTTTAATATCTGATAATGTCCCTCCCACATTGGGATAAGCATCTCTTGTTGTTCCCTTTATTTTATTTACCGCACTCTTTTGCGTTCTCGGATTTTTCATTTCGTATCTAACAGAATTTTCTGCCGATGCAGCCCAACACCAATTTGTTTTTTGTTGCTTTACCATATCGTAACTGAGTTTAATACCTTTTGCCTCTGCTATCAAACCTACCATATACGCAATAGATACAAACATTGCAACAAAAAATAAACTTTTCAGATACTTCCCTTTTTTTGAATTCAATCTTTCTTTCATAATTTAATATATAATGTATCTTGATACATTATTTCTCCTTTCTTGTATTAGTACCTCAAACTTCGCACATAAATTTTAGCTATGCACCTTGAAAATTCAATATCTGGTAGTTATTCAATTGTCAATGTTCAAACTTTATGCAGCTTGCAGTTTTGTTTTCAAAATGACCGGAAGTGCATTTATAAATGCATCCACCAATTCGCTGATTTTCTCTTCTGACAATTCGGTATTTTCCGTAAGCATTGTTCTGAACATTTGAAGCAGCATTTGAAATGCCTGTATCCATGTGATATCGGACATTTCATCTGAAAAGTATAAAAAAGCTCGCCCAGAGAACGATTATCATTGGATTCCCTGCTTTCCAGCGACAACATCATGTATCGTGTAAAAACAACCGCAGTATGTGTGGTCATTGCATCATAGGAAAGAGAGTTGCATTCTCTGCTGAGATTAAGGTAACTTTTGCACACCTTGAAGAATACCTCTATGTCCCAACGTTTTCCATAGATCCGGACGATTTCGTTCTCATCCAGATTTACGTCCGACCAGCCTAATGTAAGCATTCGAAAACCAAAGCGATATTTATGTTTTGCATGGTCATAGACTTTGGCAAGGAGTTCAACCTTTTTTGAGCGGTTACGCTCAAACATGGAATATTCAATGATAAGAACATTTGCACATTCCTCAGAATCTAAAGGAAGAATGGCATCCCTGATGATCCGGGCTGAAAGTGTTGTTGTGAAACGGATCCAGTTAATCTGAATCATTTTCATAAAACGATATACAGTATCCTTCGCAAAATCAGGCGTATTTCGTCCTATAATCAGGTTCATGTACATGCTTCTGTTAGGAAAAATCAGCAGAAACAAATACTGGAAAATTTCCATTACTGGAACCCCTTTCTTTTTGTAGGCATTGGATGCTTTCAAAGCAGAAGAAACATGAAATCTCGCAAAAAATCTTTATATAGATTTTGAAATCTGCTTATCATTTTGAGTTGCTTGTGTTATACTTTTATTCATAGCATGAGCCTCCGGAAGTATTATTGTTTTTAGCAACTCAATTATATTAAAACCAGACGGTTTCATGCTATATTTTTGCCAATTATTATCGAATTTTCAAGGTGTATAGGCACTTATTCAAGTGCGAAGTTTGAGTCATATAAAATATTATACTTTTATAATTTATGATGCATGATACAAAACATCTTTTGCACAAGACATCGTAATTTATTTATATCAACCTTAACCCTTTTCTCCTATCTTCACGAACCAAAAATTATTATCATCCATACCAAATACTACACCATGTATGAAATTTTTGCCGTCAACAATACATAGTGTAAACATTCAATCGGATATCCTAAATCCACTCTGCTACCTTCTCACAACACTTTCAGACACAAAACAATAATCACAACTATGATGATAAATACAATGATAAAATTTCTCAAATATATTATCGTCTTTTTGATTCTCCGCTGATACTCTTCAATCTCGCCCAACTCAGCCGTTTTTTTTCTTATAAGACGATTTGTAAGTCTCTCGGAAATTTCATCACTGTCAAACATCCTGCATTTTTCCTCCTTTCTGCCGCAATTTATATCATTACCGTTTATCACATCTGCAATACTACGGTAATCTTATAACTAACTACTCCCGGCAAAAATACACCTATTTACAATGAAAATAATAACATATTTCATTGCATTTTTATGCAGGATGTAAAAAAACAAAGCGTTTTTGTAAGAATTTAAAGATGTAAGGCTTTTTATTTCTGCTCACACTTACATTATCCGGCAACACTCATTTTCAGGTAAATCAGATATTAGCTTTTCTCTATCTGCGTTTAAAACCCTGCCAGTTCTCTTAAATCGTTAATAACCTCTCTATCCATCTCATAACATTTTCCATTATAAAATACTTTTGACCCGGCAATCCCAATCTGCCATTTTTTGTCTTTACTTTTTATATAAAGTACACTGACCCCCTCAATCAATTCACTTTTTACTTTTTTATAGCCGGCATTATTAAGGTATGAAATAAACTTTTCTTTGTCCTTATCTGCCATGACTTTATTTCTTACAGAACCAATCTCCATTTCTATCGTCATTTTCTCAGGCTTTGCAAAACCAAAAAGTTTTACTCCCTTTACCTTTCTGTTACTATAGACTGCAAAAATTAAGATAAGGCAAACCACAATGCATATTGCAAAAATTTTTCCTTTTTTCATGAAATCCTTCCACTCCTTACTTTTTAGACAATGATGAAACCCATGTAAATACTGGTCCATTTACAGATGACTTAAAAGTTGTTTTTTCTCCTCGCCGTTTCACACTTTTTTAATTATACATTATCTTTCAATGTAATAACTATTAAACATTTACTTTCTATATTTAATATAGCATATGATTTGTTTTTTTTATTTAATGTAAAAAAACAAAGCGTTTTTGTAAAATTTTAAAGTTTTTCTCTAAAAAAAAGCATAAATATCTGATTAAATCTCATTTTTTATATATTTTGCAAATCATATCAGTAAATTTACCTAAATATCATAAACCGAATTTCTCACCTCACCGTTAAGGAATGACTCAATATTCTTATAAACTTCCTTCACACAGCGTTTTCTCGCTTCTACTGCTGCCCATGCGATATGCGGTGTTATATAAACATTGCTTCTGTCAAGAATTCTGTTTAAAGGATTGTCGTGCTTTATTGGTTCTCCGTTTAAAACATCAAGTCCTACAGCTCCTATCTCGTCATTCTCTATAGCCTCTGCCAATGCTTCATCGTCTATAATACCACCTCTGCCGAGATTTAAAAGTACCGCATCTTTTTTCATCTTCTTAAATGCACTCTCATTCATAAGTTTACTTGTCACATCATTTAGCGGTGCATGAATTGACACTATATCAGATCTTAAAAGCAGTTCATCAAACGAAACCTGTCTGTAATCGCTGTTACTGTTTTTTCCCGAAGTTGAATAATATATAACTTCACACCCAAATGCTTTTGCAATGTCAGCAACACGCCTGCCAATCCTGCCAAGACCGATAATGCCCCATGTCTTACCTGCAAGCTCATGAAACTTCTCTGGAAAACAGCCGAAGCCGACCTGTCTCTCGTACTCACCTCTCTTTACATAATCATCATAAAATCTCGACTTTTCCCACAGATAAAAAAGCAGCGAAAAGGTATGCTGCACCACTGCCTCCGTAGAATAGCCGACAACATTAGAAGCCGCAATTCCACGCTTCTTTATATAAGGAACATCAATTGGGTCAGTTCCTGTAGCCGTGATACAGATAAGTTTAAGATTTTTTGCATCCTTTAAAATAGACTCATCCATCTTAATCTTATTCATAACCGCAATATCCGCGTCCTTGATACGGACTGCATTTTCAGCCGGAGTATCTACATCATATACAGTAACATCACCGAGCTTATCAAAAGCAGACAGATCCATGTCATCACCAAGTGACTGTGCCTCCATAAAAACGATCTTTGGTCTTTTATCTTTATTCATTTTAACCTCATTTCTTTATATGCTTTTACACCATGTGAAAAACATCTGCAATTAACCATTTTCCAATCCCACAATACATCTTCTATTTAATATGAAGTATCTCCTTTGCCCTCTCCACCTGCTCTTTTGTAGGCGGCTCGACATCCTCAAGGCTGTACTTGTAACCGAGTTCTTTCCATTTAAATACACCAAGCGTATGATAAGGAAGTATCTCAACTTTTTTGACTGTCTTTAATTTTGAGATAAATTCATAAAGTCTTTTTAAGTATTTCTCATCATCATTTATCCCTGGAACAAGAACATGTCTTATCCACATATCTTTTCCCTGCTCCGAAAGATACTCAGCCATATCAAGTATATTTTTATTTGTAAATCCCGTAAGTTTTTTATGCTCCTCATCATCTATATGTTTTATGTCGAGCATAAATAAATCTGTGTATTTTAAAAGTTCATTGAACTTGTCGAAAAACTCCGGCTCTCTTGTAAACGGATTTCCGGCGGTATCGAGTGTTGTATGAATTTTGTCCTGCTTTGCAAGCTTAAAAAATTCGATAAGAAAATCTATCTGTAAAAGTGCTTCGCCGCCGCTTACCGTGATACCGCCGGTCTTTCCCCAATAACTTTTGTATCTTTTAGCCTGTTTTAAAAGTTCCTCCGGCGTCTTTAAATTATCATAGTCATCCCCCGGAAGTTTCCATGTATCAGGGTTATGGCAATATTTACAACGCATATTGCAACCCTGTAAAAAGACAAGAAATCTTACTCCTGGTCCGTCTGCCGAGCCAAAACTTTCTATTGAATGAACTCTTGCATATATCTGTTTATTTTCTAACATAATAATCTCCATTTCTGCACACATTTTTATATCAAGTTTGTGCCGAGTGTGCACAGCCACAAACTCCCCGCCAACGCCTTCTCGGCGGAAACGGGGAGTTATTATCTATTATCTGATTATTAATTTCGCTGCTTCTTACATATGGTCATGGCAGGTTCTTGCGATTACATCGAGCTGCTGCTCTCTTGTAAGGTCAATGAACTTAACTGCATATCCTGATACACGTATTGTGAAGTTTGCATACTCCTCTTTCTCAGGATGCTCCATAGCGTCGATAAGCTTTTCTTTACCGAATACATTGACATTGAGGTGATGTGCTCCCTGGTCGAAGTAACCATCCATTACCTGAACAAGGTTTGTCACACGCTCGCCATCCTCGTTTCCGAGTGCTCCCGGATTGATTGTCTGTGTATTTGAAATTCCATCAAGTGCCCACTCATATGGAAGTTTTGTGAGTGAGTTAAGCGAAGCTAAAAGTCCACTCTTTTCTGCACCGTAGCTTGGGTTTGCTCCAGGTGATAAAGGCTCTCCGGCTTTTCTTCCGTCAGGCATTGAACCTGTTGCTTTTCCGTAAACTACATTTGATGTGATTGTAAGAATTGATGTTGTAGGCTCTGAGCGTCTGTATGTGTGATGCTTCTTAATCTTATCCATGAATGTCCCAAGAAGCCATACACCAATCTCATCTGCTCTGTCATCATCATTTCCGTATCTAGGGAAATCTCCCTCTATCTCATAATCTTTTGCAAGTCCGTTCTCATCACGGATAACCTTAACCTTTGCATATTTGATAGCTGAAAGCGAGTCAATTACATGAGAAAATCCTGCGATACCTGTTGCAAATGTTCTCTTTAAGTCTGTATCCATAAGTGCAAGCTCTGCTGCCTCATAATAATATTTATCATGCATATACTGAATAAGGTTAAGCGTATTTACATAAAGGTCTGCAAGCCAGTCCATCATATCATCATATCTTTCCATTACCTCATCATAGTCAAGGTACTCAGATGTGATAGGTCTGTACTTAGGTCCTACCTGGTCGCCTGTCTTTTCATCAATACCGCCGTTGATAGCATAAAGGAGACACTTAGCAAGGTTTGCTCTTGCCCCAAAGAACTGCATTTCCTTACCTGTCTGTGTTGCTGATACACAGCAGCAGATAGCGTAATCATCGCCCCATACAGGCTTCATTGCATCATCGTTCTCATACTGGATAGAGCTTGTTGTGATGGAAATCTTAGCTGCATATCTCTTAAAGTTGTCAGGAAGTTTTGATGAATAAAATACCGTAAGGTTTGGCTCAGGAGCAGGTCCCATATTCTCAAGTGTATGAAGAAAACGGTAATCAGTCTTTGTTACCATTGAGCGTCCGTCAACACCGGTTCCCGCAACATCAAGTGTAGCCCATACAGGATCACCTGAGAAAAGTTCATTATATGATGGGATTCTTGCAAATTTAACCATTCTGAACTTCATTGTCATATGATCGATAAGCTCCTGTGCTTCTTTCTCTGTAAGGATGCCTTTCTTCATATCTCTCTCAATATAAATATCAATGAATGTTGACACACGGCCTACTGACATTGCTGCACCGTTCTGTGTCTTGATCGCTGCAAGGTATCCGAAGTAAATCCACTGGATTGCTTCTTTTGCGTTCTTTGCCGGCTCAGAAATATCAAATCCGTAAATCTCAGCCATTTTCTTCATGTTTTCAAGGGCACGAATCTGTTCTGCGATTTCTTCTCTAAGACGGATAACTTCGCCTTTCATGCTTCCGCTTCCACATTTGAGCTTGTCTTTCTTCTTCTCTTCAATAAGGAAGTCGATACCATAAAGCGCAACTCGTCTGTAATCACCTACGATACGACCACGACCGTATGTATCAGGAAGTCCTGTCATTATCTTATTGTGACGCGCCTTAAGCATTTCAGGTGTATATGCATCAAATACAGCAGTATTATGAGTTTTGTGATATACCGTGAAAATCTTTTTAATCTCAGGGTCTACTTCATATCCGTATGTCTCGCAAGCCTGAACTGCCATCTTGATACCGCCATAAGGCATAAATGCACGCTTGAGAGGTTTATCTGTCTGAAGTCCTACTACTTTCTCTAAGTCCTTTAACGACTCATCTATATATCCCGCATCATGTGAAGTAATCGAAGATACGATTTTTGTATCCATATCAAGCACTCCGCCTTTTGCTCTCTCTTCTTTCTGAAGTTTCTGAAGTGCTCCCCAAAGCTTATCTGTAGCCTCAGTAGGTCCCTCAAGGAATGATTCATCACCTTCATATGGTGTATAGTTGTCCTGAATAAACTGTCTGACATTGATTTCCTCTTTCCAGAGTCTTCCTTCAAAGCCATCCCATTCTTTCATCTCTACCACGATAATTTCCTCCTGTATATTGATAAAATGTATAAATTATATTTGTTATGGTATAAAAATAACTTTATACCTGCAACAACTAATTTTTATCATGTATTTAACCTATAGTCAAGTGTTTCTAATTAACAAATTTTCTCATATTATCTTTTTTATTGACAAAAAAAGTTTTTATGTCATTTTTATCAGCAACAAAACACCCGTAAAATAAGCATTACGGGTGTTTTGAGGAATTTTCTTTATTTACTTAATGAATAAATTATTTCAAATATTATATATTTATGATTAGTGTACGGTCAATCAATATTTACTATAACCATTATCTTCTAATGATATAATATTCTCATTTTCACTGTAGCTGCTCTGTCCTGCAAACTCTGAAGCATCAGGTATGCGGTGTGCACTGTTGTTAAATCCTGCACTATTTGAAACTCCAAATGAATCTATTTTTTTTGCCATACCTGTGTTTGTACCTATATTTCCTGACTGACTGCCATAATCTGTGCCTGTCATTCCCGGATTATTTTTAAGTTTATAATTTCCAAGAAGCACCTTAAGGTTCTGAGCCTGATTTGACAACTGTTCACTTGCGGCTGCACACTGTTCGCTTGTAGCAGAATTATTCTGAATGACAGATGAGACCTGTCCGATAGCCTCGTCTATCTGACTGAGTGCTGTTGCCTGCTCAGTTGAGGACTCTGCGATATTGGCAACTATCCTGACTATCTCCTCAACATTTCCTGCTATGGCTGCAAGTTTTGAAGCTGTTTCACTTGCTATAACTGAACCGTTCTGAGTCTTTTCGATAGAATCTTCTATCATTTCTGCTGTCTCACTCGCTGCTGCCGCACTCTTTGCTGCAAGGTTTCTTACTTCCTCAGCTACTACTGCAAATCCCTTGCCATGCTCACCTGCTCTCGCTGCCTCTACCGCTGCATTAAGTGCAAGTATGTTCGTCTGGAATGCAATATCATCAATCGTCTTGATAATCTTTGATATATTTTCTGATGACTCTGTAATATCCTGCATTGCCGACATCATTCTGTTCATCTCATCTGTTCCGGCTGATGCCTCATCCTTTGCCTGATTCACAAGATTTTCAGCTTCTTTTGCTTCCTCTGCATTCTGCTTAGTTCTGGATGTTACTTCTGTAATTGATGCTGTCACCTGCTCAATTGCACTTGCCTGCTGTGTAGAACCCTGTGCAAGTGACTGGCTTGCTATTGCCACCTGCTGTGCTCCTGCACCTACCTGATATGCAGATTCTTTAATATTTCCAAGCGTCTTATTATTTGAGTCAACCATCAGTTTAAATGCAAAACCAAGCTGATCTGCTGTTGTCTGTGGATTTATCTGCATTGAGAGATTTCCTCCTGCAACATCATTCGCTACGGCAACCTCTCTCTTCATTCTTTCAACAACTTTATTAAAGCTGTTTATCATTTTTCCAAGTTCATCGTTTGTCGTCGCAACAATCTTATCACCTGAAAGGTCACCTGTTGAAATCTTTTCTGCCAGGTCGGTAAGTGCTTTGATAGGTTTTGTAAGAAATCTTGTATATGTAGTGGCAATAATGATAAAAAATACAAGACATATAAATGTTATAATACTCAAAACAACACTTGACTGCTCATTTCGTTTTTCAACATTTTTTCTTCCTGCATCACTCTTATCACTAAAATACTTTGATACGCTTGAAACTTCCTCGTCAACATCATCTGATACTGCTTTTACGGAATCATTGTATATCTTCATTGCCTGAGTATATTTTTTCTGTGATACAAGTGTCATTATCTGCTTAAATGCTGCAGTTCCGTCATTCAATATTTTTTTAACATTTTCAAGAGAAGTTTTAGCCTGTCCGTTCTCATCCGTCTTTGGAATAGAGTCTATAAGATCATCAAGCTCTTTTGTACAGGTTTCTGACGATTCCGTAATCTCTTTTGAAAGTGAACTCAAATCTATACCGTCATTTGCTGCATATGCATAGTCAGACAAAAGACTTGCAAGTTCTTTATAATTCTTAGTAAAAGTTCCTATATCAATGCATTTTTGTGTATATGTATCATATACCGTATTATATTTATCGGCTATTGTTCTCTGTGCATTTATTCCCATAATACTAAATACTATCAAAATAATTCCTGCGACTCCATATCCAATAAAAGTCCTTTTAGCCAAACTCAAATTCTTCATATGTTTTTTCCTCCATTTATATTGATTTTTATTTATTCTTCCTCTGTTTCATCTTCCGCTTCATCATCCTTTTCAGGCTCCGGGTCATTGATAAGCTTGTCCGGGTCAAGTAAAAGCTTAACCTCGCCGTTTACCCTGCCTATTCCAAACACATATTTTTTCGCCTGCATTGCAAGGTCGCTGACGCTTGGCGGAGGAGTTATCTCATTTTCAGCAAATGCTGCAACTTCATCAATCGCATCTACGATAAGACCTATGACTGTTGACTTGACATCTATAACTATAACGCAAGTTCTGTCATTGTATTCAAGTGGTTCTTTTCCAAACCTTATCCTTACATCTATAACAGGTATAATCTTTCCTCTAAGATTTATAAGCCCTATAAGATAATCCTGCGTTTCAGGTACTTTTGTTATCTGCGATAAGCCGATTATCTCGTTTACATATTTGATTGAAATACCATATATCTCGTCCGAACACTTAAATGTCATATATTGTTCTTTTTGAATTTCGTCCTCAACAATAACATCAGGTATATCCATTTTTCCATCGGTTAAATCCATTCTGCACCTCCATCAATTCATCACAAGTCCGCCTGTGTCAAGTATCAGGCTGATGCTTCCATCACCAAGCTGCGTACATCCCGATATACCCTTTACTTTCTTTACATAGGAAGGTATAGGTTTGACAACTATCTCCTGTTCACCTGCCAGTCTGTCAGCAAATACAGCAAGTTTTCTGTCCTCATGATTAAGTATGATAACTATTCCTTCATCAATTTCTTCAACCGCATTATCAAGATGGTAAAATCTGTTTAATCTGATAAGCGGATAACATTCCTCCCTTATCATGACATATTCTTCACCGTCAGGTTCTACTATAAGTTTATCTTTCTCAATGCGTATAAATTCTGTAACAGAGTTCGTCGGTGTAACAAAATTCGTCTCTCCGACAGAAAAAATTATTCCATCAATTATCGCAAGTGTGAGAGGAATCTTCATCGTCATAGTAGAACCCTGCCCCTCAACACTCTCAATGTCAAGCACACCGCCAACCTGCTGGATATTCTTAACAACAACATCCATTCCTACACCTCTGCCCGAATATTCGGTAACTTTCTTCTTTGTAGAAAAGCCCGGTACCGTTATGAAATTGAATATTTCTTTTTCTGTAAGGTCTTTTTCTGTTCTGTTTCCCAAGAGACCATTTGCCTTTGCCTTTTCAAGGATTTCATCCTTTTTAAGACCCTTACCGTTGTCTGATACCGATATCCATACCTGACCGCCCTCATTTTTGGCTTCGAGCACAACCTTTCCCTTTTCCGTCTTTCCGATGGCTTTTCTGTCCTCGTCACTCTCAATTCCGTGGTCAACAGAATTTCTTATAAGATGCATGAGAGGATCTGAAATATGTTCGATAATATTTTTATCAACCTCAGTGTCCTCACCGATAACCTCAAGTTCTATATCTTTGCCAAGCTTTTTGGATGTATCATAAACTATTCTGTTCATCTTCTGGAATGTATTTTTAAGCGGCATCATACGCATTGCCATTATGGCATCCTGAAGTTCTGATGTTATTTTTGAAAGCTGGCCTGCTGACTTTTGGAAGTTTGTAAGGTCAAGTCCCGGCACTTTAAGGTCAGGATTTTGCAAAACTACTGCTTCTGCGATAACAAGCTCTCCGATAAGATCCATCAAAAGATCCATCTTTTTAATATTTACACTGATAAAACTCTGTGCTTCACCTTTCTTGACCGGAGCACGCTTTGGCTTTTTCTTTGGCTTTGCCTTCTGCTCTGCCTTATCCGTTTCGTTTTCCTTTGTCTGTTTGTCAGCTTCTTCTTTTTCTTCCCGCGAACTGCCCGGCTTCTGGCTGTCTACAAGTATCGTAGGTTTCTCTACCGGAGCTGTGAGAACATCTCCTGCACTCGATGCCGGTTTACTCTCAGCCTCCACACAAAAATCAAGAAATTCATCACTGGTACACTCTTTTATCTCTATGTTTTCTATTCCTGCACTTGAATTTATAAGTTCAGTTATAGTTTGTGGTCCCTCTGTAGTCTGAAGTGCAATCCTAAAACCAAATTCAAGAACAACATCTGCACTGTCAGGATTTGAGATAATGTCAGATGGCGTATAAAGTATATCCTCCGCAATCCCTTTAAGTGAATTGACAGCCATATATGCTCTTATGTTCGCCATCTCAGTCTCTTTATAATATGTAATATATATATTGTAGAACTTGCTGTCATCCGATGCCACAGGTGCAATATAAAAATGTGGTTTTTCACTTTCTTTTGCTTTTTCCTGTTTTTCAGCTATAACCTGTTCTGCGTCTTTATCTGATTTGTTTTGAATTTTCTTTAAAAACTTATCGAGTTTCTCTATCAATGCTGCTGGATCTTCGTCAGGATCAGCGCCATCTTTTATCTTTTCCAGTTCTTCTGTTATAAAATCCGATACTTCAAGTACATCATCGACAAGCTCGTCATGTGGTACATCATCAGGATGACTTTCTCTGATAAAATAAAATACATCTTCTAGTTTATGTGCAAGTGTTGCAACATTCTGAAACATCATAACTGCCGATGATCCCTTTATAGTATGCATGATACGAAATATCTCGTTTACATTGTCTTCGTCAAACTCTCCAACATCCTTACTTTCAAGACATATGTTTTCGAGGTTTTCAAGTCCCTGCTCTGTTTCAAAGATGAACATATCGAGCATACCTTCGGTAATCATATCATCTCCCATAACACCCTCCTATTCTGTCTGTACTATTTATCCGGCCGTTTCATAGCGGCGATATGTTTTATTTTCCGTGTCCCAATCCCTTTTGCATAACACAAAAATTTATGATAAGTAAACCGGTGCGGTTCTAGTGCACTGTATCAATGACATTTCGCCAAATAACTTGTATAAGTTTTCATCTGCTGCGTTGTCGTCAATCGCCGTAGCACGCTACGGCTCATTCCTCCGCCTTGCAGAATGAAAATTTACCCTGCGTTATTTAGTTGAAAATCAATGATACAGTACACTAGTCAATAAGTTCAAGTTTGCGAAGCACGCTCTCAAATTTCACCTGGTCGATAGGTTTTCCTGCGTATGCTACACAGCCAAGATCAAATGCTTTGTTTACATTTGCCCCCTCATTGAGTGCCGTTGTCATAATTATCTTTGCTCTCTGATCCTCCGGAATCTTTCTCTCCTGCTCAATATCTCTTATCGCTTTAAGCGCCTGATAACCGTCAAGTGCCGGCATCATAATGTCAAGGCACACAAGATCGTATGGTGTATCAGCGTCAAGTGCCATAAGATATGCATCTACAGCCTCCATACCGTCTACTGTAATATCACATTCACCAAATTTTGATAAAAATTTAAGCATAAACTTTCTGCTTGCAAAATCATCCTCTGCTATTAATATTCTCATAATTTCTTCCTCCTGTTATCTGGAATTTTTATATTTATTTCTATCTGTTTTCTATAAAAAAGTTTTACTATGGAACGATGTTTTGCTTGGACATCGTTACTATGGAATGATGTTTTGACATCGTTACTATGGAATGATGTTTTGCTTTGACATCATTACTATGGAATGGTATTCAAAATATTATATATTTTTGATGCTATATTCTCAAGCGGTTCCTGATATTGCACAGCCCCTATGTCATATGCAACCTTTGGCATTCCATAAACAACACAGCTTTTCTCATCCTCACCGATAGTATGTGCTCCTCTTTTCCTCATGGCAAGAAGCCCTCTCGCACCATCCGAGCCCATACCGGTAAGTATAACACCGACAGCATCACTCGCCGCCGCTTTTGCAACAGATTTGAACAAAACATCCACTGACGGACAATGACCGTTTACTTTTTCTGCTTCAAAACATTTAACATAATATCTGCCATTCTCACGCATAAGCGTCATATGCTTGTCACCGGGGGCTATAAGTATCTTGCCATCCTCTACAAGATCGCCGTCCTTTGCCTCCCTGACTTTAACACGGCATTCTTTGTCAAGTCTTGCTGCATACATCTCTGTAAATCCCGGCGGCATATGCTGCACTATTACCGTTCCCGGAATATTGGGATAAAAATTTTTGACAACACTGAGTATTGCCTCCGTCCCACCGGTAGATGCCCCTATCGCAACTATTTTATTGTTGTATTTTCTTTTAATATTGTTTGGAGAAACCGCAATCTGCTTTTTCTTCTCCTCTGCAAGCTTATCATGATATGCCGCTTTTACTTTTGCAATAAGTTCTTCGTGCACCCATTTATATATCGCATCACCGTCCATGTCATGCGGCTTCTGAAGATAATCAACTGCCCCGTAGATAGCATAATCCGTCGGTGTCTGCTGCATCGAACTAATCATTATAACTTTCATCGGATGCTGCGGCATAAGTTTTTTCATAAATTCTATACCGTTCATCCTCGGCATCTCTATATCAAGTGTCATAACATCAGGATTAAATCTGATTATCATATCTCTTGCCTGATATGGATCTCCCGCCATGGCAACGACTTCTATCTCAGGATCTTCGTCAAGAAATTCCGACAACATTTTTCTAAACATAATCGAATCATCAACTACAAGAACCTTTACCCTCCTCATATAATCCCTCATTTCCTGTGTCAGTTACTCCCGTATTTTTTGAAAATAACCTTATATTTTTCTGTATATCGACGGCTGTATATACTTAAATCCGGAACTTATCTTATCTATACTCTCCGTCGTACCAATAAAAAGATACCCGCCGTCTTCCATATGGTCATATATCTTTTTCAAAAGATTAAGCTTTGTCTGATCCTCAAAATATATCATAACATTTCTCAGGAAAACCACTTGAAATCTCCCCTTAAACATTATGTCATCCATAAGATTAAACCTCTTAAAGACAATCTGTTTTCTGAGCTCTCTGCTTACCTGAAACTGCTCATCATTTATTTTTCTGAAATACTGTCTTTTCCATCTGTCGGGAATACTTTCTATCTGTTCTGTAAGATAAATCCCATCACTTGCTTTTTGCAAAACTTCCATTGAAATGTCAGTTGCAAGAAGCTGGGTATCCCAACCGGGCTCCATGCCGAAATAATCATTTAATATCATCGCTATGGTATATGGTTCTTCACCTGTTGACGCTGCCGCCGACCATATCCTTACATCCTTTGTCCCCGCTTTTTTTTCTCTTATCCAGGGAAGTACATATCTGCTAAGATATTCAAAGTGCATGAATTCACGCATAAAGAATGTATGATTTGTCGTCAGTATATTTATCATGTCGCCTGCCTCTTCACCATCCGGCGATGAAGCTATCCGGTTGATAAACTCACCATAACTCGTATAACCGTTTTTTAAAAGATAATTTTCAAGCCGTCCCTCTATCAATACTCTTTTATGTCCAAGCTCTATACCATAACGGTTATGCATATATTCAACTATCCAATTAAATTCTTTTTCTGTCAGTTTCATTTTTAGAAAATTCCCTATTATTTCCTGTTACGGATTAATGTTTTGTATTATGTTTTTATATTGCTGCCGCATCTCAGATGCAGGTTATAAAATTTTATTTGTATCTTACATCTGCATCACATAGTTACAAGGACAAAATCCGTTCTGCCATCATCCTCTATGTTCATAACCATATAGGTTGGTCTGAATCCATCCTGTCTCGGTCTTGAAATACTTCCCGGATTTATGACTGTCACATCTCCACTCTTTTCAATAACAGGTTTGTGTGAATGCCCAAACATCACTATATCTGCACCGTTTTCCTTTGCAATATCTTTCATCGTCGGTATTCCAAACTCGCCGCCATAGTGATTTCCATGTGTTATGAATACTTTATGCCCACCTATCTGAATAAGCTTCGCACCCTGAAGTTCATTGCCATAATCACAATTTCCTTTTACCAGCTCGACCGGACAGTCAACAAGCTCTCTTATCCTGTCAGGACTGCACTCCATGTCTCCAAGATGTATCATCATATCCATTGTACCAGACATATTTTTGACAGCCTGTATCAGGTTTCTGTTATTTCCATGAGAGTCACTGACAATAAGTATCTTCATCGCCATCTATAACACTCCCTCCAACTTTTTATACATTGCCGTAAGAGCACGGCCTCTGTGGCTTATCTCATTTTTATCCTCAGGTGAAAGTTCTGCCGTTGTGCATCCCTTTTCAGGAAGATAAAATATAGGATCATATCCAAATCCGTTTTCACCTTTTTCTTCATATCCTATCTGACCCTCTATCGTACCTCTGGTCGTTATTACATTTCCATCAGGCATAACGCAGGCGATGACGCATACGAACCTTGCACTTCTCTCCCCGCCCCTGGCATCCTTAAGAAGCTCTATGATATGATTGTTTTTTACGGTGTACGGAGTATCTTCACCCATATATCTTGCCGAATATACTCCCGGTGCCTTATCAAGATAATCAACTTCAAGTCCCGAATCATCGGCTATAACAATAGTGCCTGTGATGTCGGCTATCGTTTTTGCCTTAATAATGGCATTTTCCTCAAATGTATCTCCATCCTCAACGATTTCAACATCAGAAAGTCCCTCGTCTTTAAGAGATACAAATTGAATATCATCTCTTTTTATTATCTGTCTTATTTCTTTCATTTTATTTTCATTGCCTGTGGCAACTATAATTTTTGTCATCCTCGTTTCTTCCTCCTGCTCATTTCTTTAAGAGTCTTTATTATACCTTTATAAATTCCATCTGCAATCTCATACTGTCCCTTTTGTGAATTTATGTAACTCATATCCTTTCTGTTCGACATATATCCTGTCTCAACTATAACAGCCGGCATATCCGTATGACGAAGTACAAAAAGATCCTCTCTTCTTATACATTTTCTTGCTTTATTTAAAGAAGAAGCCTCTACGGTATCTAACAAAATATGTGCAAATCTGCGGTTTGTCATAAGCCTGTTATCACCTTTACGCTTTGCATAAAGTGTCTCGATGCCTGATGCCCTTGAATGAATATTATCTGAAGCATTGCAATGTATGCTTATAAACAGATCTGCTTTTTTCATATTTGCTATAACAGTCCGCCTCTTTTTAGTAATATATCTATCCTCCAGCCTTGTATATATAACATTTATATCTGTCTGATCTAACATCTGCTTCAGCTTTTTTACCATGGCAAGATTGCAATCTTTCTCTCTGTATCTGCGGTTATTTGACCTCGCCCCCTCATCTTTTCCGCCATGACCGGCATCCACTACAACCGTAATATTTTTAAATCCTTCCGCTTTATAATCATCCTTATCAAATAAAGCATTTTTTACGGTTTTACTTTGCTTTTTTTCTTCATGCACAACACCGTTTTTATTTTCTTCTTTTAATACATTTCTGCTTTTTGAAAGCTCTGCCGTATAGAGACAACTTACTATTACTAAAGCTATCAGAAGTATGCAGCTTTCAATAACTACCTTTACTCTTCCATTATTACTCATATACATCTAAGTATATCTCATTATAAAATGGCTTGCAATAAAAATACCGATATTACACCATCAAAAGGAGATATTTTCTTTTGCCACTTGCATCATACTGAGTTTTTTAAGGTAATTTGTGTAGGCTTTTTATATTGAAAGCCCTTATATCAGCGTTTATAATAAATAAGATAATGCGAAAACATCATAATTGATACGGAGGACTTAAATGATTAAGAAAATTGATTTATCAGGAATTTGGAATTTTGAACTTGACCCTGACAAAAAGGGAATTGAAGCAAGATTATTTGACAAAACAAAAAATGACACTATCACTCTTCCGGGAACCACTTCTATTGCCAAAAAAGGAACTTTCAGTGATAAAAAGGAAACGGGATTTCTGACCGACCCTTATCTTTTTGAGGGATATGCATGGTACTCTAAAGATGTACATATTGATGAGAGCGATACAGATAAAAATATCTTTCTTTTTTTGGAGCGAACAAGACTTACAAAAATATGGATAGACGATACCTTTGCAGGTGAATTTGACAGTCTCACGACACCGCATTATTACGATATTACAAGGTTTGTTAAAAAGACTGATTTTAGGATAACCGTGCTTGTGTCTAATGTGAATTACCCTACAAAAGGCGGTCATCTCACTTCACCGGACACACAGACTAACTGGAACGGTATCATAGGTGAAATTTCACTCCGCATATTTGATAAGATATACATTTCAGATGTTAAAACTTATCCTGATGTTGACAAAAAATCCGTGACCGTCATATTAAAAACAGTTAATGACACGGCGGAGGATAAGAAAGTCACTTTAAATGTCAATGCTTTTCTTACGGACATAAATGGAGACACAGGTATAAAAGCACCGGCAGCAGAGATTCAGGTTATATTTGCAAAAGGTGAAAGCACGGCAGAGTTTGAATACTTCCTTGGTGAAGATGCCGTTTTATGGAGCGAATACACACCTGTTATCTACCGTCTTGAGATTTCTTTATGCGGTTCAGACGAAAAGACAGTCACTACTTTTGGTCTTAGAAAGTTTTCAACAACCGAGACTAAATTTCTTATAAACGGTGAGCCGGCATTTCTCCGCGGAAAACATGATGGACTTGTATTTCCACTTACAGGTGCAGTTCCAGCTGATGTGGACGAGTGGGTACGCGTTATGAAAATTTCAAAGTCTTACGGCATAAACCACTACAGATACCATACCTGCTGCCCGCCTGAAGCCGCCTTTATCGCAGCAGACCTGCTCGGTATTTATATGGAACCACAGCTTCCATTCTGGGGAACACTCACAGCACCGGGTGATGAAAACCACAATGAAACCGAGCAGAATTATCTTATCGAAGAAGGTTTCCGTATGTTAAATACTTTTGGAAACCACGCTTCATACTGCATGATGTCACTCGGAAATGAACTCTGGGGCAGCAAAGAGCGTATGGCTGAAATAATCACGGGCTACCGCAATGTAGACAACCGCCACCTATACACACAGGGTTCAAACAACTTCCAGCACACACCGGTTCTTCTGCCTGAAGACGATTTCTTTGTCGGTGTCCGTTTCAGCAAGAACCGTCTTATAAGAGGTTCTTATGGTATGTGTGATGCACCTCTCGGTCATATCCAGTGGGAAGAACCGTCAACAACACACAATTATGATAAGGAAATAGTTCCTGATGATGAAAACTCCGGCAATGGCACCGATGCAGGTGAGGAGATTGAAATCCAGTACGGAACGGGTGTAAAAAAAGTCAAGGCGGCAAGTGCAGACGGACCGCTCATACCACACATCCCTGTCGTGACACATGAAATCGGTCAGTATGCCGTATATCCAAACTTTAAGGAAATACCTAAATATACCGGTGTATTGAAAGCAAGAAACTTTGAGGTATTCAGGGATAACCTTGACAAGAAAGGTATGCTCGACCAGGCAGACGACTTCTTCTATGCAAGCGGTATGTTATCAGTACAATGCTACAAAGAAGAACTTGAAGCTGCCGCAAGAAGCAGTCTTGTAGCAGGTTACCAGATACTCGATCTTCAGGACTTTCCGGGACAGGGTACGGCACTTGTTGGAATACTTGATGCATTTATGGACAGCAAGGGTCATATAACACCTGAAGAATGGGCTGGCTTTTGTTCAGATGCAATACTCCTTGCACAGTTTGAAAAATATGTCTACACATCAGGCGAAAACTTTAAGGCTGACCTTGCCATAAGATATTACAATCCTGAAAAACTCACCGGCAAAAAACTTCACTATGAACTTATCCGCCGTGATGTAAGTGCCGCAGAAACCACGGGCTTTGCCGTAAACGGTGAAACAAGCGTGGTAACAAGCGGTGATGTGAAAATTCCTGACGGAGCAAAAGAACTTGTTCAGCTTGGCGGGATTTCCTTTGCAATGCCTGAGACAGACAAAACTGCCGTGTATGACCTTATCCTTACGATTGACGGCACACCATACAAAAATAAATATGAACTTTATTGTTATCCTGTCAATGATGATGTTTTATCACTTGAAAATATCGCAAGCATAGGCGAAGGTGATAATCAGGTATTTATAACAAATGAATTTACTGAAACAAAATCACTCCTTAAGCAGGGCAAAAAGGTTCTCTTTATGCCAAATGAAGTAAAAGAAAGCCTTGAGGGATTTTATTGTACTGACTTCTGGTGTTACCCGATGTTCAGGGATATATGTGAATGGATGAAAAAACCTGTCGCAGTAGGCACAATGGGGCTCCTCATCGACAGCAGTCACCCTGCACTTAACGATTTTGCCACACACAGATACTCAACCCCTCAGTGGTATAAGATAGTATCTCACAGCCGTTGTGCAATACTTGATGATGTGACCGATAAAGATTACAGACCTATAGTACAGATGGCAGATAACTTTGAGCGAAACCATAAACTCGGTATCCTCTTTGAAGGAAAAGCTGGTGACGGAAAACTTATGGTATGCACATCAAAACTTGGAGAAATAGCAGAAAGTACTGAAGTAAAACAGTTTATAAAATCCCTTGTAAACTATCTTACCTCAGATGTATTTGCACCTGAAAAGGAACTTGACTTAGAGAAACTTGAAACTATATTTTAGCACCATCAGGCATTTTCTTTCTGATATGCTGTGATAACAGCTAATAGTATTATAAACAGACAACCGAACATACAACAAATATCTGCCTGACAATCAAAAAACACCACCGGCTGGCAAATGCCAGCCGATGGTATTTTTCTTTACACATCTTAAGATGTGCGTTTATTTAAGAAATATTCACTGCTTTAAGAGCCGGTTATTATTTAA
Source organism: Clostridium sp. AM27-31LB (assembly GCF_003480745.1). Lineage (NCBI taxonomy): Bacteria > Bacillati > Bacillota > Clostridia > Eubacteriales > Clostridiaceae > Clostridium > Clostridium sp. AM27-31LB. The sequence goes on along the minus strand of NZ_QUJS01000004.1, from coordinate 218,413 downwards.
CCTTAACTGTTACAACAGCTTTCTTCTTGCCTATAGTTACTGTAATCTTAGAAGTTCCCTTCTTAAGACCCTTAACTGAGACAATAATCTTCTTGCTTGAAACTTTCTTCTTTGTAATCTTAGCAACTTTCTTCTTAGATGTCTTGTAAGTTATCTTATCAGATGTCTTCTTAGCCTTGTTGTAAGATGTTACCTTGAATGTAAGCTTAACTGTCTTTTTCTTCTTAACAGTGGCTTTCTTCTTGGCAGCCTTTACTTTCTTAACAGGGTTGTTGATAGTAACCTTGATAGTTGCTTTCTTAGTTCCGTTTTTAAGAGTAATCTTAGCTGTTGCTGCTCCCTTAGCTTTGCCTGCAGCCTTGATAGTAACCTTTCCTGCTGCAACAGAAACTGTTGCAACTTTCTTGTTAGATGTCTTAGCTGTAACCTTAGTTGTATCACCAAAGTTGTCAAGTGCTCTGTATGTGATTGTTGCACTCTTGCCTGCATTAAGTTTTACACTCTTCTTGCTTACAGAAAGTGTTGAGTAATCAATGTCAGGATTGATTGCCTTTTCAACTGTAAAGCCGTCAGTTCCTGATGTATATTTATCTGAACCTGCACTTGTAAGTTCAAATACACACTTACCACTGTCAAATACATATGTGCGTCCTGCAAGGTCATAACCGTCAAAACGATGAATCTTCTGTGTATCAAGCTCAAATACATATAATGCTGCATTACTGTCATAAAGATTTGAATCTTTGCTGAATGTCATTCTAAGCTTAGATGCACCATCAATACCATAACCAAAGTACTGATTGTAGTTTGTCTCTTCATCAGCATCTTTATTGTATGCTGCAACCTTTCCTGAAGGAAGTGTAGTCATGTCAGATATATTAAATACATCTACATCTGCATATGCATAATAACTTACATGTGTCTCATCGCTTCCTTTTTCTGCTACTACCTTATATCTGTTATTATCAAGTTTCTTGCTGTCATCACTTGTTGCGATTGCAGAAATTGTAGCTGATGTAGCTTCCGGTACTTTTACATACTCATCACTGACTGCGTCTTTCTTATACCATGTGTACTTCCAGTCACCGGCTTCTTTCATCTTTATACCGATGTCTACAGTATCACCTTTCATGACAAAATCTTTAGTCTGGCTTATAGTTCCCCAGCCTGCAAAGTTGATGGAAATCTCATCTGAAACCTTGTCAATATCTGTTGATACTTCACATTTGTATGTAACAGATTTTTCATCATCTTTAAGTTCATTTAAATCACTAAAGAGTGCTTCTGTTGTATATGTTGCTGCCGTAGCACCATCAATCTTCTTGCCATTCTTGTACCACTGATATGTTGCTGTCTTGTCTCCAAGATTTGTAACCTTTGCAGTAAGAACTGCTGTCTCACCCTTTTCAAGACTTGTCTTGTCAGCCTTAACACTTACCTTAGGCAGGTCTGTACGCACAAGTTTAAAGTAAACATTTACTGTATATCCGCCATTTGTAATCTCAAGCTTATAGCGTTTAAATGCATCTTTAGTCATCTGGTTAAGTGCAAGTGTGTCAGTTGTCTGACCCTGCATAATCTTATATGCACCTTTTTCTACATTATCTTTTGCGTAGAAATTATAGTGTGTATCTTCCAAATTCTCTTCATACCACTGATATGAGATAGCATCACCTGTTGCACTTGTCACAACCGCTGTAAGATTTGTTGAATCTCCAATCTTAGCCTTAACTGTCTTGTTGTAACTTGCACCACCGCCATAAATGTCAAATTCATCATTATTCCAGTCAACTGTGATAGCATCTGCCTCTGATACACTAAATGTAATAAAGTCTATTAATTTACCTGCTTTAGCAACACAAGTATATTTACCAAAGTCAGATTTTCTTAAGTTTGTAAGGTTAAGTGAAGAACCAGTCTCGCCTAATATGGCATCTCCCTTATTATATGTATCATCGTCATCATCATAATATCCGCCCTGATACCACTGATATGTTACGGTGTCTGTTGACTCTGTACTGAGTTCTGTCGCAAATGTAACATTTCCGCCTACTGAACGATAGTAACCTGTCTGTCCATTGCCGACAGCACTTAATGTAAACTTCTTTGCTGCTGCATCTTTCTTTGATACCTCGAAATAGTGAGTGATAACAGGTGTATCATCATCTGCTGCACTTCCCTCGTAAATGCGAAGTGTATATCTTCCTAAATTGTCTTCCGTGATATTTGAAAGAGTAAGCTTTTCTGTTGTGCAGTCAAGTGCTCTCTCATAATCATACTCATATTTTGTATCATCTTTATGAAGTTTTTCAAATGACCACTTGTAAATAAAGTTCTTTGACTCAGGATTTTTAACAACTGCACCAAACTCTTTTGATGAGCCGAGTTCAACATCAATACAAGATGTACCTGAACTGTCATATGCTCCGTCAAGGTCAGTAAATGTTATGTCTGTTGTATCATATTTCTTTACATAGAATGTTACTGTCTTTGTCTCTTTTGTGAGTTCGTTCTTAACTTCACAATAATAATAATTTACATCAAAATCTGCATCCGTAAGAGATGAAATCTCATAAACTGATGTTGTATTTGCAAGTCTCTTCTGCACATAACCGTCACCGATAGTGTACCAATCGTCATCGTCTTCGTTCTTATAAGACCTGTGATTAGAACTACAAGCATACCACTTATAGCTGAATGTAGCTGCTGCATCATCAGAGCCGTTTACGACCTGCATCTTTACGCTTTCGCCGGCTTTCTTAATGAATGTTTTATTATCTGATTTTGTTGCTGCTGCATAAGCATAGAAATTATCATTCTTTAAAACATTAAAGGTAACTTTCTGACTGTGAGCACCGTTTGAAACAGTACAACGATATGTTGTAAATGCATTTTCATCCGCTATATTTAAAGCATAGTCAGCAGTTGAAACTGCTTTTCCGTCTGCTCCCATAACATCAACATATTTGCCATATGAATCACTGTATGAGTCTTTTTCAATCTTCTCCCACTTGTAAGTAAGAGGATATTTTGCAGCATCTGCTGTCTCAGCAGCTACGCTTAATGTTACATTGTCACCTACATTCTTGTGATTGACAACATATGATGACTCTGATTTTAATGTTAAAGTATCATTTTCAGCTTTAACAGCCTGTTTGATATTAAACTCAAATTCTGCTGGCTTAACATCACTTATTACTGCTTTTGTCGTCTTGTCAATAACAGTGATAACGCATTTGTATTTTCCAAAATCATCTGCTGTGATGTTTTCTTTCTTGTAATCCGCTGTTGTGGCATCTTTAATATCTATATATGCCTTTGTTTTGCTGTCATATTTCTGCCACTGATATGCTATGTCATATTTCTGATTGTTAGCTTCTGTATTTGCAATAGAAGCAGTTACACCGAGGTCGATGGTTCCTCCTACTTCAAGAGTATAATTGTCCTCAGTATTCTTTGGAAGTGCTGCCGTAAATCCATTAAACTGCTCAAGATCTACATAGAACTCTCCGGATGCGACTGATTTTGCATTTGTAAGATCAGTCGTTCCTGCCTTGTATGCGTTATACTTAAGTCTGTACTCACCAAAATCAGATTTTTCAGCAGTATCTGTCACACTTGCGATAGCGTATGTATCTGCTGTTGCATCTTTTATGTCAGTCCATTTGTACTCATCTTTATCAATCTTAGTAAATTTCTGCCACTGATAATTGAGCTGGTACTGACTGTTCACAGATACCTTAGGTCCTGAAAGTGTTGCAGATGAACCTATTGCTGTTTTAAGTGCATTGTCTTTTGCATTAGATCTTGATGTACTTCCATACTTAACATTTGAATAATCCTCATACATTTCAGGATCTCTGTTTTCAATGAAAGTAAAAGATGACTTGTCATATGTAAGAGTACCATTTGTGGCTGTTACCTTACACTTATACTGCTTAGATGTAGTGCTGTCAAAATCTGCTGTCTCAAATTTCTTTGAGTAAACATTAGTCTTGGCATCAGTTATCTCTTCCCACTTTTTATCCTTGTACTCATACCATGTGTATGTAAGTGAATATCCTGTATCTGCTTTTACATCTACAGTCATATTGTCTGTATCACCCGGTACAACATTATTTGATAAGCTGTACTGCGAATAATATTTTCCATCTGCATCATCTTTTTCTGCATTTTTGCCATATCCTGTCTTATTATTAACAGAGTATGGTGGATTTTCTACAAGCTGGATAGTTTTCTCAAATGAAGTATATAAACACTCTCCAACAGAAATCTGTATCTTAGCTCTATAACTTACATAGTCCGCATCTGTGCACTTATCTATTGTAAGTGTTTTGCCTGACTTTCCATCTATTGTCTTGTATGTTTTTTCCTTCTCATCATACTTCTGCCATGTATATTTTGCTGTTGCTCCGTTTATGGCTTCATATCCGCTGTTTAATACGGCTTTTCCATCTTTCTTTGCATATGCCCAGCTATAATTTGAATAATCATCATCCATTGTATATAAAGACTCTGAACTGACCTTATAAACCGTGTAATCATACTCAATTGACTGAATTTCAATGCCATCATATTTTACTGTTGCAATACATTTTAACTTATCATCAGTCTTGCTCTGAGGATCAATGACATTTGAATTTTTCAGATAAACTGACCTTGATGTCTGGTTGTTTATCTTTGTGTATTCTCCTGATGCATCAGCCTTATACCACTGATATGTGTATGAACCAATGGAATAAGCATTGTCAACAGTTGTTAATCCTGAATATAAATAATCGTCATTTGTGATAACATCTGCATTGTCATCATCAGTCTCATATTTATATATTGCATACTGCTCATAATCTTCTGATTTCTTGTAACTGTCACTTAATGTAAAGGCAAGTTTTACTTCACCACTCTGCCTGTTATTATCATCATCATCATGATGATATGATAACTTAGCATAGATTTTATTTCCTGCTTTTACAGCTGCTTGCCAGTCATCAGATACCTGTTTATTCAATTTGTCAGAATAATCAAAATCGTCTTCATCGACACCGGCTTTCTTAAGTTCTGCCGCTGCCTTCTCTTTATACATATCTTCTATGTCTAATGATGAACTGTCTTCACTTCCAATGGCACTGCTTGTTGTAACTGTTGTAGCATTATAATCAAAATCATAGAATAAAATAGAATCCGTATAAATTCTGTTGCCATCTTCACTTTCAAATTTCATATTGTTATAACTTGAAAGATTAGAATTAAAATACGCCTTATTTGTATAGGTAAGCGTTCCTATCTTTTCTCCGCTCTCATCTTTAAGCGTTTCCTGCGTCTGGTAAGCAGGGTCATAGTAATAGCTCTTTGCACTCATCTTTCCAGATGCCGCAGCCGTTTTTGACACAACTCCGACATTTGACGGTGCAAGCGATACTACCATCGCACCTGCCAGAACGAGAGATAAAATTTTTTTATTTAATCTCATCTGTTTTCCTCCTTTTTGTTTTTTTAATGTCAATTAGTTTCCGGTTGGCTGAATATAGTTCAAAATTATTGCAAAATATCACTGATAATAAGTGTATTTTGTTTTTCATACCTCCTGTTTTCCAAAATTTGCCAACTCTATATTCATTATATCACACTTTGTTCACATTTAAATGGTTAAATCTTACAAATTAGGCGTTATTTGTGATAATTTTCTCTAAATCTTATTTCACAAACCTGTTTATACATCCTGCAATCTCAAATCTTCTCGGTCTGCTCATATCAGGCACACTTCCTCTGCCCGTAAGTGCTTCAACACCTTTTTTCTCCATAAGATTTTCAATATCATCAAGCAATAAATTAAGTGATATTTCCTTACCGCCGTATTTTTTTATAAGATATTCAAGTGCTTTTGATATAGCAAGCATCTGCTCTGCATCAGTTATCTGTTCCAGATACCTCAGATCCACATTCGTCTTGTTATATAAAAATCCGTCAGTGCCCATCACCTTAATCTTTGTCCTGTCATCAGATTTTGGAAGTTTTACTTTTCTTTCTCCGTTTATCTCTATCTCAGGATTTTCATTTATGTTGTCCATATTTTGTGAATTATCCGTGCTTTTAATACACATACCGTCTTTGGAAATCCCGTGCATTTTCAGAGGATAGTCTGCCGCTGCTTCTTTTGCCGCTTTTGTTATCTCCTTTGGCATATATCTGTCCATTTGTATGACCGTGTCAGCCACATGAAAAAAAGCACCACAGCTTCCGGCAACAAGTATCGTTGATATACCGTTCTGCTCATAAAGCTGTCCCACCCTTTTTATAAACGGAACAATAGGTTCTTTATCCGCTGATATGACACGCTCCATAAGTTCATCCCTTATCATAAAGTTTGTCGCACTCGTGTCCTCATCTATAAGAAAAAGCCTGCTCCCAGCTTCAAGTGCCTCAATAGTGTTTGCAGCCTGCGAAGTTGAACCGCTCGCATCGAGTGTCGAGAAGTTTTTTGTATCTTTTCCATTAGGAAGGTTTCTTATAAAAAGACTAATATCTTCATTCTTAACGCTTCGTCCGTCCTCGGCACGAAGTTTCACACCGGTCGCATCGGTCACTATATACTCCCTGCCATCACCCGCTATATGCGGATATACGCTTTTTTCAAGTGTCTGAAGAAGCGTTGACTTGCCGTGATAACCTCCTCCGACAATAAGCGTAACACCTTTTTTTATTCCCATTCCCGTTATTTTTCCCTTATGCGGAAGTTCAAAAGTAACTCTCATCGATTCAGGTGACTTAAACAAAACAGCATTTTTCATCGGTCTTTCTGACACTCCGCTTTCTCTTGGCAAAATCGAACCATCCGCTATAAATGCCGCAAAACCGTTTTCGCCTACCGCCTTTCTCAATGTTTTCTGATCGTCTGAAAGTTCTATCTGCTCTTTTAACTTAACTTTCTCATTTTCCGTAAACAGCTTAAATATCCCTGATTTTTCAACAACACCCGGCAAAAGCCTGAACAATATCTTTTCAAGCTCTCCCGCATCTATCGAACGCCCTCTTGCAGGAAATCCCACAACAAATCTGAGTATTATATCGCCCGTACTCTCATCAACCTTGCACGCACTACGCTCCATAATCTCCTGCCCCGGCCGGCTTGCTGATACCATACCGCTCTTTCCTGAACCTTTTGCCTTAAAGCTGATTCCTGCAGCAAAAAAGCTGAACCGTCTTAAGATAAAATCCTCAAAAGCCGTCTTTCTGTCATACCCGTTATAATATTCCTTTGGAAAACCCGCCGCCTTCCCCTTTATCTTCACACTCAAAGACGATGGAGACGCAAACGGATCCCCCTGAATATGCTCAATATTTAAAATATACTTACCAAAATCATAACTTCCACGCAAATCCTTATATGCCGGATACCCCCTGTGGTCAATTCTTCTCAATTCACTCTGTAATCTGTTCATCTAAAATTCCTCTTTTCTATCTATTGATATTTTTACCTAAACTGATGCCACGGATTGCTCCATTGCTATGCAATTTGTATGTAAACATACATTGCTATTTGCTTTTGACCCTTGCATCATATGTTCTTATAATTCTTAATTATATGATTATACATTGTCCTGACCGCCGGTGCCATAAAATCAGAATTCATCGTCGCTATCCCCACAATTCGATATGCATCAGGCTCTATCTGATAGCAGTCAACCTCGTACGGAATATCTCTCATTACAAGTTCGGGCATAAGACATATTCCAAAGCCGTTTGCGACAAGTGCTATAGTTGAAAGATCATCTACCACATGATAATTTGACTGGACATTCAATGAGTTTTCTTTTAAGAAATTCTGAATATCTGCATCCGTCGACTCTCTCTGTGTAACAAACTGATGATTCCTGAGTTCGCTTATGTGCATTACTTCATCCGTATTTTTGTCAAACAGACCTTTTGGAACAACGCAGACAAGTTTATCTTTGTAAAGGGGTTCTATCGGAATATCGCCTGCACTCGACACCGACAAAAATCCAATATCAACAACACCGTTTTTCAGCCAATAAGAAACATCATCATATGTCCCCTGAAAGACTTCTATCATAATATCCGGATATTTTTTCTTAAATGAATTCATAATGTCAGGCAGCCAGCTTGTGCAAATACTTGAAAAACACCCAACCTTTACCTTTCCTTTTTTTAATCCGTTAAACTCTGCTATTGCCTGCCATAAACTTTCATCACTGTTTAAAACAGCATTTACATATGGGAGAAGATTTTCTCCATAATTAGTGAGAGTAACACCCGATTTACTTCTGTTCAAAACAGAAAAACCAAGTTCATTTTCCATTGATGAAATCGCATGGCTTATTGCCGACGGCGTAAGACCAAGTATGTCTGCCGCCTTTCTGAAACTACCGTGGTCTGCCACTGTCTTAAAAACCTGATATGTTAATAATGTCATATACTACTCCATTTCTGTGCTTTTATTGTAAAACGGACATTCAAAATCCGCTTTCTCTGCCTGCTCATGAACGCAGCCGCTTTTTAACCTGTCAGTATAGAAATATTTATTCTGCGTTCAATTTCTTTTATGATACCATCTAAAAAATCCAAATACAAGAAAAGCCGCATAACTGCGACTGACAACCTGTTTGCTGATTTATAAATATAATAAGCAAACAGCTATTCTACCATAAAAAGATAACGCTTTCCAATCATAACGATTGCCAATTATAATAATTTGTGCTATATTCAATTTAATACCATCAGGCATCCAAAAGGTGCCTGATTTTTTAAAAGGAGGGACATCATGCAGCCTGACAAAAAAGATTTGGAATTATTTAAGAAATGGGTATCTGAAAGCAGTCATATAGTATTTTTCGGTGGTGCCGGAGTTTCTACCGAAAGCGGTATCCCTGATTTCAGAAGTGTTGACGGATTGTACCACCAAAAATATGACTATCCGCCGGAAACAATTTTAAGTCACTCATTTTTCATCAGAAATCCTAAAGAATTTTATAAATTTTACCGGGACAAAATGCTTATTGAAAATGCAAAACCGAATATTACACACTTAAAACTTGCAGAACTCGAAAAATCCGGAAAACTTTCGGCAATCGTCACTCAAAACATCGACGGACTTCACCAGGCAGCCGGAAGTAAGACCGTTTATGAGTTACACGGCTCAACCCTTAGAAACTACTGTGAAAAATGTCATAAATTTTACGATGTAAACTACATAAAAAACAGTCAGGGTGTACCTCTCTGTGACTGCGGCGGAATTATAAAACCTGATGTGGTATTATATGAAGAGGGACTTGATGATTCGACCATAAGTAATTCCATCAAAGCCATAGCAAATGCGGATATGCTTATCGTCGGCGGTACATCACTTGCCGTATATCCTGCAGCCGGATTATTACAATACTACACCGGAAACCGTCTTGTACTTATAAACAAATCGTCAACTCCACTTGACAACAATGCAGACTTACTGCTACAGTGTGGTCTTGGTGAAGTATTTTCGCAAATTTGAGTTATCACTCATTTTGGCATACTTAGCCTGCGTCAGTATTTGTTATATCTGCAAAATTAACACAACATACAGACAATTTCGCAATTAATAATATGTACTCTTAAAATCTTCTGATTGAAGAATTTCAATATGTTTTTTTGATATACAATGACATTTTCGCAATGAAAATGGAAACAGTATATCGGAAATGCAGCCGAAACGACTCGTTTTGAGAAGATACCGAGAGCACATTAACAAATTAAGGAGGAATATCATGGAATATTCATACAAAACAAAAGGAACATGCTCAACACAGATTGATTTTGAATTAAACGGAGACATTGTCTCAAATGTAAGATTTACCGGAGGATGCAACGGAAACTTACAGGGAATTTCATCACTTACAGACGGACTTACCGTAGAGCAGATTGAAAACAAGCTTAAAGGTATCAGATGTGGTTTTAAACCTACTTCCTGTCCTGACCAGCTTGCTATTGCCGTAAGAGAAGCATATGAAAGTGAAAACAAATAAACATTTTAATTTATGCTTATCTAAAAAAGAGTAAAACCAGCGTTTTGCTCCTGGTGTCACACTACTTTACGGGCATTTTCCTATACAATAAAAACAAAAAGTACCATACCTGCATCAATTAAGATGCAGGTACGGTACTTTTTTAACTAATGACAATTTATTTAATAAGTCCTTTAATCTTTTTCTTGTCCTCAGCAGTAATTGTATCTAATTTAAGCACTGCCTCGACAAAGTCTGCTACAGAATCATTAAACCAGAATTTTTTAGACTGCTTTAAAAGATCTGTTCTGTAATCTTCTTCCTTACGAATAGGTGTATAGTATGTAATTCCTTTTTTCTCTGATGATACAAAGCCTTTATTGATAAGGTTTTTCAAAAAAGTATATACTGTAGTGTCTTTATATGTAAGACCATAATCTTCTTTTAGCTTTTCCATGACCTGTGCACATGTAACCTCACCTGTCTCAGCCTTAAGATCCCAGATACACTTCATTACAGTAAGTTCACACTGTGAAATTTCCGTAGTTCTTCTATTCATAGTAAAATTGCCCTTCCTTTCTTCCACTCTCTTTTAAAATAGTATGCCTTATCTTTGCATTTCATTTACATATTACCATATACATATAAAAAAATAAAGCAAAATTTACGCTAATTAATCAAAAAAAACAAAAAAAATGTAAAAAAAGGCTGTTTATATGTAAAAAAAGTCAGTTTTCAATTTTTCACAGAATTTTAACAGCATGAGACACTGTCATCAAATTTATGCATTGTGTTTTACCAGCCATTCCCTAAAACTTTTCTTGTATGATTTGCTTATCGGTATCCGAGCTGAATCGCACATTATAACCTTATCACTCTTAAATACATCAACATAAATTGAATTGATAACAAAAGATTTATGCACACGGCAAAATTTATTATCATCAAGTTTATCAATAACTTTAGATAATTTATCATAAAATTCAACATCACCATCAAATGTCTTTGCCACAACTTTCCTGCCAATGCTTTGAAGATAAATAATATTGTCCTGTTTTATAATATGGTCCTGCTTAAGCCATCTATAATGCAGATATTTATTTTTACCCGAAAATATACTGAAATAGGTATCTAACATCTTAAAAAGCTTTTTTTTCTCTACCGGTTTTACAACAAAATCAAATGGTCTTGTCTTAAACAGCTCCATAGCATAACTGGTATCTCCTGATATATAAACTATCTGAATTTTATTATTTTTTAATTCATCGCGTATCTGTTTGCCTATCTCAAAACCTTTCACATCTCCGAGGTCTATATCCAGAAAAAGTATATCATATTCATTCTGTGCTATTTGAAAAGCCGCATTTTCACCACCCTGAAAGATTTCCACATCAATCTCTTTATCATTTTCCTCTGCATATCTATACAATAGTTTTTCAAACAATAATGAAAATTCTATATCATCATCATAAATGCACATTCTCGTCATTTTACCCTCTCCAATCCTAAATAATGTTTATTTCATTACATTGTAATGTTTATCCAATCTGTTATCTTTATCAAAAAGATAATTATACTGAATCATTTCATATTCCTTCAACATCTCTACATACTTTCCGGTACTTTCCTTATTGTCATGCAATACTCCATTTTTGTCATAAAATCCGGTTGCACTCAACGACGGAATTTCCTTATAAAGTTCCAGCAAATACCTGTTATAATCACTCATCTTAAGACCAGCCTTTTCAAGAAGCAGCGAAGAAAGATAATTTATGGATGTCCTCTCTATATTTTCTTCTCCTATATCATAATTTGCCCATATCATAAAAGGAATCAAGTGTTCTTTCATACTATCCTCCCTGCTAAACTGCACCGGATTTTTTCCAAATAGTTTTTCATAAAATGAATCCGGCAAATGCGGCTGATGATCTCCAAATACTAAAATGATAGCAGGCTCATCCGACTTCTTAAAATAAGTGATAAGCTCCTTTAAGGCATCATCCGACTTTCTCATAAGAGAAAGATATTGTTCCACTTGTGATGAAACTGAAAAATCTGTCACTTTCACATCACCTACATAGTCGAAATTGTATGGATTATGGTTTTGCATTGTAACATTAAATACACACAATGATTTGTCCTTTTTCTTATTCTTATACAAATCTATTATCTTTTCATAGTCTGACTTATCACTTATATAATCTCTTATAAGCAAAGGATTTTTAAAATCATCTATGCTTAAAAATCTGTCGAAATGCAATAACGGATATACTCTGTTTCTGTTATAGCCTGACGGATTGTAAGGATGCACGGCAACCGCCTCACCATAACCTTTCTGGCTTTTTATGTTACTTATAACAGATGGCAGGTAGTCATCAATATATTGCAGATACGGATTTCCAGGCAGAAAAGTTTTTGTACATCCTGTCAGGAACTCAAACTCAGAGTTTGCCGTATATCCTCCATAAACTGATGATTCGGCATAACCCTTTACCACATTTTTATTAAGGCTGTCAAAAAAAGGCATAATTTCTTTATTTGTAGTGTATTTTCCTAAAACCCTTAAATCTGAAAATGATTCATTCATTACCATTATAATATTAGGATGTTTTTCTTGCAAATCCGATGTTTTTTTCTTATCCTCATATTTTGATAATATCTTATCGACTTTTTCTACTGAATAGCCATCAGGTGCATCTACCGTTGACTCTCCTGCATTTGCAACAAAATAAAGAAGATAACCATAGTCATTTATCCCTATACTGTGATCCCATGAAAGCGAACTTACATTATCAAAGAATGTTGCTGAGGTGTTCAGCCATACAACAAACACTGCAGCTATAAACAAGGCAGAAACGGATGCACACATATCTTTTACATTAAAATACATTCTCTTTTTTGACGGCAGGATAAGGCTTATTGCAATTCCCGCTATACAGCTTAAAACTCCTGCAATAAGATAAATATCAACCCCGTATTTATATCCGCCTGCAACAGCTGCCGCCGTCTTTATGGCATAAAAATCCATAAAAACTATACCATACCCTCTAAATGATATGACATAATAATTTGCTATCCCTATGAACATTGTCAACATAAATGATATTAAAAATGCCGGCTTCATTCTGTGAAACAATGCGACAAGCACAATATTGGCAGTGGCAAACAATGCCATATTTTTAATTATAAGTTCCGTATTGAAATTATTGATGGTCTGTTTAAAAAATAATTCCAATGATGAAAACTGCCATAATGTAAGCACCAAAAACAGCAGAATAACACCCAGTCTTTTTATATCATTTATAAATTTTTTCCTGCCTGTTCCCATTTCCGGCTCATAACCAATGACTCCATTTGTTGTTTCCGGTACATTTTTTCGGGCATCATCCTTTTTGTTATCATTTATTTTTTCACCCGCTGTCCCATTTTGCATTATTTTATTCCCCTTATTCGCTTTAATTTTTGTCTCTTATTCCTAAAAACGCCAAATGCCAGCCGTGCATTAATCATCACGGCTGGCTGATGTTATCCACAGTCCAAACACTATATGCTTAAACTGAATTCCACTATTTAATTTCCAAACGGATTAGAGAAGAAATTGCCAAATCCGCTGTCGTCACCACTGTCCGAACCGTTGTCCGAACCGCTGTTTCCATTATTATCATAACCGTTACTTCCGTTTCCACTGTTTCCGTTACCCTGATTATAACCATTGCTTCCGTTATTACTGTCATTATTTGAACTGTCAGAACCGCTGCCATTTGACAAGCCGTCAAGAGACTTTGAACCCTGAAGTTTTACTTTTACTTTCTTCTCTTTATAAGTTCCATTGTCACTTCTCTGTATCGTAAGCTCAACTTCTGTTCCCTTGCGGTAACCGTTTGCTTTTTCCTTAAGACTTTCAATACTTCTGACATCCTGATTGTTGATAGCTGTTATAATATCTCCGACTTTAATGCCGCCTTCTTCTGCGGCACCGCCCTTTGATACTTCTGCGACATATACACCGCTCGGAATATTGTAGCTGCTTGCTTCACTTCCGACTGTTCTTCCTGATATACCAAGATAGCCTTTTTGTGAATCCGACAATTCTTCTTTGTCCTTAAGTTCATCAATGATAGGTGTTGCCTGTGAGATAGGAATCGCATAACCTACACCCTCTACTGACGAATCAGCAATCTTTGCTGAATTTATACCGATAACTTCACCTTTGAGGTTGATAAGCGGTCCTCCACTATTACCCGGATTGATAGCAGCGTCTGTCTGGATTGCCTTGATTGAATTTGTTGAACCATCTGTCTCTGAAGTCTCTGTTATCTCTCTGTTCTTTGCACTGATGTATCCAACTGTAACTGACTGTCCGTAACCAAGTGAATTTCCAATTGCTACAGCCATCTCACCGACCTTAAGTGAATCTGAATCACCTACATCAGCAATCTTTATTTTATTCATTGTTGATTTTTTAATCTTTTTAAGTTTTACGGCTACTACTGCAAGATCATTACTTGAATCCTTACCTTTAACCGATGCTTCATATACCTGCTCATCAATAAACTGAACTGATATTGTCTTTGCTCCGTCAATTACATGATTGTTTGTTGCTATAAGAAGCTCGCTGTTACTCTGACCGATTATAAATCCGGTACCACTGCTCTGCTGTTCCTGCTGCTGACTATTTCCAAACAAACTGTAATAGTTTGTAGCCTCGCTTGTGCAAGTGATAGCAACAACTGCCGGCATTGTCTGCTCAACGATTGAAGACACATCATTTGTACCTCCGGCTATTGCAGCTCCTGTTGCAACCTTTTTGCTGCTTCCCGTTGTCGTTGTTCCTATCTGTTTACTTGTGGTTATTGCCGGTGTGTTTATACCAAGAACTTTACTTGAAAAATAACATACACTTTCAAAACAAACCGCCGCAACAATACCAAATACCAAAGCACACGCAGCACATATCAAAAGCTTTTTTCCTAAAGAAGACTTCTTGTCATCTTTTTTAGAAGATTTATTTTTCTCCTCATTATCATTAAAAGAATAGCTCTGTCCGTTTCCCCCATTGTTTCCATATGGATTTGTATTATTATAATTATTATTCATATTCGTTTCATAAGGATTAGCTTTCTGATACGGATTTTCATTTCTGTATGAAGATTCAAATCCGTTCTGTGTGTCATTGCTGCTTTGGTAACCCTGCTGTCTGCTGTCATTCATTGTACTCTCTGCATTATTGTTTCCTGCATAATAATCACCTGAATGTGTAGACTCTGCATTGTTTGCACCATTTTTATATGAATAACTGTAAACAGAATCAGCAGAACCATCTGTTTCTACAGAATTTCCATACTCTCCGGTATATTCATTCTGTGGCTGACCGCTATCTGTTCCATTTAAATTGTTGTTCTCATCCATCATCGGTACCTCCCTTTACTTTTTGTTACTGTCCACATCTATAGTGAGGCCTGTAACCTCTTTTTCTTATCTGTAAAACAGATTTTAGCAAGTTTTTGTGTTTAACTTGTGAAAAAAATATAATTTTTTCATTTCATATATTATATTAAATTTTATTGTTGCGCAAAATAATTATACCTTATATAATGATGCAAGGGGAAAATTCATATAACAAAGAAGCAATAAAAAGCTTCTGCCCAAACATCTATAATAATTAATGCACATACAAACATTTAACATTTTAGCACATTTTATTTTTAAAAGCCATAGGTTTTAAAAAGTTACAAGAGATTGAGAGGATGAAAAATTGATTAAAGAAAACCAGCGATTACTAAACATTTTACACATTATTGTTGATGCAATAATAATTTATTTATCGTTTAACTTAGCATATATCTTAAGACTTGATGAATTTAACAGCCCGCTTATCAGATGGCATATTATTTCTCCACCGCTCGGATATTACAAGGATATGTCACAGTATCAGAATCTTCTGACTATGATAGTTCCCTGCTATCTCATCATATATGGTTTCTGCGGGATGTATGACCCAAAAAGAACAAGTGGCAGGCGTGCGGAGCTTTTCTGCCTTATCAAGTCAAACTTTTTTGGTATCATATACTGTCTTGCAGCACTTTACTTCTTCAAACAGTGGGATTACGCAAGACTTTTGCTCGGTTTCTTTGCCTGCATAAATATTGTTATCGACTATGCTTTCCGACTTGTTGTTATTTCTATCTTAAGAAAAATGAGAAAAGACGGAAAAAATCTTAAACATGTCCTTATCGTCGGCTACAGCCGAACCGCCGAAAATTATATAAGGCGTTTAAGACTGCATCCTGAATGGGGTTACAAAATACATGGTATTCTCGATGATAACAAAAAAATAGGCGATGAATACCGTACCATCAAAGTTGTAGACAGGCTCGGTGCCCTTGAACATTATCTCTCATCAAATGAATTTGACGAGATAGTCATTACACTTAGCATCGATGAATATTCAAAACTTGAAGGACTTGTAGCAATCTGCGAAAAATCAGGTGTCCATACAAAATTTGCTCCTGATTACAACAACATCATTCCTACAAAACCTTACACTGAGGATTTAGATGGAATACCTGTTATCCATGTGCGCCATGTACCACTCAGTTCTTCATACAATATTGTATTAAAGCGTGCCGTTGACATTTTCGGTGCTACAGTCGCACTTATACTCTTTGCGATTCCTATGCTTATAACAGCAATAATCGTAAAAACAACATCCCCGGGTCCGCTTATATTCAAACAAAAACGAATCGGACTTCACAACAGGGAGTTTGATATGTATAAATTCCGCTCAATGAAAGTTCAGGAAGCAAGTGAAGAAAAGAAAGCATGGACCACTAAAGATGACCCTAGAGTCACCCCTATAGGAAAATTTATGCGTAAGACAAATATTGACGAGCTTCCTCAGATATTTAATGTGTTAAAGGGTGATATGAGTCTTGTCGGTCCAAGACCTGAAAGACCAT
Organism: Clostridium sp. AM27-31LB; assembly: GCF_003480745.1. Lineage (NCBI taxonomy): Bacteria > Bacillati > Bacillota > Clostridia > Eubacteriales > Clostridiaceae > Clostridium > Clostridium sp. AM27-31LB. The sequence continues at coordinate 201,459 of NZ_QUJS01000004.1, read as the reverse complement.
TCTTTGTAAATAAATTCAAGGAAGAAATACCAAGATATATGATAAAGCACCAGGTTCGTCCGGGCATGACCGGCTGGGCACAGGTAAATGGCTTTAGGGGCGATACTTCCATAACTGGCCGCATCGAGTGTGACCTTTATTATGTTGAAAACTGGACACTTGCACTTGACTTTAAAATACTTTTCCTTACATTTTTTGGACGAAAAGTAAATAAAAATGCTTACTAATATTTTTTTCACAAAGCTATTTGCTCTTAAACGGGCAGATAGCTTTGATTTATGGAGGTTTTTATGAAGATTAGAGGTAAATTGATTATTTCGTTTTTGATTATCGCAATTTTTCCGCTTTGTGCGGGTCTTGTCTGTTTTCACCTGATAGTGCAGAACCAGACGGATATATTATCATCTTATTACAGTACAGAAAGTGAAAATAGCTATGATTATGGTCTTGTCTTAAATCCTGTACAGCTTCTTTATAAACTTACCCTTAATGATTATAATAAACTTGTTAAACTTGCGGACGAATATCCTGACAAATTACTTGACAAAAATTTTTTAAATGACACTTCCCGTTCTATTTCCTCAAAGGATTCTTTTATCGTTGTGTTTAAAGGTGAAAATGAATATTACATAGGCAATAAAGATTTTTATGGCTGTGTTTCCACGCTGCCGTCTTTTGGTGAATATTCCTACGGCAAAAACGATAATATCCTTATTGACCAGAAAAGTTCGACACTTACCCGTGGCAAAGACTTTTATTTTTCTGATGGAACTACGGGACAGCTTTTTCTTATAACAAAACTTTCTAATCTCATACCAAGGTGGGAAAGTTCCGTCAGAGACATAGCCATAGCGTTTACACTTATCCTTTTTATAACTGCAGCTCTCCTTATAATATGGCTATACCACAGTATCATAAAACCTTTGAACATACTTCGTATCGCCACAATGCAGATAGGTGCCGGAAATCTTGACAATCCCGTTCATGTAAATTCCTGCGATGAGATAGGTGTGCTATGCCGTGATTTCGAGGAAATGCGTATAAGACTTAAGTCAATGCTTGAGGAACGAATCCAGTACGAAAATGACACAAGAGAAATGATGAGCAATATATCACATGACCTCAAGACACCGCTCACTGCTATAAAAGGCTACTCTGAGGGACTTATTGACGGTATTGCAAAGACACCTGAGAAACAGCAGAAATATCTTAAAACCATTCATTCAAAAGCAAATGATATGACATATCTCGTAGATGAATTGTCGCTGTTTTCTAAAATAGAGCAGAATTCTATCCCGTACAATTATGTTACATTTGATATTTCAGAATATCTTGAAAATTATATTGATTCAATTTCTTTTGATTATGAGTCAAACAATATGAATGTATCTTATGAAAATAACGCACCACAGGGTATCATGGTATCTGCTGACCCTGAGCAGCTTCGCAGGGTTTTAAATAATATTACCGGAAATGCTCTTAAATATAAGGACAAAGAACATGGCAATATAAGAATTGCTCTTTCCTACAAACCACACAAACCTAAAAAGCCTTTATACCGCCAGATAAACAAGGATGGCACGGATATAAATCCACCGATAAAACCGGATGAATTTGTACGCATAGAAATCTCCGATGACGGTCCGGGAATTTCGGAAAAAGACCTGCCAAACATATTTGACCGATTTTTCAGGGCAGATGCGTCAAGAAATTCTGCCAAACGTGGAAGCGGTCTTGGTCTCGCCATAGTAAAAAAGATAATACTCGACCATGGTGGAAAGATATGGGCAAAGAGTACACCCGGAACAGGGACAAGTATTTATTTTACATTGAAAGTAAAAGACGGGCAAAAATGATAATTGCCCGTCTTGTGGTATCAGACTTTAAATCTGTATTGTAATAACAAATTGATAAAATCTATATCACCACAACATCAATGCAACGGATTTCTATCAATTTATTATTTTTATGGCTGAACTGTTATTTTTTTTAAATACAAACTCCAAATTTTATTTTACTATTTGCTAAACACAGCAAAATATTCCTGTGCTTTCTGCAATGATATGTTCAGTTTTATCTGAAGTTTGGCAAGAATATCTTCCTCTGAAAGTCCAAATTCAAGACCTATTTCAACAATTCCCTTTGCCTCTCCTTCCAATCGTCCTTCCTGTCGTCCTTCTGCCCTTGTTTCTTCAAATACCGTACACATATCAACACTCCCCTTCTTTGTTACAAAATCATAATCTATCTTACAATTTGCTGCTCCTGCCACTGTCATTATAACCGACTTTTCTACATCGTGCTCTCTTGCATATTTTATTGCCTTTTCCCTTGTTTCTTTCAGCTTTTCTTTTCTGTTTAATAATATTTCAAGCAGATTAAACAAGTCCCTATTGTTAATATTATGCAATTTCAGTTTATTCTTTCTCGCCTCTATAAGATGTATTTTATAATCATTGACAAACGGCTGCATCTTTTTAGGTATATCCAACATATCACATAACGATACAGCACCATCCCACGGATTTTCTCCATAATAAACAACTATGGTGATAACCGGAATAAACTTGTCTGTCTTTTTCATTTTAGACATATATTCATCGCTTGACATTCCATTTGCACTTTTGTATTTCGCTGCATTATCATCATACTGTTTCTTATATGTCCCATAATCATAACCCATCACTCTCATAGGCATCGCATAATGTATTCTTTCCTGCCCTTCGATTCCCAGTATGACCATTTCTACATTATATATTGTAGACTTTTTTCTTATTTTTACATTATCCCTGGCTGCCCCTATGCTCTCTGCATATTCTTTATGCTCAAGAATTGATGACTCCTCAGTGTCAATATCTTCTAGCTCATCCGCCTTTATTATCTGCTCTCCGTCAAACAATACCGCATTAAAAAAATCTGCAAACTGCTCATTATTCCGCCAATAATTTTTTACAACTATATCTGGTTTCAATTCCTGTTTTTTCTTTCCCATAATTACCTCCCCAAAAATCAGACACATATTTTCACTATTAGCCGCTCATAACACTATTTTCAAAGAACAAGTCCAGCTTGCACTTATATTCTCTGGTATGATATATCATATTCACACTTTAAATCTGTAACCGACGCCCCAGATAGTCTCAATATACTGCGGTTTTGCCGTGCTTTCCTCAATCTTTTCCCTTATCTTCTTGATATGTACCGTCACGGTAGCTATATCACCGACTGACTCCATCTCCCATATTTCTTTGAACAATTCCTCTTTTGAATATACATGATTTGGATTTGATGCAAGAAATGTGAGAAGGTCAAACTCTTTTGTCGTGAAATTTTTCTCAACACCGTTGATATAAACTCTTCTCGCAGTCTTATCAATCTTAAGACCTCTTATCTCGATAACATCATTCTCCTGTGTTCCCGATGCCGTAAGTCTTTTGTATCTTGCAAGGTGAGCCTTTACCCTTGCTATAAGTTCACTCGGACTAAACGGCTTAGTGATATAATCATCTGCACCAAGTCCAAGTCCCCTTATCTTGTCAATATCATCTTTTTTTGCCGAAACCATAAGGATAGGCGTGTCCTTTTTCTCCCTGATATACTTACAAATTTCAAAACCATCCATCCCCGGAAGCATAAGGTCTAAAAGGATAAGGTCAAAATCCTCATCAACGGCATGGGCAGCACCCGAACTTCCGTCAGACTCAATGGCAACCTCAAAATCGCTAAGTTCAAGATAATCTTTTTCAAGCTCTGCAATAGCAGCATCATCCTCAATTATTAAAATTTTACTCATATCTATATCACCTTTCATTCTCACAAATTCACAGATAATTGCGAAACTAATTGTATGTTGTGCTAAAGCACAAATATAACAAATACTAACGCAGGCACACTCTCGCTGCCTGTCACTCGTAACAGTACAAAACCGCATCTGCTATTATCTTAACAGATGCGGTTTTGTATGTCAAAGCGAACAATAACCGGTAATCATATATTCACAGTTAAACCAGCAGCCTTTCCATGTGCTTTTCCAAGACTTTTATATTTGTAACCGTATTTTTTAACATAATCCTCTAACTTTGTCTTGAAATATTCATCATCAGAACTGTAATAAAGCGTTTTATCATATCCGCTGTTTTTATACCTTTTGGCATTGTATATTTACCTTTTTTAGCCTGAGGATATAATACAAGCTCTGTCATGTCATTATTATATAAAATACCATCCTTAGATTTAAAATAACTTTCCTAACTTCATAAAAACCGCCTACTAAAACACTTTTTTAAATCCTATAGAAATTGCCTATAATCACTGTCACTTGCACCATTGATGTAAATGAAAGCAATCTCTTCTTACATATAAAGACAGAAGAATGAAATAAATGTTGCAAGAAACATACAGTAAATAAAACCAAAAATTAAAAATCCAATGACAATTAGCCTGATAGTTACTTTTCTATCAAACCACAAAAGAAAACCTCTCATAAGTTGACGGCTTATGATAGGTTTTCTTTTGTGCCATATATGATCCTATTTTCTTTTACAATCAATACTTTTACATATAAAATCACTAATAACATATACGATTATTTCACGAACAATTTTTAAACACTCCGCTACTATAGCATTAAGTAAAATCATATTCATCTCAAGCACCTCCCTTTTGATTTTATGATTTTACTTTACAATACTTTTTTCAATACTTAAAATTCTCACAATGTTTTAATAAGATATTATACATAATATAACAAAAATAACTATATTCTCACCAACAAAACAGAAAGTCAGGGTGCATATATGTTCTGCAAGCGGCATTTCAAACACGCCGGCACTTGCGCACCGTATTTTGGTGCGTTAGTACCGCTGCGTGTTTGCATAGCAAAAGCGTGCCGCCTAAGAACATATGTCACCCTGACTTTCGTCCGTCTGCCAAAAATCAGTTAAAATAAACCAACTCATCCTCCGGTTTCTGTGCCGGAACTATTTCCTCCGCATAAAATACAGGTCCTTCCTCGCCGTACTCAGCCATAAACTTGTACTCCATGCGTGCCGTTACTGTCACATACTGTCCGCTCTTTATCTGCGACCAGTCATCTGCCTTGCACAAAAATCCCATAAACTGAACATCATCTGCACAACAGGTCATTGCGTATCTTCCAAATACCGCAAAACCTTTATCAAGTCCACCCGGTTTTTGTATCATTCCGGTAAGTTTTAATGTCTTTCCGTTGTATGTTTCCTGATGGTCTATCATATCGACATACCAGAGTCCGAAGTCACCCTCATTTACTTCTATAACATCAGCATTTACATCAAATGGCATTTCTTCTTTCATCTCATAAAATGCATCATCTTCTGACTCGTAAACTATCTGTGCACGAGGATTTACGGCTTTTACACTTCCTCTTATCGCAGATTTCTTTGTATTCTCAACAGTACATCTGTTTACGATTATCATCTCCGCAACCTTAAACTGTTCAACCATCAGAGACGGCATATTCTTCATATAAAGTGAAAATGTCTCATCATTGACAACATCAAGTGTCTGCATAATGACTTCCCTGTCAAAACAGATTTCCTCAAGTTCATCATAAAGCTCAGGAATTTTTGCCGCAGACCACATTCCATTGTACTCGATGATTATCCTGTCAGGTCTGTGTTTTTTTAGGAATTTCTGGATAACTTTTCCGTTGAAAGACTCCTCGTCCTCAATATACTCGCAGACAGCACAGCCTTTCTTAAGGTCAGCCTCCTCATATTCTTCCTCACCCTCCTCGCAGGCAAGAATAAGTGTCTTTATCTTATCATCAAACATATCGTCAACTATAAGATCTCTTACAAGGCTTGTCTTACCAGCCTCAAGAAATCCCATGACAACATAAACCATCATTTCTTCTTTTCTCTTACCAAACATATTTTTCCTTCCTACTTACTAACTATAAATTGCACATACCACAAAACTATAAATAAATCTTAGATTGTGCAAGTATATATTTAGTTTTATATCTGTTTATGCCACATGAAAAAGTTCTTTTATAGCATCCTCATTGAGATTTGAACCGATTACGCATATTCTTCCTGTATAATCTGCGGCACCTCTTCTAAGCTCAGTCTCCTCAGGTACAAGGTCGAAGTGGAACCATTCACCCTCATCTGAAGCAACAATTCCCTTAGCACGGAGAACATCACCAAATGACTTATCACTTGCAAGTTTTGATACAATATCCTTAAGTTCTTCCTCTGTAAACTTGTGAGCTGTCTCAACACCCCAGCTTGTAAACACATCATCTGCATGATGATGGCCATGTTCATGGTGGTGTCCGCAGCCACATTCTCCGTCATGGTCGTGATGATGGTGCTCATGTCCGCAGCCACACTCCACGTCATGGTCGTGATGATGCTCATGTCCGCAGCCACACTCTTCGTCATGGTCGTGATGATGATGCTCATGTCCGCAACCGCACTCTCCGTCATGGTCGTGATGATGGTGCTCATGTCCGCAGCCGCACTCTCCGTCATGGTGATGATGTTCCTCAAGAAGTTCTTTCTCAAGCGTATTTACTTTTTCCATAGCATCAAGAATCTTCTTTCCATCTATCTGATCCCACGGTGTCGTGATAACAGAAGCTTCATCATTCTTCTCTTTTATCATTGTAAGAACTTTTGCAAGCTTCTCCTCTGAAACATTCTGTGTGCGGCTTAAGATTATCGTTCCTGCACTCTCAATCTGGTTGTTGTAGAACTCACCATAGTTTTTCATATACATCTTGCATTTTGATGCGTCAACTACTGTTGCCGTACTATTTATCTTCACATCATCTCCGATATTTTTAACTGCTTTTATAACATCAGAAAGCTTACCTACACCTGACGGCTCAATGATAACTCTATCAGGGCTGTATTTTTCAAGTACATCTTTAAGTGCATTTCCAAAATCTCCAACAAGAGAACAACAGATACATCCTGAATTCATCTCTGTTATCTGGATGCCTGACTCTTTAAGAAATCCACCATCTATTCCTATCTCACCAAATTCATTTTCAATGATAACAAGTTTTTCACCCTGAAATGCATCTGCTACAAGCTTTTTAATAAGTGTAGTCTTTCCTGCTCCTAAAAATCCTGAGATAATATCAATTTTTGCCATTTTTATAACTTCCTTTCTCAATTTTATTATATATTAATATTGTGATGCCACTGATACCGCATATCTATACAGTTACCACGTTCCTGCAAACAGCTTTAATCTTATTGCTATTGTCTGCCTGACATTTGCATCATATATCTAAAAATCTGCCTTAGTTGCTTCGTACATTGCTATACTTGCTGCTATAGGAAGATTTAAACTGTCTATCCTGTCTGAATGGGGTATTATGACCGACTTTCCTATCTTAGAAAACTCATGTGGAAGTCCTGTTGCCTCATTACCAAATATAAGTGAAAATTTACCCTGTGGCTTTACATCATGAAGTTTTATCTTTGCATCGAGCATAAACGGATATAACTCCCTGTCACCGTATTTTTTCATGTATTCATCAAAAGAATCAAAATAAACAAACTCCGTTGAGAATATTGCTCCCATAGATGCTCTTACTACTTTTGGATCAAATGCGTCAACGGCAGGCCTTATAATAGCCATACGGTTCATTCCAAAGCCGAGTGCACTTCTCATAATCGTGCCCATATTTCCTGCATTTGAAGGATTTACGAGAACTATGTGCGAACTATCCTTATCAAGTCCGGACTCAAATTTTCTAAACTCACCTATAACATAACAATTGTCTTTCTGTGACAAAACATTAAATATCTTATCCGCATAAACAACCTCTATACCTGAGTCCTTGCAAAGCTTAAGAAGTTTATCCAATGTGTCACCCTGCTTCATTGCCGAGTGAACAAATACCCGGTTCACATACTCAGTCTTAAACTTTAAAAGTTCAAAAGTAAGTGTTATACCAAGTGAATAAGACACACTGTCTTCCTTTCTGTACCTTTTATAAGCTGCCATCCATCATTCCTCCAATTCTGTCTTTACATCTTTAACTCACGGAAAAGAGAGGATATAAAAATCCTCTCCTAATCATTAAAATCCAAAAATCATTCTTCAATAAATATGTTTATTGATAATTCTCCTATATCAGATTCAAACGGAATACAAAACACCTGCTTACCGCTGCCTGCATAATCTTTTCCCACACAATAATCCGGTGTCGTTATGTCTATAATAATACTGTCATTTGCAAATACCGTAGCTGCATTCCCTGCAATCATATTTCCAAGCTCTGATATGGCACTTTGTCCGATAGCATCAATCTCATTGACGGGCATCATCATCATCTTTGAAATAACCGCAAGTGCTGTTTCATAGTGGAGACTGAGAACAACTTCACCCTTTAAGGCACCGATAATTCCAAGTTTAATCAAAGAACTATCCCCCTCGTATTTATCATCTTTTACGAAAGGCTTACCCATCTTTAAATCAAGCATACATATATCTTTCATAATTTTACATACTGAAATGATAAACGGATTGATATGTTCTGCCTTCACTTAATCACCTACCTTTTCTTTTGTTTCATTTAAATGATGTTGGGACAAAATTTATTTTGCCCCTTGCATTATATAAATTTAATTATAACAAATCGTGTACTTTATGTAAATGAAATTTTACATCTAAAGTTGTAACAGTTCAGCCATAAAAAGATAATTGGCAATACAATGAGCTTGTTCATTGTAATGTTAAGTACCTTTTTATTGCAGAATAGCCTTTCATTTATGAAATGAAGTAAACACAAGCTGCATAGCAGCGACTGACAGCTTGCTGTCAGGTTTACGAATGTAATAAATGAGAGGCTGAACTGTTACCTAAAGTTTAAACACATCCCAGAACTTATTGCTTATATCGACGCTTGACTCTGAGAGCCACTTAGAATACTTTTCTTTAAACATCTTAGTCTGGCGTTCTTCAATAATAGCCTCTTTTCTGGCATATGTCGCATCTTCGTCATTATCATTTTCACAATAAATGATGTAATATCCGTTTTTGCCTCCTATTACATTGCTCATCTTACCTTTTTTCAACGAAAATGCTGCATCTACGGCTTCCTTATCCAGAAGCTTTGTATCCTTTCCTATCGTAACCTCACTCTGTCTGCTTTCCGTATTGACAGCGGCATAGTCGGAAAAATTATCAGCCTTTTTCGCTTCTTTAAGCATCTCTTTCATTCTCTTATAAGTCTTTGCTTTCCCGGCTGCATTCATATTTACTTTTCGTCCGTTTTTGTCCGTTCCCTTAGTGATAAACTCAATATAACTGATTTTTATCTGCTTTGCCTCATCATCGGTCACATTTGTATCCGCATCATCCGTCGCAACATAAAACATTTTGTTTGCAAGTATATTGTCCTCGAACAGCTCTTTTACGCTGTTTACATTAAGCTCATATTTTTTTCTGTCAGCTTTTGAAGCCTTTTTTATAAGCTTCTGTGCATCCTGCAATGCATGATCCTGCTCGTCATTATCAAGAGTCACACCCTGTTTTGCAGCATTTACACCAATAAGCTTTAACTGTGTAAGTGTACTTACAATTTCTTTTTTAGCTTTGTCCCCTATCGTTGTCTTATCATCAATCTTATATTTCCATAATTCACTTCCAAAGCTGCTTTCATATTGATTTTTGAGAAGATAACAGTAGTTTAACACTTCACTGTACTGAACACCGGCATTACCTACCTTTATCACATATGAATTTGCCGTAATATCTCCTCTTTCAAGACGAATTGTTTTTGTCGTCTCCGCTTTTTTATCTGCGGTCTTTGTACCCTCTTTTTTTCCGCATCCCGTAAATATCATCGACACGGCAAGCACGGCACACGCTGCCGCTTTTGTATATCTATTTTTTATCATATAGCCCTCCAATGCTTTTTATCACACTCTCAACAATATTAAATATTTCGTCTGCTGTCAACTTTTTTTCTTTTTTTATCATATTTTTTGACGGCATTCTATACATATTTCTCGAAACCGCCTTTTTTTTATCCTTTTGCATCATATATAAAAGATACGGATCTTTACTTCCGGCATATTTTATTTTGCCCTGATATTCATCAAGCATTTTCTTAAGTTTTTCCGTATCCGGAAGTTTACCCTCATACAGATAAAACCTGACACCGTCCTCTTTCTGTAATATCCTGCTTATATATGCCTTATGTGCATCAGCTTTAAGAAGTGCTACACGCAGCAGGTTATCGGCTGACTGCGGCATATCTCCAAATCTGTCGGTAAGTTCTTCCTGCATATCGTTATATTCTTCCACATTCTCTATCGCTGCTATCCTCTTATACATATCAAGTTTCAGGTATTCACTTCTTATATAAGTTTCAGGAATATACGCATTTACATTTATATCTATCTCTGTCTCAAATTCCTCAGAAATATCGGTATCTCCTTTTAGATGGTGCACCGCTTCGTTTAACATCTTGCAATAAAGGTCATAACCGACAGCCTCCATATGCCCCGACTGTGCTTCTCCGAGAAGATTTCCAGCTCCTCTTATCTCAAGATCACGCATCGCAACTTTTATGCCTGAACCAAGCTCGGTAAACTCTTTTATTGCGGCAAGTCTTTTTTCTGCGATTTCTTTAAGAACTTTGTTCCGCTTATACATAAGAAACGCATATGAATTTCTGTTTGACCTTCCGACACGCCCTCTAAGCTGGTAAAGCTGTGAAAGTCCCATCTGGTCGGCATTATCTATGATAATCGTATTTACATTTGATATATCAAGACCGGTTTCTATGATAGTCGTTGCCACCATAACATCTATTTCACCGTTGATAAATGCCATCATTATCTTTTCAAGCTGTCTCTCGCTCATCTGCCCGTGTGCATATGCAACATTCGCATCAGGCACGAGTTTTTGAATTTCCATAGCTGCCTCGTCGATTCCTTTTACCCTGTTGTAAACATAGAATATCTGACCGTTTCTTGCAAGCTCCCTGTTTATTGCTTCTCTTATTATCTCAGGGTTGTGCTCCATAACAAATGTCTGGATAGGCAGTCTGTCAACGGGCGGTTCTTCAAGCACACTCATGTCCCTTATTCCTGCAAGGCTCATGTGGAGCGTTCTCGGAATCGGTGTCGCACTAAGTGTAAGAACATCCACATCGCCTTTTATCTGCTTTATCTTTTCCTTGTGAGCAACACCAAAACGCTGTTCCTCATCAACTATTAGAAGTCCCAAATCTTTAAATTCAACATCTTTAGATAAAAGTCTGTGCGTTCCTATTATTATATCGACATCACCTTTTTTCAATCCCTCCAGTGCTTTTTTCTGCTGTGCCGGGGTCCTGAATCTTGAAAGCATCTCTACCCTGACCGGATAATCACCGAGCCTTTCCTTAAAGGTGTTGTAATGCTGTTGTGCGAGTATCGTCGTCGGAACTAAAAACGCAACCTGTTTTCCGTCATTTGCAGCCTTAAATGCCGCCCTTATCGCAATCTCCGTCTTTCCATATCCAACATCCCCGCATATAAGCCTATCCATTACCTTGTTGCTTTCCATGTCTTTCTTTGTTGCATCTATCGCATCAAGCTGGTCTTTTGTCTCGTCAAACGGGAACATATCCTCAAATTCGGTCTGCCATACAGTATCTTTTCCAAAGCAATAGCCTTTTGTCTGCTGCCTTTTCGCATAAAGAAGCACAAGTTCCTTTGCGACCTCGTTTACTGCGTGTTTTACCCTGCTCTTTGTCTTTTTCCACTCTGAAGAATTAAGTTTATTTAGTTTAGGTTTCTTTACAACATCCTGTCCTGCATATTTTTGCAAAACATCAAGCCCCGACACCGGAACATAAAGGTTTCCACCGTCACCGTACTCTATCTTAAAAAAGTCTTTAGTAACATTCTCGACCCTTATCTTCTCTATTCCTCTGTATATTCCAAGTCCGTGTTCTTCATGTACGACATAATCACCGACATTGAGTTCATTAAAACTCTGAATTGATTTTCCGTCAAATTTTTTTATCTTTTTCTTTCTACGCTTCTGCTTTGCACCGAATATATCTCCCTCGGTGACAACAATAAATTTCTGTGCCCTGTACTCAAAACCTCTGCGAAGCCATCCATAACTCGTCATAACTTCACCGGATTTTAATTCATCACTAAGAGATTCACGGTAAAATGCTGGAATTTCATATTCATTCAAATCTTTTGCAAGTCTCTCGGCTCTTATCTTTGAACCTGATAATATAAGTACCCTGAACTTTTCACTCCGCCACTTTTTTATATCCTCAATAAGCATCTCAATGTGCTGGTTATACGATGGCAATGATTGTACTGCTATATTTGCTTCATCTTTTACTTTAATTTCCTTAGGAAGCATATCAAGCAACGAAAGATACACTGTTCTTTTTTGTTCTAGCCTTGCCATGACATAAGACGATGAATATATGACATCTGCCTGTCCCGGCAAAATATAACCCTTCTCAAGTCTACCCTGCATACTCTCCCTGAACTCACTCTCAACCGCCCCCAGCTTTTCTATACAATGTATCGGTTCATCAACAAAAAATATCGTATCTTTATCATCAAACAGGTCAAAAAAACTGCTTGTCGATATATCAAAATATTTTGTGAAACTCTCAAGTCCCATACGGCCGTGGTACATATCAAAATTTACTTTTATCTGCTCTACAGTATCGGTAAGCCTGTTAATCGCATCATGATTTTTTTCTTTTCTGAACTTTTCAAGCATCTTCTGATATTCTTTTTCAATCTTTTTCAAAGCCGCCTTTAACTGTTCATCCGACAATGTCATCTCGGCGGCAGGTGTCACCTCAACCTTATCCATTCTCTCTATCGAACGCTGGCTCTGCACATCAAATGCCCTTATTGTATCAACTTCATTATCAAAAAATTCTATACGGACAGGACAATCCATAGTTATTGGAAATATATCGGTTATACCTCCACGGACGGAAAAATCTCCCGGCTTTTCAACCTGTGTCTGTCTCTCATAACCCATATCAACAAGTTTTTTTTCAAGAATATCCATATTCACAATATCGGTTTCTCCAATAACAAATCTTGAACTTTTTGAAGCCTGGCTGTCCATAATACAGTCAAGTCCGGCATCTATTGTAGTCACTATCGTTCCGGAATCATTCTTTAACATTGCATCGACAACTTTTAATCTCTCAGTGCTTATCGCACTTCCCTGAATGTCCGCACCGAAAAATATTATGTCTTTTGCAGGATAAAAGAGTACATCCCTGTCAAAGAGTTTGTAATCATCGTATATTTCCCTCGCCTTTATCTCATTTGAAGCAATGATAACTCTCCAGTGCTCTGAATGTGATAGTCCATATATCAGATGACACTTCTGCGTATCGATACAGCCTGATATATGAACTGGAAACTTCTCCCGCTCTATATCCTCAGCCACCATTTTGTAGGCATTTATCTCCTCCAACGGCTCTAGCAGTGTTTTGAGCAGCTCAGCCATCTCTTTTCCTCCTTTCATTAACCTTAACAACAAAACTCACAGACCCAAAATGTCTGTGAGTAATTTTAATTAACAGTTCAGCTTTTCATTTCTTACATTTTAATTGAATTTATTCATCGCCGTTCTAATCTCATCATCGACAATAATGCCACAAGCTTCGGCTGCATTGTCAAGTGCTTCTCTTATAACAGGTTCTTCATCCTTTGCAAATCGTCCAAGTACATAGTCTGCAAGGTCCCAGCCTTTTGGCTTTTCACCAACTCCTATGCGTATTCTCGGAAATACCTGCGTTCCAAGGTGGCTTATGATATTTTTAATACCATTATGGCCTCCCGCACTTCCCTTTTCACGGATACGCAGTCTGCCCGGTGCAAGATTTATGTCATCATATATAACTATAAGTTCACTCTCAGGGTCTATCTTATAGTAATCCACAAGTTCTCTCACACTCTCACCGCTTAAGTTCATATATGTCTGCGGCATCGCAAGTATGACTTTCTGTCCCTCTATATAACCTTTTCCGCAGACAGCCTTATGTTTCTTAATATCCATTGATATGTTATATTTATCCGCTATAACTGTTATTGCTGAAAATCCTATATTATGTCTTGTGCCATCATATTTTCTCTCAGGATTGCCAAGACCAACTATAATAAACATATTTTTCCTCTTTCCTGCAGCTGTTATTTCTCACCCATATGTAAAGTTTTACCCATGTACTGACTGAGAAACTCGCGGTCAACGACATGACGGTTATCCATTGTTTTCATTATGTCTTTTATCTTCATCTGCTCTGCAACCTTGCTGTCAGCAAGGTTGTAAAGCTTATTATCATTGAAAGATAATACAAACGGCTCTAATACATTACTGTCATTTGCAGTAACTACAAGTCCTTTATCACCATTTGTAAACTCTACACAGACACCGGGACTTAAAATATTTATACTATCTAACAGTGCATCAACTATTTTCCTGTCAAACTGGTCTTCCATCTCTAAAAGGTATCTTATTGCCGCTATCTCCGATAACGGTTCATCACCAAACTTCATAGCTGTCATATTATCAAAACAGTTTGCGACTTTGAGTATCTCTGCCCCGATAACCTTAGGTACATTTTCTGTTGCCGACGGTATATCAGGATGCAGAAGCATTAATCCCGCTGACAATATCCTTTTTATATCAGGAGAAAGATCTAAATTTGCCTTGAACGCATCATATGAATTCTGATAACACATAGTGATCTTCTTTTCATCCTCCATTGTCAGATCTATAGTCTTTTTTCTTCTGATATTATTTGGTATTTGCAATCCGCCTATATCATGCAAAAGTGCCGCTGCCGTAAGATCAAGCTGTGTCTTAAATTCAAGACCAAGCCTGCTTGAAATCAACGCACACAATATTGCTGTATTGAGTGAATGTTTATACACATAGTCATCATTGCTTCTGATATTCTGTATAAAGTTAATCTTATGATGAAGTGAGCCATATTTTTTCAAAAGCTGGTTTATGAACTGATACATATTATTTTCTTTTTTACCCTCGGAATATGCATCAAGTATTTCTTTTATCTCAAATATAGACATAGCCTGAAATCTCTCAAACTCTATATCATCCTCTGACATAGGCGGTACCGGTTCGGCAGGCTCAAGTATATAAATTCCTATCAGTCCAAAATTGTTTACGCTTATGATACCTTGACTTGTGATTTTAGAATTGCGTTCATAAAGCATAACCCCATTTCTGTTATATATAGGTTTTGCAAGTCTCATCCCGGGTTTTAAATCTTCTGTTTTTACAAATAACATTTCTTCCCTCCACTTTCATTCTCTTTCACTTCATCATTTATTGTTTTTGCGTTTTTCAGCCAGATTATTTGTAACTCTGTTGTAAAGCTCTACCGCTGCGTTATATCCCATCTTTTTCTGTCTGTGGTTTACTGCTGCGGATTCGCAGATTATCGCAACATTTCTACCCGGTCTTATCGGAATCGAATGACACACTACCTTGCTGTCAAGAAACTCTATATACTGCTCCTCAAGTCCGAGTCTGTCATATTCCTGTTCTTTATTAAATTCTTCAAGCTTGATTACAAGATCTATCTCCTGCCAGTCCTTAACACTCTCAACACCGAAAAGTGCTTTCGCATCAATAATTCCTATGCCTCTAAGCTCAATAAAATGTCTTGTAATATCAGGTGAACTTCCTATAAGTGAGTTGTCACTCACTCTCTTTATCTCAACTACATCATCCGAAACAAGACGATGACCTCTGTGGATAAGCTCAAGTGCTACTTCTGATTTACCAATTCCACTCTCACCCATGATAAGTACACCCTCGCCGTATATGTCTACAAGTACGCCGTGAACAGAACATCTTGGTGCAAGCTCAGCTCCAAGCCATCTTATAAGTTCAGCCATAAACGGTGATGTCGCTTTGCGGCTTCTAAGAAGAGGTACACGATATTTGTTTGCAAGAGCAACTATCTCATCCTCTACCCATATCTCCCTGCAATACACGATACATGGTGGCTGCCCTTTATCCTCGCTTCCTGCCATGATTCTTTCCATCATTGCCACACTATGCTCCATGCCTTTCTGCTGCATATATGTGTGTTCTACATGACCGATTATCTGAATACGGCTTGAATCAAAATAGTCAAAATATCCTGCAAGCTGTAATGCCGGTCTGTTTACTTCATTTTGCGTTATCTTAATGTCGTTTATATCGACATCCGGTGTGCAATTTTCCAATTTAAGTGCCTCTATCATATCTTTAAGAGACACGCTGTATTCTCCCTGCATCATTCCTTTGCTCCTCCTTGATGAAAAAATTTATAAACACTTGCCGCTGCTTTTTCATTCATACTTTCTGCCTGTGCAAGTTCATCTATCGCTGCATTTTTTATCGCTTCTATTGATGCGAAATGTTTCATAAGAGCTTTACGCCTTTTCTCTCCGATACCCGGAATATCATCCAGTATCGACTTTACCTGCTCTTTGCTCCTGAGTGAGCGGTGGTATTCTATGGCAAAACGATGTACCTCGTCCTGTATTCTTGTCATCAGGCGAAATCCCTCACTGTTTGTATCTATAGGTATCTCATGTTCATCAAAAAACAGTCCTCTCGTCCTGTGGTTGTCATCCTTTACCATTCCACACACGGGAATGTCTATGTCAAGCTCTGAGAGAACCTGCATTGCTATGTGAACCTGTCCGACACCTCCATCCATCATTATAAGATCCGGAAACTTTGTAAAACTTCCAAACTCAGTAGAAAATTTTTTTTCATTTAACTGTTCTATCTCCATAAGACCATGACTGAATCTGCGTTTTAGTACCTCATACATACTGGCATAGTCGTTTGGTCCCTCTACTGTTTTTATCCTGAATTTTCTGTATTCACTTTTTTTAGGTTTGCCATCGTCGAATACAACCATTGAGCCGACCGATAAAAAACCACTTATATTTGATATGTCATAGGACTCAACCCGCGATACATCTTCAAGACCCAGCCATCCTGAAATCTGTTTCATGGCTCCCGTAGTCCTCTCCTCCTCACGCTTTATCTTTTCCATATCCTTTGTGAGAACCATAGCGGCATTTTTATGTGCAAGCTCGACAAGTCTTTCTTTCTGTCCCTTTTTCGGAACAATGATACTGACTTTGCCGCCCCTTTTTTCACTGAGCCACTTTTCTATCAGCTCAGACTCCGTCACTTCATATTCTACCATGACTTCACGAGGAATAAAAGGTGTTCCGGCATAAAATTGTTTAATAAATGCCTGAAGCATATCATTTTCTTTCTCGCCGTAACTTCCCTTTAAGTGAAAATGATCCCTGCCGATAAGTTTTCCCTCTCTTATAAAGAAAACCTGTACTACAGCTTCCTCATTTGTCCTCGCAAGTGCAACAACATCCCTGTCCATTCCGCCAAAATCATTTATCTTCTGTTTCACGGACATTTTCTTTACACTTTCTATCAAATCCCTGCAGACTGCCGCCTGCTCATATTCCATTTTTTCAGATGCCTCATACATCTTTTCCTCAAGATATTCGATAACCTGCTTATAATCGCCCTCTATCAGCTTTAAAGCCTTATTAAAATTCTTGTTATATTCCTCTTTGCTGATATAGCCCTGACACGGTGCATTGCATTTTCCGATATGATAATTAAGGCATGGTCTTTCTTTTCCTATATCTCTCGGAAGAACTCTGCGGCAGGTTCTTATCCGGTATATCTTATGTGCAAATTCAAGCGTATCCCTAGCAGCCGTCACATTCGTAAACGGTCCGAAATATTTGCACTTATCTTTTTTTTGCTGTCTTGAATAAATAAGTCTCGGAAAATCTTCATAAACCGTTGCCTTTATATAAGGATAAGTCTTGTCATCCTTGAGCATTGTGTTGTATTTCGGCTCATGCTCTTTTATAAGATTGTTCTCAAGAACGAGAGCCTCCACCTCGGAGTCAGTGATTATATATTCAAAATGGTCTATCTGGGAAATCATTCTCTCAATCTTTGGAGATACTCTCCTGCCCGCCTGAAAATACTGTCTCACCCTGTTTTTTAGGCTTATCGCCTTTCCTACATATATGATGGCATCACTCTTGTCATGCATCAGATAAACACCGGGCTTTGCAGGCAGTTTCTTTAATTCTTCTTTTATGTCAAACACTTTTTTTAACCACCTGCCCCTCCCTTTTTTATAACAGCAATTTATTAAAATTTTTCTTCGTCAGTGTCCTCTGCATTTTCCTTTGACAATGTAACTGTTTTGTTTTCTATGCTTTGAGCTTCCGTATTCTCTACTTCTCTGTTCTCTGCTTCTGCATTTTGAGCCTCTATATTTACTGCTTTTTTATCTTCACTGTCCTGTGCAGCTTCTTCATTTTCTTTCTTCTTTGAAGCAGGTGTCATAAATTTATTTATAACATTTGCAACACCATCCTCATTGTGTGAGAGTGTTACATAGTCTGCCGCCTGTTTTACTTTGTCCTGTGCATTGCCCATTGCAACACCCATTCCGGCATATCTGAGCATTGGCATATCATTTATGCTGTCACCGACGCAGATAACTTTTTCCCTGTTTATATCGAGATAACGCATAAGTTTCTCAACTGCAACTCCCTTGTCAACATACTTTGGAAGAAGTTCAACAAAATGAGGGTCTGAACGGAACACATTGACCTTATCACCAAACATCTCTCTCATATGTTTTTCAATGTTTTTCATGCTGTCAGGCTCACCACTGAGCATTATCTTGTTAAATCCAAAGTTTACGACTTTGACAAAATCATCTGTCTCCCTGACAGCAACATCACAATCCCTTGCATCAGCGTCTATATATCTCGTCACACCATTTGCGGCGATAAGTTCTTTTTCGGCATCATTATAAACAGCTATTGAAACCTCTGCCTTAACTGCTTCTTTATATACCGGTTCTAATATCTCACCAGGAACCATCTGATTATAGATGCACTCACCTGTCTTACAGTTTACTACAGTAGTTCCGTTGTAAGCGATAACAAATCCACCGAACTTTTCAAGCTGTATTTTTGACGCGTTTTTTCTGATACCTGCTATTGAGCGTCCCGATGCTATGGCAATCTTCTTACCTCTCTTCTGAGCATCAACGATTGTCTCTACCGTCTTTTCGCTTATCTGCTTGTCTGAATCAAGCAAAGTTCCATCAACATCGATAACTATCGCATCATAAAGGTCACCCTCAGGTTCTTCTATTCCTTTTACTTTGCGGAATATCTTCATAAATTCCTTACCGGTGATTGTCTCATGCTTGATAAGAAATTCTGCAAGTTTGTCAAGTGCATCCCTGTCACCTCTTAAAAGCTCCTCAGCTTTTGCATAGCACTCTTTAAGAATACGCATAACTTCCTGATCTATCTCTG
The DNA here is from genome assembly GCF_003480745.1 of Clostridium sp. AM27-31LB. Lineage (NCBI taxonomy): Bacteria > Bacillati > Bacillota > Clostridia > Eubacteriales > Clostridiaceae > Clostridium > Clostridium sp. AM27-31LB. The sequence goes on along the minus strand of NZ_QUJS01000004.1, from coordinate 182,050 downwards.
CTTCTGTCGCATCACCACAGTTTAATACAGTTCTTCCGTCAAGATATTTATTCTGAACCGATTCTAGTCCTATCATTCCAAACTTGTCCGTCATTCCATACTGAGTTACCATCGCTCTTGCAAGTGATGTAGCTTGTTCTATATCATTTGACGCTCCTGTCGTGATTGAGTTAAATACAATCTGCTCTGCGGCACGTCCACCGAAAAGTGTCGTTATTCTTGTCAATATCTCATCTTTGCTCATAAGATACTTTTCTTCCTCAGGCACCTGCATAACATAACCTAAAGACCCCATCGTTCTTGGAACTATTGTAATCTTTTGCACCGGCTCGGCATCTTTTTGCAATGCCGTTACGAGAGCATGACCTACCTCATGGTAAGCAACTATTCTCTTTTCTTCTTTTCCTAATATCCTGTCTTTCTTTTCCTTACCTGCAATGACAACCTCGACTGCCTCAAAAAGATCTGCCTGGCTTACTGCTTTTCTTCCTGCACGGACCGCCATTATCGCACCCTCATTTATCATATTGGCAAGATCTGAACCTACGGCACCACTCGTTGCAAGTGCAATCGCATCAAAATCTACAGAATCGTCCATAAGTACATCTTTTGCATGAACCTTAAGAATATCAACACGACCCTTAAGGTCAGGTTTTTCAACGATTATCCTCCTGTCAAATCGACCCGGACGAAGAAGTGCCTTATCAAGTACCTCAGGTCTGTTTGTAGCACCGAGTATTACAAGACCTTTTGATGAATCAAAACCATCCATCTCTGACAGCAACTGGTTGAGTGTCTGCTCTCTCTCATCATTTCCGCCACCGTACTGGCTGTCCCTGCTCTTTCCTATCGCATCTATCTCGTCAATGAAGATGATACACGGAGCCATAGACTGTGCCTGTTTAAACAAATCTCTTACTCTCGATGCACCTACACCGACAAACATCTCAACAAAATCTGAACCTGAGAGTGAGAAGAAAGGTACTCCTGCCTCACCCGCAACTGCCTTTGCAAGAAGTGTCTTACCTGTTCCCGGAGGTCCTACAAGAAGTGCACCCTTAGGAAGTTTTGCACCTATCTCAGTATATTTTCCCGGATTATTAAGGAAATCAACGAGTTCATTAAGAGACTCCATAGCCTCCTCCTGTCCCGCAACATCCTTAAATGTAACACCGGTTGCCTTTTGCACATACATCTTTGCCGTGCTCTTTCCGACTCCCATCATACCGCCTGAATTTTTTGACATCATGCGGAAAACAAAAAACAGTCCGCCCCAGAGCAATAATATAGGCAGCAATGTTGTTATAAGCATATACATAAGGCTTGAAGAACCTGACGAAACTTCTTTTGAAAACTCAACATTCGCTTTTTCAAGCCTTGTTATAAGGTTATAATCCATTGATATAACACCTGTATAATATGTTACTTTATAAATATTATTTGCCTGCTGTGCCGGTGTTATCTTAATCTCATCTGATGTTATAACTACCTTTGACACCTGACCATTATCAAGCATCTGTAAAAACTGGTCGTAAGTTATCTCCTTATTTGAAGCTTTCTCAACCTGACTGTTCATAAATGAGAACATGAGAAATATAACTAATGCCACAACCAGACAAACTATTATGCTTCTTCTATTTTGATTTTTTTTCGGATCCTGATTATTATTATTTTCCATCTGCAAGACCTCCCCGTTTTATTCTATGATGTTGAGGTCAAAAAGTCTTTTGACCCTAAAATCATTCTATCCGTATTATTATAAAGCTACTTGCCGTATAAATCAATAACCTACAATCTGAATAAAATGTGAAATAATCTTTATAAAATATAAACCGCATACATTTTTGTGTATTTTATACAAAAAAAATCATAAATACTGTCATAAATACTAATTGAACAAAATATACTTTATGAGTTATAATAGAAGATATTTGTTATTGACAAATAAGAAAAACGATAATAAAAATATTTATTTATGAAAAGCAAAATCTACGGCTAGCGTACTGTATCATTGATACACTGCACTAGAGTCGATAACAATCTGATAACATTTTTGGACATACTAAAAGTAATAAAATACAAGGAGGATATTTTAATGGCAGTCAAATATGTATTTGTAACTGGTGGCGTTGTTTCCGGTCTTGGAAAAGGTATCACAGCAGCATCTTTAGGAAGATTGCTCAAAATGCGTGGATACAGTGTAACAATGCAGAAGTTCGATCCATATATCAATATTGACCCGGGTACTATGAATCCGGTACAGCATGGTGAGGTTTTCGTAACAGATGATGGTGCTGAGACAGATCTTGACCTCGGACATTATGAGCGTTTCATCGATGAAAGTCTTACAAAACAGTCAAATGTGACAACCGGTAAGGTTTACTGGTCAGTTCTTAACAAAGAACGCCGTGGTGATTATGGCGGAGGTACGGTTCAGGTAATCCCTCATATCACAAATGAGATAAAGAGCCGTTTTTACCGCAATGACGGCTGCAAGGATACACAGATAGCCATCATCGAAGTGGGCGGTACGGTAGGTGATATTGAAAGCCAGCCTTTCCTTGAGTCTATCCGTCAGTTCCAGCATGATATTGGACACGACAATGCTATCCTTATCCATGTGACACTTATTCCTTATCTTAAAGCCTCAGGCGAGATGAAAACAAAGCCTACTCAGGCGAGCGTAAAAGAACTTCAGGGAATGGGTATCCAGCCTGATGTTATCGTATGCCGTACAGAACTCCCTCTTGAAGAAGGGCTTAAGGATAAGATTGCACTTTTCTGTAATGTTCCTACAAAGAGTGTTTTGCAGAATCTTGATGTGGAGACACTTTACGAAGCTCCTCTCGCAATGGAAAAAGAACACCTCGCAGATGTAGTATGTGAAAAACTCTGTCTTGACTGCCCAGAACCTGACATAACTGAGTGGCAGAATATGGTTGACACACTTAAAAACCTTGATAAAGATGTTACTGTCGCACTTGTCGGCAAATATACATCACTTCATGATGCTTATATCAGTGTTGTTGAATCCTTAAAACACGGCGGACTTGCACATAAGAGCAATGTCAACATCAAATGGATTCCTTCCGAAGAATTAAATGAAGACAATGCTTCAGAGCTTCTCGGCGATGTCAGCGGAATATTAGTTCCGGGCGGATTTGGTGACAGAGGAATAGACGGTAAGATAACTGCCATCAAATATGCGAGAGAAAACAACATTCCATTCCTCGGTCTTTGCCTCGGAATGCAGCTTGCGATAGTTGAGTTTGCAAGACATGTTGTAGGTTTCCATGATGCACACAGTATCGAGCTTGATCCTCAGACCACACACCCTGTTATCCATCTTATGCCTGAGCAGGATGGTATCGAGGACATTGGCGGTACATTAAGACTCGGCTCTTATCCATGTGTACTTGATAAAACTTCAAAAGCCTATGAGCTTTACGGTGAGGAAACTATCCATGAGAGACACAGACACCGCTACGAAGTAAACAATTACTACCGTGAAGATTTAGAAAAAGCAGGGCTTCTCCTCTCAGGACTTTCTCCTGACGGAAGAATTGTTGAGATGTGTGAGATACCTACTCATCCGTGGTTTATCGCAACACAGGCTCATCCTGAATTCAAATCAAGACCAAACAGACCACATCCTTTATTCAAGGGATTTGTTGGTGCTGCACTTAAATATCAGGACGAAAACAAATAAAATGATGCAAAGGTCAAAGGCAGACAGCAATGCTGCAGTCCATGGCATCAGTTGGGGGCAAAATGCCATTTGACCACAACATTATAAGATATATGCATACAAATGAAGTGCCTGCCCCTGTTTTTCAGTGGCAGGCATTTTCATATACATTAAAACAAATTTTGTGTCTGTGCACACATGACACAAATATAATATTAAAAAGTGTGCAGAAATGGGGATAAATATGAAAACAACAAACACTAACAAACACAACTCAGGTCGCCAGCCGTTTTTTATGGCTCTCGCCCTTTTTCTCTGTTGTGCAATTATCGTATGTATAACAGGACAGCAAAATGACGGCTATGCATCATCACAGAATAACACACAGGTAAATTCCGTGAAAGCGGCTGCCACTGCTGCTTCGGGAAGTGCTGTCTCCAGCGGAAGTGCTGTCTCATCTAAAGAGCTTCGCGGTGTGTGGGTGTCATTTTTAAGCTATAGCAACAAGGGATACACAAAGAAAAGTTTCACCAACTACATAACAAAAGTTTTCAAAAAATGTAAATCAAACGGATATAACACGGTATTTGTCCACGCACGAATGTTTTCAGATGCAATGTATCCATCTAAATATTTTCCGTGGTCAGTATATGCATCAGGAACTGCCGGAAAAAATCCGGGATTTGATCCGTTAAAGATAATGGTCGATAAAGCTCATGGAATGGGACTTTCAGTCCATGCATGGCTCAATCCTTACAGGATTTCTTCATTGACAACAAACATAAATACACTTCCAAAAAGCTCATATGCATATAAATGGGCGAAATCTTCTTCAAAGGCAAAGAGAAGAAATGTATTAAAATACAATGGTGGACTCTATTACAATCCCGCAAAACCTGATGTGCGAAATCTTATCAACAACGGAGTAAAAGAGATAGTTAAAAATTATAATGTAGACGGAATACATTTTGATGATTACTTCTACCCAAATCTTGGAACTGCATACAAGAAAAACTTTGACCGACCTGAATATAATTATTATGTCAAAGCCAGAAAAAAGAGTGGCAAAAAATATTACGGCATCGTAAATTGGAGAAGACAAAATGTTGACCTGCTTATCAAAAAAGTTTACAAAACAGTAAAAACAACAAGAAAAAAAGCTGTCTTTGGTGTAAGTCCTGCCGGAAATCTTGACAATCTCTATCTAAACAACAGTTATTACTGTGATGTTAAAAAATGGATGTCATCAACCGGCTATATCGACTATATCTGCCCTCAGATATACTGGACATTCACACATACTGTATGCCCTTACAAAGCAACTTGCAAACGATGGGCAAATCTGAAAAGAAATAAAAATGTAAAACTCTATATAGGTCTTGCAGGATACAGAGCCGGTCTTTCAAAGGCACAGGCAAAAGCCGTGTACGACATAGGCTGGTCAAAAAGCAACACCATCTTAAAGCGTGAAGTTTTATATGGAAGAAGCACTAAGAAAGTCAGCGGTTATGTTCTGTTCTCATATGCTGACCTCAACAGAAAAGCAGCGGCAAAAGAGATTGCTAATCTTAAGAAGGTTTTTAAGTGATTTATTTGGTTAACGGCTAACGGACGGAGAAGCCGTATATATAATTCCTCGATGTCACGCGCACGCTTACAAGCACGCAGCGGATACATAACGCACCTAAATACTGTGCGTAAGTACCGGCATGCTTGTAAATGCCATTACAGAATTATATATACGGCTTCTCCTGTTTGTTATCATAATTTCAAAAAATATACTATAATCCAAAATCAATCAACAAGACACTCCCTATTGGTTCCGTAGAAAATGTCGTCCCTGCCTGCCATCATTTTACAGAATTTTTCTATTCTGTCCCAGTTATTGTTTACATCAAATTCATAGCTGTGTCCCCACACATAAAACAGCATCGGCTCATCCTCTTTTGGTTCTGCTTTTATGAATTTTTCGGCAAGTTCAAACAGCATTTCATCATCGTGGTGACAGGTTGCTTTTAATTTTATAGGTTCTTTTGGTATTTCAAACGAATGTGATGACTCTACTGTTCTTCCATATTTTATTCCGATTGATTTGAGATACTCAGCTACCGTATCATTCACACAGCCATACGCATATGCCATTCCTACAGGATATGTGCCATATATTTTTTCAATATTTTTCATATCCGTTATAAATTCTTTGTCAAGTTCCTCTTTTGTCATATCTGTTGGTGCTGCATGAGTAAGACCATGTGTTGCTATCTCATGTCCTTTATAAAGCTCGGCAAGTCCATCCTGTTTCATCCTGTTTATGTGCACACCCTCTATTTCAAAATTACTTTCAGGAGACTGTATTCCTGTGTTTAGATTAAATGTTGCTTTCATACCATATCTGTTAAATATCTCAACAAGTTTTCTGTCCTGCTCTATTCCATCATCATAACTGAATGTAAGTGCTTTCCTGTATTTCATTATATCTTTCTTCCTTTCTGTTACATCATTATATACTTATAATATTGGGACAAAAATTTTTTGTCACCCAGCTATTCTCATATACACTGAAATTTTTGTAGTTGAATTTTCACATACACACAACAAAAAATTCTCTCTAAATATATTTGTATGTGGAATTTTTCTGTCGTAGTCTGCTTTATTTAATAATGTTTTTAATCACCTCAATATCATCTCCTGTGATTTCAGCTATCTGCTCTATCGTAAGATTAGCTTTATACATATTTTTGATAACTTCCTTTTCTTTTTTGTCCTGTTGCAACTGTTTCTTCTGAAAATCAATTATCTTGTCATTTAGTTCTACATTCATTCCCTTAAGTTCCGTATTCTCTCCTTCTAGCTGAGTATTTTTCCCCTTCAGTTCTGTATTCTCACCTCTTAACTCCTTGTTCTCAGCCTTAAGTTCATCTACCATATACTTTACCGTATTTTCATCTAATATTCTTAATGCTTCTGAATACATATCAAACACCTCCTCAGGTTTTACAAGATATTCTGCCATCTCAATATATATTTCTTCCAGCCACGGATATTTTTCGATATTTCTATCTATCTTCTCTATATCATCAGTTACAAGAAGTGACAGCCATGCATTTACATCCGTTCTTTTATTATTTCCTTTATCATTACTTAAATAATATTCGCTTTTCTTAAACTCGTCAAGTGCTATTATATAACATTCCTGATACATTTCCATATCAAGTCCAGTGTCAAATTTCATTCTTCCCTTATGCAGATATTCACCTTTTAAATTCTCAGATTTACAGATTGACGGTGAATTTTCGTATATTACTATTGTTATCACTTTATTAAGATCTTTGTATGTAAAATAATTTCCTTTTTCTGATTTTACCTTTGCATACTGTCTCGTCATTGTGTCAGCCAGGTAGCAGGTTATCCTTTGCCCCGGAAATGTATATGGAATTTTTTGTATTTCTACATTTACAAGTGAACCATCCTCCAGTTCAACCAGCATATCCATTATGAGAAGTGATGCTTCATTAACTATCCTGTTTTCATTTGGCAGCATACATTTTACTGTTACTTTTTCACCCAGCACCGAACTGATAAAATCTGATAATCTTTCTGAATGAATGTCAACTGAAAACAGCTTTTTGAAAAAAGGGTCATATGTAAGCGGTAATGTTTTCTTTCCCGCCATATACTCCTGAAACCGCCTTTTCCATTCACCTGAAAGGGCAAGATAACCCTGATATAGCAATGGATTTTTTGATAATCTTCGTTCAAGTTCTTCTGCCTGACATGAATTTTCTTCTATATATCTTTTTAGTTTTGTTATGCCTTTTGTTTCTATATTATTACTTTTGATATTACTTTTTGTATTATCACTTTTGATATTATTGCTTTTTGCATTACTACTTTTTGCTTTGTTACTTTTTACATTATCACTTTCTGTATTGTTATTTTTTTCATCATTACTTTTTACATTATTACTTTTTATATTGTTGTTTTTGACATTGTCACTTTTTACATTATGTGTTTTTATTATCTTTTTGTCTTCCATATTCCTCCTCATTTTCGTATAAATGCTGTTAGTTACATGTCCACACCTACGGCATGACCGATACTTATTGTTTTTGTTGAATTTTTCATTGAACATCTGTGATTTTAGATGATTAATTAGAAAATTATAATTCATGAATTATTTTCGTTTTCCTTTAGTGATTTAATCATATCAGATATTTTTTAATTTTAATATGTATATATTGTATGAAATAATTTATATGTTTTATTACAACATAGATAATTTTATAATAATCAAACAAATAGTATTTTATGCAATGTGCATTATTTTCTCTGACTTTTTTGTGAATATATGACAAAAAAATCGACGCTTATCTACTGTAAACGCCGATGTAATCATTGTTTGCTTTACTTTTCTTGTTTGCCTCGCTTTCCGACCTGCTCTACTCTCTTGCCTGTATTATTACTTGTCTGTTTTACTTTCTTATTTGTATCACTTTTCTTTTTACTCTACTTCCTTGTTTGCTTTTCTATTTACACTACTTTCTTGTTTATATTATTACTTTTGGCATTATTAATTTCCAACCTACTTTTCTTTCCTGTCTGCCCTATTTCCCCTTTGCATCATTCCCTTTCTAAAAAAGAAAAACCAGCCACACGCTATTGCATGTGGCTGGTATATAATTTGTATTATCAAGATAAGTTTATCAACTTTTTAAAGTTTTCCCTCACTATCGCTCGGTCAATTATTTAACTTTAACAGTTACCTTTACTTTCTTGCTTCCTACTTTGATTGTTACAGGTACTTTGCTAACTTTCTTCTTCTTAGCCTTAAGTGAAACAACTACTTTACCCTTAGAAACTTTTGCTGACTTGTATGTCAAATATTTCTTCTTAGACTTAGGAATTGTAACCTTAACTGTATCTGTTGTAGCTTTCTTCTTGTTCTGAGCTTTAACCTTAACTGTAACCTTAGCTGTCTTATTCTTCTTAACTGTTACTTTCTTCTTAGCAGCCTTAGCTTTAGTTGTCTTGTTCTGAACATAAATCTTAATCTTAGCTGTCTTCTTTCCAGCCTTAAGTGTTACTGTACCATAGTATCCCTTATATTTCTTAGCTTTCTTAGGTACTGTAATCTTAATCTTCTTGCTTGATGTAACCTTAACTGTAGCGTACTTCTTGTTAGCTTTCTTAGATACTTTAGCTTTGATTGTCTTACCCTTTGTATCCTTAGCTGTGTACTTAATTGTCTTAGACTTTCCTGCTGCGATAACAACTTTCTTAGCTACTGTAAATTTAGCTTTACTCTTTGCAGGCTTCTTTGTAGGAGCTGTTGTAGGCTGCTCTGAAGGAACTGCTGAAGGTGTTGTTGAAGCTGCCGGAGCTGTTGCTGTTGCTGCTGGAGCTGTTGCTGTAGCTGCTGGAGCTGTTGCTGTTGCTGCTGGAGCTGTTGCTGTAGCTACTGGTTTTGTTGATGGAGTTGTAGCTGCTGCTGTAACTTTAACAACGATTGTAGCAACTTTTGTCTTCTCTTCAACAACCTTCTCAACTGTCTTTTCTTCAACTGCTTTTGCAGCTTTCTTTGAAGATTTTAATGACTGTGTTGCTTTTGTTGCTTCTGTTGTTGCAGCTGGCTCTTTTGTTGCCTCTGTTGTTGCAGCTGGCTCTTTTGTTGCCTCTGTTGTTGCAGCTGGCTCCTTTGTTGCTTCTGGAGCTTTTGTTGCTTCTGGAGCTTTTGTTGCTTCTGGAGCTTTTGTTGCTACAGCTTCTTTTGTTGCTACTACAACTTTGCTTGCATAAACATCAACTATGTACTCTGCTGTTGCTGCATTTGTTGCTGCCTTTGCTATTGCAACAACACCGTTTGTTGCTGCACCAGTAAGTTCAACGCCTGCGAAAGTTGAAGGTTTTACAAATGTAATCTCTGCACTTGTTGCAACTTTTACATTCGTTTCAACTTTGATACTGTTTGTAGTACCTGCTGTTACTGCTAAAACCTGATCTTTAGCAGATGCCTTTCCATCACTTACATAAACACCTGAAACTACAAGTGCAGCTGTAAGAAACATAGAAAGGGCTTTTTTCATTCCTGTGGATAACTTCATTTCTGTTTCCCCCTTAATATTGGTTTAATTTTAGTTACATCAAGGATTTTAGCATGGTTTATAAAATCACGCAATCGTAAATTGTCCTAAAAACTTTGTATATTTTTCATTATTATAGGCAATTTTCAACAATAGTCATATGTTATATGTGATTTTTCCACAATTTACATTGATTTATGTGCATTTTTTTATGTAATATGCACTAAAAAGTATGGTATTGTTGTGTCATGACACATTTTTTTCAAATATTACATTTTTCTTAAGGTGATAATTAATTAGTAACAGTTCAGTACACTAGAATAGCCTTTCATTTCTGACATGAAATAAACAAAAGCTGCAAAGCAGCGGCTGACAGCTAGCTGGCAGGTTTATGAATGTAAGAAATGAAAGGCTGAACTGTTACTAATAACAATTAAAACTCAAATTTATTTGCAAAGTAATTCTCAAGGTCTTCTATCTTGATACGCTCCTGTTCCATTGAATCTCTGTCACGAACTGTCACTGCTCCGTCCTCTACTGAATCAAAGTCATATGTGATGCAATATGGAGTTCCTATCTCATCCTGACGGCGGTATCTCTTTCCGATATTTCCTCTGTCATCAAATTCACAATTGTATGTTTTGCTAAGCTTTGTATAGATTTCTTCTGCCTGCTCTGAAAGTTTCTTTGAAAGTGGAAGGACTGCAACCTTTACAGGTGCGATTGCCGGATGGAAATGCATTACGGTACGGGTATCTCCTCCCTCAAGTTCTTCCTCATCATATGCACTGCAGAGGAATGCAAGTGTCACACGGTCTGCTCCGAGTGATGGCTCGATTACATATGGAATATATTTCTCATTTGTCGAATCATCAAAGTAGCTCATGTCCTCACCTGATACATTCTGGTGCTGTGTAAGATCATAGTCTGTACGGTCAGCTATTCCCCAAAGCTCGCCCCATCCGAATGGGAAAAGAAATTCTATATCAGATGTTGCTTTACTGTAGAAAGAAAGCTCTTCTTTCTCATGGTCACGCACACGCATCTCTTCTTCTTTAATGCCAAGTGTTTTAAGCCAGTTGATACAATAATCTTTCCAGTATGCAAACCACTCAAGGTCTGTGTCAGGCTTGCAGAAAAATTCAAGTTCCATCTGCTCAAACTCTCTTGTACGGAATGTAAAGTTACCCGGTGTTATCTCATTTCTGAATGACTTACCTATCTGTCCGATACCAAATGGCACTTTCTTGCGTGATGTACGCTGAACATTTTTAAAGTTTACAAAAATACCCTGTGCCGTCTCAGGACGGAGATAAACCGTATTTTTAGCATCTTCGGTAACGCCCTGGAATGTCTTGAACATAAGATTGAACTGGCGAATTTCAGTAAAGTTGTGTTTTCCACATGAAGGGCAGGCAATCTCATGTTCCTCAATGTATTTCTGCATCTCTTCATTTGACCAGCCGTCAACACTTCCCTCTATCTCAATGCCGTTTTCCTGCATATAGTCTTCGATAATCTTATCTGCTCTAAATCTCTCATGACAATCTTTACAATCCATAAGCGGATCTGAGAAACTTCCAAGATGACCTGATGCTACCCATGTCTGAGGGTTCATAAGGATTGCACAGTCGATTCCTACATTGTACTTGCTCTCACGGATGAATTTCTTCCACCATGCCTGTTTAACATTATTTTTAAGCTCAACACCAAGGTTTCCATAATCCCATGTATTTGCAAGTCCGCCATATATCTCTGACCCCGGATAAATAAAACCTCTTGCTTTTGCAAGTGCAACCATCTTGTCCATTGTCTTTTCCATGTCGTTTTCCTCCAATTTCTGTTAGTTCGTTTTAAATTGTTTATTACGCACACAATAAGTAAACCATAACTATTATTGTGCATATGTGTACCCATTGTATAAAACCAACAGGTTTCCTGCTTCATTGTCCTTGCAACCGGCTAACTCCGCAGGTATTCAAACACTTATACAAAAATATACCATTGAACCTCATTTATTGCAATGTTTTCAGACAATAAAGTCCAAAGTCTTAAATTTATGCGGCAGATACCTTGTAAGATAACTTTTCATAAACCGCTTTAATTCATCGAGCACACTGTCAGTGACCGTAAAAGCATAAAGCTTTTCAGGGGTACTTGTAAGTATATACTGTAATGTGTATTTCGCATCTGCACTAAGCACCATCGGATATTCTTTTGAAAGCTTTTTGTCTTTTGCCGCACATTCCCGACAGATAAGACCGCCCTCTGAAAGATATACACTATGTACTTCCTCTTTTCCGCAGCGCAGACACCTGAAAAGTTCCAGCCCCTCACCTTCCGTCAGCATAAGACGCATCTCAAATATAACTCTTATAAGTTCAAACGATATTCTTCTGTTTTGAAGTGCACGCATAGTAATATACATCAGCAGAAGTTCCTCCGCCGCCTCAATACCCTCCCTTGAAAGATACTGTACCATTTCAGCAAAATATGATGCATAACACAATGCATCATAATCCGTCGTAATCTCTTCAAAATAAGTTTCTATATCTCCACTCACAAGATTGTAAGCATTTCTTCCCTCATAAAAGGTAAATTTTCCAAATGTAAAAGGAACCGTACACGCCGAAAGGGTGCTGTTTAATCTCCTGGCACCCCTTGCAAACGCTGATATACGACCTCTTTCTTTTGTGAGAACCTCCACCCTCTTATCAAATTCTTTCATCGGTGATGCCGTCAGTATCATCCCGGTAAATGTAACTGTCTCTGCCATCTTTTCTTTCCTTATCAGCAATTTCACTGTCATCAAAGCTGTTTCTTATCTCAGTCCTGTACTTAAGATAATCCTCTACGCTTCCAGTACTGACAAATCTCGTCCATAAATCCTCATCATGTTCCATCATCTCCACACTCATATAAAGAAACCTCCTTTGTATTTCTATATCTGCTACTAATATGATTTGTATGATGAAACGATTATATTCCTGCATTTATTTCCATATATGGTAATACACATTTAGATTTGAACAAACCTATTGCAAAAAAATATGTATATGTTTTTTCGGCATGCTATTTACTGCTCCAGCTCCTTACTGTCATAACCAAAGTTCTTCATAAGAAAATCGCTGTCTCTCCAGTCTTTCTTGACCTTGACCCACAGCTTAAGATTAACCTTACAGTCCAGCAGATTTTCAATATCTCTCCTCGCATCTGAGCCTATCTTTTTGAGCATACTTCCCTGCTTTCCTATTATAATACCCTTGTGGGAGTTTCTCTCACAGACTATCGTGGCATCTATATCTATGATATTGCTTCCTCTGCGTTCTCTCATCCTGTCAATGCCGACAGCTATTCCATGCGGTACTTCCTCGCTTAGATTTCTAAGAGCTTTCTCCCTTATCATCTCGGCAACTATCTGTCTCTCCGGCTGGTCCGTAATAGTATCTTCATCGTAATAGCAAGGTCCCTCCTCAAGATGACTGAATATAGTTTTCATAAGATCTTCCGTATTTTCACCTTTAAGTGCCGATACCGGAACAATATCATCAAAATCAAGCAAATCCTTGTAAGTTGAGATAAAAGTGAGTATTTCTGCTTTTGAAACCGTGTCTATCTTGTTGATAACAAGAACCACGGGTGTGTCAACATTTTTAAGCTGCTCGGCGATATGTCTCTCACCTGCACCTATAAAGGTCGTTGGCTCAACAAGCCATAATATAACATCAACTTCCTTTAATGTACGCTCGGCAACGGATACCATGTACTCGCCAAGTTTATTTTTAGCCTTGTGAATACCGGGAGTGTCAAGAAAGATTATCTGTCCTTCCTCACCTGTATAAACAGTCTGGATACGGTTTCTCGTCGTCTGCGGTTTATTTGATGTTATGGCTATCTTCTGACCGATAAGTCTGTTCATAAGGGTTGATTTGCCGACATTTGGTCTGCCTATAAGGGTCACAAAACCCGATTTGAATTTCTTCATGTAAATCCTCCGTATATATACTATAATTATTGCGAAACTGATTATATTATATGTTACTTGCACATCTCTAACAAATAATAACGCAGGCACGCTCTCGCTGCCTGTCACTCGCAGCAGTACATAAGTCAGTGAAAAAGCAATAATATATAAATAATAGTCAGGCGGATATTAGCAATCCGCCTTTCTACTTGCCTGATATTCCTATGATAGTGGTTTGATTACTTCAAACATTGAAGCTTCATCTTTTATATGCTGCTCGTTTCCGATTACACAGATGTTTTCTGCATCTGCTACTTTTCTCACTGCGTCCGCTGTTTTTCTTATATCTTCTTTTGTACAGGCGAGTATCTGGTCTCTCTCTTTTTGCAATACTTCAAGCGGTGTTTTTGTGAGATAAATGTTCATTGAACGTTTTCCATCCATTGCCGGTGTGAGCGGTGTGTCTAATCCGCTTATCGTTCCTATGATAGTTTTTGTGACTTCTCTCTCGTCTGCTTCATAAGTTGCAAGGTAATCTGCTGCTTTTTTATATACTTCATAAGTTGCTGAGAGATTAGGGTCTCTGTAAGATACAAAACTTCCTGAGCCGTCTCTTGTAAATTTGCACATTACTCCGTATGCTCCGCCTTTGACTCTCACTTCATTCCAGAGATAACCATAACTTAAAAGATGTCTTGTCACTGTCATCGCACCATCATTTACATCCGGCACATCTTTGTATGAACCTGACACTGCCGCATACTGTATTTCAGCAGGTGTTGAAAATGCTGTTTTTCTGTATTTCACATCAGGTCTGTATTTTTCAAGAGTGGAAACATCTGCCTTATTTTTCTTTTCAAAGTCGTCAAGTTTTCCGATAAAACTGCTCATTGCTTCTTCAAACTTAGCATAATCTTCATCATCACAGGTACATGATATAAGCATATTTTCTTTTTTAAACATTGCTTTTACAAGTTCTTCACAGCCTTTGATGAGTTTTTCTTTCTCCCCGTCAAAGTTTTCGTCAAGTTTTACAAGATAATCATAGTATCCTATTCCCATTGAATAGTCATTGTACCATCCGTCAACCGTAATTCCTGCCATGCTGTAACTTACCGCTGCCTGATGTCCGGCTGACATAAGACGCACTTTAAGTCTTGAGCGTGTCTCCGCCACGACTTCTCTCAAATGCTTCTCATCAGTGAACACTGTCTTAAACATCATTTCTGCCATAAGCCTTACAGTATCTTTTATCCTGCCTGCCAATGTCTTTGTCTTTACATCAAACTTAAGCTCTACATCCTCCAAATTATATAATGAATAGATATTTAAGTCAGAGCCGATACCACCCGAATAGAAATTAGTCTCCGTGTCAAACTCCCTGAATGTATGCTCTGTCGTATCCATATATCCAAGAAGTGTTGCAAGAAAACTTATCTGCGGTACATACTCCGAAAGACTGTTCACATCAAAGAGCATATCAAGATATATGATTCCATTTGTGTGTATGTCATGGTGAATAGTCTTTACTCCACATATCTGCTTTTCTTCATTGTGCAGCGGTCTTACTTTCTTTCTTATATCCTCCCTTTTAAGAAGCGGAATTTTCTCAAGCACTTCCTTAGGTGACTGCTCCTCCTGGTATGCTTTCAGAGCCTTTGTCTGTGCAACAAGCTCATCTAACTCCTCATCTGAGAGTGAAGCCTTGTAATCTTCAAGCTTTTTCGCAATTGCTTTCTCGTTTTCTAGTGCAAGTCCCGGCTTTGGATTCATCTCTACAAGAACTGCATGAGGATTGCCTAATATATATTCCTCGATAAGTTTCTCATAATAATCTGTTCCAAGTTTTTCTCTGAGATTTTTATATATATCTTCATATATAAGTCCGTCATATGGAAGCGTATCATCATAAAGCCATGTCTTAAATGTCTTTAATACATAGAGAAGTCCCTTTGGAAATCCCCCAAAATCAGCCTCTCTCTCCCTAAATTCCGTACTGTTTATCGCAGCTTCAAGATCTTTTCTATCAATTCCCTCTTTGACGATTTCTTTAAGTGTTGACACTATTACCTCATAAAATTTGTCCCTGAGTCCCGGCTTTGCATTTTTTGTAGTAATACTAAACATACTCTGTCTTAAAATATCGCAGAAATCAGCATCTATATCTGTTCCGATACCTGCATCTAGAATTGCCTGTTTAAGCGGAGCACCCGGCATTTCAAGAAGTACATATGAGATAAGTTCAAATGCCCTGCACTTTTCCTGGTCGAGTGTCACATCCATTGCCGTACAGAATGAATAATATGTCTTTTCTGAGCAGTCTGCATCTGTTGCGACCGCATATTCTGTTGAAAGAACTTTCATCTCATCAAAAGGTTTCTGTGGCTCAATATGTGAATCAATCTCTATTGCCGGAAAATTCTTAAGATAATTTTCATCCATCCAGTTTAATCTTTCCTCTATATCAACATCTCCATAAATACAAATATAACTGTTTACCGGATGATAATATTTTCTATGGAAATCAAGATACTCCTCATAAGTAAGGTCAGGAATGTTTTTAGGGTCTCCGCCGGACTCATGTGCATAAGTATTATCAGGGAAAAGGCTGTTCATCGTAAATCTCTCTAAAACACTTTCCTCTGAAGAATAAGCACCTTTCATTTCATTGTAAACAACACCGTTGTAGGTAAGCGGTGCATCCTTGCTCTCAAGCTCATAGTGCCAGCCCTCCTGCTTAAAGATTTCCTCATGCTTATATATATTTGGATAGAAAACGGCATCCATGTAAACACTCATAAGGTTTGCAAAATCTTTATCATTGTAGCTTGCAACCGGATACATAGTCTTGTCAGGATATGTCGTCGCATTAAGATATGTGTTTAATGAACCTTTTACAAGTTCCACAAACGGATCTTTTGCAGGATATTTTTCCGAACCACATAACACCGTATGCTCTATGATATGCGGCACTCCGGTCGCATCCTTAGGTGGTGTGCGGAATGCAATATCAAATACTTTATTATCATCTTCATTGCTGAATATAAGAACTCTCGCACCACTCAATTTATGCTTAAGTGTAAGCATAAAGCTGTCAACTTCTTTTACATACTCTCCATTTACCAACTCATAAGTTTCAGGTATTTTTACTTCATTTAAACTCTTAATACTCTTAGCCATCTAAAGCCTCCTAAATTTATTTTTAATCATGCTTCTGCACCATTGTTACGGGCATCTAAAAATCTGATAAAGTTTTCTTCATTTAATGGTTTTGAATAATAATATCCCTGAAGAAAATCTCCACCCATTCTTCTAAGTATCTCAATGTGCTCCTCCGTTTCTATACCTTCTGCAATTATCTTTTTTCCCTCTCCTCTTATCATTGGCATAAGTTCATTCAAAAATTCATTATCACCACTTGCGTATGACCACAAAAGACTCTTATCAATTTTAACAAAATCAATAGGCATAAGCATTATGCTCGCAATATTTGAATAACCGGTTCCAAAATCATCAAGTGCTATCTTGGCTCCGTTTTCCTTTAACTTAGTAAGAGTTTCTCTTACCGCTTTTTCGTCGGTGAGCCTGCTCTCCGTTATTTCAAAATGAAATCTTTCAAATGGAATACCATATTTTGCGGCAATCTTTTTTAAATCCTGAACAAGATGCTTATCCTGACATTGAATAGGCGAAATATTGATGTTCATATCATTTATTCCCCTGTCAAATATATTGTTGTCAACAGCAAAACGACAGGTCTTTTCAAACATCTGCCTGCTTAACTGTATTATTGTATGATTTATCTCTGCCACATGAATAAAATACTCAGGGTTTATATAATTATGTTTTCCATCTTTTAATCTCGACAAAACTTCAAGAGATGTAATCCTGTTTTTTTCAAAAGAATATATCGGCTGAAAATTTAACTCCAGGGAATTGTCTAGAATAGCCTCCTCAATCCTGTGGGCAACTTCCTTAAATCTCCTCGCTTCCTCAAGAGCTTCCTTTCTAAGATGTATAAGTTCATTTGGCTTGTGGTGCCCTTTATGATCTGACCTCGCATAGTGGATACGCTGAATTATATCTTCGGCATCATCTGAATCATCCGGATATGTCACATAATAATAACTGTACTCATGTGATAACGCCTCTCTCTTGACATTCCACTGATGCGGCATTACCTTAACCACTTTCTCATACAGTTTCTTCGCCATCTCCGTGCTGTCAACAAATACCGCAAATGTTGCTGCACCTATATGATATATGTTTTTATCCTCAGCCTTATAATATAATATTTCAGCAATCTGTCTCTGGACTTCCTGTAAGCTTTCCTCATCGTATATCCTGCATATTGCATGATAATTCTGAACTCTTATAAGAAAACATGACACACTTTCATTGTAATCAATTTTTTCCCTGAGCACTTCCATAAAACCATTAAGATTAAATCTTCCTGTCCTTATGTCAAGATAATAATCAGGACTTTTCATTGAAAAATATAACAAAAATGTACACATATTTGCAACTATCATTGTAATTCCAACACTATTTTTACTAATGCTATCAGCAATCGCTGCCATTGTTATGATAATATCGGTTACAAGTATCATTCTGTATAATTTCTTATCTTTCTTTTTTCCTGACATTTTTGCAACAGCTATCGTCATAAACATTGTTATCAGATACAGCACATTCATTATGTTTCTCGCCATTCCAGAATGAATTATCCCATCACTTCCTATATAAAAATACCACCCTGTCAGTGGACTTGTAACGATTAAAATAGCTGCTGCAAGGAAAATACCATAATTTATAACGGAATAAAAATTTATCACTTTTTTATAATGAAAAATTGACAATACATAACTGTTATAGCATACAATAAATATGATACCTGTCAGATAAACAAATATATTAAGCACACATATATAAATATCCGGTATTTTCCCAACAAAGCCACCGGCATAACACTGTAATGCACTTAAAATCGTATCAACAATAAGAAAGAAAAGAGTTTTCAAAAACTGTCTGTTTCTTCTTATCGGCAGGCTTTCCCTGATAAAATATACCAAAACCAGTATAAACAGCATTACAGCCGTCGCCAGTTCAAAATGTATATTATATATCATTTAAAATTCCCCCTTCCGCTAACTCTGAGAGGAATTTTTCTATACTGTCTTCCGAGATAAATTCTATCATTTTCTCTCCCTGAACATAATCGACATTCATCTTTGTAACCAATTTAAAATCCTCCTGACAACCAACTCCATCCAGACATACTATCCACCCCTTTTTTTTAAACATGCGTATAAGATATATAAGCTGCATACTCTTTTCACTGCAGTATCTGGCCACCAGCTGATGACTTATCTTTACACCCGAAAAAGGCATTTCCATAAGATTTTTAAGATTGCATGCTTTTATTCCAAAGTGATCCCATATAACAGAAACTCCGTATTTTCTGAAATATGCTATGCTTTTTGCAAGAACATCCTCAGGCAGTTCCACACCGATATATACTTCCAAAATTATATTTTCAGGATTTATGCCATATTCTCTTATATAACTCATAAATTCTTCACATATTGCTTCTGATACTATATGAAATCCGGCTACATTTACCCTGATATGACTGATTCCCTTTTCAAAAAGTTTTTCCCTTTTGGTAAACTTTAATATATTTTTTAAGAACATTATATTTACATCTCTGCTGCAGCCTATTTCTCTTGACATCTCCCAGACTTCCTCTATAGAAATTCTTCTGTCACCTGTCTTAATGACCGGATTTATCTCAAGTCCGTTTACCTCTTTTTTGCTAACATCATATACCGGCATACATTCAAGCTTACATTCATCATTCTCAAGCATCGACCTTATAAGTCTTATATTCTCAAGCTCTCTTTCTATCCTTTCCTTTACCTCACCATCATATAAGACAACTTCCCTGTCTAATGAATCCTCTGTTGCAATTTTTTTCATACTGAGGATAATTCGCAAAAAATCAGATAACGAATATTGTGAATCAACATTCCCCACAATGTAAAATTTATAATACATACTTATATTTTTATCATTTATCCTTATTGTCCCGGGAAGTTCATACTTGAGTTCATCATAAATTCTTTTGACATCTTTTTTGTTTTTTACTACTATTACATATTCATAACTGTGTATATGATAAACATTGTGCCGTCCACCAAATTTTCTGAGTAGTTCACCCAGAATAGCATGAACCTGGTTTATCTCATCCTCAAGACAGTAATTTGACATATTCTGCATACTGCTTGCACACACTGAAATACAATAAAAACTTTTATTATATTTTATTTTTTCCTCTATAACCTTCTTAAATCCTGCCATTGAGAAACAGCCGCTTGCACTCACAATATACATATCTACATTGTGTCTGATAAGGTAATATATTATGATTACTGCCGCCACACAATAATATATGAGCATAAGCTTCTTTTTCGGAAGATAATATAATCCTAAGAAACATATTATTACGATATTCCATGTCTGCATAAAGATATACTGTTTTATTCCAAGCTTTTTTCTTGTTTTAGTAAGTGCATAAATACCTGAAAGAACATAAAATATTATAACAACTGAAAACAATCTCAATGAATTTTCTTTATAATATATGATTCCGTTTCTGACATAAAAGATTTTTTTATTATAAATCGAAGCAAATACCGCCACCATCGTAATAACTGCAGGTATAAACATTATGACGGCCACTTTTCTTTTTAAAAATGTAAGAGATAATGTCTGTGCAAGATAATACAGCCAGAATAATACTGATGCCACTATAACCCCTGCAAAAGAAAATGCCGTAAGTATGACGCTGACACTGTTTGAAAGCCTTATAAGTCCACTTTCTCCAAGTCTCTTTACCAACTCTATGGTGACTACTCCAAGTAATATATGCAACAGATCTGAAAAGAACCTGTTCCTGTATAACGGCAGCCAGTTTTTATAATGATAAAAAAAGGTTACCAGTCCTATCAAAAATAAAGCTACGATTTCATACGCATAGATATAATTTATCATTTTTTCCACAACTCTCCATTGTATAATGTATAACGGTCTTTACCCGTATTTTTTGAATGATATAGTGCTGAATCTGCCTTTTTATATATCGTTTCAAAATCATTTCCATCCTTTGGTGCAACCGAAACCCCTATACTGCTCGTTATATTGACAACATTTACCCCATCCGTATAACTTCGCTGATTTGCCTTTTTAACCTGTTCAGCCTTTTTTATGATATACTCCTTAAGGCTCTCATCGTCAAAGGCATCGTACACTGAACAGACGGCAAACTCATCACCTCCAAGCCTTCCTACTAAGGCATCATTCTTGAAGATTTTGCTAAGCTCTGCCCCTGTGTCAGCTATTGCTTTGTCACCATATATGTGTCCTAAAGTGTCATTGACATTTTTGAAATTATCAAGGTCTACCATATAAAATATATAGTACCTGTCTGATTTATTTTCATTGAGAAGCAATCCCATCTTTTCTTCTATCGTCTTTTTGTTTAAAACACCTGTAAGCATATCATTTTCTGCTCTCTGAACAAGATTTTTCTCCATTGTGATCTGCTTTGAAGCATCCATAAGTTTACCTATGAAACATTTTGGGGAACCATTATCCTCTCTCTCCACAAAGCCTGACACCCTGTACCAGTCATATTCGCCGTTCCTGTTGAGCACTCTGACTTCAGATGTAAAGAAATCCTCTTTACTCTCAAAAAATTTTCTTAATCTGCTCCTTATAGATAAATCGTCAGGATGAATATAATCATAAACATCATATATAGCTTCACCCATCAGCGGTTTTGTTCCTTTATCAATGATTATCCCAAATTTATCTTTTAGTTCAAATTTTTTAGGATTAAAATAATATTGGAATATTATAGTCTTGTCAATTTTACTGACTGCATCGTAAATCTTCTCAATATCCAATAACTTTTCCCTGCTTTTTACCGCAAATATAAGCAACGTCATAATGCATATCAGATTAACTAAAAGTATCTTGATAAAGTTCATGCTTTTGCTTGTGATAAAAAACTCCGACAAATTATTTCTGCTGCCTTTTGATACAAACATAAACGACCAATTATTTATACGTGTTGGAGCCGTGGTCACTATATAGTTGTATTTGTTATGCCTGAATAAAAAATCTGTCTCTCTTGCGTTCCTTATGCTTGTTCTCACTCCACTGTTGTCAATTCCTCCATATACCTTACATTCATTTAGATATGTAAAAATATTTGTATCTGCCGATATTTCAAGTTTTGAGCTGACATTCGTATCTGCAAGCACATCCCCACTGTCGGATACAATGATTACACTGCCATATTTTGTTATTCCTGAAGCAATAAGTTTATTCTTCAAATCACGAAGAAGCATTGAGCCTACGATTACTGCCCTGACTTTATTTTTATATATAACCGGTGCAAATATGTTTATCTCATCATTTCCCTCATAATTTATCGTTATCTCATCAGCCACATTTGCTTTTTTATCAAGTGCTTTTTCAAATCCCTCGCTGTTGCTCACGGACTTATAAAGGCAGTTTCCGTATAATCTTATACCGTTTATATCAAGTATGGATATATCATCAAAATAACCATTAAGCTCTTCAAATACGGCTGCAAGTTCTCCTCTGTTACTAAGATCCTGTTCGGAAATCCTCTCAGCAAGTAGCTCCATATTGGAAATTCTTTCACTAAATATCTCTTCAAAATAAGCTTTTCCAATACATGCATTGCTATTTACAACCTTTTTTATATTGCTTACATTATTTCCTCTAAGTTCTCTGCCAAAGCATACTACCGTGAAAATCCCACTTAATACAGATATAATCAACAGCAGATAACATATTTTTTTTAAATTTATCATCTTATTTTTTTTCATAATCCTGTGCCTCATTTACTTCCGTAAACTCCATACCTCTAAATGTATGTATTCTCCATTTTTTTAACAAAAACCATCTTTATAATATCACAATCTCTTCTATATCGCAATTCTTTGTATCGTTTTTGTAACAGTTCAGCCCCAAAAAAGATAAGTCAATAATACATGAGCTTGCTCAATGTATTATTGACTTGTTTTTTGGGGCGGAATAGCCTTTCATTTATGAAATGAAATAAACACAAGCTGCATAACAGCGACTGACAGCTTGCTGGCAGGTTTACGAATGTAATAAATGAGGGGCTGAACTGTTACTTTTTATGATAATGGCAAAGAAGGCAAATCCAGTGTTTTGCTAACAGAAATTGCTTCGCAATTCTCGTTGGCATCCACACTATATTACGAGTATTTTCCTATGCAGCAAAAAAACGGAGCAGTTATATCTCTGCTCCGTTTTTTCAAGTCAGCATATCGCCGCTCATTATTTTTCAGCAAGTCCGCCAGTCATCTCTTTTACATAATCATAGATATACTTTCCTGCATCTCCGCCGTATTTTGCAACTATCTTTATGATGGCACTTCCGACTATCGCTCCGTCTGCTATCTTTGTATATTTATTTACCTGTTCAGGTGTGTTTATTCCAAAGCCGACTGCTGCCGGTGTGTCTGTCACTTCTTTTACTGACTTTACAATGCTTTCAATATCCGTCTTTATCTCGCTTCTGACACCTGTTACGCCAAGTGAGGATACGACATATATAAAGCCCTTTGCTTCTTTTGCTATCATCTGAATACGCTTTTCTGAGGTAGGTGCTATCATTGATATAAGATACATTCCGTATTTTTCCGCTATCGGTGCAAGTTCATCTTTTTCCTCGTATGGAATATCAGGTATTATAAGTCCGTCTATTCCTATCTCCTGACATTTTGCACAAAATCTCTCATAACCGTACTTGTAAAGTGAGTTTGCGTACCCCATAAATACAAGAGGTATATCCGTTTTTTTACGAAGTGAGCTTACCATATCAAAAATCTTGTCTGTAGTGCAGCCACCTGAAAGCGACCTTATATTAGCTTCCTGTATAACCGGTCCTTCTGCTATCGGGTCTGAAAACGGAATTCCTATCTCAACAAGTGCAGCTCCCGCCTTTTCCATCTCAAGGATAAACTCCTCAGTCTTTTCAAGATTTGGATCTCCCGCCGTTATAAATGGTATAAATGCTTTTTTATCTTCAAATGCCTTACTTATTCTATTCATGTAAATCAATCCCCCTGTATCTTGCTATTGCTGCCACATCCTTGTCTCCTCGTCCTGAAAGACAACAGATGATTATCTGGTCTTTATCCATCTTCGGTGCTATCTTCATAACATGGGCTACTGCGTGTGAGCTCTCGATAGCTGCGATTATTCCCTCTTCTTTTGCAATATATTCAAATGCGTTTACCGCTTCCTCATCTGTCACCGGAACATATTCTGCCCTGCCTATATCTTTAAGATATGCGTGCTCAGGTCCTACTCCCGGATAATCAAGTCCGGCTGAGATTGAATATACAGGTGCTATCTGACCATATTCATCCTGACAGAAATAAGATTTCATACCGTGGAAGATTCCCTCTGTACCGGTTGCCATTGTTGCGGCTGTCTTGTCAGTGTCAACTCCAAGTCCTGCTGCTTCGCATCCGATAAGTTTTACATCTTTATCATTGATAAATTCATAGAACATTCCCATAGAATTGCTTCCGCCGCCGACACAAGCCATTACCACATCAGGAAGTCTGCCCTCTTTTTCAAGTATCTGTGCTCTCGCTTCACGGCTTATGACACTTTGGAAATCCCTTACTATTGTAGGGAACGGATGTGGTCCCATAACCGAACCGAGTACATAGAGCGTATCGTCAATTCTGTTAGTCCACTCTCTCATACACTCGTTTACTGCATCTTTAAGTGTCTTAGTACCGGTCTCAACAGGGTGTACCTTAGCACCGAGAAGCTCCATACGATATACATTGAGAGCCTGACGAATAGTATCTTCCTTACCCATGTATATCTCACATTCAAGGTCGAGAAGTGCTGCTGCTGTAGCTGTTGCAACACCATGCTGGCCTGCTCCTGTCTCTGCGATAATCCTTGTCTTTCCCATCTTCTTTGCGAGAAGTGCCTGACCGAGTACATTATTTATCTTGTGAGAACCTGTATGGTTTAAATCCTCTCTCTTAAAATAAATCTTTGCTCCGCCTAAATCCCTTGTCATCTTCTCTGCATAGTAAAGAAGTGAAGGTCTGCCCGCATATTCTTTGAGAAGTGTGTCGAGTTCTTTATTAAACTGCTCATCTTTCTTGTAAAATTCATATGCTTCTTCAAGTTTCTGTATCTCGTTCATAAGTGTTTCAGGTATGTACTGCCCTCCATGAACACCAAATCTTCCCTTACTCATTCTGTTTATCCTCCATAATCTGACTACATCATTAAGTTATATTCTCATCATAACCGCAATCATAAAATAATGTTACGAATTGCCACATCTATACACATTTTGCAAACACTTCAAATTTTCTTTCAGCATTTATCAAATCTGTCCTGCTTTTATAAGTGACTTTAAAGTCTCAATGCGGCTCTCTCCGGCACGCATCATAGTCTCACCGATAAGCACACCGTCAACTTTTCCCTGTGCAAGCTCTCTTATCTCTTTCTCACCTTTTATCCCACTCTCTGAAACAAAAGTAATATTATCCGGCACGAGATTTCTAAGTCTGAGACTGTTATTTATATCAACAGTAAAATTTCTTAAATCCCTGTTGTTTACACCGATAAGTCTTGCTCCCGCTTTGACCGCTCTATTAACTTCTTCTTCGTCATGCGTTTCAACAAGGGCACTGAGTCCAAGTTTATCTGCTGTCTGCATATATTTTTTAAGGCTATCATCATCAAGTATCGCACATATGAGAAGCACCGCATCAGCTCCGATAACCTTTGCTTCATATATCATATACTCGTCAACGGTAAAATCCTTTCTTATTATAGGAATATCTACCGCAGCCCTTATCTCTTTTAAATATTCGTTGCTGCCCATAAACCAATACGGCTCAGTCAGTACTGATATGGCACTCGCACCGCCTTTTTCATATTCCTTTGCTATCTCGACATAAGGAAAATCCCCGGCTATAAGTCCTTTAGACGGTGAAGCCTTTTTCACTTCACATATAAATGAAAGACTTCCCTCTTTAATCGCATTTTCAAACGGAAAACCAGTTTCAGTGTTAAGACTTTCGGCTTGTTGTTTCATTTCTTCAAGAGAAACTTTATTTTTCTCCTCGGCTACACGCTCCCTTGTCTTTGCCGCAATTTCTTCTAATATGTTCAATGTTTTCTCCATTTCTATTTGTTGCTGTCCTCTATAAACTGTTCAAGTTTTGCCTTAGCTTTTCCGCTTGTTATCATTTCTTTTGCTTTTTCAATTCCCTGCTCTATTGTAATTCCGTCTGTTGCGATATAGATAGCCGCTCCGGCATTAAGTAATACCGCATCCATCTTTGGTCCCTCAACTCCGTCAAGAATTTCTCTTGCTATCTGTGCATTTGCAGCAGGTTCTCCACCGACAAGGTCCTCTTTCTTGCAGCGTGTAAATCCAAACTGCTCCGGTGTTATCTCATAACTCTTAACCTCACCGTCTCTGTACTCACAAACTTTTGTCGGTGCTGAAAGTGAAATCTCATCAAGACAATCCATTCCATAAACTACCATAAGTTTTTTAAGTCCGAGATTTTTAAGTACATGAGCAAGCGGCTCCACAAGTTTTTCATCATATACACCCATAAGCTGCATATTTGCCCTTGCCGGATTTGAGAGTGGACCGAGTACATTAAACATTGTGCGTATTCCCATCTCTTTTCTGACTGCACCTACAAAACGCATTGCAGGATGATATTTCTGTGCAAATAAGAAGCATATTCCATCCTCTTTCAAAAGTTTTTCGCTGTGCTCCGGCTCAATATCAATCTTAACTCCAAGTGCCTCAAGACAATCAGCAGTTCCGCATTTGCTGGATGCTGCCCTGTTTCCATGCTTTGCAACATGAACTCCTGCTGCTGCGGCTACGATTGCAGAAAGTGTAGATATATTAAATGAATTTGCCTTATCTCCGCCCGTTCCTACAATCTCAAGAGCATCACCCTCATTGTTAAAAGGTGTACATTTTGATGACATTACCTTTGCTGCCGCTGTTATCTCGTCGATAGTTTCACCTTTTATCGAAAGAGCAGTAAGAAATGATGCTTTCTGTGCGTCAGTTGCTTCCCCCGTCATAATCTCTTCCATTACCTGTGTCATAACCTCGTCAGTAAGGTCTTTGCCGTTTACAAGTGTATTTATTGCTTCTTTTATCATGTTCAAACCCTCCATTTTTATATTAATATCTTAATATTTCCATACAACATCTACAAAATGAGTTTTGTCATATCATAATGTTGCCTTTATAATCATCCTGCCTATATCTAATACTATATGTAACTAAATCGTTACTCAAAGAAATTCTCTAACATTTTCATGCCGTCAGGTGTCATTATTGATTCTGGATGGAACTGAACACCATATATTTCATAATCCCTGTGCTTTACCGCCATTACCTCACCGTCATCTGTGACCGCCGTTACAATAAGCTCATCAGGTATTGTATCTTTTTTTGCGATAAGCGAATGGTATCTCGCCACCTTTGCCCTGTCACCTATCTCCCTAAAAATCTTACAGTCCTCATCAAGTTTAACCTCTGACTGCTTACCGTGCATAAGTTTAGGTGCATATGTAACTTCTGCTCCAAATGTCTCACATATTGCCTGATGACCGAGACAAACACCAAGAATAGGTATCTTTCCTTTAAAATATTGTATAACATCCTCACATACTCCCGCATCAGCCGGCTTTCCGGGGCCGGGTGATATAATAATATGACTCGGTGCAAGTTTTTCAATCTCACTTACCGTCAGCTCATCATTTCTTATCACCTTAGTATCTGGATTTATCGTTCCCACAAACTGAAACAGATTGTAGGAGAAACTGTCATAATTATCTATAAGTAATATCATATAAGCCTCCTTTTATATACTTTCCTGTCCCATTGAAACTGCGTTCATAACTGCTTTTGCCTTATTAATACATTCGTTGTACTCGCTTTCAGGTACACTGTCTGCAACAATTCCCGCACCTGAACGAACAAAAACTTTTCCATTTTTCTTAAATGCCGTTCTTATTGCAATACAGGTATCAAGATTTCCCGTAAAGTCAATGTAACCTATCGCACCACCATAAATTCCACGCTTGTTATTTTCAAGTTCATTTATTATCTCCATCGCACGGATTTTGGGTGCTCCAGAAAGTGTTCCTGCCGGAAGTACCGCATCTACGGCATCAAGACTTGTTTTGTCATCCCTTATCTCACCTTTAACCGTTGAACCAATGTGCATTACATGGGAATATCTCAAAATATCCATATAATTTTCTACTTCAACCGTACCGAATTTGCTTATCTTTCCTATATCGTTTCTTCCGAGGTCAACAAGCATATTATGTTCGGCTCTCTCTTTCTCATCGGTAAGAAGGATTTTTTCAAGTTCATCATCCTCCTCTTTATTCTTTCCCCTAGGCTTTGTGCCTGCAAGTGGAAATGTATGGAGTACACCGTCCTCAAGTTTTACAAGCGTTTCCGGTGAAGCACCCGCCACCTCTATATCATCACTGCTAAAGTAGAACATATAAGGTGATGGATTTATCGTTCTGAGCACTCTGTAAGCATTAAGCAGGCTTCCCTCATAATCAGCCTCAAGCCTGTTTGAAAGCACAACCTGGAAAATATCTCCTTCATATATATAATGCTTTGCTTTTTCAACCATCTCACAATACTCTTTTTCGGTAAAGAGAGGTCTGAACTCTGATGTAATCTTTCCCGGATTAACCTCGACCATCTCTCCCGTTCTTACAAGCTCTATTATCTTATTTATCTCATCAACACATCTGTCATAATCTTCTCTTAAATTTTCAGTCCTTGCATTTGCGATAACGATTATCTTCTGGCTGAAATTGTCAAATGCGATAACCTTGTCAAAAAGCATCAGGTCAACATCTTTGAAGCCCTCCTCGTCATTCGCATCAAGATTTAATTTAGGCTCACTGTATTTTATGTAATCATATGAGAAGTAACCCACCAGACCGCCTGTAAATGTAGGAAGTTCTTTTATCTTAGGACTTGTGTATTCCTTTAATATTTCTTTTATCTTCTCACCCGGATGTTTAACTTCACTTACTTTGGTCTTTCCATTCTTAACCGTCATCACTCCGTTAGTGCAGGTAATCTCTAACTTCGGATCGTATCCGAGGAATGTATATCTTCCCCATTTTTCCTGATTTTCCACACTCTCTAACATATAGCAGTGTGAACTTACGCCTTTCAGGATACGAAGCACCTGCATCGGTGTTCTTATGTCTGACATAATTTCCATGCTTATAGGTACAACTTTGTACCCTTTCGATAATTCTTTTGCTTCTTCAAATGTTATCATGCTTTGCCTCCTTAATAGCTTTCTAAATGAATCAGGTAATTGCGAAACTGATTATATGTTGTGTTAATTGTAAAATGGCAGGATATAATAAACTTTTGTTTACCTTGAATGAACCGGCTCGAAAACTGAAGTTTTCTCGCTGTGGTTTCACTTTTTTTCTTACAGTACACTTTTGTTTACCTTGAATGAACCAGCTCGAAAACATAGTTTTCTCGCTGTGGTTTCACTCACCTAAACTCTTATAAAAAATACTTTGTATGTAAACATACAGTAGTTTTTTATAAGAGTTTAGGTTCATTCAAGGTAAACAAAAAGTCCTTGAACATTATCATACTTATATAATAATGTTCAAGGACGGTTATACAATAATAATATACCGCGGTGCCACCTTGTTTTATGGTCTGCCCACACTCTTAGCGAAATACCAACATATTCCCGGCAACTAACGCATGCCTGCGCGTCATAGAATACTCGGAATAAAATTCCTTTGACTATGCCCTCAGTGGTCCATTTAATAAACAGCTTTCTGCGGGTTCTCAGCATCCCCTGCTCTCTGTAAGCGCCTCTTTTATTTTTATCTCCACTTCAACAGTTTCAATTTATTTAACTGGTTAAAAGTATATACCCTTGCAAAATGATTTGTCAAGGATTTTTTATCCAAATCTTTTATATCTGAAAACAAACTGCAACAGATTTTGGCAATGCTTCTCATCCTTAATTGCCGTCTATCAACACCTCTTTACTTTTAAACGCAAATCCGTAATGATGTATGTTTTCCTCTTTTACTCCACGGTTTATCAGTTCTGCATCATAATTCTTTTCTTCTATCTGTTTTAGTGCAGCTTCAACAGTTTCTTCAAGTGAGTTCTCTTTTCTTGGATTTATCACTTTAAATTCTATAACTATTCCCGGATATTTTTGAGTCTGTTTGTCTTTTGGTTCAAGCATTATATCATAGCGTCCGAAACCGCTCTCACGGTTTGAAGTTATAATATAGTTTTCTGACTGGTCTACCATAAGCCCTAAAACAAATCCATGGAAAAAGTTTTCAGGTGCTTTTTTCTCAGATGTATGTTTTCCTGTATCAAATGAACTGAATGTGCGTAATGCAACATCATTCATATACTCATTCATGCTCTCTATATCTCCACTTATAAGTGCCTTTATGAATTCATTTGTTTCACTTTTTGCAGGACTGAACCAGCGGAGTATCATTTTTTTGAACATAAATAATATCTCACGGTTTGTCAGAGCAAGTTCATACTCATTATCACTTTCTCTTATAAGATTTAATTCTTCTGACGAAACAACTTTCAAATAACCGCTTGCAAGCATAAGGCTCCATACGGCATCCTCCGAATAATCAAGTTCTGAAAATACTATCTGTTCATCTATCGGCACATTGATTGTTGAGCCATTTATAAGTTCTTCAACCATCATTTTTATATTTGAACTTCCCTTTTGCACTAAGCTGTTTATCAAACCATTTGAACTTGACTCCGCCCAATACAATGCTATTTTTTTCTTATCCAGACAATTTATTATCGACCACGGATTATAAATATCATTTTTACTGCCAAATCTAAAACCGTCATACCATATCTTAACATCGTTTTTTTTGTCAGAAAGTCCCTGTTCATCTAATGCCTTAAACACTTCTTCTTCTGTAAATCCAAATGCAGTTTCATACTTTGGAGTCAGTGTCGTAACTACCTCAAGATTGTTCAAATCAGAAAAAATACTCTCTTTAGACATAGTCTCGGCTTTAGCCGAGCCATTAGAAGTTTGCTTAGCAAACTTCCTAACAGCTGAATATTCAGCTGTTGTTATACCGGTCATTATCGCTCGCTCTAAATACGGATTTGTCTTAAATGTTGAATTAAAAAGGCTTCTTGTAAAAGCAACAAGTTCTTCCCAATATCCATTTACATATGCCTCCTGCATCGGAGTGTCATATTCATCTAGAAGAATTATAACCTTTTTTCCATAGTATCTGCTTAAAAACAGTGAGAGATTATTTAAAGCCCTATATACAGTTTCATTTGCAATTTCTTTATCTACACTTATATTGTTTGCATATCTGTCAAAACTTTCAAATATTTCTTTTTCAGCATCCGATAATACATCACTGTCTAAAAGATAACTATGACTTCTGAAAGCACCGTTTATAACTGCTACTATATCATTTTTTGTATCTGTAAAATTATTCGATTTAATGCTGGCAAAACTCAGAAATATAACCGGATATGTTCCCTGTATCTCACGATATTTCCCATCTTTCCATATCTCAAGTTTCTCAAATAACTCCCCTCTGTCCGCATACTTATTTGAAAAAAAACAGTTCAGCATACTCATGTTTAATGTTTTTCCAAAACGGCGTGGTCTTGTTATAAGTGTAACCTCATCTTCACTCTCCCACCATTCTTTTATAAAACCTGTTTTGTCTACATAAAAACAGTTTCTCTGTATCATTTTCTCAAAGTCCTGAGTTCCTATACTTACCGTTCTTGCCATATCCATCCTCCTGCTATATTATATGTGCTCTCGTTGTAAACTCCTGTTATTTTCTATTGTATTATTTAGCTACATTCTAACATTGAAGTGTTTTTCTGTAAAGAAAAACAAGCCACTCTGAAGTGCTCAAAATAGCTTGTTTTTATCTTTCTCCCTTATCTATAATGTCATGGCAATTTTATTTTCTCTGCTTTTTCTCATAGGATGCAGTATAAATACAAATGCAAATGCGAGCAAGCCGATTATTCCGACAATTACTCCCTGATAAAATCCTGGTGATACATATTTCATTGTTATGGTATGCTTTCCTGATGAACAGTCAAATTTGATAAATGAGCCTGCATATTTTGTATAGTCTGCTTTTTCCCCATCAATATATATTGTCCACCCCTCATCATATGGAATAGAAGTCATAATTTGATTTTGCCCATTATCCAATATTATCTCACCTGAAATACTATTGCCATTTTGCTTTTTTATTTTCAAACCGTGCTTTTGCAATGAAGCCGTTGTATTTTTAAGTGCCGCCACATCCAATTGTACAATATCCGTAAATGTCTGTGAGTAAGTATTTCCGTCATCAGCAGCCACTACCTGAACAGTCACCGTCTGTCCTGTGGTAAAATCGCCAAGATAAAGTGCACCTGTTTTTCGTTCTGAAAAATAATCACTTATGCGGTTGTTGTTTACATAAACATCCGCATAGCCTGCATTTGACTGCATATATAAATACATAGGATTATCTGAAACTGCCTGTATGCTATAAGTCCATGTATTTGCAGTGTCCTGTGTAACACTAAACTTACAGCCTGTAAAATAATTTACAGAAGTTCCGGTAACAGATGAAAGGTAATTGTTCTGATTTGCAAAAATTCCCGGCTGATTTAAATCAGGTTCAGTACATTTATCTGATACAGCATACACAAAAGGAAGTGCCATGTCATTTTTATAACTGCTTCCGCCTTCTGCTGTAGTATCAAGCTGCGTATAGCATGATGCCGGCATTGTTTCATCACTTATCGTATATTTACATCCAAATATACTATCTGTAAGCGGAGTTGACGAATATCCTGAATTCCAAAAATAACTCTGACCAAGACCAAGTTTAGGTATAAGATTATTTATATATGCATTAAATGCTGATGAATAATGTGTCATGCCATGATAACCAAGAAGCATTGCATCATTTTTTGAATAATCATATCGCTGGTTTATTCTGTATAAATCATTGTCATTCTTTTTTATACCATCAATCAACGGTTTTGTCTTCCTTATAAACGATGTGTATTCTTCCATTTCGCCATAGCCAAATTCATTTCCAAGTCCCTTTATAAGAATTGCACCATTATTTGCCATTTCAAGTAAAACACCAACAATTATAATAAATGCAGCTATTTTATACACATATTTTGGTATAATTTCCAGCAAATGCATTTTCAACTTTGCCTGACTTAAATCAATTGATATAAGTGTACGAAGTGCCATATAAATCAATGTAAAGCTAAACAAAAAAGCATACCTGTATGGAAACCAGTTTGGATATTGAAATCCGTGCCACACCTTGTCAAGTCCAACAAAATAAAAGCTCAATAAAAACAGGCATATCAATAGTATCATACCGATTTTTTCTCTGATATTTATATTTTTCATAAAGAAAAATAACGCTGCAAAAATAATTATCACGAAGCCGCAATATATTGCCGGAAGTCCTGTATTCGTAATACTGTCATATTTTCCATATAAGAACTTGGTAAATATTTTTGCAAACACAAAGTTTGTACTTTCAGCAGGTTCATAACCTGTATATACATCTGAAAGTTTTCCTGACATTAAATCCTTTAAAGAAGCTAATAGCAGTGGTGCAGCCAATGCAACAGACATAAGGCTTGTCATTATAAAATGTATCAAAATTGACAGCTCTTTTTTTATGTTTCTTTTTGAAATATCATATTGACTTACGATTTTTATAATAAAATAAAGTCCGGTAAAAATAGCAACCATATATCCGGTATAATAATTACTTATAAACAATAAAGTAAGACACAGAACATACTGAAGTCCCTTTGAACCATCAAATATTTTTTCAAGCCCCATAAGTATAAGCGGCAAAAAAATAACTGCATCCAGCCACATGATACTTAGCGAATATACCATTGTATATGACATAAAAGCATAACATATTGATGGAATTATTAAGCATATATTTAATATTTTTGACTTTGCATTATACTTGTCAAAAAGATATTTAGCATATATACAAAAACTGATACCACATAGTCCAATTTTTAAACATGTGAGAAACTCAATGGCAACAGGCATCTTTTCAACTGAAAAAAGCAATGTTAAAAAAGAAAACGGACTTGCAATATAATAAGCAAAAACACCTATATAATTTCCTCCCATAGAGCGTGACCATGAAAAAAATATTGAATCTTCTCCTCTTATAATATTTCTAAGAGAAGTTATAAATTCAACATACTGATTTTTCATATCCATTATAAGCATTGATTTTGTACCAAACGGATAAAAACCATTATTTTTCAAAATATAAAGCATCATTAATTCTGCCAATATAAACACACTTATAAACATAGGAAAATCTTTGTATATTTTCCCTGATTTCACAGTTTGAACTTTCATTGAATATCCTCTCATTTCATTAATAATTTTAAATAATAAACATGTTTGGCATATCAATTTTTATGCCATTCTTATTTACATCATCAGCCAGCCGGCATCACCGATTGTGAATATACGGCTGACCGTAAACATAAATCATTTTATTTTTTCTATATCATCTAAGCTGCTTTCTGAAACTATATAATGCGGTCTGTTTTTCACCTCTGAATAAGTCTTAGATATATATTGTCCCATAATTCCCATACAAAAAAGCTGTATGCCGCCTATCAAGGTTATGATACACACTGTAGATGCCCAGCCTGCAACAGGATCTCCAAATATAAGTTTACGAATAACAATAAAAATGATTGCGAAGAAATCTATAACTGTCATAAAAATACCAAACCACGATGCGATATTTAATGGAACATTTGAAAAATTGATAATTCCCTCAATAGCATATTTAAACAACTTCCAAAAGCTCCACTTAGTTTCTCCTGCAATGCGTTCATGATTTTCAAAAGGTAACCAATATGTTTTAAATCCTATCCAGCCAAAAATGCCTTTTGAAAAACGATTATATTCTGACATTGATACTATAACATCAACCATTTCCTTCTTCATAAGTCTGAAATCACGAGCACCATCAACTATATTGGCATCAGATATACGATTTATCAATTTGTAAAACTGTCTTGCGAAAAAACTCTTGATTGCAGGCTCGCCTTTTCGTGAAATACGCCTTGTAGCAACACTGTCATATCCATCCTCCTTTATAAGCCGGAGCATTTCAGGCAGCAATGCCGGGGGATCTTGTAAGTCAGCATCCATTACCGCAATATATTTACCATGTGCATTGCAAAAACCTGCATACATCGCACTTTCTTTGCCAAAATTTCTTGAAAATGAAATATATCGTATATGCGGATCATTTTCTGATGCTGCTTTTAAAATCTCAAGAGTATTGTCAGAAGATCCATCATCTACAAAAAGTAATTCGTATGTACAGCCCATCGTTTTCATTGTTTTGTTTATTTCATTGAAGAAAACAGGAAGCGACTCCTGCTCATTATAACATGGTACAATCAATGAAATTTCATTAAGGATATAAGTTTTCAAAATTAACCTCCATAATTTATCTAATAATAATCTCATCCTCTTGTATTATAACATATAACCATCCATATATAAGTACCCATCACCGCATATAATACAACCATTGCAAATAATATTTTTCTCACAATGTCTTTAATGCCAAGAGTATTCTGAGGAACATTTCCCTCCGAACCAAAACAAAGCAAATTTGCCATAAGACATACCAAAAACATTGACAGGTACGGATGTTTTGCAATCGTGTTTATTATA
The DNA here is from genome assembly GCF_003480745.1 of Clostridium sp. AM27-31LB. NCBI lineage: Bacteria > Bacillati > Bacillota > Clostridia > Eubacteriales > Clostridiaceae > Clostridium > Clostridium sp. AM27-31LB. The sequence continues at coordinate 146,353 of NZ_QUJS01000004.1, read as the reverse complement.
TTTTCAGTTATTTGTTTATTTTGACTCATAATATTCTTTCTCCGTATTTACATTCCATATATTTGTTTTATCAGTTACATTGTCTTTTATTGCTTTTGCAGTATTTATTGCCGTAAGCATTGAGTGGTCCATATTGTTGTATCTGTGCTGACCGTTTCTTCCCACACAGAAAAGATTGTCATAACCGTCTAAATATGTAACCAGCTTATCAAAATCGCTGTATGTATCAAAATATGCCGTGGATGCTTTCTTTACTCTCTCCCTGTGTGCATCAAGGACTGCATCCGATTTTATCACTTCCATTCTCACAAGCTCGTCTTTTGCAAATGCGATACATTCTTCATCAGTCATATTCCAGAATTCATCACCCTCGGCACAAAAATATTCAAGTCCTATCCAAACCGCGTCCTCAGGTTTTTCAACCATATACGGTGACCAGTTGTTAAATATCTGTATTCTTCCGAGTTTGTATCCTTTATCCTGAACATATATCCAGCAGTCGGGTACTATATCTGATAATGTTTTCTTGTCCGTCTTATTTACAAGTTCAAGTTTTTTTACAAGAAGTCCAACCGTAACAAAATCCCTGTATGGAAGTCCTGCCGCCACATTCCTGATATCGTCAGGCACATCGTTCATTCCCTCAACAAGGTCTTTTACAGGCATTGATGAAATAAATACATCACCTGATATTTCTTTTTCACCCTCCGGTGTATCACATATTACCGAAACTATCTTACCATCTTTTTTATTTATTTTTTTTACACTATGTTCAAATAAGATACTTCCGCCTTTTTCTTTTATCTTCTCTCCCGTAAGTTCCCAAAGCTGACCCGGTCCGTACTTCGGATACCAGAACTGTTCAATAAGTGAGGTCTCTGCATTTGAGTTGTCTTTTTTACCGAATATCTTAGAAAAAATATCTTTAATTATCGCACGGATAGAAAGTCCTTTAACACGCTGAGTTCCCCAATCCGCCGATATTTCTCTCGGATGCCTGCCCCAGAGTTTTTCCGTGTAGCCCTCAAAGAACATACTGTATAATACTTTTCCAAAACGGTTTATGTAAAAGTTTTCAAGATTTGTCTCAGGTCTTTTCTTTATGCATGAACCAAGATAACTCATACCTGCTTTAAATGTAGTAAACATTCCCATGTTTTTAATGGTTTCAGGTTTCATTGATATAGGATAATCAAAGAAATGGCGGTTGTAATATATCCTTGAAACCCTCTCCCTGACAAGCATTACCTCATCTTCCTTTTCAGGGTCAGGACCGCCTTTTGCAAACTCTTTTTCTCTGCCAAGCACCTTGTCATCATAAGATGGTTTACCCTGTACCGGGAGTATATCAGACCACCACTTCATAATCGTATCATCTTTTGAAAAGAAGCGGTGTCCGCCAATATCCATCCTGTTGCCGTGGTATCTTACGGTCTGTGACTTACCGCCGAGCGACTTACTCTCCTCAAGTATCGTAACTTTAATATCATCATTATCCTTTAATAGTTCATATCCTGCTGTAAGACCAGCCGGACCTCCTCCAATTATTATAACATTTTTCATTTTTTCGTATTATTTCTTTTTAACTGTTATCCCTCATTTTATAACTCATTACATTTGTATATAACAACATTCTGAGCATCATATACCTTTTCTGCAATCTGTCCTAATCCCTCAAAATTAATCTGGAATTCGTCAGTTTCCACATCACTTACAAAAATATATGATACATTATATTTTTTATACAATTCCTTATTTCCAACCGGGTCAGCATACATATTTGCGACCTCACTTTTACGCTCCACCGTGTTAATTCCATGATAACATAAAAATGTATCAGCCCCACATACAATACTTCTTCCCGTCAATGCCGCAACTGCATTATTATGATTGTCTCCCGTAAGAAATACCGCTCTTTCATCAGTATTTTTTTCTATATATTCAGTTGCATCTACCTGTGCTTTTGAATACAGTTCATAGTCGGACACACATTCTCTCGCAATAGTCATGCCTGAAGAAAACACTCCTACAAACAGCAAACTTACCGCTAATGCACCTTTAAGTATTATATTCCAATTTTTCTTAAATAATTTTATTACAAAATCTGAGACAATTCCACACATAAATACAAATGCTACAAACAATAATTTATTATTGTCATATTCATTTGGCTGAAATACTACTAGCTCAGCAATAAAAAATATCAGTAACATTGGCGAAGCAGTCTGAAGTTCTTTTTTCTTTGCCGATACCCAAGCTGGGAAAAAAATCAAAAAAGTAATTCCTATATTTTTCAGATAAAATATAAAATAATTATCATTTGTATTAGACCAGTTAAAGTGGCTTCTCAAAAATCCATCACCTGATGCCTGACCAAATGTCCAAAATAATAACTGTGGAAATGCAAATAATATTACTGGAATAAGAAATACTCCCCATGTTTGTATATAACTTTTAATAGTCGAATTTTTAAAACATGATACAATTTCTTTAACAAAAAGAACTGCTATAATGCCTAAGCCTGCAATCATTATAATAAAGCCATTTTTTTCTATCAATCCCGTCTTGTCATTATACATTCTCAACAAAAAGAAAAATACTACCCAGATTATTCCAGCGAGTTTTAATAACAAATAACTTTCTTTTTCTTTATACATATCCCAAAACAGCCATACTGCACATATTATGCCCAGTGCGAGAAATGAATGGGTATGTATCATAGGTAAACCTGCTGCCATTATCCCGGCTATAAGAAAACTCTTAATGCTTCGATTTTCTTTTGCATAATATAAAAATGCAAGAAGCGGAAATAATACTGCCCAGCCAAACAAAGTCGCGCGTTGCGGAATTAACATATTTGCTATTATCTGTGCCCAGCGATAATTGTAATCGCCAATACTTGTCGGTGTAAAATAAAACTCTGTAAAATTTTTAGAAAAATTTACCTTATTTAAGAAGTGTATAAAACCAAAACCTCCATCGTAGAAAAATAATATAAATGCAACAAAAGCTACCGAACCTTTTTTGAACCAAAACTTAATAAAACAGTAAAATCCGCCAAAAACCTGCATTACTGCAACAAGCATTGGGATAATATATGCTACTCTGAGTGATGCTCCCAACAGATAAAGACTCGAACTTATACTGTCACTCAAGAACGGATATGCAAGTTTTACTCCCGGATAAATAGAATATTCCGGTGGAAATGTATGCTGTTTTGCAATGCTTGTGATAAATCCTATATGCATATTCATATCACTGTAAGTTGCCTGTCCCGTATGTAAACTCCCGTCTGAATTCAGTAATATCGTGTGCGTATTCAGACAATAAGCAAATATTACAAAACTTGCAAAAATAATTATAGATGCCGGATTTTCCCACAAAAATCTTTTCCATTCCATCGGTTTTTTATAAGTATTTACAAATCCATGTCCCCCATTTGTTTTCAATATAACTAATATAAAAACAAGCACCTGAATAACCAATGCACATATATGTGCCCTAACCGTAAAATCCATGAAAAAAGCAAATATTATCGGAATCCATTGAAATTCAAGTGTTCCGAAAACACTTCCCAAAAGACATTTAAACATAATACTTAACTTTTGACCATTCAGCAGTCTAAACATTATAATAATACCACTTATAACAAAGAACATATAGTACAAAACTGCTGTAAGATTTCCTATAATCCCCTCTGACATAAATTAAACTTCCCCCTTCTTCCAATACAATGTAAGTGAAGCACACACTATCAATATCGGTACATAGTTAGTAAAATATCTTCCGCTTGTTTCCCATAATATTAGAAAGCATAGTATCCCAAGCATCGCAAGTCTTGGAGCTGTCGGCAAAATCGACTCTCTATATTTAACTTTGTCAATAATGTCCCTACCAGCACCAACAATTGCGAGCAGATATAAAACTATCAATAATCCTGTTGAAAATGACTGATATTTGCTATAACTTTTTCCCGCATATAAGATATAATCATGAATATTGGTTTCATTTGCCGGATTATCGTCTAAGAAATCTGACAATGCATATGTTCCATCGCCAAAACAGATTACCGCTTTGCTAGTCCAAAGTTTAAACAGACCTGATACACCCAGTTCTTTAACTCTCTCCATTGCCTTTTTACGGCAGGCTGCTGACCTTTCATTTACATCATACGACCTTGTATATTCATAGTCCTCCGGATTATAATAACCATTATTTTGCAATCCCATCATTATCCAATGCCAATATGGTGTTTTTAAGTTCTGATATTGTTCGTCACTTATATAATTTTTATAGATATTATGATTATATATTGACACTGTTACCCCGTAAAATACTAAAGAAACAACCAGTATCAACAACGCTTTCTTCCACGGAATATAAAGAAACGCATCTATGACTACTGCTATCAGAACTATGACAACGGTGAATTTTATCATCATACCTATTGTTAAAGACAACCCCATAGTTATAAGATATGTTATCTGTTTCTTTTTATCGTTTTCATCTTTTAAACACAGATACAAATAATAGAATAACACCGGAAATATTAATGATAACGAGTCTGTATAAAATGCCGCACCCATAAAATAAAACGGAAAACATAATAAAACTAAGATTAATGACATCAAAGCTGTTTTAGAACCTGCTATTTTTTTACAGATAAGTGAAACAAATACGGCGGTTCCTGTTATAAATGCACTATTTACAATTATTCCTACCGCAAAAAAATCTTTTATTCCAAATAATGATGCAATTTTAAATACAATATGTAAAAATCCCATTGAACCAAGATTGTTTGGAAAATAACCAAAATACTCATAAAAATTTGAGAAATTTCCCTCATTAGTCCATTGAATTGCTCCGCTATAGATTGCATCCATATCAAATGACGGTGTAAATCTCAAGAGAAATCCCATTCTGATTAAAATAATATAATATACGATTGAAAATAAAATCAACACTTTTTTAAAATGGCGGTCAACTTTATCCTGAGCTATTTTACTTAATATAAACATCCCTATTGCCACTACAACACCGCCAACTATCATCCCCGGAAGAAGCTGAGTTATTTTATATGAATGAATTTTGTCCACAAACAAAATATTCAATGATATAAACCCAAAAGCTATAACAAACAACACATAGCTGCTCTTTGTAAGTATTTTCCTTACACTCTTCTCTTTCATCCGTCACCTCTCCTTATCTCGTAGTAGTCGAAACCGCTTCAATAGCAACGCTTCCACCTCTGACTACTTCTATTCTGTTTATAAAAGTTTTATTAAACAAATCTATTATATCATTAACTTTGCCTTCTGTCTCCACATATCTTACAATAACCGATTTTTTTCCATAGTCAGCAATCTCAAGATGGTCAAAAGAATTTACTATCCTGAATATCTCATTCTTATCTTTCTCTGTACAACTGTTTATCTTGATATATACAAGTTCCGTCTTATGGATAGGAATATCAGAAAAATCCATAACCTTGATAACGACAACATTTCTGTTAAGCTGCTTTTTAACCTGCTCAAAAGTCACATCATCCATAGTCATCTCTATAGTCATTCTTGAAACAGTAGGGTCCTCAGTCTCACCCACCGTAAGCGTATCAAGATTGTAAGACTTGCCCGCAAAAAGACCGGAAATCTTAGCAAGAACTCCTATCTGATTTTCCACATAAAGCGAAATACAACGTTTCTTCATTTCCATATCACAATCATCCTTTCTATTTTTTCTTATTTTTTCTTATCAGTTCATATACAAACCATATTTTGTAAAATTTTCACTAAATTATATTTGCACAATCAGCACAACCTAAATCTAATTTTACAAATCTTAACAATCCATAATCATATCCGCAAGCGTTTTTCCCGTCGGTACCATCGGCGATACATTTGCCTCTCTCTCTATCACGCACTCAATAAGTGTAGGTCCCTTTTTAAATTCAAGTGCATAGTCAAACGCTTTCTTTAATTCTTCCTCTTTTGTTATCCTTATCCCCCTTGCTTCATAACTCTCAGCGAGTTTTACAAAATCAGGTATATATTTCGGACAGCATTTATCCTTATTCATGCAGTCACGGTTGCAGCTCTTTCTGTATGTAAGGCAGGTACTTGAATATCTCTTGTTAAAGAAAAGCTGCTGCCACTGTCTTACATTTCCGAGATAACCGTTATTGAATACTACTACAATGACAGGAAGTTCATAAACCATAGCTGTAGCAAATTCCTGAATGTTCATCTGCATACCGCCGTCACCTGATATTGCTATAACAGGTCTTGCAGGATTTCCTATCTTTGCTCCTATGGCTGCCGGAAATCCATAACCCATTGTTCCAAGTCCGCCCGATGTAAGAAGCTGTCTGTTTGTTTCTATATCAAAGAACTGTGTTGTCCAGAGCTGATTCTGACCTACATCCGTGCTTACGATAGGTCTTTCAAAGTTATCATTTATGTATTTTATTACTTTTTCAGGTGTAAGTCCCTCATATTTATCCATATTTATAGGATATTTTTCTTTCCATTCAAGCGTCTGAGCTACCCATTTTTCTATCTTGAGCGGTGCTCCGTACTCGATAAGTTTTTCTATGGCAAGTTTTGCATCTGCTACTATAGGAATATCTACGACAATATTTTTTGAAATAGAAGCGGAGTCTATATCTATATGCACTATCTTTGCATCTTTTGCAAATTCACTTATCTTTCCCGTTATCCTGTCATTAAATCTTGTACCTATAGAAATAAGAAGATCACATTCACTTACCGCATGGTTTGCCGCATAACTTCCGTGTATTCCGATGTTTCCAAGATATAATCTGTGCTTTGATGATATTGCACCTTTTCCCATAATGGTTGTTATCGCAGGGATGCCCGTCATCTCGACAAGCTCTTTCATCTGTTCGTTTGCCCCCGACAGATTTACTCCTCCTCCGAGTAAAAACAATGGCTTTTTTGCCCTTTTCATCATGCTCACGGCTTTTTTTATCTGTCCAACATGGACACCCTCACTAGGCTTATAACCTCTTATATTTACTTCCTCAGGATATTCTTCACTTCCCATCGCAACCTGAATATCTTTCGGTATGTCAACAACTACAGGTCCCGGTCTGCCTGTTCTTGCTATGTAGAAAGCTTCTTTTATTATTCGTCCGAGGTCCTCTCTCTTTCTTACTGTTACGCTGTATTTGCATATACTGTTCGTTATTCCTACTATATCTACTTCCTGGAACGCATCATTTCCCATAAGGTTTAGCGGAACCTGACCTGTAAAGCATACAAGCGGAACGCTGTCATAATTTGCTGTAGCAATTCCGGTTACAAGGTTTGTTGCACCCGGTCCGCTTGTGACAAGGCACACACCTGTCTTTCCTGTTGACCTTGCATATCCGTCTGCCGCATGGATAAGTGCCTGCTCATGTCTTGGCAGAATGACTTCAATATCATCCTGGTCATACAGTGCATCAAAAAGATCTATCGCCTGACCTCCCGGATAACCGAAAAGTGTATCAACCCCCTCCTCTTTCAATGCCTTTACAAATAATTCAGTTCCTTTAATCATAGTTAAACACCAAACCTTTCTTATATAAGTAGTAACAAAAGTCTGCTTTGCAAACTCAGTGCCGCTATCACTGCATCTTTCATCAAAAAAGCCCTAAACTGACAAATGTCAATTTAGGGCGAATATTTTCGTGGTACCACCTAATTTCAGATAAAATCTGCACTCATCCGATACTCAGATAAAAATCTTTTATATCGTTTTCCATATAACGTTGGAAAATCCGTTGAAGCCTACTTGCATCGGTTTGCAGCAAAACACATTTTGATACAAACATCATTGATATACGGATATATAAAATCTGCTAATCCATGTCACTGCTTTCAGTTCAAAGCTCAAAGGCTACTTCCATATATCAGATACAAGGATTTTCACCATACATCCTCTCTCTATGGAATCTTAAATATATGTACTCCTCCTCATCACAGCCATCACTTTTAAATCAATTGTCCAAATTTCATATACTATCGACCACAACCTGCCGTGTGACCGCTAATAATACTGCTTAATTGAAAAAATATTAACATAATCCTTTTTAGTTGTCAAGGTCATCATCCGGCTCGACAACAATCTTTACAGGCATTCCCTTTTGAGGATTATATCTCTTTTTTATCTTTGGAACTGCCGTCTGCATCTGCGAATCAGACTTGATATCCTTAAGTTCATCATTGGTATCGTCTGAATTTTCATGCTCATCTGTTTCTAAGGCTTTTACAGCTTCTCTCTCAAAGCTGCTCTCGTATTCCTCAGTCTTTTTGTTTTTGCCGGACCTTGTCTTAAATTCCTTTACGACCTCATCCTGTGTTTTTAAAGCATCTGCCTGTTCATCTGGGCTTTCTGTTTCTGATATATCGTTCTTTGTTTCGACATTCTCTATATCATCATCTTCTTCCGCCGCAGCTGCAATTTCTTCTGTTACATTTTCCAATTCTGATATATCCTGTTTACTGTCAGATATTTCTGCATTATCATCGTCCGATACTCCCTGCTCTGTTTCTGAAATATCTGCATTTGTTTTATCAGCTATATCATCTCTGCCGTCTGAATTTTCATCTCCGTTTTTTTCTGATTTTTCAGATGTTTCATCACTTTCCTGCTGCTTGACATCATCTGCTGTTATCTGCTCTGTTTTTTCCTCTTTATCTTCATCTGACTTTTCTGCATCATCACCTAAATTTTCAAACAATTCATCTTCCGGCATTTCTTCGTCCTCATCGACAGGACCTTTCTTCATTGCAACAATAGCTGCAATTACCTTGACTGGCACGCCGATAAGTAATATCGCATCAACAATAAGAGTGATATAGTAACATTCCGGAAGGAACTTTTTGATCATAAACCACGAACCGAGCGAGTTGCCTAAAACATTTTCTATGATAACAGGTACAAATTGATATATCACTATAGGAAGGGCAATATGAACAACCACATCCACAATAGTCTTAACTATGCCAATCCCTTTATTTCTTGTTCTTCTATACCACCAGCTCATCATGAACATAGGAAGAAGTGACGCAAAAAATGCAATGACATATACAACATCAAACTCAATATGCGGCATCATGACTGCTTTTGAATCTATTGTTCTCGCTTTCTCGCCTATTGCAAGACATACAACATTTGACATAAGTTCAGAAATTACATCATTACCTGAAATTACATCAGATGTGTCAAAAAGCATAGCAATTCCAACATCCTGACCCGGTACGAGAAAAGCTGCCGAAATGTAACCATCTATAGCTCCTGAAACATAATATACATCCTGCTTGCCGACTTTTGTTTTTATCCATCCAAGACTTGATGTTCCATTTGTTCCGAATATTGTTTTTCCGCAATCTACACCATCAGAATATATTTTTTCAATCTGATTATAAGAAAGGGTCTGTCCACCCGCTGCGAGATACATACTCAAAACATTTCCCATGTCTTTTGCATCTGAAACAATACCTGTAGCTGAAACTGCATCCCACTCTTTGTCGTCATTGCTCACTGCTCTTTTTGCAACCGGAAGCCCAAAAATATTATCATGACCACCCACAATATCTTTTCCTGACATCTCATCGGTAGTATATGTTGACTCAAGTTTTAATGGTTTTACTATCTTTTTCTGAATATATTCTGAATAGTCACTTTCAGACACAGCTTCTACTATTTTTCCAAGTATCGCATAGTTTATCCTTGCGTCCTTATATTCTCCCTTTTTTCCATCCGGAGCAGGAATCCTGTCACCCTTTATACTCTGTTCAGCAGTATAGCCGCTTGTCTGTCTCAAAAGCTCCTCAACTGTCACATCACTATTTCCATCAAATCCTGTAACCAGCTCAGAAACACTTGTGTCAAGTTTTAGTTTTTTTGAATCCGCAAGCTGCAATACGGCTAATGAGGTAAATACTTTACTCACTGAACCAATCTTTAAATCAGATGTTGTCTCCGGCACATCTCCAAAAGATGCACTATACACCTCTTTTCCGGATGTTACTATAGAAACGGAACCTCCCGGTATCTTTGCATTTGATAACTGTCCCATAATATATTTTTCAATATCACTTTCATGATACCCCATCGCTGATGCAGTAGTCACAAATGATAATGACAGCACAAATGCCAGCATAAATGTTAAAACTTTTTTCTGCATGGTATATTCTATCCTCCACCATTATTTTTTTGTCTCTATTCACTCCTCTGAACAGTAGCCATTTTTCTGCAAGTACATTTTATTACTGTTCGCATTAAATCTGCGAACAATAAGCATTTTTTATTTTATCACAAAACTATATGTTTGTAAAAGAAAAAAACTCTGCCATCTCACAACTAATGTGAAATGTAGGCTGCAGTTTACATAACAGATGTAATCTGCAACAAGCGCAGAGTTTTGTGCTTTTTCAATCTATATCCATATCTTCCGGTCTGCTTTCATAACAAATTATGCTGCAACGAAGTCTCCTAATTCACGAATAATCTGATTTGCTTCGGCCGGTTCACAGTTTCCTGTCATCCACATACTGTTTCTAAGATCCATAGTCATAATGCCAAGCAAAGATTTTGCATCTACATAATAACTTCCACAGTATAAGTTAAAATCAGCATCGTATTTTGAGAGAATGTGAACAAACCTGTTTACGTCAGCTACATCTCTAAACTTAATGTTTACTTTGTTCATTACAAAAACACTCCTTTTCATCTCAAAAAAATACATTTTGCAACTTTCACGCTACTATATCATCAATGAAACTTTTGTTATATACATTTTCTACTGATTTAACTACAAAAAATACTGTTTTTTTCTGTTTTTTTCTATTTTTTCCCTTTTTGATACATTTTTCTATATTTTGCAGGTGTGATACCATTTTTTCTTTGAAAATATACACTAAATCTGCTCTGCGAACTGAACGCACAAAAACTGCTTATCTCCTGAAGAGAATAATCCGTAAATTTTAACAGATATTCGCTTGATTTTATTTTTTCATCAATAATATACTGTTTAAGTGTAACTCCTTCAAACCGGCTGAACTGTTCTGAAAGATAATTTGGTGAAACCCCTATATATCTGGCAATATTTCTTACCATAAGCTGTTCGTGTATATGAGAGAATATATAATCCTTAACCTGATGTATCAATGGATTTTTTATGTTTTTTCTATTTAAATCATGCACATCCCTGGCATAATTAAACTCGGCTTCCCTTACAACCCGTTCTATCTCTACCGGATCATTCATCTCTTCTTCTATATACATTATATATCCGTCAGCCATTGAAAATGCTTTCTCCGCATTTAATCCACCCTCTATGGCACACCTTGAAGCACAAGTTATAACCGCTATCGCAACATTTTTTATACTCCTGACCTGATTTTCCGCAAGTTTCCCTATCTCACCCGGATAAACCTCATTTATACTTGCCTTAAGTCCCTCTATATCGCCACGCCTTATACTGTCATGTTCCCTCTGCTCCTGTGCATATGGATTATGCAGCTTTCCATTCTCCTGATATTCAAATATATTCTCTGTTACAAACTTACTGACAGAATCATCAAGAACTATGTTCTTTGTCCAGAGATCACCTTTACCTATCATTTTACCCGTAAGTTTATTCCATATAAGTATTATCGCAGATGTATATGTGTCCTTGGGACATTCAAGTATATCATGGTTGCGATTTTCAAATTCACTGTAAAGTGCAGTCTTTCCTATAACAATAAATTCTTTTTCTTGCTCATTCCACATAACACATACAACAACACTTGTATCAATAAGTATAATATATGGGAAATCTTTCCTTGACTTTTTAATAATTTCTGAATATAGTTTTAAATCTTCTTCTCTCGATTCAGATAATTGCTCTTTTACATTTCCATTTTCATCAAATATCGCAATATGAGCCCTCACTATAGGCATCATATGCATTAAGAAAAACTTATCTTTCATATATACCAGTCCTATTATCCGATAATGATAAACAAAGCGGAATCTGCTGTCTTTGCACAATATAACTCCTGCCATTTATTTTAGAAGCCGTATTGTCTTATTAATTCAAACATCATTTTCCGCTTTTATTTATAGTTTGTAATTTATTGTCAGTCAGGCAGATACCCGCAATCTGCTCTGCTGCCTGATAATGTTAAATGTTGTTAGCTAATGCTGCTGTAATGATTGCCATAGAATAAACCTCTGATGCATTACATCCTCTTGACAGATCATTAACCGGTGCATTAAGTCCGAGAAGTATAGGACCATATGCCTCAAAATTACCCATACGCTGTGCAATCTTGTATCCGATGTTTCCGGCATTAATATCAGGGAATATAAATGTATTTGCGTGACCTGCAACCTCTGATTCAGGACACTTTGTCCTTGCGACTCTAGGTGATACGGCAGCATCAAACTGAAGCTCGCCATCTATAGGAAGATCAGGGTACTTTGCTCTTGCTTTCTGAGCTGCATTTCTCATCTTGTCAACATCTTCTCCCTTTCCTGAGCCATGTGTCGAATAACTTAAAAATGCAACCTGCGGATCTACACCGAATATCCTTGCACATTTTGAAGCCTCACCTGCTATCTCTACAAGTTCATCCTCAGTCGGTTTGATATTTATCGCACAGTCACCCATAGCGATAACCTCATTTTCACCTGTAGCACTTGGTCTTACAAGTATAAAGCATGATGATACGATACTGTGTCCCGGCTTTGTCTTTATCAACTGGAGTGCCGGACGAACCGTGTCAGCCGTTGAATATGTAGCACCGCCAAGTAATGAATCAGCAACACCCATTTTTACAAGCATAGTTCCAAAATAGTTTGCCTGTGAAAGAACTTCTCTTGCCATTTCAGGCGTCATACCTTTTTTCTTTCTGATTTCACAGAGCATTTCAACCATCTCGTCCATCTTCTCATAATTTTCAGGATTTATAATCTCAGCACCTCGAATGTTAAAACCACACTCCTCTGCTGCATCCATAATCTTTTCTTCATTTCCAATAAGAATAGGATGAAGGAAATTACTTGCAAGTAATCTTGAAGCAGCCTCAAGAATACGCGAATCCTCACCTTCCGTAAAAACGATCTTCTTTGGACTTTTCTTTAAAGTGTCTATTAACTGACCAAAACCAAACATTCAATCATCTCCATTTCTAAATTTTATATATATAATTATGTATTATTGAATACCATGCCTATTTTCGTATAATTTGATAAAAAAGTCAATATAAACAATGCCAATTTGATAAAAAAATGCAATAGAAGTATGATATGATTATATTATGTAACAGTTCAGCCATAAAAAGTTAGAACTGTTACCAGATTTAACAAAGCGAGGTATTCCTATGTCACCACAATTTCCGGCAACCATATCTGCCGACCAGAAAAATATGATATTTGAAAATATGTCAGACGGGGTCATAACCCTTGACTCTGACGGCACTATAACTTATTGCAATTCAGCAAGTCTTGAAATTTTAAGAATTTCATCAAAAAAAGATATTCTTGGACAGTCCTTTAAAGAACTTTTTATGAATAACAAAAAAAACAGAGCTTTCAACAAACTTTTCCGTGAAAGTATCGACAAGGGAAAAGTAATGCCAAAAACTTCAATAAGATACCGTTTTGGCAAAGAAAAAGAAGTACACTATTTTAATATAGATATAAGTCTTTTAAAACCATCGCAGACGGAACTGTTTGACCCCGATGCCGATTATAACTCGGACACCGGTTTTAACGGCATGGTAATACTTATAGAAGATGACACCGACAAATATAAATTAAGACAGCATGAACATGACTGTGCTTTTATTTTTGCAGGTCTTATACTCTGTATCAGTGTTTTCCTTATGACATGGAGTCTTTTGCAATTTACTTTACATATATATTTAAAATCCTCCGTTTACACTCAGATTATAGAATGTATAACCTTTTTGCTTTTTCTCGTTATAGTCTTTATGACAAGTTTTTCAATGCGTGACATAGGACTTATTCCACGGAAAAACACAATAAAGAAAACTATTGTCGAGTCTCTATCCATAGCGGCTGTCGCTTCATGCATACTTCTGCTTAGCAAAGCCATACTTATGTTACTCGGTTACAAAATAAAAGACTACTATATAGGCGGTTCGCTCTCAGGTGTCTACACCTATGTATTCACCGCCTTTGTTCAGGAATTTCTTGCCCGTGGCGTGATACAGACAAGTGTAAAATCACTTATGAAAATACGCTTCCAGAAATTTTTCAGCATATTTTTAACTTCTCTGCTCTTTTCACTTATGCATATGCCGTTCGGTTTCTATTTTATGATGAGTGCATTTTTACTAAGCATGGCTCTCGGATATGTATATGAAAGGCACCAAAATCTGTGGGGATGCGTGTTTTTGCACTGGTGCTGCGGCTATCTTGCCATGTGCCTGTATTTTTAACTCATATCACTTCAACCTTATAAAGATAATCAGCAAGACATTTAACTACTCATTGTATTGTTAAGTACCTTTTTATGGTAGAATAGCCTTACATTTATTGTAACTGTTATTCCAATCTTGCATTGTGAATATCCCTTATAAATGTTATAATCTTAATACTTTACAGATGATTGTGAAAATTTCATAATATGTAATTAGATTGTGCAGCTATAACAATAATGTTAGCAGTGCACTTTGTCACCGTCAGCACTTAGTCAGCGTATTTTGCTGACTTAGTACTGTTACGAGTGACAGGTAGCGAAAGCGTGCCTGCGGGATTATTTGTTATAGTTGCACAATCAACTCAGAATATAATTATTTTCACAATCATCTGTTTACACTTAATTTTGGAGGTATGTTATATGAGTAAAAAAATTTTATTTCCTCAGATAAAGGGACTGCTCCACGGCTCAGACTACAACCCTGACCAGTGGCTTGACCGCCCCGACATTCTTGAAAAAGATATTAAACTTATGAAAAAAGCAAAGATGACAAGTATGTCCGTAGGCATATTCGCATGGGCAGCATATGAACCGTCAGAGGGCGAGTTTCATATGGACTGGCTCAAAAACATTATGGATAAACTCTATGAAAATGGCATCTATACCATTCTTGCAACACCTTCAGGTGCCCGCCCTGCCTGGCTTGACGAAAAATATCCTGAATGCATGCGTGTAAATGCCGATGACCACCGTGCACACCACGGTTTCAGACATAATCACTGTATGTCATCACCTAAATTCAGAGAAAAAACCAGTATCATTATAAATAAGATAATCGACACTGTAGGCGACCATCCGGGACTTGCAATGTGGCATATATCAAATGAATTTGGCGGTGAGTGTTTCTGCCCTCTGTGCAAAAAGAAATTTCAGGACTATCTCGCTGACAAATTTGACCACGATATAAATAAGTTAAATAAGGCATGGTGGACAAGCTTTTGGAGTCATACATACAATGATTTTTCACAGATAGAACCTCCATATGCCAACGGTGAGTTCAGCATAATGGGGCTAAATCTCGAATGGAAACGCTTTACCACATGGAATACTACTGATTATATGAAGTCAGAGATTGAAATCCTAAAAAGGAGAACACCAAATATTCCTGTCACAACAAACTTTATGCAGCTTTTCCCAGGGCTTGATTATCGTGTGATGGCAAAAGAGCTTGATGTTATTTCATGGGACTCTTATCCTTTCTTCCATAATAACTATGAAACTTTTGCCGACACAATGGCGAGAAGTTCTTTTGACCACGCAGTTATGCGTTCAATGAAAAAAGACCAGCCTTATATGCTTATGGAAAGTGCTCCGGGACTTGCAAACTGGCACAGATACAACAAACTCAAGCGTCCCGGTGTGCATAAACTCTTTTCTGCACAGGCTGTAGGATGTGGTTCTGACACGGTACAGTATTTCCAGTGGCGAAAGAGCAGAGGTGCTTTTGAACAGTTCCACGGTGCAGTCGTAGACCATCTAGGCACCGATGATACCAGAATATTTAAAGAAGTTGCCAAAGTCGGAGAAATGCTTGACAATCTCTCAAAGGTAAAGGGAACACTGGTAAAACCTAAAGCAGCACTTCTCTTTGACTGGGATAATATGTGGGCTATTGAAAATATGCGTGGACTTTCAGACGAAACAAAAAATTATCCTCAGACCTGTGCTGACATTTACCATGAATTTTTAAAACTTGGAATAGACATGAATGTAGTAGCATCAGATGATAATCTTGACGACTACAATGTAGTTGTCGCACCTATGCTATATATGTTAAGACCGGGCACAGCTGATAATCTCAAAAAATTTGTAAAACGAGGCGGTCAGCTCCTTGCAACATATCTCACGGGTTATGTAGATGATAACACACTCTGTTTTCTCGGTGGTTTTCCAGGCAACGGACTTAGCGAGCTATTTGGCTTAATAAGTGAAGAAATTGATACACTTTATGACTGCGACAAAAATTCAGCCACATTCACAAATGGAAACAAAGCCAAAATCCGTGATTATGCTGAAATTCTCCGTGTATCAGATGCAGATGTTATCGCAAGATATGACAGTGATTTTTATGCCGGAACTCCCGTTGTAACACGAAAAACATATGGTGATGGCAAATCATACTATGTTGCTGCAAGACTTGATATGAATACAATGTCTGAGCTTTTCAAGACTATGCTTGAAGAAACAGAAACACCATACTATGTACTCCCCGATGGAATAGAATATCATAAGCGTGAGGACGAAAACGGTGATACAATAGAATTTTACCTGAATGTCACTGATAAAGAATTAAGTTTCAGCACTATATCAGGTGATAAACTTACATTAGAACCCTATGGAGTAAAGATTTTTTAATTTAACATTACAGATTTTAAACAAAAATTTGTGATTTTTCCAAATTAATTTCAATGTAAAAATTCAAACAAAAAACTACCGCTTTATTATAGGATAATATTGCGGTAGTTTTAATTTCTGGCAGCACTCTTTTATTTGCCTCCATTTTTATTTTTTAATTCGATGAATCTCAGTTCATCTTCCAATTCGCATTTAAGTTTGAACGCTTTAACAGTCTGATCAGAAGACATATCAATCAGTCTCCCATATTTCATAACATACGAACAAAACTCAATCTTCTCTTTTAATTCTTTAACTTCCTGATTAACATCAGCCATAAGACCTACCTCCCGAACTTTCGTCACTGTTCACATATATGATGTGGCTAATAACTATTTTCTTTTGTCATAATATAATACCACAAATCTGAAGCAATTAAAATATAAAATTTTATTTTATTTCTTTAATTTTTTTAAACACTCTGTATTACTCTATTTTATCTCCCCTCGTTTTCTAGTGTATAATTATTCACATATGTAGTATAGATATTAATACTATACATTCATTGTCTTTTCATGACTAAACTGTGGCTTATCATCTGATTGATTTTTATTTAACTATTGCGAACAGTCCCGCTTTTTGATAAGATTTATCAGTAATCAGATGTTTTTTGATAAGTCATATCAAAAAGTGGCTGTTTGTACCTGAGCAAAAACAAATGGCTTTTATATTACAAATACTAATTCGTATCTTAGCTTAATAACTAATCATTGCTCGGAAATGAGGATAAAATGAACAAAAAAATAAATCTTAGTGACTTAAAAGCCGGTGACAGTGCCAAAATAATATCCGTTGGCGGTGATGGTGCTTTAAGACAGCATTTTCTCGATATGGGACTTATAAAAGGAACTACTCTCTCTCTTATAAAACTTGCACCTATGGGTGATCCGCTTGAATTACAACTTCACGGATACGATCTGACACTTAGACTTGACGATGCCAAAAAAATTGAAGTTGAACCGATTGTATCCGATAAAACACCGAAGAAAAGCAAACCACACAAGTCGATTCCTCATCCAGGATTTGGCGAATATAACGAAGAACATAAAAAAGAACACCACAATCCTCTGCCTGATGATGAAGTATTGACTTTTGCCCTTGTCGGCAACCAAAACTGTGGCAAAACAACACTTTTTAACAGACTTACCGGTTCAAACCAGCATGTAGGGAACTTTCCCGGTGTAACGGTAGACAGAAAAGACGGTGTGATAAAAGACCACAAAAACACCCTTATCACCGATCTGCCCGGTATTTATTCAATGTCGCCTTATACAAGCGAGGAAATAGTAACCAGAGAATTTATACTGAAAGATAAACCAAAAGGTATCATAAACATTGTCGATGCCTCTAATATAGAAAGAAATCTATATCTGACAATGCAACTTCTTGAACTTAATATTCCAATGGTCATTGCCCTTAATATGATGGATGAGGTAAGGGAAAATGGTGGTGCAATACATATAAATGAGATGGAAAAACAGCTCGGCGTCCCGGTAATTCCTATATCTGCTGCAAAAAACGAAGGCATAGAAGAACTTATAGACCATGCACTCCATGTAACAAAATATCAGGAAACACCTATAAGAACCGATTTCTGCTCTCCTGATGATAACGGCAGTGCCGTCCATGCTTGTATTCACGGAATTATGCACCTCATCGAGGACAAAGCCAAAAAGGCTTATATCCCTGTACGATTTGCAGCATCAAAACTTGCCGAAGGTGACTCTCTTATCAAAGAAGCCCTTAACTTAAATGAAAAAGAATCAAATATACTTGAACAGATTATCCAGCAGATGGAAGAAGACAGAATGCTCGACCGTGCAGAAGCCATAGCCGACATGAGATTTCACTTTATATTAAAAACCTGCGATGGAACTGTTGTAAAACCACACGAAAGTAAAGAACATACGAGAAGCCGAAAAATCGACAAGGTACTGACCGGAAAATACACGGCACTCCCAAGTTTTGCCATCATCATGGCACTCGTATTCTATCTTACATTTAATGTAATCGGTGCTGCACTTTCAAACCTGCTTGAACTTGGTATCGAGTTTCTCACAAATGCTGTCGACAAAGCTCTGACATCACTCAATGTAAACAGTGTCCTTCATTCTCTTGTAATTGACGGAATATTTAACGGTGTGGGAAGTGTACTCAGCTTTCTTCCTATTATAGTAACATTATTTTTGTTTTTGTCATTGCTGGAGGACAGCGGTTACATGGCTCGTGTTGCATTTATCATGGATAAGCTTTTAAGAAAAATAGGACTTTCCGGCAGAAGCATAGTCCCTATGCTCATAGGCTTCGGCTGTACAGTTCCCGGTGTTATGGCAAGCAGAACTCTTTCCTCAGAACGCGACAGAAAAATGACGATACTGCTCACACCTTTTATGAGCTGCTCGGCAAAACTGCCTATATACGCATTTTTTGCAACTGCGTTTTTCCCCGGCAACGCAGCACTTGTCATGATACTGCTCTATTTTATTGGCATTATTTTTGCCATAACTGCCGCACTGATATTTAGAAGAACACTCTTCAAAGGCGAACCCGTTCCATTTGTTATGGAGCTTCCTAACTATCGTATGCCGGGCATAAAAAATGTGGCTCAGCTTTTATGGGAAAAAGCGAAAGACTTTCTCCAGAAAGCCTTCACCATAATCTTTCTTGCTACAATCGTCATATGGATATTACAAAATTTTGATTTCAGATTCAATGTGGTAGAAGACTCAAAATCAAGTATTTTAGCATCCATAGCGGGCGTTATCGCTCCTGTCTTTTCGCCTGCCGGATTTGGCGACTGGCGTATATGCACAGCACTTATCTGCGGATTTATGGCTAAAGAAAGCGTGGTATCAACACTTTCGGTACTTATACCAAAAACATCATTTTTACTCGGAATCATATCACCTGTAAACGCAATGGCACTCTTAGTATTCTGTCTCTTGTACACACCTTGTGTTGCGGCAATAGCTTCAATAAAGCGTGAACTTGGCGGAAAATGGGCATTGCTTGTCATATTACTTCAATGCAGTATCGCATGGGTTGCGGCGGTTGTTGTTAATCTCGTTGGTGGAGTAATCTGGTAAAAATATCACGAATAAAGTAATAAAAATAGCAGAAAACATTTAGAATATAAGTGTTTCTGCTATTTTTATTACTTAAATATCAAATGCATATTGGAGTTTCTGCGTAATTCCTTAACATTGCAATTTTTACGCAATGCCAACATAACAAATCATTTATTATTTTTTTTAACTATAAAACATACTCCGATAACATTCTGCCTATCTTTCCAATATCCACCGCACCCTTGAACTCAAACTCTATCTGCTCCCCAGCTATCAGTAAGCCGTCAACCTCACTGCGAACCTCATCATTGCTTATCGGTTTCAAATTAAATACACTGTCCTGATTAAAATTTACTGCCATTTTCTTTCTCCCTTCGCTGAATTATAAGAAGTAAATTGATACAAGTATTATAACTCCGTAGCTATGCATTGAAAAGCGGACTTTATATAATATTTCATTTATGAAATGAAGTAAACTCAAGCTGCATAGCAACGACTGACAGCTTGCTGGCAGGTTTACGACTGTAATAAATGAATGGCTGAACTGTTACTTTTTGATTCATATAATCATTATGCGCATATTGCAAATCATTTTTGCATATGCTATAATGTCAATAGACAAAAGGAAATAATAGTCCATGACGGACAGCTAACGAAAACCCCGAAAGTGTGCAAGACTTTCGGGGTTTTCTATTCCTATTTTGGTATGGAAGGCTTAACACCATAGGTTAGTTACCAACTATTTGTCTCCGTCTAACCATTTGTTGATGCAGTGTCAAACTACACCAGCCGCAACGGCAACAATAAAGGAAATAATAATATCCATGACAAACACCTCCCTTCCTTACCTGTCTGGGAGCGGTAACAGACATATTCTATCATATAAATTCACAAATTTCTACAAATTAAAATCACACTCTTTCCAGCACTTCTGTTCCACATTCAAACAACAATAGTATTGCATTACCTATTGAATACTGTCTAAAAATGTGTCTTGCACAAGACGCCTGTTTTCGTGTTTGTTACCGTGAAATTTTTTTGTGTTTTTATACCATCTGACAGAATATCAAGGCATAAAGAAATCCCCAAAAAACAATGTTTTCGGGGATTTTTGTATATATCCGATATTCTCTTGAATTATCTCTTTGAGAACTGTGGTGCTCTACGAGCTTTCTTAAGACCGTATTTCTTACGCTCTTTCATACGTGGGTCACGAGTTAAGTAACCAGCTTTCTTAAGTGCAGGACGGAAATCTCCATCTACTGTAAGGAGAGCTCTTGAGATACCATGTCTGATAGCTCCTGCCTGTCCTGTTAATCCGCCACCACGAACTGTGATGATAGCGTCATATTTATCTGTTGTGTTTGTAGCCTCGAGTGGCTGACGAACGATAATCTTTAATGTTTCAAGACCAAAGTACTCATCAATGTCTCTTTTGTTGATTGTGATTTTACCTGTACCCGGTACTAAATATACTCTAGCAATACTGCTTTTTCTTCTACCTGTTCCATAAAATTTTGCGTTTGCCACTGTATTTTCCTCCTCTCAATTATGCTCTCTCTTTGATTTCTAATACTTCCGGCTTCTGAGCCTCATGTCCGTGCTCTGCACCGGCATATACATGAAGTTTTGTAAACATCTGACGACCAAGTGGTCCCTTTGGAAGCATACCTTTTACTGCATGATCTATAACATACTCAGGCTTCTTAGCGAGCATTTCCTTGAGTGTTGTTTCTTTCATTCCACCAACATAATCTGAGTGATTGTAGTAAATTTTCTGGTCAAGTTTCTTACCAGTTACTTTAATCTTGTCAGCGTTGATAACGATAACATAATCACCTGTATCAATATGTGGTGTATAAGTAGGCTTATTTTTACCTCTTAATACATTTGCAACTTCTGTTGCAAGACGTCCTAATGTATGTCCTGTAGCATCAACTACATACCATTTTCTTTCAATTGTGGATGGGCTAGCCATATAACTCTTCATCCCAGTACCTCCTAACTTATTCACTTAGAATCTTATCTACTACATAAATTAATTATACTGCGCGTAGATGCTCTACCGGGGCTTTGGTTCAGCATGTCACACGCCACATTTCACTATTTTACAATATTCTTGTGCATAAGTCAAGCATTTTTCGCTTTTTATTCCTATTTTTTAATCTCTATCAACAATTTATCTATTTGAGCAGTTTTATATCAACAATCACGCTCACTCACAGCAGAATATATCCTCAAACTACTATTTCGATAAATAATAGAATACTTATAACATTACTACTTTGACCCTCTCATCATATTGTGATAAAATTCTTATTAAATGATGTGTGGTTTTAAAGATATTTTAATCACAGCTAAAACTACAGCTTGCGGCATTGCTATGTAAATTACAATGTAAATGTGCAAAAGCAAAAAAACTTGTAAAAGAATTATAGAAGATGGGAGAATTAATTTTATGGAAAAAATCAATATTGACAAACTTATTTCAGAGATGACACTTGAAGAAAAAGCTTCTCTTTGCTCTGCCGCTGATGCCTGGCACACAAAAAGGATTGACAGACTCAACCTTCCTTCGGCTATGGTTTCGGATGGTCCTCACGGACTCAGAAAAGAGGATGACAGTCCAGCACATTTCGGACTTCTTGACAGCATTGAAGCCATCTGCTTTCCAACCGCTTCTGCCCTCGCCTGCTCTTTTGACAGGGAGCTTATAGAAAATGTTGGAAATGCTCTTGGTAAAGAGTGTCAGAGTGAAGATATATCTGTTTTGCTCGGACCGGGCATTAATATGAAACGCTCACCTTTATGCGGACGAAATTTTGAATATTTTTCTGAGGACCCTTATCTTGCCGGCGAGATGGGTGCTGCTTTTGTAAATGGTGTGCAGAAAAATGACATTGGTACAAGTCTTAAACATTTTGCCGCAAACAATCAGGAATGGCGCAGAATGAGCATAAGTGCCGAGATTGACGAGCGTACGCTCAACGAGATTTATCTTACTGCTTTTGAAAAAGTCGTAAAACAGGCTCAGCCGTGGACTATAATGTGCAGCTACAATCAGATAAATGGCGAGTATTCATGCGAAAATAAAATGCTCCTCACTGATACATTGAGAGACAAATGGGGGTTTAAGGGGCTTGTCATGACTGACTGGGGTGCAATGAATGACAGAGTAAAGGCTCTTAAGGCAGGACTAGACCTTGAAATGCCGTCAAGCCACGGTGAAACAGATAAACTTATCGTGAAAGCCGTAAATAATGGCTCGCTTGATATGGAAACTTTAGATACTGCCGTCAGGCGAATACTCACACTTGTTGATAAGTCACTTATCTCAAAGGATAAACATTCCGGTTTTAAATACGATATGGAATGGCATCATGCGATTGCAAAGGAAACTGCTGAAAACTGTGCCGTTCTTTTAAAAAATAACGGTGCACTCCCACTCAGCAAAAACCAGAAGATTGCATTTATCGGCGAATTTGCCGACAAGCCCCGTATTCAGGGTGGCGGTTCAAGCCACATAAACTGCCATAAAATAGACAGTGCATTAAATTCGGCAAAACAGTTTGCTGATGTTACATATGCTAAAGGTTATAATACCGATAATGACATTACTGACGAGGCACTTTTAAACGAGGCGGTTAATGCTGCAAAAAATGCGGATATTGCCGTGATTTTTGCCGGACTTCCGGACGCATTTGAAAATGAAGGCTTTGACAGAAAACATATTGATATGCCTAAATGCCAGAACGAGCTTATAGCGGAAATATGCAAGGTACAGAAAAATGTTGTTGTTGTGCTGCACAATGGTTCTTCCATTACTATGCCGTGGCTTGACAAAGTAAATGCCGTTCTTGAAATGTATCTCGCCGGAGAAGCCTCAGGAGCAGCAGCCGTCAATCTTTTGTTCGGAGTTGCCAATCCATCCGGAAAACTTGCAGAGTCTTTCCCTCTCCGTATTGAGGACACACCTGCATACTTAAACTTCCCGGGCAACAGAGATAAGGTAAATTACAACGAAGGAATTTTTATCGGTTACAGATATTATGATAAGAAGAAAATGGATATACTTTTCCCATTTGGCTACGGATTAAGCTATACTAAATTCAGATATGATAATATGAAAATAAACGGTAAGAGTGCATCAGAAAATGATTTTTCATTTAAAGATAACGATAATGTAACAGTCAGCGTTGATATAACGAACATCGGCGAAGTCGAGGGTGCCGAAATCGTGCAGCTTTATATTGAAAATCATATAGATGAAGATAACAGACCTGTTAAAGAATTAAGGAATTTTGCCAAAGTAAAACTTGCTCCCGGCGAGACAAAAACGGTCAAATTCACTCTCGGATTCAGAGCATGGGCATATTATAATGAAACAATACACGACTGGTATGCACCGTCAGGTGATTATAAGATACTTATCGGAGCATCATCAAGAGATATAAAAGAAGCAAAGAAAGTATCTGTCTTATCTACAGTAACAATTCCGTTTGTCGTAAACAAGGCTGCAACCTGCGAGGATGTAGAACGATTTGCCAAAAACAAAGCTCCTCTTGACGATATGCTTATGAAATGTGTAAAAGCACGGCATAAAGAGGACTCTGAAAAGACATTAGAAGAAGAATTAAAAGACCTTAAATGCGGTTTTGGCGGTGTCCCTATTCACTCAACACTTTCATTTACACCTGATGAATTAAAATATGAAGATATACAGCAGACAATTAAGGCAATAAATGAATCTGAAAAATAAAGCGTGACGGATTACTCAAAAAATGTCGGAAACCAAAAATTTCCGACATTTTTTAATCAAATAACTATAATGTGAAACTTATCTATTCATTTCCATAAAAATAATGTATGCACACACACTGCTTTAAAATTTTTAATCTAACCTCCCAATTTTATCCCTGCGTAAGCATATTTATACCACCGTATGAAATTTCAAGTGAAAGTCTTGCCGCTTTAACCGCATCCTCAAGTGTATCTGCTGCCGCAAGAAACCCATTCGGATGACAAAATCTAAGCGTTTTTATACCACTTATCTGCCTTAATTCATCTGCGTCCTTTCCGCACCATTCCTCAGGAAAATCACATACAAGCGTATTGTCATCCGCACTTAACGGAACTCCCTGCACACTGTAACCACCTCTGTTTGACGGATATACAACATATTTATATCCGCTGTCAATAACTGCATTTTTCCACGGAGCAAATTTAGATAACACGAGTACCTCGCCATCACATTTTTCCATGTCAGCCTTTACAAGTTCGGTTGCCCTCAATATTCCTGCGACCGCATTAAAATGATTTACAAGTATCACTTTTGCAAATTCTACGGCTTTTTTAAAGCAGCCGTCATAATCCTGCTCAGTATCCCATCCCGGATTAAACTCACCTATTATCTTTGCTATATCATTGTCACATCCCGTATTGTCAGACTCATCAAGTGGCTGTATAAATTTTTCATCAAACCTTGCCGCTTCTTCTTCGCCGACACACGCCGCTCCGAACTCTCTCCACAAAAGACCGAAAGCCGCATACGGACATCCGTTTTCTCTGTACTCCTTATCTTTCTGGTGATGATCAAATTTGCCTCTGCCAATATCATATATGATACCGTCAAAGTCTTTCGGAACTTCAAATCCCCTTTTCACCTCAATATCAGGTTTTATCATTTCAAGAAATGCTGTTGCAAAAACATCATCTGAATGAAATTTTGCACCATGCGTAAAAGCTTTTGAAGGAAGCTCAACTTTTCCCTCAAATATTTTTTCATCTACAACAAAACTCATAATAAAAACCTCCTTTTTTTAATGTACTCAGATAATTGCGAAACTAATTATATGTTGTGTTAATTGCACAATTTAATCAAGGATTATGATAATACATTTTAAAACAGGCACCCTCCAAACTCCAAAACTTTAAGGGTGCCATTTAAAATCTAATTACATTGTGCATGACCTGACAACCCGGCCACGCTCTCGAGTGAACAATATCTATGCAAGTTCTTTGTCAAGGTTTTCTTTGATTGCCTTGATAAAGTCCTGACTGTTAAGTACCGTTACATTCTCAAGTGATGTGATAAGTGCAAGATCTTTTGTCATCTTTCCTGACTCGATTGTTCCAAGTGTTGCTTTTTCAAGCTTTTCTGCAAATGTCATAAGCTCAGGAATGTTGTCAAGCTCACCTCTCTTGCGGAGTGCTCCCGTCCATGCAAATATCGTTGCAACAGAGTTTGTAGATGTCTCCTCACCTTTGAGGTGCTTATAATAATGTCTCTGAACTGTTCCATGAGCAGCTTCATACTCATATACTCCTGAAGGTGATACAAGCACTGATGTCATCATTGCAAGTGAACCGCAGGCTGATGATACCATATCACTCATAACATCGCCATCATAGTTCTTACAAGCCCAGATAAATCCGCCTTTTGCTTTCATAACACGTGCTACTGCATCATCGATAAGCGTATAGAAATATTCTATGCCTGCTGCTTCAAATTTATCCTTATATTCTGCTTCATAAAGGTCATTAAATATGTCCTTAAAGTTGTGATCATAAATCTTTGAAATAGTATCTTTTGTGGCAAACCATAAATCCTGTTTTGTATCAAGTGCATAATTGAAACAAGCCTTTGCAAAACTTGTGATAGATTTGTCAGTATTATGTATTCCCTGGATGATGCCCGGTCCGTCAAATTCCTGAATAGTCTTGCGTATTTCTTTTCCGTCCTCGCCCGTAAATACAAGCTCTGCTTTTCCCGCTCCCGGTACTTTAATCTCTGTATTCTTATAAACATCACCATATGCGTGTCTCGCAAGTGTGATAGGTTTCTCCCAGTTCTTTACACAAGGAGTGATTCCTTTAACCTGAATAGGTGCACGAAATACTGTTCCATCGAGAGAGGCTCTGATAGTACCGTTTGGTGACTTCCACATCTCTTTAAGATCATATTCTGTCATTCTTGCTGCATTTGGTGTAATAGTCGCACATTTAACAGCAACACCGTATTTTTTTGTAGCTTCAGCAGAATCAATAGTAACCTGGTCGTCTGTCTCATTGCGGTGCTCAAGACCAAGATCATAATATTCTGTCTTTAAATCTATATATGGAAGTAAAAGTTCATCTTTAATAATCTTCCAAAGAATACGTGTCATCTCATCCCCGTCCATCTCTACAAGTGGCGTTGTCATTCTAATTTTGTCCATCATTTAACCCTCCGATATTCTATTATGTACTCTCGGCATCTTCTCGAAACGAGTCATTTCGGCTGCATTTCCGATATACTGTTTCCATTTTCCCGTCGTACCGTTCCCGCTTTGCTTAACGGCAATACGCATCTGCACAGCCTGTCACTTAAGTATTTTATCATATTTTTTTTATTTTGTGAAGTGCGGCTGTTAGTCAATGTCTCAACTTCGACAATAAATGTCTAATCTTTTTTCTTTTTACCCAGTCAATTTTTAGTCATTTTTCACAAATCCACATAAGTTTCTTTGTCATATTTCACGGTTTTTTTCATATTTTATTGACTTTTTATCCCCTGCCGTTTACGATACGGATATGTGCTGCCTGTTGCTATCAATCATATTCACATACAGGGCACAGCAAGTGTTATAACTGCCTGTTTTGATGTGAACAGCAGCATAACAATATTATCGCAGCCTTCCGTTAAGGAGGGTATTATGAAATCGACCGATTCAAAAAAATTATTTTTTCACAATAAACTTATAACTTTATTTCTTATTGCTGCAATCTGTATCGGCATCATGCCTGACAGTGTCTTAGCAGCATCACAATATCCCGTCATCATTTTGACAAGTTACAACAGAACGCTTAAGATAGGGGACACTTTTTATCTTGCCGCATTCACCTCAAACGGCAGTATTCCGACATATAAGAGCATGAGCAGTAAGATTGCTTCCGTAACTTCGCTTGGCGAGATTACGGCGAAATCTCCCGGAACTTGCAAAATAAATGTCAAATCAAAAAAAACTGAGGTCAGTTGTAAGATAACAGTAAGCAAAACAAAGCTTGTTTTATCCAAAAAATCTGTTTCAATAGAACACGGTGAAAATTTCAAATTAGATGTAAAATCTTCCACAAAATCACAGATTACTTATAAGAGTAACAAAACAAGCGTTGCCGCAGTTGACGATTCGGGCAATATAACAGGCTGCAAACCGGGTGATGCGATAATCACCGTAAAAGCTGACACTTCAACGGCTTTGTGTAAAGTCAAAGTAAAGACACCGACAGTTAAACTTTCACATTCTTCTCTGTCCCTTTATAAAAATCAGTCAGCTTCAATAAAGTGTGAAGTCTCATCAGGTCTTGCACCCGTCTGGAAATCAAACAAGCAAAGTATAGTTTCCGTAGATGAGAACGGTCTTGTCACTGCCCACAAACACGGCAGTGCGGTCATTAGTGCCACTGTTGACGGTGTTAAAAAAATATGCAGTATCGAAGTTAAATCTCCTGTCATAAAACTCAACCATTCATCACTAAAACTAAAACCAGGCGAAACTAAGACTCTCACCGCTTCTGTTTCGTCAGGCAATGCTCCGACATGGACTTCTAAGAAAACAAGTATTGCTACGATAAATCAAAAAGGTGTAGTTAAAGCCAAAAAAGCAGGCACAACCATCATAACTGCATCTGAAGATGGTGCATCTGCTTCTTGTGCCGTCACTGTAACAAAGTAACATAGATAAATTTTTCATTTAAGGAAGGCTGCGATTTTTTCATTTTTATTTTAATAACTGTTTTTTATCAATCTTTCCCGTGTCCTTATTGTGCGGCATATCATCGAGAATAATTATTCTTCTCGGCATCTCAAAGTGGGCAAGTTTTTTTCGCAAAAAAGCATATATTTCTTTCTCTAACTCATCCCGTTTCTTATCACCTTTTAAATATTTATCTTTTACGCTCTCTTTAAGTGCCACATAAAGCGTGAGTATATCTCTGTCCTTTTCCAATATCACAACAGCCTCGCTTATTTCCTCTTTTTCGCTCACCGCCGCTTCTATCTTCGCTTTTGAAACTTTTCTGCCCCTTATCCCCACTATATCATCTGAACGCCCGTCAAAATACAGATTGCCGCAATCATCCATATATCCTCTGTCTTTAAGCGTAAACGGACATTTCACTCCATACACATGAAAATCATTTGTGACATATATCTCCCCTTCTTTTACGCTGACATCAACTTTCGGAAACGGCTTACCTATAAGATTTCTCTTTTCCGTCATATTCTCATCCGTTACATATGATATATAATTCAACTCGCTTGCACCATAATACAAAATGACTTTCGTATCTGGAAATATCTTTTTTAAACTTTCTGCATCTTTTCTTCCCAGACTCTGCGAACCAGACAATATCATTTTTATATTAACATTCTTCTCCTTAAAACACTCCGGTATGCACATTAATTTTGATGGAATAAGATAGATAGTGTCTGCTTCCCACTGTTTTATGGTCTTTTCCCACTGTTTTGGATTAAACCTGTTTTCCACAATGGTAACTGCCCCTGCATATAGCTGTGCCATCACAAGATTTAGATTGCCCGTAAAAGCAAGACTTCCCTGCACAAACAATCTGCTGTTTTCACCAATCCCGAATATCTCATTTTGTATAGGAAAGAAATCAGCCCAGCTCTCATATGTTCTGTAAAGTATCTTTGGCACGCCTGTCGTCCCCGATGTCATTACCGCCATACAGACCTCATCCGGTATCTCATTGATTTCAGGCAGTTGTGTCATATCTTTTTGGACTATCATCGGTATATCTCCATTTTTATTGCACGCAATAAATAATATAAGCTGTTCCAAAAAAGACTCACTTTTTATCATATAAACTTTTCGTCCGGACTCCGTGCACTGTCCAAGTTTTTGCCACATTCCTTTAACTGCGGTTCCATAATTTCCATCCGCATTTATTTTTATCTTTTCTGCATATTCATCTGCCGCTTTTTCAAGTTCTTCATATGTATATGGAATTCCGTCCTCTACAAAAGCAAGTTTATTTTCATCTTTTTCACATAGCATCTTATAATAATTCATTTTCTTTCCCCTGTCCTTTAAACTATCATAACTTATATAAGTCTGGTTTCCACAATCCCCTATTTTTTCAATAATATCGCACTTCCTACCCCGCCAGCCGCCGCAATACCACACACGGCATATCCGCCGCCTTTTAACTCTAATGCCCTTAATGCATGAAGTGTTATAATCGCTCCTGAAGCTCCATAGGGATGACCGTAGGCAAGTGCACCACCGAAAACATTATATTTTGATACCTGCTCCGGAAAAGTCCTTGCAAACAATACATCTATAACGGCAAATGCTTCATTACACTCATAAACATCAATATCCTGCGGACTTAAGCTGTTTCTTTTAAGAATTTTCTCTATTGCGGCTATGCATGACTTAGGACTACGATCAGGTGTTCCTCCTGTCTCCGCAATATCGATAAATTCTCCCTTGATTTCACAATTATTTTCCCTGACATACTTTTCTGAGCACAAAATCACAAAAGCCGCACCGTCATTTGTAAGACACGCATTTCCTGCCGTTATTATATTTCCATTTTCAAGTATGGCTGGCAGTCTGTTCAGCAGTTTCTCACTCATCCTGTCACGGATTCCCTCATCTTTATCACATCCGTCTGCCACACTCACGACAATGTCCTTTAAAACACCTTTATCTCTTGCTTCTTTTGCAAGCCTGTGGCTTCTAAGTATCCATTCATTCATTTCTTCCCGTGATATTTTTTCGTCTGCCGCCGTAAGTTCCGCACCCTCTAACATCGCAGTCTGACGGTGTGTACCCGGCATAAACTTCGCCACCTTATACCATTCATCTCCAAACTCTGCATAGTCCGGATGATTAGAATTATATGCTCTTTTCGGTGCAGTCGAACTACTCTCAAATCCTCCGGCAATAACAATATCTGCCTGTCCTGCATCTATCTTTGCCGCCGCAAGTGCTATACTCTCCAAAGATGAACCACATTGCATATCAACCGTAAACGCCGGAGTTTCCACCCCAAACACCGTCGAAAGTGACATGACTCTTGCTATATTTCCTCCTGCACCAACAGCATTTCCGGCAATGATACAGTCAACTTTATCTATCCCCGTCCTCTCTGCCAGCCTGTCAAGCACACCTGCACCAAGCTGCTCTGCAGATATATGTCTATACATACTGTTTTCAATCCCTATATAACTCCTCAGCCCGTCAATTATATATGCCATAAATACTCCATTCTCTGTTTCTGCCGTGTTCCACACTTATGAAGCACCCAGAAGCCTATATTTAAAATTTTTATAACTTCCTCTTACCTATTATCTCAAATCCGTTAAACACGCTATCTGTATGCCTGCTTTTTTTAATCTCCCTTGCATTTTATCTCAAACACTTTAATTCCTTTGTTCTCATCGCTGCCACAACCGCTTCTTTGCACCATTCCCGTAATCATATTTCCATCTTTATACAGATATATACTCTCACCTGCAAAAACCGGAAGAATATATTTTATCTCAATTTTAAATGCAGACTCCATTTTTTTATTGTCATAAGTGGTTTTATTTTCTTTTCGTCTTTTTTTTAAATCAAAAATATCTTTATCTGTTTCTTTTCCAAACAAATCTTTATCTTCAAGAAATTTTTCCAAAATAAGAAATCCGGGTACTACTGCTTTCTCATTTCTGTGTATCGGATTTTTATCATCCACGCTCTCCACAAAATCAATTATCTCTTTATTTCCAAAAAGCATATCACAAATTTTTCCGTTACTTTCCACTCCCATGTATTCGGCACTTATATGCTCTTTATCTTTTGCATCACTATCCGTAATGCTGTCTTTTATCCTATCCGCTGATGAGTTAAATGCATTTTCACTGCTGCTTATTAGTTTTATAAGATGTATATCAAGTCTAATTTTAGAACCATCCAAAAAACTCTCACTAACCGACATAAGTGCATAATTCTTTTTCTGCCTTAAAATTTCTGCTGCCGTCTCATCGTTATAATATATACAGTCACTTAAACGGCACTTAACTTTATCAGCATCATACCTGTTTCTATCACAATCCCCATTATCCATTTCAGAATGTCCTGTTTCTGTCTGATTACACTTATTAGACATTTCAGAACATCCCGGTTCAGCATACTTATTTCCCATTTCTGAATGTCCTATTTCTTTCCTAAGACAAATATTTTTTATTTCAGGCTTTTTTAATTCAAGACTTGCTTTTGCTATGACCCAGTTTGAAAAACCCGGGATTTTAGAAAAAGCTGCAAAATATCTTCTTAACAATCCATGTTCCATATAAATCCTCTTAACCGCAAAAATTTAATTTCTGTATATTTTATCCCTGTAGCATATCAACTATTACCATTCACACCTTAGATATATTTTATCGATATGCATAATTGTATCCTAAAAACTTCCAAAAAAAGTATATAATTTTGTCTTATTTATGTCAACCCGTATATTTTTTAGGTTGACAATCTAATTTTACATCTATATACTTGCAAATAAATAATTAAATGTTTGCAAAACCATTATAATCTTTAATTATAGTTTTGCAAACACTTAATAACACTTATTTAGGAGGAAACAAATGAACAACTCAATAACTAAGAACAAAACAACTTTTACAACCCAGAATCTCGTACTTATGGCACTTTTTGCCGCCGTACTCTGCGTATCGGCATACATAAGCATCCCTCTTCCAAACGGAAGCCATATCACGGCACTTAACTTTGTAGTGACACTTATCGGACTTGTCTTTGCCGTTGAACAGTCCTTCTTCATATCTCTTGTATGGCTTTTACTCGGTGCTGTCGGTGTACCTGTATTTATCGGCGGTCAGGGTGGAATCGGATACCTGCTCGGTCAGTACGGCGGATATTCTTTCGCTTTCGTAATTATCGCAATTGTACTTCCAATCGTATGTAAACGCACATACAGCAGAATATATTTCACAATAGCAGCTATTGTTTCAGCAGTATTTGTAGACCTTTTCGGAACTTTATGGATAATGATAATCGGAGGAATCAATTTTAAAGCGGCATTTATCGCAGGCTTTGTACCATTTATCGCACTCGATACCGTGAAAGCCATTGTTGCCGCTTTTATTGCTCCTTCATTCAGAAAAATATTAAACAATGCCATAGATTAATGTCATGATGTTGATGTCAAAAGGTATTTTGACACCAACTAATGCCACGGATTGCTTCATTGCCGTGCAATTTTCGCAATCCTGCAAACACCTCCAATTTTATTGTCGGTGTTTAGCGGATCATTTTTTCATACATCCTTTACACCCGGCACAACCTGCCGGGTTTGTTTTTGTCATGTCCACCGAATAATCAAACATTGAGGACAGTGAACATACAGCCTGTGATGAGATACCCTCACCTGTTCCCGTAAAGCCAAGTCCCTCCTCGGTTGTTGCCTTTACATTTACCCTGCGAACTTCGATATTAAGCGTTTTTGCTATATTTTCCCGCATAGTGTCAATATAATCCCGAAGTTTCGGACGCTGTGCTATCACGGTCGCATCAATATTTTCTATAATATAACACTCCTCATCAAGAAGCTTTCCAACCTCACCAAGAAGTTTTATGCTTGATATTCCCTTATATCTGTCATCCGTATCAGGAAAATGTTTT
This sequence comes from Clostridium sp. AM27-31LB, assembly GCF_003480745.1. NCBI lineage: Bacteria > Bacillati > Bacillota > Clostridia > Eubacteriales > Clostridiaceae > Clostridium > Clostridium sp. AM27-31LB. The sequence continues at coordinate 112,700 of NZ_QUJS01000004.1, read as the reverse complement.
CCTATATCTCCGAGTGCGGCCGCACCCAGAAGTGCATCCATAATAGCATGGAGAAGCACATCTGCATCCGAATGTCCAAGAAGCCCTTTTTCATATGGTATATTCACACCGCCTAATATAAGGTCACGCCCCTCGACTAATTTATGAACATCATAACCCATTCCTACTCTCATATTAAACCTCATTTCCGTGCAATATCATCCGCACTTACATAAAATTATTATAATAACATTACATTTACCATTCACACTGTTATCATTACGATTAGTCACATCATACTATTTTCGGTACAAAAACAAACGAACCATAAATATACGAAAATCCCCTGAAGCATATGTTTCAGGGGATTATATAGTAGCGGGAGAGGGATTTGAACCCACGACACCACGGGTATGAACCGTGTGCTCTAGCCAACTGAGCTATCCCGCCATATTAAATTATATCAGTGAAAATTCACTGTAATGGGACCTACAGGGCTCGAACCTGTGACCCTCTGCTTGTAAGGCAGATGCTCTCCCAGCTGAGCTAAGATCCCTTTTTTGATGTCGTGTGTGTTTGTCTTGTCTCACGCGACTTCCTTACTATACCAGACAACGAAACATATGTCAACACTTTTTTTAAATTTTTTTTAATTGATGGTAACAGTTCAGCCATAAAAAGATAATTGGCAATACAATGAGCTTGTTCATTGTATTTTTAAGTACCTTTTTATGGTAGAATAGCCTTTCATTTCTGAAATGAGTAAACATAAGCTGCAAAGCAGCGACTGACAGCTCGCTGGCAGGTTTATGAATGTAATAAATGAAGGGCTGAACTGTTACAATTGATGCACCCGCCCACAAAATTTGTAAACTCTTTCCAATTCGTATTGACTTATTTTTATTTCAGCTTATTATTATAAATAGTCTATAGAAGATATGCTTTGTTCTATAACAGCATCCAAAATCTTCTTTCAAAATAATGTGAAAAATCACGCAAGATTTGTGTCCGTGCACACCCGGCACAAACCTGATAAGTACAAAAAATGTGTGCAGAAATGAGGATTATTATGAACAAAAGAACCGTAAACATAAGCAGTCTTGTACTTTTACTGAGTCTGCTTTCACTTATCACTACAATGTGTCTCTACTACCTTGTACCTATGCACTATGTGTCTGTTATATTTGCCGGAGTTGCATCAGTACTTCTTGCACATTTTTTCTTAGAGTCATCTCTGAATTATGATTACAACTTTTTACACGCAGCAAGTATGACTGTTTCAACGCTTGTCTTTGCCATAGCTATATATGTCATTCAACCAAATGAATGGATATGTTTTGATTTCTGGCTCCCATGTCTTGTACTTGCAAACTGGATTATTCCTTTCCTTTATTGCACGCTTCGTGACCTGTTTGACAGGGGACCAAGATTTGACGGCTACCATAAATTTTTCAATCGTATGTGCATTTTCTTTACACTGATATATATTTTCGTGATTGCAAAACAATATTTTATAACACCTATTGTCCCACCATATCACAGCCTCAAATTCGGTGCACACAACTTTATACCTTTTATGGCTACCGGAACTTACATTGAACACACATTCAAAGCAGGTAAAAGCATAAATGAATTTGTCTTTTATGCATTACAGCTTGTCTGCCTGGGTATTCCTTTCGGTTATCTTTGCAGGGTTGCACTCAGAAAATTAAATTTTGTGTTTAGGATAATCATATACATCCTTTTCCCTGCTGCCCTTGAAGCCGCACAGTATATGACAGGACTTGGCCGTGGAGATATTGATGACTGCGTATTCTCCCTTATAGGTATTTTCATCGGTGTTGTCTTATTCCACATTATGAACGGTGCTTTCCAGACTATTGCCACACGCGATTTTATGATAAGCAGAGCACAGCAGAAAAAATATCATTTTTAATTTCAAACCAAGAGGTCACGGATTATCTCAAGATATTCCGTGACCTCTTATTTTCATCTAAAATTTTCTATATTCATTTATATCTTTTACAAGTATCTTTATGCCGCGAATCGTATTGTCAAATACTCCACCCTCATAAAATGCCTGCAATACCATTGCTATCGGAATACCAATTATAAGTCCAAGCATACCTATAAGCCTGTAAAAAATAAACATTGATATAAGTGTCAAAAACGGACTCATACCCACACTGTCGCCTATAAGCTTAGGTTCAAGTATTCGATGCACAAACAAAGAGATAAAGTATGCTGCCACAAGTATTACCGCTGCTTTATAATCACCTGTTATTATCTCATAAATTGCCCACGGTGTAAAAATTATTCCCGTTCCCAAAAAAGGAAGAAAATCCAGAAATGCCGTGATAAGTGCGATAAGTGCCGCATATTTTTGTCCCATTAGCAAAAAAATTATAAACAGTATCACAAATACTACTATCATTATCTGAAAGCAGGCTTTAAGGTACCCACCTATAGCCTTTACGATAATATCCTTTACCATCTGCCAGCCTTTTTTTATCGACTCCGGCATATGAGCTGCAACTTCTTCTTTTATCTTGTCGTGGTCTGCCACAAAGAAATATGTCATCATAAGTGTAAGTATCAATAATACAAAGAAGTCAATAAGCGAACTTGCAACATTTCCGACTGTCGATACCGGACTTGTCTTAAGTGATTTTAACGCAGTTAGTATATACTCGTTGAGCTGCACATTTTTCTTTCCCAACATACTCTGCACATCTGCCGGAATTATATTTATCTTTTCGTGAAGGACGCTCATCGCCTGCTGGATATTGTTTACTACTGACTCATATATGCTTGGCAGGTCATCTATAAGCAGACTCGTCTGCACAACAATAAACGAAATAATACCATATATAGCCGCACATATCAGTGCAAGAACAAGCACTATAACTATTACAGTTCCATGTTTTCTCATTATCTTTATCTTGTTTTCAAGAAATCTTACAAGCGGATTTGCAATCATTGCTATAAACCATGCCACTATCAGCGGCAGACACAGTCGAAACAGCGGCGGTATTGCAAATATTGCAATAAGTATAAATGCCAGGCATACAGCCAGGTGAACACATATCTTTTTTCTTAACTCCCTATTATTTTCTTCCAATTTTTATTCCAATTCCTTTCTATATTATTCATGCAACTTTTCTGACATAATGATATTGTAGCATAAAGTCATATATATTTTTTACATATTAAAAAAGTTTCATAAAATATTTATACTTTGTTTAAGGTATTTCTGCTATTCTTATATATGCAGTGTACAAGGTTATTGTATCCAAGCTGATTTTACTGTAAAATAAAAAAGAGCAAAACCGGCGTTTTGCTCCTGGTTCCACACTACTTTACGAGCATTTCTCTATGCTTTAAAAAGAGCAAAACCGGCGTTTTACTCACAAATAAATATTTTATTACGCAAATTTAGGTAATTGCGAAACTATCATAATGTGAGATTAGATTGTGCATCTATAACACAACATATAATTATTTTCGCAAATACCTATTACATAAATTATGTGAAAGGATTTACACTATGAAAAACATTTACTTAAAAAAAGCATTCTGCGGTGCACTCGCAGCAGGTGTTGCAATAGCAGGCTTAAACGCTCCCGTGCAGACAGATGCGAAAACAACAACCAAAAAAAGCATAGACAATATGTCTGTAATGTCAAGAGTTGTCTCAAAAAACAACGACGGACTTCTCCGTTATTCATATGTTGATGAAAACGGCAAAAAAATTGATTTTGACGGTTCTTCCGCTTCCCTTCCTTCAACTCGAAAAAAGGCAACTTCTGTCCCATCATCATATGATCTTAGAAAATACGGACAGACAACCTCTATCAAAGACCAGGGTGTTACAGGAAGCTGCTGGGCTTTTGCCGCCGTAAAAGCCATGGAATCAAACTCTATATTAAACGGACTTAACACCATTGAAACTGCTGACTATTCAGAAAGCCATCTTACCTGGTATTCATACAATCCTATTACAAACACACAAAGCCCTATGTATGGTGACGGATGCTCTATTAAGGGTACAGACCTTCCATCAGATGTATTTAACCCATTTGGTCAGGGACAGACTTTAAACGCTTACGATGCAGGCGGAAATGCACTTTCAGCCATATTCACTCTTGCCGCATGGTCAGGTGCCGAAAAAGAAGAAGCAGCACCTTTTAACGCTGATACAACAGACAAAGAGCAGGAAATGATAAATACTATGACAGCAAACGGTGAATCTTTGCGATATGATTCATATGTTCATCTCCAGAATGCAGATTGTCTAGACTATACTACAAGAAGCACTATCAAAAAAGCCATAATGAACCAGGGTGCATTAAATGCATCACTCTACTACGATGCATCAGGTTTTGAGACAAACACAAATTCCGGTAAATCTTATTATCAGACTACATACACCGGAAATATTGCAAAACAGGCTGCAAATCACTGCGTAACCATTATCGGATGGGATGACAGTTACTCAAAAGACAACTTCAAGGAGGGCAGTCGTCCATCCTCAAACGGTGCGTGGCTTATAGCTAACAGCTACGGAACAAAGTACAATGACGGCGGATATTTCTGGCTCTCATACGAAGAACCGTCAATAAGTGATATTTACACAATGGCAGTTGAAACTACAGCAAACTATGAAAATATATATCAGTATGACGGAAACGGCTGGTCTGATGCAGTCAGTATTCCTGGAAATGACTTTACCGGTGCAAATGTCTTTACAAGCAGTTCATCATTTGAAGAGACATTAAATGCCGTTTCATTCTACACGATAAGCAACAATCAGAAATACACGATTAAAGTTTATAAAAACCTCACCGGAAATACTCCTGACACCGGTACTTTAGCAAGTGCCTGCACCATATCAGGTACAGCAGATTACAGTGGTTATCACACCATAAAACTTCCAACAAGCTGCACTCTTTCTCCGGGAAGTAAATTTGCCGTTGCGATTACATATAAATATGATGCTTCAACAAAAAATCAGGCTTATATCCCTATAGAGGGAAGAAGTGAGTTAAACAGCGGTGTGCTTTACTCTTATGCCAGCGAACCTGGACAGAGTTATCTTTACAACGACAATTCATGGATAGACTGTGCCACATATGATGACAGAACTTTAAACAATATTCCTATAAAAGCATTTACTTCAAACGGTATTGCAGCTACAAACACTAAAGTTTCCTTCTCAAAAAAATCAGTAAAAATCGGAAAAGGAGAAACTTATACACTTAAAGCAAAACTTTCTACGAAAACAGACAGCTCAAGTATAAGCTACAAGAGCAGCAACAACAAAGTTGTTTCCGTAAATAATACTACCGGTAAGATAAAAGGACTTTCAAAAGGAAGTGCACGCATTACCGCAATATCAAATGACGGAAACATTGCCACTTACTCAGTTAATGTTTACAAGGCACCAAAGCGTATTTCAAGCCGTCCTTACAAGAGAAAAACTGTGCGCCGCGGTCATTCCTTTACGGTCAAAGTCAGATTTTCAAAAGGTTATTACAGTAAAAAGATTAAATTCTCATCTTCAAGAAAATCTGTTGCTACCGTAAATTCAAAAGGAAAAGTAAAAGCAAAAAGACGCGGCAGAACAACTATCACATTAAAAGCATTTAACGGTAAAAAAGCCCGCGTACGCGTAACAGTCAGGTAAAAAGGGCACCGCTATATTACAGTATTTTCCTAATTCCATAAAAAACTAAAAAACAGCGTTTTGCCCTCCAAAAATTGCTATATAAGTTAATAATTCCTATATATATAGTTATAAAAAAAGGAATAGATATTTGATTATCTATTCCTTCTTTTTTGTTTCATCCTTTTTTAACGCTTCCGCAAAAAATTCCGGACACATATCAATCAGTGTCGAGCCTCCCTGATCTTTTCTGAACAAGTCAAGTATCGGTTTCATAACACGCTCAAATTCCTGCGGATTCTTTGACAACTTTAATATCTCAGCCGTATTTACCGCATCAGCAAGTGCAGTATGCTGTGCCCCTTTAAAATCATAATCAGCCGATGATACTGCCTGCTTAAGCTTAATCCTTTTGTCTATTCCGAGCAGCCTGCTATACTCTTCTTGGAAATCAATCCAGTTTTTCTCCATCTTACGGAGTGTCTCCGACTGATATTCCTTGAATGCCGACTCCGTCTGAAACTGCCTTATATCTGCCATGCTCCATGAATAAAATGTCACTGCACCACCACCTATCCACTTTTCAAAATCCTGCATGGCATCTTTAAATCTCGGTGCACCCTCAAGTTTTTCATCCGTTATCCCGGTCAATTTGATAATATGAGAATCCATTTTTCCATAATCAGGCATAACATAAGACTGATACCTGTCAACTTCATTAAAATCATCATCCATCTTCACGGCACCAATCTCAATAAGTTCATTTGCCAGTTTCTTATCATCTCTGTACTGTTTTTTTATTTTGTTCATCTCAAGGTCTATCATTATATGTTTCAACATTCCACCTCCTTATGCGGTATTTTAAAATTCTTTAATTATGTTAAATTAACTTATTGTTCATGTCAATCATATATTTACGAACAGCACCTAAATTGACTTATACTTTATTTTATGGTATAATTTTACTTGTAGCGTTTTGTACAGATTGGTGTCATACCAGTCTTTTTTGAAAGGAACAGGTGAAACATGAGTCAAGCAGATATAAGAAAAGTTAAATCTTCGGTTGATAAAAATGTCGGAAACAGAGTTAAAATCCGTGCCAACCGCGGAAGACATAAGATTGATATTACAGAGGGTGTTATCAGCGAGACTTATCCAAGCATCTTCCTTGTTGAAGTTGAAAACAAATTAGATGATACAGTACAGACAGTATCTTTCAGCTATACAGATGTCTTAACAAAAGATGTCCAAATGCAGCTTATCTGATCTGTCCGATACACATAGGATATAAAGGCTGTCCATACAGGACAGCTTTTAATTTTATACTTCTATTTCTATTTTAGTTCCAAATCCTTCTTCTGAAGTTATATTTAACTTTCCTCCGATTTCCTTTATTGAATGATTTATAACATCCATTCCAACCCCTCTTCCTGAATAATCATTAGGAATATCAGTTGTGCTTATGCCATTCACCAATAAAAGCTCCATTATTTCTTCTTTTTTATACTCTTCCGGTTTCTTTTTTAATACACCTGCTTTTTGAGCTGCTTCAATAACTTTTCCGCCGTTTATACCTGCACCATCATCTTCGACTGTTATCCTGATATTTTCATTTTCATTTTGAAATTTTAATTTTATCAGACCTACCGGTGTTTTGCCAAGCCTCTCTCTTGTTTCTAAATCCTCAATTCCGTGGTCGACCGAATTCCTTATTATGTGAATAAGTGCCGTTGAAATCTTGTCGCGTTTATACTTGTCTATCATAATATCCTCACCTTTAACTAAAAGACGGACATTTTTGTTTAAAGCCGCAGACATCTCATCGACAAGAATTTCCATTTTTTCCGCCACAGCAGTAAAATCCCCTTTTGTAAAACCTTTAGCCACATTGCTAAGTTCTTTATTTATATCAACAAGACTGTTTATCTCAGGCAGTGCAAGTTCATAATTTTCCCTGTCAGAAACTTTCTTAAGCGTCTTTATCACACTGCCCATTTTCGTAATGTTTAGCTGAATTTTATTTAAATCCGACTTTTTTATTACTATGACTCCATTTAAGTCCTTATTTTCATATTTTACTACCCTTTTTTCTTCTTTATCCGATTTCTCCACCGGTGCCTGAACCCCCGGAATATAATATATCTGTCTTTTCGCTTTTTCCTTTTTATCAGCTGTCTTTTTACCTGTTATCTGAGATTCATCAAGTTCATACTGTTCCTTAAGATTGTCTACATATTCAGAAATATTTTTTGACAGTTCTTCCGGTACATTTTCCAGTGCTTCCCCATGAGAAATTTTATCAAGCTCCTGTTCAACAAAATCTACATATCCGCAAAACACACCGTCAAAACGCTCTGTATCCTCAATCACCTTAGGACCATTTCTAAAACAGTACAATAATCTTTCAAATTTTTTACTTAATGCCGCTATACCGTCAAACAGCATCATTGTGGCGTCAGCTTTTATTGTATGGACTGCACGGAAAATTTCCTGTATGAGTTCCTGACCATATATATCTTTACCAATATATTCTGAAAAATTTCTCTTTAACTCTTCTACAAGCCTTGAACTTTCTTCATAAAATATTCCCATCATAGAGTCCATTGCCTTTTCCTCCTGCCTGTATAAATTATGTACTGTATTTATGTCTCTCCTGTTTTTCTTACAGCTCACAGGATAACTGTTTCTGAATCTTACTGAATATATCTATTATATCCGGATCAAATCTCCTGCCGGCTTCACTCTTTATAATCTCAACACTCTCCTCCCGCGTATATGCGTCTCTGTAGCTTCTTTCACTGTTCAATGCCATAAATGTATCTATAACCGCTACTATCCTCGCAGAAAGGGGTATATCTGTGCCTGAGAGTCCCTCCGGATAACCTGTTCCATCCCAGTTCTCATGATGATATTTTGCTATTTCGACTGCCATCTCAAGATAACCGTTTTTATTTTTGTCCGTATTTATCTTTTGCAAATAATCTGCTCCAACCACCGTATGCCGCCTTATACCTTCCAGCTCATCTGCTGTAAGATTGGTGTTTTTATATGCAACTGCATCGTTTACGGAAAGCATACCTATATCATGTAACAAAGAAGCAGTCTCTATCTTATCAACGAAAGCACTCGATATTTCCTTATCAAACTTAGGTGAAAATTGAAGACTTATGGCAAGCATACGACTGTTTGCCGAAACCTTATCAATTCCTCTCTCATAAATGTTTGCACGCATTTTTAAGATTTCTGCAAGTGCTGCAAGTACATTTTTCTGTTCTTCATTAACTCTCGTTATCTGCTCATTTACTACCTGATGAAGTTTTTTGTTATACGACTCCATCTCCTGCTGCATTTTGTATATCTTAAGATGTGTATTTAACCTTAATGTTACTTCCTCTTTTTCAAAAGGCTTTGCTATATAATCAACAGCTCCAAGTTTAAACCCTTTTATCTTGTCTTCAACAGAATCAAGTGCTGAGATAAATATAATCGGTATATCCCTGGTTTTTATGTCAGCTTTCAGCATGGCACAAAATTCAAATCCATCCGTGTCAGGCATGGATATATCCAGCAATATAAGCTGTGGTGTCTTTCTTTCTATGGCTGTCTGTGCCTGCCTGACACTTGTGACCGGTCTTGGAATACATCCGGTCTGCTTTATCATTTCGGAAAGAATAACAAGATTAGTAGATATATCATCCACTATCAGTATATTTGGCTGTTCATTCACATGTATGTTCGATGCCACGCTAAATCACCGCCTTTCCAACTGTAATCTAAACTCCTCTATAGCCTTTTTGAGAACATTGTAATCATTTAAAGCTGCCTCATGGTCGCCTTTTCTGACCGTCATCTGAAGTCTGAATGCCTTTCTTTTTAAATTCATAGGGTCATCAGCCACAAGCGTTTTTATGGTATCCGCAAAACCGTTTGCCTTGTTCCAGTTTTCCATTTCGATACAGAGGACAAGATTTTCACAAGTATCGGTAATTGCTTTCATATTTTCATCCGAGCCGAGTTTATATAATTTATTTTCTGTTACCTCCGGCTCAGCAGACAATGCATCTCCATAATTAAATGAATATTCTTTCTTTTCTGTTTCATTCGCATTGTTCCCGATACTGTTTTCAGATTCCTGTAATACTACTTTTTTCACTTTTATTGAAAATGAAAATGTACTTCCTTTTCCTTTTTCACTCTCAACATTTATATCTCCACCCATCATTTCAACAAGACTTTTAACGATGCTTAGTCCAAGACCCGTGCCACCAAATTTTCGTGTGATAGATGCATCCACCTGTGAAAAGCTCTTGAACAGTTTATCTTTTTCCTGCTCCGATATTCCTATTCCTGTATCCGTAACCATGAAAAAGAGCTCTATCTCTTCACCCGTCTCAACACTTTTCACAACATTAAGATTTATCTGACCCAGTGATGTAAATTTTATTGAATTGGACAAAAGATTGTTTAAAACCTGAGTCACTCTAAGCTCATCACCTATAAGAACCTCCGGTATATCCTCACCTACATTACAGATAAGCTTAAGTCCTTTTGACTCTGCCTGTGGTCTGTTTAACTTTACAACATTATCCATCATACGGTAAAAATTAAATTCTGTGTATTCTATCGTAAACTTACCGGCTTGCAATTTTGAAAAATCAAGGATATTGTTTATGATCTTTATCATATTTCTGCAGCATTGCTCTATAAGTTCTACATTTTCACGCTGTTCTGAATCAAGCTCAGTATCAAGGAGATTTTGTGCAAGTCCCAGAACTCCATTTACAGGGGTCCTAAGCTCATGTGTCACATTTGCAACCATCTCATTACGCTCTTTATGACTCTCCTCAACTTCTATCTGTGCTGTCCTGAGTTCTTTTTTTGCTTCTTTCTGCTGTACTATATCATGTATTATACAAAATCCATAGCAGCCTGTATTCTCAGGAAGTCTGGCGAGATATGCAACAACCGAAAAACAAGTCTGGTTTTTCCTGTATGCCACTGTTTCAAAACTGACACCATACTTATGACCTATAAGGTCTATACAACCGTCTTTGACCGTCATGCAAGTCCTGAATATATCCTGAATACAGATAGTCTCATCCATATCGCATCCAAGATTTCTACACACTGCATCATTTTTTTCACAGACCGTGCCGTCTGCGTCAAAATAAAGTATCATATTGTTCGTCTGGCTGAACAATGCTTTGTATCTGTCTGTGCCTGTCTTATATTCTTCATTCACACCGGACACCTCCATTATAGCAGCAGCCCTCATATGTAACAATGAAGGCAGCTTGCAAACCGTCATGCAAAAAAGAGTTTATTACTATTTATTTGCACCACAGCAATATTTATATTTTTTACCGCTTCCGCAAGGACAAGGGTCATTTCTTCCAACCTTCTTGTTTTTAACAATAGTTCCTGACTTTTTCTGTTCACGATAAAGTTCTTTACGCCTTTCTACAGAGAGAAGTGTGTTCCACTGTGGAAGTTCATATAACCACTCTGCCTTTGCTTCAACCATGTTGTAATAAAGTTTCTCAAGGTCTATGTCAAGCTTAACTACCGTATCAGCAGTCATGTCCTCGATAGGATTTGGCTCTTTAAGACTTTCATTTATACCATCTAAAAATCCAACCATATAGTTTAATTCCATGCCATACTTTTCTGCAAGTTCCCTGACTGTTCCTGTAACTATATCTGATGGATTTGCAAGAAGCTTTTCATATATTGCTTTCTCCTCTTTAAAATATTTATCCCAAATTGCCTTTCCTGCTTTTGAATTAATCTCTACGCCATATGCGTATTCTCTCCAATCCTGTAATAATCCCATAATAATTCCTTTCCTGTTTTCTTTGTTCTTTACTAAGACACATTATACCATACATTTAACTGCAAGGTCAACGAAACCATAACTATATTTTTGCAAAGTAGTAACAGTTCAGCCCAAAAAAGATAAGTCAATAATACATGAGCTCGCTCAATGTATTATTGACTTATCTTTTTTGGGGCAGAACTGTTACGCAAAGTAAAAGAGAGATTGCGATTGCAATCTCTCTTTTGGAGAAGGTATTTTTGTTACTTATGGGGTGTAGCAAAAACTATATAATGTATTGGGGTTTACGATTATTAGTATAACAGGTTGTATAAATAAGTGTGCACAAACTTAGTATATTTTTCAAAGAAGTTTTTGTGCATATTTGCCATGCTTTTTTCGCATTTATCATTTTTGTCAATCAAAAGTCATTTTCGCTCTTTCCTATTGTGCACATTTACAATATAGTGTAATGACTTTTTTTCATAGTTCCACAGAACAAACTAAATTCCTTACAAACTGTCAGGTTCTACATCAACCTCTTCTGAAACAGCTTCTTTCTTTTCAAGTACAACTCCGTCCGGCTCAAATAATGCTTCAAATTCTTCTCTATCTATCCTTTCTTTCTCAAGAAGAAGTTTCGCACATTTATGAAGCACATCCATATGTTCCTCAAGTATTGATTTTGCCTGTGCATATGCATCATCTATTATTGCTTTTACTTCGTTGTCGATAGTCTTTGCAACATCTTCACTGTAGTCTCTGCTTGTGCGTCCAAAATCCCGACCTATAAACACTTCATCCTCATCAGCATAATTTATCATGCCGACATTTTCTGAAAATCCGTATTTCGTAACCATCGCCTTAGCTGTACTTGTCGCCTGTTTTATATCCTGTGATGCACCTGTTGTGATGTCATCAAATATAAGCGACTCCGCAATTCTTCCTCCAAGACTTGCAATGATGTCCTGCTTCATCTTTCCCTTTGTCATAAAAGTCTCATCACGCTCCGGAAGAGGCATTGTATAGCCTGCTGCCCCTGAGCCGGTAGGTATTATGGATACCATGTGAACCGGTCCCACATCAGGAAGTACATGGAAAAGTATAGCATGACCTGCCTCATGGTAAGCCGTAATCTTCTGGTCTTTCTCTGAGATTATCTTACTCTTCTTTTCCTTGCCTATGCCTATCTTTATAAATGATTTGCTTATATCTTCCTGTTCAATGAACTTTCTGCCCTCTTTTGCACAGACGATAGCCGACTCGTTCAAAAGGTTTTCAAGGTCAGCACCCGTAAAACCTACTGTAGTACGTGCAATCTTCTTAAGGTCAACATCATCGCCAAGCGGCTTGCCCTTTGCATGAACCTCCAGGATTTCTTCTCTTCCTCTTACATCAGGTCTGCCGACAGTAACTTTTCTGTCAAATCTTCCCGGTCTTAAAATAGCAGGGTCAAGTATATCTACACGGTTTGTAGCAGCCATAACGATTATTCCCTCGTTTACACCAAATCCGTCCATCTCAACAAGCATCTGGTTAAGTGTCTGCTCACGCTCATCATGACCGCCGCCAAGACCTGAACCTCTCTTTCTTGCAACGGCATCTATCTCGTCGATAAACACGATACAAGGTGCATTTTTCTTTGCTTCCGCAAACATATCTCTTACTCTCGATGCACCGACACCGACAAACATCTCCACAAAATCTGAACCTGAAAGGCTGAAAAACGGTACTCCTGCCTCTCCTGCCACTGCTTTTGCAAGAAGTGTCTTACCTGTTCCCGGAGGTCCAACAAGGATGATTCCTTTAGGAATACGTGCTCCTACATCTGTATATCTTCCGGGATTTGCCAGAAAGTCAACTATCTCCTCAAGTTCTTCCTTTTCCTCCTTAAGACCTGCAACATCCTTAAATCTCTTTGCGTGCGGTTCTTCAGGGTCTATTCTTCTGGCTCTGCTTTTTCCAAAATTCATCATCTTTGAATTTCCGCCGCCTGAATTTGCAGATTGTGCAGACAGAAATGAAAACAGCAAAAATATTGCGACAAAACCAAGACCATACGGAAGAAGTGTCGTTATTACCCATGATGTCTTTTTTACATCACCAAGTTTGTACGATACATTCCACTGGTCTAAAAGTTCCTGCACATCTTTTACATCTGATACATAAAAATCAACATTTTTTCCTGATTTCAATTTGACTACAACCTCACCTGTCGGTATCTCCTGGTTCTGGCTTATGGAAGCACTCGTGACATTACCGTTGCCGAGGTCTTTTTTAAGATTAGCAATGCTATAAGAATCACTGGAACTGCTTTCTATGTTGCCTGAAAAATAAACTGCACAAAAAATCACAGCCAGAACAAGCAAATAAAAACCTATTCCACTCATCTTCATCTGTTTCTTCATGAATTGTCTCCTCTACCTTTTATTCTATGATGTTAGTTTCAAAAAATATTTTGAAATCAACTGATACAATATATGTCCATTGACACTTGCATCATTTTATTCCTCAACGAAATCCAAAATCCCAATATAAGGAAGATTTCGATATTTCTGGGCATAATCAAGTCCAAATCCTACAACAAACGCATCCGGTATCGTAAAGCCTGTATAATCCACATTAACTTCCGTTTCCCGTCTGTCAGGCTTATCGAGCAATGTGCAAAGCTTAAGACTTGCAGGGTTTCTTCCCTCAAGCATTTTCTTTGTCATGCTAAGTGTATTTCCTGAATCAATTATATCCTCGACTATGAGGCAGTGAAGTCCGTCAATCTCCTCATCAAGATCCTTATTTATCTTAAGTTTACCCGTACTTTTTGTCTCATTGCCATAGCTTGAAGCTGACATAAAGTCAATAGTTACAGGCACCGTAAGCCTTTTTGCCAGTTCACAGCAAAAGAAAATACTGCCTTTAAGTATGCATATAAGATGAATCGACTTTCCTTCATAATCTTTGCTTATCTGCTCTGCCATCTCCCCGATTTTCTTATTCAGAACCTCTTCCGAATACATAACACTAATTTCTTCCTTCATCATTTCCGCCTTTCTCTAATAAATGCTCGCACAAAGCACTTTTTTAGTATTTTCATCAATGTAATAATATGCACTGCATCTTGCAAGCTCCGGAATCCATAAAATATGACTTCCTTCCGCAAGCACAAGTATATCTTTTCTCTCGTCAGCCGGCACTTTGCTGTCTATAAGCACCCTGCTCAGCTTTTTCTTTGCTCCATCCGTTCTAAGCCACATATAATCCCCCTCTTTAGGGTATCTCAACTTAGGCATATTTTTTATCTTAGCATAATCAAACCATTTCGTACAGTCATTTTTTTTGATAATGTCTGTAATTAAGTCATTTTCTTCTAAATGGAAACGAATCGTATGACTTGTATTATTTGTAAATGTAACATTGTACTCCTGTCCCTCGGATATTCTTTCTTCATATATCTCCTGAGGACTATGTGAACTGTGATACCATTTATCCTTGTGGGACATCAGCACAAAGTCATAATATTTTGCAACAATTATATCGTATGGGAGGTCTATTTTTCTCCCTGTCTGACCGTTTAGCAGCCTCATAAGAGAGTCTATATGCCTTGCGGTTATATCCTTTCTTCTGCCGGACATAAATTCTATCATACGCATAAAAATCTCCCTTTGCAATACGATATGCAGCTTTTTCATCTCACTAAGCCCCGCTCTTATCTCTTTAGGAAATGACTCCTTACACACTATGACTCTGTCCCATACAGCATCAGTCTGTATATCGATAAACTCTGTAACATCCTGAAGATATGATGCTGTTTTTGCGATATGACTAACTGTCTCTTTTTGAAGATTTTCCTGAAGATATGGTATAAGATGGTGTCTTATCTGGTTTCTCGCATACTCGTCATCATTATTCGTGGAATCTATACAGTAATTCTGACCACTTTCATCGAGATAATCAAGTATCTCCTGCTTTTTTACCGAGAGCAGCGGTCTTATGATGCAGCCGTTTTTTGCTTTCATACCGCCAAGTCCCCTGAATCCGCTTCCTCTTATAAGCTGGAATAATACTGTTTCCGCCTGGTCGTCCTGATGATGTGCCACGGCTATCTTATTGTAACCAAGTTCCTTTCGCATCTTATCAAAACATTCATAGCGGTACACTCTTCCCGCTTCTTCCTCAGTCATTGACAATTCATCTGCCATCTGTGGAATATCCTTGTAAAAAACTTTATACATCACATTTTCTCTTTTACATAGTTCCTCTACAAAATGCTGGTCATTTCCGGCTTCACTGCCCCTTATTCCGTGATTTACATGAACAAAACACAATTTCAGATTATACTCTTTTTTTATGTGTATCAGATATAAAAACAAAAACACGGAATCCGCACCGCCAGACAATCCTGTCACGATGCTATCGTTTTTTTCTATAAGGCCGTTATCATCACAAAATGATTTTACCCTTTTGTAAATATATTTATTCATCGTCTAGTTCTCCCATACTCCGGCGACTATAACACTCATATCATCAGACACGGCTCCTTTATTTCTGCTTACCGCTTCATCAACAATAGCCTGAGCCATATCTCCCGGATTGACAATCTCTATCTGTTTAATAAATTTTTCCAAATTGTATCTTTCCTGCGAAAACATATCCGCAACGCCGTCTGTCATCATTATAACATAATCTCCCGGATACAGACTCATCTTGCCTATATATGGCTCTGCATCAGATACCACACCCATAGGCAGCGACTGACCCTCTATACAGTACATCTTTCCCTGATTAAGCACATATGTACCCACAGCACCGTTTTTCAAAAAACTGCACTCTCCCTTATACAGATTTATAAGAGAAATGTCAAGTGTCGCATAATTTTCAAATTCCTGGTCAGACATATACAGAGAATTTATAAGCCTTATCGCTGATGTCTGCGAAAATCCTGCCTCCGACATTTGTTCCAGAAGTTCTATAACATTTTTACTGTCATCAAACGCACTTGTCCCACTTCCCATTCCGTCCGACAATGCCATCAAAAGCTCACCGCTCGGAAGATTTATCATTGAAAAAGTATCTCCTGACACTGACTGGCCATCTTTTGTGAGCCTTGCAACTCCTGTGAGCACCTTATATTTTGTCTCCTCAACAAAAATATATTCGCCAAACCCGGTATCTATTACCTTTCTTGATGCATCTGACGGTTTCAGCCTTTTCTGCATGATATTACTCATTATCTTAGATAACTCCGTAGCAGTTACAAGCCTGCCTTTCACAGTCCTCGCATTCATGATTATCTCTATCTGCCCGTCCTGTTTTTCATAGGCATATATATTTTTACATATAACCCTTTTCTTTCTAAATTCTTTTTCAAAAGCTTCTTCAAGCTCTATCGAAAGCCGCTGCATCCTCGGTAAACTGTCAAGCATATTTTTTACTGCCGCACTTATCTCTTTCATCTGATTTGCAACAGCTTTTCTGCTCTGTTTCACCCTGTTTCTGTACCCTATAATATTTCTTGCTATATAAAGATTTTGATTTGCCTCCTCCAAAAATCTGTCACAGTGAATACACTCCCTTGCGAACTCAACCGGCATCTGCTCAAGCGTTATGCAGCCGTCAGGCGATACACTAAGTGTCTTAAATTTCTCCGGTCGGCATATAGCCGTCTGACCTGAGCACTCCTCATACTTTTCACATCTGGTGCACACATTTTCTGACATTTCCCTGAAAATCTTTCTTATATCACGGCTCTCCATATACCTGTTTTCCTCTGTCCCATCTGACATCATTATGGAAATCCTGTCAAAAACATGAGAAAAATCATTGAGCCTGTTGCCGATTATATTTTCATATTCCTTATCTCCTGAACTTTTTCCGCCTTTAACATAACAAACTATCTCGCTAAACAACTTCGTGAGCGACAGCACAAGACCTGTCCCAAACATCAAAAGAACTATATCATACTCATTATAAGGAAACATATACAGCTTTAGTCCACCGTAAATAAGAAATGTTACCGCTGCAATAAGTGCCGCATGAATCGTCTTTATGCGTATTCTCTGTCTTTCCAGCGTATCGTATATAAGGAGCATCGACAATATGACCATGCTGCCGCACAATGCCATTTCCATAGGAAGACCCAAAAACATTCCTGCGATAACGCAAAATGCCAGAAGAAGTCTCGCCTTAGCCTTTTCAAACACCGCCGCAAAATATGCCACTCCGAGTACACACATACCACATATTCCTACCTGACCTGCAAAAAAACCTATTATCATCTGCAAAAAAAGTTTTTTCCCGATATACTTCATTATACTCTCCTTTTCACGCCTGCCGGCAAATTTATAAAAGAAAGTATATATAATCAAATTGGCATATTTTGTCAAAACTCAACCTCAAAAAAAGAACTGTTTTATTATGAAGTAAAATCATAAAACAAACAGCCCTTAATATGTCATTTTAATGTTTCGCAATCTTAGCTCACTTTGAGTCATCAGGTTCAAAGATAACCTCACCCTTATATACCAGACCCAGACGCTCTCTCGCAATCTGCTCTACATACTCGTCCGTGTCTACATACTTCTCAAACTCTTTAAGATCTTCTTTGCGTTCATCAACACTTTTTTTCTCTTTTTTAAGTTCAGAAATCTGGGATTTGTACTCTCTGCACTTTGCATCTAATGCTGACTTATGATAAAGAACAGTAAAACAAAGCACTGCACATAATACTATAATCCCTGTAATCGTAAATTTATTCATATGTTTTTTATGACCATAATGCTGGCGTGCCATGTTATCACCATCCTTTCCGCAAACGCCTGTTCTAAAGGCTTTTACGACTTTTAAATATGTTCTTATCATACACCTTTTTTATGATTTTTTCAATAATTTTCTTTGCCGGAGTATATATTCCCTTTTCATATAAAATCATCCCTGCAAATAGCATAAATACACCATACCATCTTATTATTCCGGAATTTATCTCATAAAAAATATAAAAGACGGGAATCGACAGTGCCATCCAGAATAAAACATCAATGATTATCTTTAAAATCATATTCTTTTTCAAAAATAATTCAAAAATCCTGACAAAGCCGTACAAGAACATACACGCCATGCCGCAGCAGGTGCTTGCGAGCAGATACAAAACCTGTCCATGTATAATCTCACTCATTGAAAAAGTCTCCCAAGAAATGATGCTGCTTTCTTTCCAGCTTCCTCAACATCAGAATACGCAAAACTATCTATCCTGCCGTCAACATCAACCTCACCTTTTTCAAGTGAAAGACGGTTTACATGAAGTTCGTCACCTTTTATAAGAAGAACTCCCTGTTCCGTTTCTAAATATACTTCCTTTGCATCAAACGAAAGCACATCCTTAACCCCTGACATAACAGCCGACTTTCGTGCATTCAGATACACTTTATGTACTCCCTTTGCCACACCGCCCTGTCGCTGTAAACTTTTCTCTTCCAAAAAAACACCCTCCTTGCATCTTTTTATAAATCAATATATGCCGGAGAGTGTTTTTTATTACAACATTTTGTAAAGCTCTTTTGCCGCTTCCTTATTATATGTTTCCTCGATGCTAAGCACCTCTACTTTAACCTGTTTATCACCAAAACTTATCTCAATGATGTCTCCCGGTTTAACATTCAAGGATGCTTTTGCAACCTTTCCATTTACCGTAATCCTGCCGGCATCACACGCTTCATTTGCTACCGGTCTTCTTTTGATAAGTCTTGAAACCTTTAAATATTTATCTAATCTCATACTATATCTCATTTCTGCACACATTTTTTCATATGAGATTTGTGTCGTGTGTGCCCAGACACAAATCACGGGTATCAAAAATATATTTCACAATATTTTAGAAAAAGGGCGGGTTCAGATACAACGAAAATCAAATATTTGAATATTATAATTACTCGTTGTACTTAGAACCTGCCCTCAAATTCAAGTCTGCCTCAAAATACAAATCTTATCTTATTTGTTTACAGCGTCCTTTAAAGCCTTACCAGCTTTAAACTTAGGAGCCTTAGAAGCAGGAATCTTTATTGTAGCACCTGTAGTAGGGTTTCTTCCTTCTCTTGCTGCTCTCTCAGCAACTTCAAATGTACCGAATCCTACTAACTGAATCTTCTCTCCAGCCTTTAATTCATCTGTAACCACATCAATAAATGCCTTTAAAGCTTTTTCTGAATCTTTCTTTGAAAGTTCTGCTTTTTCAGCTATAGCTGCTACTAACTCTGTTTTGTTCATGGATAAATCCTCCTCGATATTTGTATTTCCGTAAAAACTTACAAATCTATTTATACCCTCATTATCCCCTTTTGTCAAGGTTTTTTATGCTAAAAATCCCATAAAATCAAGGTTTTTTAGCCTTTTTTCATATTTAATGTCACCCCTCCATCTGTTTGCCTAAAAAACTTGCCGCAACAGCTATCATTTTTTGCTCTGTTTCCCCAAATTTTCGTTCTGTATTTTTATTAAGGAAAACAATAGAACCTGCCACATCACCATTACATATAATAGGAGCTATTGCTTCAATATAATCTCCCTCCATGTCATCTGCCACCCTGCAAAACTCCTTTTTACTGCTGTCTGTCAGGATTATCTTTCTGTCAAGAGCTGCCTTTTCAAGTTCCCTGCTTATATGCTTTCCCACCATATCTTTTTTCACTCCGCTCGAAGCCGCAATAACCATATCCCTGTCCGTCACTATTACAAGATAACCTGTTGTCTGTGACAGTGCATCAGCATATTGTTTTGCAAACTGTCCTATATCGCCTATCATCGAATATTTTTTAAGAATAACCTCTCCTTCTCTATCAGTATATATCTCCAGCGGATCTCCCTCTCTGATACGCAAAGTACGCCTTATCTCCTTTGGAATAACAACTCTTCCTAAATCATCTATTCTTCGTACAATTCCCGTTGCTTTCATATCCCGGTTATTTCCTCCATTTCTTTTTTTCTATGAATATGCTTTGAAGTTATTATGTGGAAATTTCTGTTTTATTATGCACATAAAAAGTAACAGTTCAGCCATAAAAACAGTAACAGGCAAATTAACCTATTGAATTTGCAAAAACTTTATGTTAAAATAAATGAAGTTTTTCAAAGAACATTGCTAAATATGTAGCAGACAAATATTTATATATTTTTAAAGGCGATGACGGAACAAGTAATGTTATCCTGCCATCCAGAGAGAACGGCATTTTGCTGTAAGCCGTTTATGGGCAGATTTCATGAAAACCACTCCCGAGCCGTGCGTAGAAGAAATATTTATCTCAAAATATTTTGAAGCGTGACCGTGTAGCTGCGTTATAAGCTGTAAAAGACATTCCAATTATTTAATTTTATATTATTAACATAATTTAAACGAATGTACTTTTCTAAGTTAAAAATTAAGGTGGAAACGTGCGTAAGCACCCTTAGATATGATTATATTATATCTAAAGGTGTTTTTTGTTTTCCCAAAAATCAAAAAAGGAGATAAAATCAATGGTAAACTTTAAAAATGACGAACAGTTAAACACATTAAACCATTCATGTGCTCATCTTATGGCACAGGCTATCAAACATATTTACCCACAGGCAAAATTCTGGGTTGGTCCTGTAGTCGCTGAGGGATTTTACTATGATGTAGATCTCGGCGAGGATGTTATCCATGATGATGACATCGCTAAGATTGAAAAAGAAATGAAAAAAATCGCAAAATCAGGAAAGAAGATTTTCCGCCGAGAAGTTTCTAAAGCAGAAGCCTTAGAGATGTTTAAGGACGATGAATATAAACTTGACCTCATCTCTGACCTTGAAGACGGAAATATTACGGTTTACGACCAGGGCGATTTCACAGATCTCTGCCGCGGACCTCATGTAGACAATGTAAAGCTCTGCCGCAACTTTAAGCTTATCCGCCATTCAGGTGCTTACTGGAAAGGTGACAGCAACAATAAAGTTCTCCAGAGAATTTATGGTGTATGTTTCCCAACTCCAGAGGAACTTGAAAATCACCTCACACTTCTCGAAGAAGCAAAAGAGAGAGACCACAGAAAAATTGGTAAAGACATGAACCTTTTCATGGTCGATGACCTTGTAGGCCGCGGACTTCCTATGTTCTTACCAAAGGGATATACAATCTGGCAGGAACTTGAAAACTACATTAAAGATAAAGAAAGAGACCTCGGTTATCTCCATGTTATGACTCCATGTGTAGGTACAGTAAACCTCTACAAAACATCAGGTCATTGGGATCACTACAAAGAAAATATGTTCCCTCCTATGGAAATGGAAGGTGAATCATTTGTACTTCGTCCGATGAACTGTCCTCACCACATGATGATATATGCAAACAAAAGACATTCATATAAAGACCTCCCTATCCGCATCGGTGAAATTGCACATGACTTCCGTTATGAATCAAGCGGAACATTAAAGGGAATTGAGCGTGGAAGACATTTCTGCCAGAACGACGCCCATCTCTTTGTAACACCTGAACAGATAAAAGATGAGTTTACAAAGGTTGTAGACCTCATTTTCAGCACATACAAAGACTTTGGTATTGAAAATTACCGCTGTGTACTCTCACTTCGCGACCCTGAGAACAAAGAAAAATACCACGATGATGATGAGATGTGGAACAAGGCAGAATCTGCACTTCGTGATGTAATGAACGGACTCGGCATTGAATATACTGAGGAAATCGGAGAGGCTGCTTTCTACGGACCTAAACTTGATGTTAATGTTCAGCCTGCTGTCGGAAATGAGATTACACTTTCTACCTGCCAGCTTGACTTCTGTCTCCCTGCAAAATTCAACCTCTCATACATTGACAGAGACGGCGAAAAGAAAACACCTGTTGTACTTCACCGTGCAATACTTGGTTCACTCGACCGCTTTATGGCATACATTCTTGAGGAGACAAAAGGAAATCTTCCTACATGGCTTGCTCCTGTGCAGGTTCGTGTAATGCCTGTTAAGACAGATGATGACTCACTTAACGCTTACGCAAAAGAAATATGTGACGCACTCAAAGCAAACAAAGTCCGTGTAGACCTCGATGACCGTTCAGAAAAACTCGGTTACCGTATGCGTGAAGGACAGATTCAGAAAGTACCTTATCTCCTCGTTGTCGGATTTAATGAGAAAGACGAAAGAACAGTTTCATTCCGTCTCCACGGTGAGAAAAAGACTACTGTTCTTCCACTCGATGAGTTTGTTGAGAAACTTGACACTGAGATTAAGGGCAAACTCAGAACACATATCGGGATGTAGTAATAACTGAGCTTAAAATGCACAAAACAACGGCAGGAGTACTGTGTTACTCCTGCCGCTGTTTATTTTATATAGGTAATTGTTAAACAACTATCATAATCATTGATTAAATTGTCTTACAGGCTTAAAATAATATTTAATGGCACTCAGATAACCTATCGTCAGAACACTGCTCAAAGTTTTGTTAAGTATAACATAACAATATATAATAATGTTATGTTATACTTTATTTTGTTATTTAATTTTAGCTACTTTAATCTCACTTATCATATTGCGTAAATGTTCTGCTTCACTGTTCATTTCCTGACTCGCTGCAGCACACTCTTCTGAAGTTGCCGAATTACTTTGTACAACATCATTAATCTGTTCTATTCCTTCATTAATCTGCTGTATTTCTACTGTCTGGTCTGCAAGCGTTTCCGCAATACCGGATACTTCTTCAGTAATCACCTTAGAATTTTTTGCAATTTCCTCAAGCTGTTCTGCTGTCTCTTCTGCAAGTAACATTCCCTTTCCTACCGCATTAACAGATGTTTTAATTAAGGCTGCTGATTCCTTCACCGCCTGTGAACTTTGCTCTGCCAACTGGTTGACCTGATTTGCTACAACTGCAAATCCTTTTCCGGCTTCCCCTGCTCTTGCGGCCTCAATAGAAGCATTTAATGCTAGAAGATTTGTCTGTGACGCAATATCGTTGATTGTCTCAATAATCTTGTCAATCTGCATTGAAGCATTTTTAATTTCAAGCATTGACTTAACCATCTCATGCATCTTTGTATCATTTTCTAATATATCATCTCCAAGTACCACAACTTTTGTACTTATTTCACTTGCTGACTGTGAATTATGTCTTACCTGTTCTGCGACATTCTCAACTGTAGCAGTCAATTCCTCTACTGCAGCGGCCTGGTTTGTGGCACCATCTGCCAATTCTGTTGCACCTGATGATACCTGCTCTGCACCACCTGATACCTGATTTGAAGCCCGTTGTATTCCCTTTACCATTTTCGCCATGCTTGCTTCAAAATCCATAAAGGAATGTAAAATTCCGACAAAATCACCTTTCCACTCCACATTAGGCTGAACATCAAAATTTCCTTCTGAAAACAGCTTCATTGCACGGTCTATATCGTCTACATATGACCCTAAAATACGAATAGATTTACGCATACTATGCGCCAATCGCCCAATTTCATCTTCTGAACGATAATCTAATGTACTATGTAAATTTCCTTCTGTCAATTCCTTTGCAACATCCTCAATAGCATGCAATGGCTCCAAAATACTGCCAAGAACCCTTTTACTGGTTTTTCCTGAAATCATACATGCCATAACTAAAAAGAATACGATAAAACCAACACCTAAGATAGCATATACTACAGTATTTTGCACCGCCTTAGCACTGACTGCATCTGTAATCTCATCTAATTCCTTAGCAATATTTACCAATTTGTTCAATGCCGGTGTACATTTATTAAGAATATCATCCACACCCTGCTGTTGATTTCCTGATTTGATTTCTTCTAATATGGATGAACTAATTTTGCTCCAATCAGATAATGCTGTTGCATATTCTGTATATTTTTCATCATAAACAACACCTTTATTTTTTATTATTTCCAATTGGGAATCAACATCATCCAGTAATTTTGCTATTGTTTTTTCATAACTATCATAAGAAGATGCATCGTCATTTAACGCCATCTCTCTTACATTTCTTGCCGCAGCATTTACATCTACTCTGCACATTTTGACTGCTATATCTGAAGCATTAATTTTTCCAACATAATTTACAACACTTGCAAATAACATACCTATTGCAATAATAGAAAGCAACCCTGAAATAATCATCAGAATAATTACTTTTTTATATCCGTAATTTATCCTTTCTCGTAACTGCATACTTTCAATTTTCTTTTTAACAAATTTGGTGTACATAATTCATAGGTTCCTTTCTTTTTTTATTTTTACTTTTCATAAACATTTTCGACAAATTATATCATCGCTTCGTTAATATTTCTTGCATATTTGTATCCATAAATGATATAATTGTATCAAAAAAAGCAAGGAGGTTCATGCCATGAAAGCTATCGATTACAATTATATTGCCATTATGATAAACAGTTTTTCCGGAGTTCCCGTGCGTATTTATAAAGATAATAAACTAACTTTTTATTATTCCTCAGTTAATCTTATTAAAGATCCCATTGCATTATATCAGTCAGATATTTTAAATATTTCTGAGCATATCGGTTATTTTTTCACAGTACATTTTAGTTACTATGGAATTATCAATTTCAATGAATATAAGATTGTAATTGGTCCGACAAGACAGGTTTCTGATTCTATACCAGAACTATCAGAACTGGCTTGTCAATTGAATATATCAAAAAATGATACTGAAGCTTTTATAATTGCTATGCAGGAAATCAATCATATATCATTAGAACATCTTATGCAGCTTTTATGCTTTTTAAATTACATACTAAACGATGAAAAATATTCCCTTCATGATATTTTTATCAAAAATTCCTTACAGGAACACTTTGCAGAATCAATAAACCGCAATGAGGCTGACAAACTCTTTTTTAATGATTTTTCTGAAAATGATATAATAATTCACAACACTTATGAACTGGAGCAAAATTTAATGAGTATGATAAAAAAAGGAGATTATATCTCTTTATCGGAACTACTTGAAAATTCGCCATTACTCGATACTGGTGTAATAGCTGACAACCAGCTCCGTCAATTAAAAAACATCTTTATTATTACCGCTACAATCGCTTCACGTTCGGCCATCCAGGGCGGCATGACTCCTGACGATGCTTTTAAACTAAGTGATAACTACATTCTCAAATGTGAATTATTAAATGATTATTGTCAAATCAATAACCTCCTGCATTTTATGCTTATAGATTTTGCAAAACGCGTAAATCAATTACATGAAGGAGCTCCTGCATCTAAGCTCGTTTCAGATGTATCAAATTACATCAATCGTCATATGTCAGAAACAATTACCGTGGAAGCCATTGCAAAAGAATTTTTTCTGAGCAGATCCTATCTTTCAAAACTTTTTAAAGCTGAAAGCAATATGTCTCTCTCAGATTTTATACTTACAAAGAAAACAGACGAGGCAAAATACCTTCTCCGCTATACAAATAAATCTTTAACTGACATCAGCCTTAACCTTGGTTTTTCTTCACCCGGTCATTTTTCCCGTGTTTTTAAGAAATATGCATCTATTACTCCCCATAAGTATCGCAAAAAATATATAAACTGACTTTGGTATAAGCTATTCACTAATGCTGTATTCCACAATACATCATCATTTAAGAAATTCGTAAGAAATATCTTGGGAAAATATCAGACTTTTAGTTTAATATATAATCATACTTAAGCTTAAGCAAAGGAGATTCCTATGGAAACTATAAATATACTTGTCGTTGATGATGACAGAGAAATTGTTAATGCTATATGCAAACTGTTAGAAAGCGAGGGTTACAAAACCTTAAAGGCTTACGACGGTTTAGATGCTATAGATATTTTAAATCAGAATACGGTTCATCTCATAATACTTGACATTATGATGCCAAATCAGGACGGACTTACAACTACCATGAAGATACGAAACGAAAAAAACATTCCTATTATATTGCTGTCAGCAAAAACGCAGGAAAGTGATATTGTTCTCGGTCTTTCAATGGGTGCGGATGATTATATATCAAAACCGTATGCTCCGTCAGAGCTTCTGGCAAGGGTAAAGTCACAGACAAGAAGATACTTAAAACTCGGTTCATACGGCAATATTTCTTCAAACGAAGAAATCATAACTAATCTCGGTCTTGAACTGAATGTCACAAAAAAACAGCTTTTTGTCGATGGCGTGGCAGTTAAACTTACGGCAAAAGAATACAAGATTGTCAATTATCTTATGCACAATCTTGGACGGGTATTTTCAGCAGAAGAAATATATGAACATATATGGAATGAAACTGCCTACAGTGTTGAAAATACGGTTATGGTACATATAAGACGAATTCGCGAAAAGATTGAAATAAATCCAAGCGAGCCAAAATATTTAAAGGTGGTGTGGGGAATTGGCTATAAAATTGAAAAATATAACTAAAACTAAAAAACTATACGTACTCAGGTCAAAAAAGAAAAGTATATCAATATTAACTTACATTTCTGTATTTATTCTTATCATTACAGGAATATTATTGATATTGTTTGCACGAAACGGAATTTACCGTGATGCTTTATCTGAAACTGAATATGGACGCTCGGCTGCATACGCAAGACAGATATGCAAAGATATTAAAAAAATATGCAGCTACGAAAACAATGCCGTTGACGGTGCGAAAAAGAGTAAGGAAATGGGCAGGGATTTTTCTTATCTGTATGCAAAAATATATATAAGTGAAAATGTCGATATCTTCATCGACCATGAAGCCTGCAACAATGAGATAAATTTAAAGATGCAGCAGCTTTCAACTACTATAAAGCAGAACAAATTGATGCTCCAGACCTACAATATCCAGCGAAAAGATGCACTCACAAAATGTATTACTGAAAAGTTTGATACATCAACAACACGTGTAGTTGCCGTTTCAAATAATACGAACCTTATTCATTCGGATATTCTCGAAACAAACGGTTATGACTATGAAGATGTGTTTGACTATGAAACAGGCGACTCGGCGGTAATATTACTGATATATAACACTGATATATTTAATGCTCAAAAATCACAATGGCAGACCCTTTGCACCTGTATAAAGATAATAACAACTCTTGCCGTCATATCAGCACTTTATCTTTTGTATATCCATCTTTTCATGAAAGGATATATAACATTTTACGCAAAGGCATTGAGAAAATTTCTTCACAATATACGGATATTTATTACGGGGCATATATATTATCCGCTGTGCACCAAAAAAGGCGTTAAATTCCTTTTTATAAGCTCAACTATATTGGTTGCACTGATTGCCGTTTTTCTTATTATATTTACAATGCTAAGAGAATATTTTATAAATCTTATACCAGTCGGTTACTCATTAAATACGCTTTCTGACTGGGTTCCGGATAAATGGTATAATCTTGCTTATTATGTGACAAGTGACAATTACTGCAGACTGTGCTGCGGCTGTTTTGTAATATATGTTTTAATTTTTGCAATCTACCACTATTTTTCATCAAAAGTCATAAGCTCCTGCAGCCTGCTTGAGAAAGATATTGATGAAATCTACAATGGCAACTACAAATTTGATACGGCAGACGCAGCAGACAGCACATTTTATGAGTCAATATTAAAACTTTCAAATATAGGTGCAGGATTTGAGAAAAGTCTCGCCGAAAAGGTAAAAAGTGAACGCATGAAAACGGAGCTTATAACAAATGTCTCACACGACCTTAAAACTCCGCTCACATCAATCATAAGCTATGTTGACCTGCTTGAAAGACGCGACGACCTGCCGCCTGAAGCAGTAGATTATATAGAAATAATCTCAAAAAAAGCCATTCATTTAAAGAAAATGGTATTTGATGTATTTGAACTTGCAAAGACGGCAAGCGGTGAACTTGTAATTAAAAAAACAAATTTAAGCCTTAACAAACTCATCGTCCAGACTCTCACCGACATGGATGATGCCGTGCAAAAAAGCGGACTTGACATTAAATTAAAAATGCCTGAAAAAGATATTTTCATAAATTCGGATGGAAGCAGACTTTACCGTGTAATGCAGAACATTATAGGAAATGCACTTAAATATTCACTAAAAGGAACACGGATTTTTATAACTGAAACCACCGAAGAAAGTACAGTGAAACTTATACTCAAAAACACTTCATCTTATGAAATGGATTTCACGGAGGAAGAAATACTCGAAAGATTCAGCCGCGGTGACAAGGCAAGAAACACAGAAGGAAACGGACTTGGACTTTCGATAGCCAAAGAATTTACAAATGCCTGCGGTGGCACATTTAAAATAAAAATTGATGGCGACCAGTTCAATGTAATCATCGTTTTTCCCATTGCAGCCGATAAAAACTGATACAAACACTTAATAAAAACTTTTCTTCATAGCTATACTTTTATGATGCAAGGCTCAAAATACCTTTTGACCCCAACATCAATTTTATTGTAACTTTAACTCACAATAATAGCAAAAAATGTGCTGATGTCTTTTTATGGCAACAGCACATTTTTATCTATTGAATCATTTTTTTCATTTTTCTAACTATAATATAATCTATTCACTAATGATGTACTCCCCAATACATCATCAAATGCTTTTTACTTACCTTTCACTGTCAATGTGACATTCTTTCCGGTTAATTTAAGCGTGTATTTATTTCCCTTCTTACTCATAACACTTGCATCTAAAGGCATATATGATTTAACTCCATTTTTGTCCGTGCAGATAAGATACTCTTTCTGCATGGCTTTGATATTTTTAAACTTCATTGTTCCTGCACTTGTAGTCACCGATTCATAACCGGTACAGTCAGTAAACATCTGTACCCAATAAGCCGGGTCTGTATTCATATATCCGACACCAATATATCCAAATTTTGCATTGAGTATATTTGCACGGTCACGCTTAACTTTCATCCAGTCAGACACGACTTTAGCTGCACTGTGCTGACCTTCTGCTATGTTTTCAGCTTCATTTTGATGCTTAAATTCTTCCGAAATTGCAGAGTATGCTGTTTTGCCATTTGGACGGGTATGGTCATATAGCAATACAATCTCTTCTTCACGGATATCGCACGCTTTCTGTAAAGTCTCAGGCATAGTAAACAGCGGAAGTTTATTCGCAAATCTTTCTTTATTTATGGATTTTAGAACACCCCATTCATTTTTATCAACCGAAATCCCATTGTTTGGATATTTTGTCTGCACTTCGGCAGCTGCTGTCGATAACTTATCATTTGCTGCACCTATCTTCTTTGCAGCTTTAAGTATCGAGTTGACTTTGCTCTTTGTGCGGACTCCATTGTAAATTTTTACATTATTGTCTCCGTTTACCAAAACAAAACAAGGCATATCAAGAGAATCTGACTTTGTATAATTCCAGACAAATTCCAGTGATGAATAATTATCAACACATCCATAAATAGAAACCTTCGCCTTTTCTATGGCAGATTTTATGATTTTCTTCATCTTTTTTGAATAAACGCAGTCTGTCTTTGTAATGAGCAGCAGAAATGTTTTTCCTTCACGCGAATATGCATCCGCTTTACCGACCGTAATCTGGGAATAATATTTTGAACTCATATACTTAGGTGCATCTGTTTCAACCGGTGTACCTTTTTTGATTGCCGGAAAATTTTGTTCCAGTACATTCTTGCTCACAAGATTTACATAATCAACCGTTGATGTTTTCTTTTTAACCGCCTTAGTAATCTGAATCGCATTTGAACATTCCCATCCGCCAAGTTTCGCAGCCATTGCTGCTGCCGATGCCGCAGGATAAATCTGTGTCATCCACATAGAACCATCTGTGCGTTCAAGCAGAATCGTGTTTCCACTCTTATTATCCATCCGGTAAGAACTTCTCGCAACATTTGGCAAAAGATCAAGATTAGGCATTGTCTTTCTTCCTGTTGTAGTATTGATTGCACTAAATATCTCGCTTCTGTCATGAAGATAATGAAAAGCAGTTGATTTCTTTTTAAAACTTCTTATAGGCGTGCCATCATCTACATCATTGTCAAACACATATGCATAACCATCAAGTCCTCTGTAACCGCCCGGTACATCTGTGAGATAATCAACCCCTGACTTTAGTACAACAGGTCTTTCATTAGAACAATGATTGTTTACAAGCATAGATACAACATTGCTGTCCTCAGGCACAAATCCGGCAAAGTTTCCATTGTCAAATCCTGAAGTTTTTATGCTCTGATACACTGGAAATATATGTCTTATAAGAGACTTTGTACCTTTACTATCCGTCATAGTACCCATATTTTCAGTATCCTGTAAACCAAATGCCCACATCCGACCGTCAGCATTTTCAACAAAACCGGTCTTTGCAACTTCAATAGTTCCGGTCGCTGAGTTGATTGAATCTTTCTGCCTTGTGTAATACTCATACGGAAAAACACGCACTGCATTCGATGTTAAAAGTTCAAGTTTAAGATTAAGTGTATAGGATTGTGAAAATGACCCCTTACTTGGATCCATCGTATATCCACCGATTTCAACATCTTCTACCCAGCGATAGAATTTACCGTTTTTAGTACATACACCACCCGGAACGATAGTCGTTACATTTTTCATCTCCCCATATGTAAGTCCCTTTTTATAATATTTTTCTTCGCCGAGGTATGTGTAACCCATCGTGAAAATGCCGTCATTTTTCAATACACCGATAACTCTGCCATAGCAGTGTTCAGAAAATGCTTTACAGTCAGTCGCTATAGTCTTTCCGCTTTTGATTTCTTTTACTTCTCCGTCATTTGTCAGATAATGCAGCATACCCGCCTGTTTAACACCTTTTGCAAGCTCTTTCATTTCATAATTGCTTGAAATACCATAGAGTGTACCATCTGAAGCTAAAACTGTTCTCCTTGTAACTCCGTCAGCCACCGAAATAACATTCTCCGAGTAATCCGTAACATTCTCAACTTTGTTCATGACACTTGGATCTACATCACCTTTTTTGTGTCCGACCTGATAATATGTATTATCAGGAGCAATAAATTCATTGACACTTAATATGTTGTTTGTCATGTACTGTGGTGTGCCCTTAAGTTCAGCATTTTGTGTATATTTATAATCTAATTTACTGTCTGTAGAACTTATAAGATTATCCGCAACACTTTTGTCATCCAGCCATATATGTTCAGCATTAAAATGCGTATAAACACTTGAACTCTTATCGTCTGTTCCTTTAAACAGATTGTCCTGTGTTGAGAAAAAAATGGAACAGGTATATCCCTGCGGCATGGAACAGGTAACAAACTGTCCATCAGGTCCTGCTGCCATGATAGCCGCAGCCGGACTAACAGTTCTGACAAAGTTCTTGTCTTCGTCATAAAGATCAACAGAAATAATGATGCTGTCCTTTGTAAGCCACTTTCTCGTATTCTCATAAATCACTGCATTAGGATCCCCCATTACCTGCAGATAGTCATTTTCTTTAAGGTCGAAATATCTCATTATATCAGCCTTTTTCAAAGTTCCAACAGTACCAAGATAATTTATCTTAAAAAACTGTCCCTGCATCTCACTTCGCTTAAGTTCATCCGCAAATATAATGGTCTCTGCTGTTTCATCCTTAAATCTGGTACCGATAGAAAAACTGTAACTTACTCCTTGCGTAACGCTGAACGGACTTACCTTTGCAGAATATGCCTGATTGACCGGAATGTATCTGTCAAATAAAGTCTCTGTTTCCTCCGCTGCAGACCTGCGTGCCGGCATAATCGGCAAAACGCTAAAAAACATAACCAAAACCAATAACAATGACATAATACGCTTCTTCATATCTATCACATCTCCTTTCTTAATCCCCAAAATAATGCCACGGATTGCTTCATTGCATCACATTATACTACCCGCCACTCTTTTATTGTGATACCCTGCACGAATCGACCCAAAATCCGTCCAAATCTACCCCCGAAATTCACAAAAAAGACAAAAAGTTGTTTATAATTAACTGAAAAAAAGTGCAACACGCTACATTACGAACATTTTCCTATACATTAAAAACAGGCTGTGCACTAACGATTAAAAATCATCAATGCACAACCACATCTAAAATCTTTCTACATTTTGAAGACTTAGGAATTTACAATCTACTTATGAGCATAACAGATAAAGAGGTTTTTAAAGATTATTATAATGACACTCTCGGTGAGCTTATAGAATACGATAAAAATAACGACAGCAATATACTTGAAGTTTTAAAATATTATCTTGAAAATAACGGCAGTGTGCAAAAAACTGCGGAACACTTTTATGTGCACCGCAATTCAATAAATTACAGATTAAACAAAGTACAGGATATACTCGACATGGATATATCTGACCTAGACAACCGCATACAATTGCGGCTTGCTTTTATGGTAAGAGATATGCTTGACTGATTACTCTTTCTCAAATATATCTCTTTTTCTAAATTTCAGATAACCCCATATAATACATATCAAACTTGCAGCTATCAGTACAAAAAAACATTGAACCGTACTAAATCCACTTTTAAGTACAGGCTTCATACGGTATGGCATACCAAGATTCCCAACCAGCAGCCATGACTTCTTATAGGCAGATGCTACAAGCCATATAAACATTATAATAAATACATACACCGGTCTGATATACAAACTTAACACCATCTGTATAATACTTAAAAACAATGCCATAAGTAATGGCAGGATTAACACCGCCACATATAAATTTCTATTCCCAAATTTCATAAAAGACTCGGTTGCCTGTGATTTCATAATATCCAAAGTCGGTTTAAAATTTACAGCAACATTCCTTGAAATACAATAGATAAGTACAGTACAAAAACTCACAAAAAAATAGCATAATGTATAACTTATACTCCACATCAGCTTGCTTATCCACCAGTTTAACCTGCTCTTAGAATGAACAAGAACCTGATAACCCCATCCTTTTAAATCACTCAACATATAATTGTTGACACCGATAAGCAAAAAAGTAATAAAACATATCCATCTTATCGGAATTACAAATGAATTATACCAGTCAAATTTATATGCCTGACAGCCATCTACAAGATAAATCCAATAATCCATAAATGTACCGTTTGATATATTTTCCGTTTTCTGATGTTCTATAATTGATGAGTGTATCCCCGTGCAGGAAAAAAATGCTGCCAGAACCGAAAGTATAAGATAAAGTTTTCTGTGCCATATTCCCTCCAGCCAATCATGCTTAAACATCTTCATTATTTTCACTATCCGTCACCCCTTTTCAACAATCCTGCCCTGCTGCATACAAATAATATCATCTGCAAGCAACTGCATTTCCTCTTTATCATGGCAGGCAACCAGAACTACCCTGTTTTCATCACGCAGTCCAAGTATCAACTGTCTTATCTGCTCAACTCCCTCGCCATCAATCGCATTTATCGGCTCATCGAGAAGTACGATCTCAGGACTTCCCATAATGGCAGCCGCAATGCCAAGTCTTTGTTTCATTCCAAGTGAATATTTTCCAAACTTTTTATCTGCCGCATCTTTAAGCCCGACTTTCTCCAACAAATCTTTTATCTCTCCATCAGACACCTTATCATCAAGCATTGCGAGCATTTTCAGATTTTCATATCCCGAATATCTTGGCAAAAAAGACGGGTTTTCAATAAGAACCCCTATACTTTCAGGTATTGAAATATCCCTATGAAGCACTTTTCCATTTATGATTATACTTCCGCGTGTCGGTATCACAAGTCCTGCTATACTGCGCATGAGCATCGTCTTTCCACATCCGTTTTTTCCCTGAATACCATATATCTTTCCGCCTGTAAGCGTTATATTTACATTGTCAAGAATAACATTCTTCTTTATTTCCTTATAAAGGTCTTTAATCTCTATTTTCAAAACTTCTCCCTCCCAATCTTATAATCAGCACATATTTACTATTTTTCACATCCATATTGCAATAAACAATGATTGCAGCCTATACCGTCCACATCTTTACCATTTAACAATTTTTCACACTATCCGCTCCCGCTTTTTATTCAGCACAACGAAAAATCCGAAGCACAACAGTATTGCGGCAAAAATCTCAGCAAATACAGAAAACATACTTCTTCCCTTTATATACTCTGTCATCATAGGATTCATAATATTGGACGGAACATATTTTTCTATTTTTAATTCCATTGCGACATAATCAAATGAAATGTTAAATAAAAATGGAAAAAACATTACAAAAAGACTATTTTTAGCGGCAAATGAAACACATAACGATAATGTTGCAAAAACACCGCCACAAAGCATTATGATAAGCAGATATACTCCAAAATAAAGAAACGGTTTTTCATAATACCAGTCAGACATATTGTTTAGCTGATTGACAAAATTATGTCTTGCAAGCTGATTTGGTTTTATCGCCGGAACATAAAGTAAATTCATCATAAAGCTAAAGACATAAGGAAGTCCCGCTGCAATTCCCCCTGAAATAAATGTAACTATGAACTTACATACCAGATAAATCTCTTTCTTCTTTTTAATATATATATTTTTTAAATATCCTGAGTCCTCATCTTCAAAAAAGCTTGTCCCAAACGGCAATACGGCAATTATAGGCAACAGATAAAAATAAACTCCGTTCCAAAAAGTGTACTGTTCACCGCCTATAAATCCCTCAAAAATATTTGCAGGATATATTCCAAGCACACTCTGACCTGCCTTTAACAGCTTGACAGCTTCTTTATCCGTTATGATACCACCATATTCATTATGCAAAAAACATATACAAAATGCAGTAAAATGACCTGCCGCCAATATAAGTGAGATTAAAAAAGCCGCTTTGAAACCTCTGCCCTTCATACATCTTTTCAGCTCAAATCGAAACATTTTATCACCTCACCCTCATAAATATTCCACCGGCTGCCTGACCTTTTTCCAGATTATAATTTTCACTGTCAGCATCCGCTAAACTTATATACAGCTTTTTACTATCATCCCCAATATAATACCTATAAGATTTATCCTTATCGTTATGATTTTCAGCTAGATAGAATATACTCTTTACATTGACCTCAGAACCGGCACCAACCGTATAACTTGAACTATTTTTTTTATGCTTAATCTTTTTGTCCATACTCATAAAATAATATTCATTATACCTCTTTCCAATATAATTATGTAAAAATGGATAAAAGTATATCGTTCTGTCTCTTTTTGTGTCATTGACAAATGTGAAATTTACAACAACAATACTAAAATCTGCTTTCTTGTTGCCATACCTGTCAGACCAGATTATTTTATCATCTTTCCCAATGCAGGCTTTGTTAAACATTCCTCCATCAACATCCTCGCCAAGTTCCTTATATCCACTAAACTTTTTCCGATATATCTCACAAGACTCCGCATATACCTTAATACCATTTTTTACATATGGTTCATCCTGTTTTAATATGGTGTTCTCCTTAGTGTCAGGCAATGAGACTTCCTCGGTATCATTTTTAACGAGGTCCTCATAGATAAGTTTCGCATCATCATCCGCTTTTACATATTCTGTATGCGACAATTTTATATTTTTCATCACAGGATACCCCGATACCATAATAGAGTTATCCATATTTTGCAGATTTTTATAAATGTCTTTATCAAAAACCCTGTCGCTTATCTGATATACCAGTTTAACCTTATATGAACATTGGGATTTCACGCCTATCCCCGAAGCCTTATTTATGTATTCCACCTCTGTCGGATAAAAATCAAAAGCATAATTTTTATCAACATACAGTTTATATTCAAAATATGGGATTTCTTCTGTCTTGTCACCTGTATTTGTAACTTTTAGAACGATAAAAAAGATTTTCTTATATGAGCGTAAAACATCATTTCCCCCATCAAATTTTTCATAATAACTTCCTTTATATGTATATAAATCCCTGATTTCAGGATATTCTTTAACATATTCTGCCACATCATATAACTTCTGCTCCGCCACCTCAATTTTAAGATTTCCTGCCTGCACAGATTTACTGTCCGAAACATATTTAACCTCAGCCTTAGCATTGTCTTTGTTTACATATGATATACGCACCATATAACAACATACCAAAATAATGCTGACAAAAGTCATAGCTATGTATCTTAATTTTTTGTTCATTTTACCACTTCTCCTTCTTAAGTTCCCACCTTATTATACGCTATATTATTATCGTTTTTTAAGCAATCATGCCTACGCCATTTTTCTCCTTTTCTCAACAATCCCAAGTATCAACAGACATACTCCGACAAAAATATATCCCTTAACATCCCTGAAATCATTTAACCTAAACTTTTCCCATATCTCATCAAGTATCGACTGCGACAACAGCGTATATCCTAATACAGATACCACCGCCGCAAGTATAGACCTGAATGTGAATGTCATAAATATTATCAGACCAAAATAAAATACACTCTGAGCCATAAACATTTCTATTGTATCAACATCAACTTTCCAAACTTTAACCGCAAACACAGAAATAGGAATAATGCTTAAAATATATATTGCAAAGTAAAAAAACATCTCCGGCATCTTATTTTTGTCGTATATCCTTATAACCTCACTCCCAATCCCTTCAACATATTCCTGCAATATAAGTATCATCCACCATACCGACATAAAAGGAATAAAATATGAACCGTTTTCTGCAAAATAATAATCTTCCTTATTCATATATGAAGCATTTGCACAAACTACTACAAATAACGGCAATACTATGTAATTGACTATAAACGGGAGATATTTTGTTTTTCCAAGTCCTCTCCATTCAAGTCTTATCTTTTCAAACCACGCACCTAATCTTCTTTCAGTAAACATAAATAACCATCCTCCACTGTGGGCTCAATACCATCTTCAATGACATTTTTTGTAATAACACGATATATTTTTCTTCCATCCTTTATATATGACTTCTCTACGAAAAGTATATTGTCATCAGCAAGAGCTTCTTCCGGTATCTCTATTATCCTGTTTTTTGCACATTCCTGTATCTGCTCGACCGTTCCCTGCTTTTTTATCTTTCCGTCACTTGCTATAAGCACACTCTCACAGCACGCCTCAACATCCTCAACTATATGTGTTGATATGAGTACGATACTATTGCCCGTGAGATTATTTATGATATTTTTAAATCTCATTCTCTCCTCAGGGTCAAGTCCTGCCGTAGGTTCGTCAAGCAGGATAACATCAGGTTCACCGAGTATTGCCTGTGCAATGCCAACTCTCCTAACCATTCCTCCCGAAAGCTTTCTGTTCTTTTCATCCTTTTTATCATAAAGATTTACCTGCTTCAGGCAGCTATCAATCGCAGCTTTTCTATCTTTCTTTGAAATCTTCTTAAGATTGCAAAAATATTCCATCATCTGGTAAACCGTAAGCTCCGGAAACAGCCCAAACTGCTGTGGCAGATAACCTATCTTTATTTTTTGTTTTTTTATATTTTTTCCATTAAATAAAATCTCACCGTTATATGTATAAATATCTGCAATACAACGCATCAAAGTTGTCTTTCCGACACCGTTTGGTGCCAGGATAGCATATACCCCACTTTCCAAAGTACAGCTCAATTTTTTTAATACCTCATTCTTTTTAAACTTCTTTTCTATATTGCATATTTCCAATCTGTTTTTTATTTTCGAACTCATTTTTCACCCTCCATATAAAATTAATACATCTTTCCTGTCTCCAAATAATCAGCGACACTTATGAGATTTCCATAGACAGAATCCTCATTTGCATAATTATAACTCTCTCCACCATTATCAATTAAAAACAGTTTAATGTTTTTATTTTTATATTTCTTCAAACCCTTTAATACAATTTTAAAATCTTCTTTATTATACTTTGGATCTTGTGCCCTATCTAATCTTGAATAAACAATATGTACTCCTTTGTATTCTTTTTCAATGAGATATGGTGACCCAAGTATTGTTAATGTTGTACTGTCTCCTTTAAAATACTGCGTTTTTCCTATACTTTTATATTCGTTCAAGTTACTTATCACCCTATAATTACCCTTTAATGATATTTTTACATTAAACTTTGCTTTATTCTCCAGGTAATTTTTCTCTGTCATCTGTTCCTCTCCATCATATATAATATGCCATCCCGGTATTGGATAATAAACAAATCCTCCCGGAAGTTTCAATGCCTGGGTTGTTGAATAAAAAAATCTTGAAAAACCCGAATACTCAAATTTTATTTTTTCAATTTTACCAGCCGGATTATATATTTCAATATAGTCTCCACCTTTTCTCACATAATCAAGCTTTTCACCTTTCTCATTCGTTATGTTTTTTATATTATAACCATGATATAATGTGAATTTATAACTCTTTTTACACTTATTATCAGGAATAACAATAACTTTCCCGTCTAAAACATCGGAAACTTTATAATCCATGTCATATGACAAAACTTTAAAATCCGTTTTGCTCTTTTTAACACTCTTAATCAATTCTTTATTTTTTTCAACATAGTTTGATTGAAAATCAGAATAATATATACTATCGTGATGCCAAGAATCTATTATATAAAATCCAAAAAGATTATAACTTGCTCCGCATGGCCTTACAGATAAAATAAACAATGAAAGTGTTAAAAGAACGTATATAACTGAATATATTTTTATTCTAAATTTCCTCACAGCTATTATGGTAAGACAAAATAAAATCCAAAATAACATCCTGTAAATATTTATATTTTCCATTGTCAAGAAATAGTTTCTATCTATTATCATCCCAGCACATCTGTAAAATAATCCAAAAATTAACAAATAATTACTTACTAATTCATTATCTGAAAACAAAGACAGAATAAACTGCATAAATGTATCACTAAACACAAAATAAAACATTATCAACAAACATATCCCAGTCAACCTTTTAGAAGCCTGTGCTGCAAGCATCCCTAAAAACATTGCCACTATCAACAATAAAAACACATAAACAGCAATAACTTTGAATGTATATAGATAAAAATCATAATCAACTATATTTTTCATCCTGTAATATCTCATTGTACCTACAAGAATATATACAGCAGAAAGAAAATCAATAGCAAGTATTATCGCTGCTTTGCTTAAATTTTCCCTAATAAGTCCCATTTTATTTACTAATATACATTCTTCAATCCTACATTTTTTATTTTCATTAAAAATTATATATGATATAACCATAAAAGAGAAAAATAGTATCGGTATTATTTTAACAATATTTATCAGTTCAAGTTCAGGACTTGTATCTAGTTTCATACTGCTGTCCATATAAACAAACAGCGTAATCCATAAAAAGATAAATGCAGTAACTCCAATAATAATAGGATTTTTTATTATTTTTCTTAAGTTCAAACTAATCATGATAACTTCTACTCCTTTATAACAGCCATCCTGCATAATTTTTCTTATACAGAACAGCCCATTTTCAAAAATTTGCCCGACAAACATTGATTATACTTTTATATCAAAAACAATTACACCTTAACATATTAAAAGCTTCTTGTGTAAAATCATGTCTAAATGGTCGTATTTTATGCTTAAATGGTCAAATATTAATGAATTATGTTAATTACACATATCCTTTGTTGAAAACATTATCACTTTTTATATTATTTGTCAAATACTATTTACTAAAAGGTATTTATGTTATACTATTTATTATAGTTTATATTGACATATAAAATTACTTGTAATACTATTAAATAGTGTACTGTATTTTTTGAAAAATGATGACATATCGCATTAAATATAGTACACTGTTCACAGAAAGGTGAATGATTATGCCGAAAACAACGAGAAACAAAAATAATATAAAACATGGAACCATAGAATTAGTTCTATTATTGCTTTTGCAAAAAGAACAAAAATATGGCTATCAGCTTTCTCAGGAACTTTCTGAATTTAGTGAGGGAAAGTATGAGCTTAAGGAGACCACCATGTATCCGACATTATATCGTCTCACACAAAATGGTTACCTAAGTTTTGAACAGGTCAAGGTGGGCATCAAAAGAACCAGAGTTTACTACCTTATTACTGATGCCGGTCGCGAATATCTGCAAAAAATCATTGATGAATACAATACAATAACACAGGCAATCAGTTTGATTATGCAGAAAACCGGAACCATATCCTGACTGAAATCTGATTTTTAATATATAAAAACAACTACGGGCACTATAAAATATAAGAGGAAAAATTATGAAACATAAAAAAAATAAAGCACTTAAAAAATATCTCCATGATGTTAAAAAAGACTGTCATGGCAATTATAAATCAAAAAAACTATTTATAGAACAGTTAAAGGACTCTTTAACAACATATACAGAGGAAAATACAGACTATACATATGAAGATTTACAACTTACATTTGGAAATCCTCAGGAATTGAGCACTTTCTACGAAATACCTTCAATAGCTGCAACAGTCAAAAAAGCATTTCGTAGAGCAATTGCGTTTTCTATTATTACAGTCAGTATATTTCTTATAGTACACACAGCTAAATACTTTTATGAAAGCTGGGATTATTCAAGAGGATATGATATTGAAATACAGGGGGCTCCTGATGAGATTGACAATAATATAAATCCTTTTACCCATGAGACAGATCCACCTGCAATAAAAACTTACAATTTTGGAACTGACTATGCTAAATAAAACAGGAGCAGCTATATGATTACAACACGACAGATAAAAAAAATAGTAAAACAGGCTTACCCTTTCAATAAATACCCTTTTGCTGAAAGGCGTAAATTACGCAGACTCCTTACTGATGAAATACTCAGTTATCTTGAAGAACACCATGATACTACATGTGATGATTTAAAAAAACTATTTATCAATGAAGAACTTGCTTTTTTATCTGACACACCAAAATTTCAGATTAACCTAAAAATTTTATTTTTGATTTTTATAATAATTGTTTTAATTTGTATAGTTGTTATATTTATTGCTAATCAACTACATCCACCTATATATTATTATAGAATAAAATAAATGTGTTTAACACTTATTAGTTATAAAATATTTAAAACAAAGACCGTATATATCGTCACTTATATATGCGGTCTTTGTTAGTATATAACACCATCAAGGAAGTCCATTCTACCCTTTCAAAACAACCACCTTTTCCTCAACCTTATCATTCTCAACAAGTTTAATCACAACTCCCTTATAAATACTGCCATTATCATCATTATCTTTGAGATAATCTTTTCCGTTTTTAATCAACAGCTCTTTGAGTTTCTTTTTATTTTCCTGTTTCACGACAACTGCCGTTGCCATATACCATTCTCCGTCAATTTTTTCTCCTGTTTTCTTATCATTATAAGTGTATTCTCCATCTTCAAGGCAGTCGAAAAAGTATCTTGTATTTTTAATATCATTATTTTTAATGCCTTTTAAAACAGACTCCGAAGCATCCATGCTGTCAGATTTCACCGACTTTTTATCCTCTTTAAGCTGTGCCGTCGTACTCCTGTCATAGTCCGCATATCCTATGGACACATCCTTTATTGCCTTACCGCTCTTATCATCAACCTCACATTCATACATGACTACATTTGATGAGCCGTTATCCATATATTTTACCAATGATGCTTCGGCGATTTTTAAAGCCTGTTTGTTTGTCACATTCCCCTTAGCCCTGACTTTTATCTTGCCGCCCCATCCTTTTATTTCTTTACCATCTCCTGATAAATACTTCACTTCCTTATAATCCACACCACTCGATTTTACTTCAAAATTCTTTGTAAAATCCTGTGAAGCAAAATATTCTGCCGATATATCCGCAAAAGAAATATCAGCTTTTTCACTCTTGTTTTCATTCTTTGAACATCCGGTAACTATGCTTATCATCAGAAAAAATACCAAGACCATAAATTTCTTTTTCATACCAAGACCTCACTTTCACACATAATCTATACTTTAACCATTCTGCTCCCTCATCAGCAGTTCAACATCTGTTCCTGACAGCTTTATTCCAAGTACCAAAATCCCAAGCAATACACTGCCGGCTGCCTCAGCCGCTAATATCACAGCAAATATGATATTTTGATAAAAATACGCCCTTATTATATAAGCCGCTGCAACTGCCGCAATAAATACAAGCATTAGTATGTTTCCGGCAAATTCGATAAGTATCATTTTACGGCTCCGTCCGTTCATCAGTTGTATTCCAAACTTGTCCTTATTTAATTCTATCTTCACAGTTATATTCAGCATAAATGAAAAGGCATTTGACACGGCTATCAATATAACAAACAAAAACAGGGTATTTACAAATTTTTCCGACTGATTTAAAAAGGTAATTATCGCAGGTGTTGAATTTACACAATATCCGACATTTAGATGATTATCTCTTAAAATCTCATTAATCTTTTTCTGGACTGCAAGAACATCTGCATTACTGCTGTCCGCACTCATAACTATAGTCCCATTGTCAAAATTAAAATAATTCATCTGCATAAAAAATTTCTGGCTTGAATTATGTGCATCATCTTTTATGTCAAAAATCGGCATTATAATATAATAATCAAGCAGACTCTTGTTGCCACCTCTCTGCTCAAGTGTCCTGTCCGATATAAATTCTGCATTCTTCTTTAAAAAACCTGTTATCTTTGCCTTTCCAAATCCTTTTATCCCGAATGTCTCTCCAAGCTTATAATATTTCTCATATTTATTTCCTAAAACTACAGGAAATGTCTTTTGTTCAAAGTTATATATGAAATCTTTTTTATTAAATTTTCTTCCCTTATCAAGCTGATTAAGATAAATATCGGACGCATTTTTATCCATCTGACATACTGCAAGTGAAATAATTTTTCTGCCGCTTTCTGACTCCTCAGGCTCATCAGCAAAATCAACATCACCAAAGCTCTCCTGTGCTGAAGTTGTAAACAGTCTGTAATCATTTTTCTTTAAATGCTTTTTTAATACATCAAAATCCACATCTGCACTGACTGATGACATATCAGCCCTCATATACATAAAATCTTTTTGTTTATCAATCTGTGCTATCGCATTTCTCACATTTTTATAAAAATCAGGCTGATTTTCATAGTGTATTGTATTTTTATCATCATTATTTTGCAATGTATAAAACTTATATCCCATTTTTTCATTTTCAACCCACTTCTGGGTATCGATATTTACATAATATGTACCTATTTCAATAAACAAAACAAAAAATACTACAAACTGTACTACCAGCATGGCATCATGAAATCTTAACGCTCTAATGCGTCCGTATTTAAATGTCCTGCACAAATTTATATAAGTAAATACTATTCCTGTCAGAAATATCAATAAAAAAACGATGATTATCACTGACATATTCATTTTTTTAATTATCCCCAAAAATCTTGCAGCCATTGTGAGCAGCGAACCTGCCACACTTCCAGCCAACACCGCAGTCCCAAACTCCGATATAAGATTTATGGCTATCTGAATCTTTGATGCTCCCATTATCCTTCCGGCTTCGATAAAATCAAATCTGCAATGAAACCAATAACTGAAACCTATTATAAATGATATAAAAAATGAAACCGTTATCTCACCATATATCAGTCTGACTTTCTCAGTTAAATAGCTGACTTCAAGATAATTTGAAATTATCATCAGCACGCACAAATCAAGAAGCATAACAACAAGAAACAATATAATACTTCCCTTAGATAATTTATTTCTTATTTTCATCCACAATCTCTCCATCCCTGATTTCTATTATACGGTTACACTGTCCGGCTATCTTATTGTCATGCGTAACAATAATAACCGTTTTTCCGCTCTCATTCAGTTCTTTTAAAACTTTCATAACATTTCTTCCGTTCTCCTCGTCCAAAGCTCCTGTCGGCTCATCCGCAAGTATTATCTCCGACTCTTTCACTACTGCTCTTGCGATTGCAACTCTCTGTTTCTGACCTCCCGACAGTTGGTTAGGATAAGCCTTTATCTTACTTTCTATCTCAAAATATCTAAGTGTCTCAGTAACCTTTTTTCTTATCTCACTTTTCTTTCTTTTCTGATATTTAAGAGGTAATGCAACATTCTGATATACATTTTTATCATCTATCAATCCGAAATACTGAACTATAAAACCAATCTTATTTTTGCGAAACTCCGTTGCAACACGCTCCTTAGAAAAATCCATTTTATTGTTTTTATAATAATATTCACCTCCGTCCGACCTCATCAGACTGCCAATTACATTTAACAAAGTAGATTTTCCAGAACCGCTTTTTCCTATTATTGCCACAAGCTCTCCCTCATCTATCTTAAGAGAAATATCCCTCAATGCAGCAACCTTTCCGTCACCCTTTCCAAAGTTTTT
Source organism: Clostridium sp. AM27-31LB (assembly GCF_003480745.1). NCBI lineage: Bacteria > Bacillati > Bacillota > Clostridia > Eubacteriales > Clostridiaceae > Clostridium > Clostridium sp. AM27-31LB. The sequence goes on along the minus strand of NZ_QUJS01000004.1, from coordinate 67,935 downwards.
TGTAATATGCTCTAATCTTAATAATTCCATGCCTTTTCCCTCCCTTTTTATAAAGGCATATACATAGTAAAATTTGTCATACCATATATACGCCTTATATCCAAACTATAATTATCTCTATAATCTATCTTTATTCTATAGCTTCAAAATCACTGAGCAAGATATGCACTTAAATATTCATATTTCCATGCTGCCTCCGGAGAATTTGTCGTTGCATATTTTTTACTTTGAAAGAATTTCCTTTTTGAAACAACTTTAGTTTTTTCTTTTGTATTCGACAATACAGCTTTAAAATATGATTCACCTGCATCGAGCTCTGAATAGTGCACATTTCTTTCCTTTACAACTGATAAATTTAAAATACACTACTTATCCTTCTTAACCATCTGCACAAGTCTCTTAGGCATCTTTGGTTCAAAAAACATATAACAGCTTGCACTTGTTGCGTGTTTTACTGCTATACGTTCTAAAAATTCTTCAAGCTTTTTTTCAAACATCTTCTTCACCTCCTCTGTATATATTGTTCCGAAACAATTACACCTTAACATATTAAAAGCTTCTTGTGTAAAATCATGTCTAAATGGTCGTATTTTATGCTTAAATGGTCAAATTTTAATGAATTTTGTCAATTTACCGGTATTTTTACCACTGCTTTTACTGTATTTTTATCCTGTGTTATTGAAAAAGTGCCACTAAGTTTTTTAACATTTTCTTTCACACTGCTTAATCCAATTCCATGTACTTTAGACTCTTTTTTGCTACTCTTCTCAAAGTCAATTTTATCGCACCCCACACCATTAAGTACTTTTATATTTAAACTTTCAAATATATAAGAAATATTAATCTCAAAATATTTTTCTTCTGTCTGCGCTGTCGCCCTTATTGCATTATCCAATAGATTACCCAAAATCGAAGACATTAGTAAATTATCAATCTGTAACCCCTTTGGAATATTGATATTATATATCGGATGTATGCCCTGCCCCTGTGCATACATTAGTTTTGAATTTACTATCGCATCTATTCCAACATATCCACTTTCAACATATATTGACTGTCTTTTTAATTCACCTATCTCTTTATTCACAATCTCTGCTATATGCTTATACTGCTCTTTCTCCAATAATTCTCTCATATATATAAGCTGGTTTTTATAATCGTGCAGTCTTTTTCTCCACATATCAAAAGTTGTCCGTTCCTGTTCCAATGAGTTATACAAAATTTCACTATGTAATGCCACAAGTGCCATTTCTTCATCTTTGTTCCGATTATCTTCAAACATAAAAATGCTGAATATTACTAAAATATACATAAATATCAATATTGCCATCATAACCATTTGTAAGAAAGAAATTCCATCTTTTTTTAGACTGTCACTATACATATATAATGCTAACATTATTATTCCTGAAGACAAAAGTGTTATTATTACGACACTGCTTCGCCGTAATGCCCTTACATCTTTAAAGCATATTTTTATTGCAAATGCTAAAATAGCTTTAGATAAAAATACCAACACTATTCCAATAAGACGGTATTTTGTTTCCACTAAAAAAATGCTTAAAGGTTTTTGAAAAACATAAGCCACAATATATGATACTACATCTTCTAAAAACAGCATTGAAAGTATATCTACTATCTTTGCCAGAATTATTCTGTCATACTTTTTTCTATATGTAAAACACAATCCGATAAAGCTTATTGACTGTGCTATCAGAAATTTATTTACCGAAAAAATGGCAGCTCTATCCGCAAAGATTACAAATATAAACTGACTTATCACTGTCAACCCTGCAATTTTCTTCCTTCTTTTATCAAACCTTTCTCCCATAAAAGCACTTACAAATACAATCGAAAAAAATGGCTCCATCAACGATGAAACCAAGTTTAATAAATCACACCAATTATTTATAGTCATCGTCTATCCCCCCAATAATCTATCACAATCTTTTCAACTTCTGTCTTTTTTCGTCTTGATATTTGAAATATTTTATCCTGTTCAAGACCTATATCTCCTTTACTCATAAATCTTATATGCCTTAATCCCACTACACACCCACTATTTACCTGAACAAATGCGTCATCTTTTTCTTCTACTATTTTTCTTAGTTCTTTAATTTTATATTTAGTAAAAAAAACACACCCGTCTGCCAGATACACATTGCACCTTCTGTTTTCCATCTGATAATACAATATTTCACTTGTTTTAATATGATAATTTCCGTCAATCGCTTTTATTAGAATATACTCATTCTTTTTTGTATCAACATTGTTGCAGGCAGCAATAAGAGCATACAATAATTCTTCCTTTATAAATTCTTTTCTTATGTATCTAAGTGGTGCAAATTCAAATGAACTGTAAACATATTCATCATGTCCAGTAAGAAAGATAATTACAATATCCAGCTTATTTTGCCTTATGTATTTTGCTATATCAAGACCTGACATCTTAGGCATATCTACATCAATTATCAGTATATCACTCTCAAGTTCACGATTATTTATTCTTTCCATCAGATAATCCGTATCAGTATATGTTATCACTTCTACAGGATATGGCAGTCTTGTTTTTATTCTCTCTATTTCATCTTGCGTTCTTTGTAAGCTTTCAACTTCATCATCACAAAGTATTATATTAACCATTACCTCTCCTCTTTTACACTTAAATTTAAAATTTCTATCAATTTTTGAATTATAAACATAAACAACACACAAATGTTAAATATTACTGCCCATGCCACACTTTTAATTTTAAAATAAATCCCCATAAATATTAAAGCAATATCAACAATTATGATTATATTTACTATTTTTTTATTATAATTTTTATCTTTTAATGCTGGCATAAACAGACATATTATCGACATTATAAACCATATAAGCAATATTCTATTTTCATATAATTTATATATTTTACATCCCAAAAACATAATTGCCAAATACATACTTATTGATATCGTCATGCACACATATTTATTTTTAAAATGAAAACCGCCCAGATTTCTTCTAAGCATTATAAAAAATATAATAAACATAACAAAGCTCTGAATATTACGAGTAAATATACTTATGAGAAATGTTATCACAAGCAACATTGCATTATACAATATAACTTGTATTGCATATTCATATACATCCCTTTTCTTATAATCCATGAGCAATTTGTTCCTGTACGCCCAAATCACAAAATCATCAACCAAATATTCAATCATAATAATCCTCATTTCTGAATAATTTCCTGCTAGATAAATACCATATAAGTTATTTATTCCCGCAAAAAAATAAATAATGGTAAATTTCTATAACTTTTTATTTATTGGATATTATATTACATTCACATGATAATTTGTAAAATCATGCTTAAATGGTCGATTTTAATGCCTAAATGGTTATTTTACCGTCCATCTATCAAAACTTCCTTATTTCTAAACGCAAAACCGTAATGATGGATATTTTCTTTATCTACTCCACGATTTATCAGCTCTGCATCATAGTTTTTTTCCTCTATCTGTTTTAAAGCAGCTTCTACAGTTTCTTCAAGTGAATTTTCTTTTCTTGGATTTATCACCTTAAACTCTATAACAATCCCCGGATATTTTTTACTCTGTTTATCTTTTGGTTCAAGCATTATATCATAGCGTCCGAAACCGCTCTCACGGTTTGAAGTTATGATATAGTTTTCTGACTGGTCTACCATAAGTCCTAAAACAAAGCCGTGGTAGAAATTCTCAGGTGCTTTTTTCTCAGATGTATGTTTTCCTGAGTCAAATGAACTGAATGTTCGTAATGCTACATCATTCATATACTCATTCATACTTTCTATATCTCCGGTTATAAGTGCCTTTATGAATTCATTTGTCTCACTTTTTGCCGGACTGAACCATCTGAGTATCATATCCTCAAACATAACCTGTATTTCCAAATTTGTAAGTGCAAGTGTATATCTGCGTGCTTTCCTGCGATTTCCAACAAGCGGTTCTGCTGATACCACTTTGAGATACCCACTTGCCAGCATAAGGCTCCATACAGCATCTTCTGAATAATCAAGTTCTGAAAATACTATCTGTTCATCTATCGGTACATTGATTGTTTCTCCTTTAAGAAGCATTTCCATCATCGTTTTTATATATGAACTGCCTGTTTTTACTAAACTATTTATCAATCCATTTGAACTTGAGTCTGCCCAATATGTTTTAAAAGTTTTAAATTTTAATAAATTTATTATCGACCACGGATTGTAAATATCTTTTTTATCTCCAAAAGTAAATCCGTCATACCACTTTTTAACTTCTCCCTTTTTATCTAAAATTCCATGTTCATCAAGTGCATTAAACACTTCTTCTTCCGTAAATCCAAATGCTGTCTCGTATTGATTTGATGTAGTTGTAACTACTACAAGATTATTCAAATCAGAAAAAATACTTTCTTTAGACACCCTTGTTATACCTGTCATTATCGCTCTTTCAAGATATGGATTTGATTTAAACACTGCATTAAACATACTCCTTGTAAATGCAACAAGTTCTTCCCAATATCCGTTTACATATGCTTCCTGCATAGGCGTATCATATTCATCAAGAAGTATTATTACCTTTTTTCCATAATATCTGCTCAAATAATTTGAAAGGTCAACTATTGCTTCCTGTGCAATAACATCGCTCATATCATAACTTATATTATTAAAATTTTCTTTTTCCTTGTCCGTAAGACCGTTCCATTTTCCGATAAAAGCATACTCCTGATATAAATCAAAAATTATCTTTTTTATCTTCTCTATTGTCTCTTTATAAGTTGTCTGCTTTATTTTTGCGAAACTAAAAAATATCACCGGATATGTTCCCTGAATTTCACGATACTTCTCATCTTCCCATATCTCAAGTCCCTCAAACAACTCTCCTCTGTCTGCATATTTATTTGAGAAAAAAAATTTTAACATACTCATATTTAATGTTTTTCCAAAACGGCGTGGTCTGGTTATAAGAGTGACCTCATCTTCATTTTCCCACCATTCCTTTATAAAACTCGTTTTGTCTACATAAAAACAGTTACGCTGTATCATTTTTTCAAAGTCCTGATTTCCTATACTTACCGTTCTTGCCATATAATCCTCCTTCTCATTATCTCTTATAACCAGATAATGGTAATTACGAAACTAATTATATGTTATGCTAATTACACAGACTATGATAGTTTCGCAAATATCTATACAAACAAATAACATTTCAGCAATCCACAACATTAGTTATATAGCAATATAGTAACATTGAAGATTAATAAAGTAAAGCGGAAACAGGCAGTATAGTAAAGCGGACATTCGCAATCCGCTTTGCTACCTGCTCATAACACTAATGCAAAAGGCACATCAAACATAATATGCCTGATGTGCACTACTCCTATTTTACTATTTTGTAATATGCCCTCGATGTCACCTTAAATACAAGATAATAGATAACGGCAAATACTATTATCGTGGCTGCCAGACATCCTGCAAACAATTTTTCATTATTAAGATTTAGCATTTTAAGAATTCTGTTTACCATCGGAAATGCCGCTGTCACATGAACCGCTGCCGCAAATATCGGAAGAACAAATACTATCCTTATCTGTGATTTTATCGTATCTTTTACTTCCCTGCTGCTCATTCCGACCTTTTCAAGTATCTGGTAACGCTCTCTGTCGTCATATCCCTCTGTAATCTGTTTGTAGAATATTATCATTACCGTCACTATCAAAAACATTGTTCCGAGGAAAATTCCAAGGAAGAAAAGTCCACCATATAAAAGATAAAAATTCTGCTCATTTTCCTGTCTGCTCTCAACCCAATATGACGAAATTTCCTTTTTGTCATTTTTATTTTCCTTAAAATACTTCTTGACTACATTGTCTATCTTTTTATAAGCCGCTGCTTTCTGCTTTTTATTTCCGGATTTAAAATCAAACCTGATTTTATTTGTATAGTAATTTGCCCCCTTTCCAAGCATTTTTTCCTGCATATCATATAATTCCTGCACACTTTCATCATTATCAAGAATTATATATCCCAATCCATTAAGTGTGCTTATCATATATAAATCATTATCTTCCGTATGTTCAAAGCTTTTATTAACTTTATAATTCTTACCAAATATTTTTATATCTTTTTTATCGTATTTTTTATTTAAAACAACTACTGCCTCACCCTTTGAAATGTTCCCTATTTTATCTTTAAAACTACTATCCTTTTTGATGAAATCATCTTTTGAAAGTATATAAAAAAGATATGAATTCTGATATGATAAATGTTCTTTATCAGTTGTAAAATCATCTCCCTTTTGCCCTACAAAAACTGATAAATACGAAAACGCTTTTTTATTTTTTACTTCCGCACTATCAATTTCATCAAATATGGCTTTTTCTATTTCACTGCTTTTGTCAATTACACTGTTATAGTCAACCGTGACACATACATCATTAGGATACCTTGCCATAAGTTCATCCTGTATTCCGACATACATACTCACCGTAGTTGATATTACTACAAGCACCATTGTTGAAAGAATACATATACTTGCAAGTCCTGCCGCATTCTGTTTCATTCTGTAAAGCATACCTGAAACTGCCATAAAATGTCTCTTATTATAATAAAACTTTTTATTGTTTCTAAGTAATTTTAACAATGCGATACTTCCCGCCGTAAATAACGCAAATGTTCCGATTATAACCAGCAGCACGGCAACAAAGAAAAGCGTAAGTACATTAAGCGGATTCTCAGTTGTTATCGCTATATAATAAGCTATTGCAAGGCATACCACTCCAACTATTGTCATAAAAATCTTTGTTTTTGGTTCTCTCTCACCTACATTTGTGCCGCGAAGAAGTTCAATAGGATTTGCCAGTTTTATCTGCATAAAATTGTATAAAAATGTCAGCAAAAATAATATTCCAAATGAAACTACACATAAAATAATTCCGTGTATATTAACAAAAAATTCTACTGTCTTGTGTATGCCTATAATTCCATATAAGACCATAAGGATAAATTTAGAAAATGCTATTCCCACGATAATTCCGCATACCAGAGAGATTATTGCAGAATAAATAGTTTCTACAAAAAGAACCTTTGATAAATGTCTTTTTTCCATTCCGAGAATATTGTAAACACCTATTTCTTTTTTCCTTCTTTTGATGATGAAACTGTTTGTGTAAAACAAAAATATATATGAAAATATTACTATAATTCCGACACCAAGTCTGAATATGGTTGCAAGACTGTCTGCCCCCATTATTTTATTAAGTCCTTTATTGTCACTTAAAAATGACATCATATAGAGCATTGCAACCGTAATTATACTTGAAATTATATATGGTATATAAAACGGTTTGTTATTAGACAGATTTGTCTTTGCCAGTTTAAAATATAATTTACCCATCTGTGATTACTCCCTTTTTTAATTCTTAATCGTTCACTTTGTCTCCTCCGGTTGTAAGTACCGTCAGCGTATCAGAAATCTTTGCATAAAGCTCCTCATTTGACAGACCACCTCTGAATATCTGATGAAATACTTCACCATCTTTTATAAATAAAATCCTGTTTGCATGGCTTGCCGCCTTTGTGCTGTGCGTTACCATAACTATCGTCTGACCGTTTTCATTTATCTCATTGAAAAGTCCTAAAAGGTCATCTGTTGCCTTTGAATCAAGTGCCCCTGTCGGCTCATCAGCAAGTATAAGTTCCGGCTCTGTTATAAGTGCCCTCGCCACTGCCGCCCTCTGTTTCTGTCCGCCGGAAACCTCATACGGATATTTCTCAATTATCTGTTCGATACCAAGCATTTTTGCTATCGGACGAAGTTTAGTTTCCATCTCATTATGTTTCTTTCCCGCAAGCACGAGCGGAAGATATATATTGTCTTTAAGTGAGAAATTGTCTAGCAGGTTAAAATCCTGAAAAACAAAGCCTAGATGCTCCCTCCTAAATGCAGAAATTTCCTTTTCCTTGACCGTTGAAAGATTTACTCCGTTTAAAAGCACATTGCCAGCTGTAGGTTTATCAAGTGCCGCCAAAATATTTAACAATGTTGTTTTTCCTGAACCGGACTCTCCCATAACTGCAACATACTCACCTTTGTCTACGGAGAAATTGATATTCTTAAGTGCCTGAACCTGATTGCCCCCAAATCTTGTAGTGTAAACTTTCTTTAAATTAGAAACTGATAATATTTCCATGACTTCCACCTTTCTTATAACAAAGCTTTTTAAACATTTGCGAAACTATCATAATCCGCAAGTCAAAATGATATTCGCAATTCGCATGACTTGCATTGCTTTCTGTTCTGATATTATCCTAACAAAAAAGAGAAATGTCTGCTATCGAAACAGCTTACATTTCTCTTTTATTTCTTACATTTTTGTAAGATACACTCTCACTTTTGTTCCTTTTTTCTCCTCCGACTCTATCTCCAATCGGTGTCCAAGTTTATCTGCTGCCTGTTTGCACAGATAAAGTCCGATACCGGTTGATGTTTTATTTTCGTGTCCGTTATAACCTGTATATCCTTTCTCAAACACTCTCGGTATGTCCTCTGCACTTATGCCTATGCCCTCATCTGCAATCTCAACAAAAATTATCTTGCTTTTACTTTCTTTTTCAACTCTTTTTTCAATTCTGTGAAAAACATTTTCACAATTTTTATATTTTAGTTCTTCTTTATCAACATTATTTAACGCATCTGTTTTTAATGTGTTCATTCCAATACTAATTGTTATGCTTCCAGACTTGGTGTATTTAACCGCATTTGATAAAAGCTGCTCTATTATAAATCCAAGCCATTTTTCATCACTCACTACTGTTATGTCAGTCCCATCATAATTCATGGCAAGTTTTTTTCTTATAAATATCTTTGCATATTTTCTTATCGACTCTCTTATCACTTTGTCCAGTTTTACTTTTTCAAGTACAAAATCATTTGTTTCTGATTGCACACGCTGGTATTGAAGTGCCATTTCCGTGTATTGTTCTATCTGAAAAAGTTCATTTGACAATTCTTTTTTTAATTCACCAAAACCAAGATATATCTTTTCTAATTCATCCTCTTTGTTATCTGTATCTATATATTCAGTGTCTAATCCGGTGGCATTTATACTTTCTTTATATTCATTCTTTAATTCGACAGCATTTATATTTTCTTCACTTTTATTTTCGTTATCGGCTGCAAATTCAGATATATCAGTCTGCAATAAAAGACGCATTGCTGCTATCGGTGTCTTTATCTGATGCACTCACATCCCGTAATATTGCAGCATTTCACTGTCTGCCTTATCTTTGTCAGCTTTTATTTCTTTGCGGCTTATTATCTGATTTTCTATAATTTCCTGATACAACTGCTCTACGCTGTCTGAAGTCTCAGGCATATCCGACTGCTCATCAATGTCAAGCATTGATGTTCTTTTAAGCTTATTATATTTGATAAGATAATTTATAAAGCCAATGAAAAAGACTACTATAAACACCATACTTTCAAGAATAATTCCATATATACAGTCATTTTGTTTCATTCCTGAAAGCCGCATAAATACCATTTGAAATAATATAAGGACTGCACAAAAAACAACCCATAATACATTTGTCTTTATATATGATACAAATATCTTCATAATATTTTCCATTCTAATCTGGTACAGTGAATAATTGATACATTGAATACACCTGCACTTTCGATAGTACATTTATGCTCAATTTATCAAAGATTTAATTTAGTTTATATCCAAGACCCTTCTTTGTCATTATAAAATCATCAAGACCTATTTCCTTAAGTTTTTTTCTAAGCCTGTTCACATTGACTGAAAGTGTATTTTCATCTATGTAATCATCACTCTCCCAGATTTTTGCCATAAGGTCATCTCTTGATACTATCTTTTCCTTATTTTCCATAAGGGTCTGTAAAATCTTAAGCTCATTTTTTGTAAGCTCTATTTGTTCATCTTTATAGTTAAGTGTCGCATCTGTAAGATTAAGTATCGCATCTCTGTGTGATATAACACTGCTGCCCACCGAAAAGTCATAACTTCTTCTTATAAGTGCCTGTATCTTTACCGTGAGCACATCAAGGTCAAACGGCTTTGAAATAAAGTCATCTGCCCCCATATTCATAGCCATAACTATGTTCATGTTATCGGATGCCGATGATAAAAACATAATAGGAAGTTTTGAAACTCTCCGTATCTCACTGCACCAGTGATAGCCATTGTAAAATGGAAGTTTTATATCCATAAGAACAATGTGCGGTGAATAATCGGTAAATTCTCCCATAACATTTGACAAATCCGCTGCTATATGTACATCATACTGCCACTGTTCCAAATGTTTTTTAACCGTCCCTGCTATAATATCATCATCTTCAACAATCATTACTCTATACATTTTTTAAGACCTTCTAAAACATCTTCATAATGCTCCATAAATACTCTGTGATGCTTCATTGCAAAATCAACATCCCCATTTTTGACCGACTGCTCAATATCCGCAGCCTCCTCATGGAGTTTTTGAGCACCTATTGTAAGACTTGTTCCCTTGACCGCATGAACTTCAATCTGGTAATCTTTCCAATTTTGATTTTTAAAGTTCTTCTCAATAGAAGCTGTCATCTCCCCCTCGACAAACTCCCCGACAACCTCCTCAAAAAGTTCCTCGTCATCTCCACAGTACATAATACCGGTTTCAATGTCAATCTCCGGAAGTATGCTTTCAATCTTTTCGATAAATGTCATAATTTTTTCCTCCTGTCACTTAATCTATAATACTGTTGTTATATTTTTATCAGCTCAGCACCCAATAAATGCTCAACTGTATTTCTCAATTTTAATCTTTCCCCCATATGTAAAAAGAGTGTGGCAAAACCACACTCTTTTTATATTAACCGCAATCAATAAAAAAATCAACTTCTTATATCATTTTATCTACTTCACCAAGCACTTCATCCATAATATCCATCGCTGCCCTGAGTTCATCCTCTTTTATGATAAGCGGAGGTGCCACGATTATGCAATTTTCATGTGAATATGTAGAAAATCCTTTTTTCTTAAGTGAACCGATTATCTTACCCATTGTATTGTCCGGGTCTGAGTTGTACTCAACAAGCGGTTCTTTTGTTGCCTTGTCCTTTACAAGTTCAAGTGCTGAGAACAGTCCCTTGTAACGGACATCTCCTACACATGGATGCTTTCTCTTTAATTCCTCAAGAATTTCTCCGAGTATCTTGCCCATTGCCTTTGAATTTTCAACAAGTTTTTCCTCTTTATATACATCAAGTGTTGCAACACCTGCCGCACATGAAAGTGGATGTCCAGAATATGTAAGTCCACAGAGAAGTTTGTGGTCATCAAAATATTCTGCAATCTTCTTTGACACGATTACACCTCCGAGCGGTGCATATCCGCAGGTTACACCTTTTGCAAATGATACAAGGTCAGGTTTTACATCCCAGTTCTGGAATGCAAAATACTCTCCCGTTCTGCCCCAGCCCATCATGACTTCATCACATATCATCATTATTCCGAACTCGTCACATATATCTCTTATTCCCTGAAGATAACCGTCAGGAGGAATGATACATCCGTTTGAACCGGTAATTGTCTCACATTCGATAGCTGCTACCGTTTCAGGATTTTCATAGATTATCTGCTCTCTGAGTTTTGCAAGATAATATTTTGTTGCCTCTGCTTCTGACTTAAATTCTATAGGCTCTCTGTAGATATATGGGTCGAAGAATTTAATATATCCGGATACGCCGTTTGTCTCACAGTTAAATCTTCTAGGTTCACCTGTAAGATTTCCTGCACCCATTGTTGAACCGTGATATGAACGATAACGGCTGAACACCTTATTTCTTCCCGTATAAAGCCTTGCTATCTTCAATGCATTTTCATTTGCATCTGCACCGCCTAATGTAAAGAATACTTTTCCCATATTATCAGGTGCAAGCTCAATAATCTTTCTTGCAAGCTCTGATTTTACATCAACGGCATAACCAGGTCCGATAAACGGCAGTTTGTGAGCCTGCTCTGCTATTGCATCTGCAACTTTCTCATTGCCATAACCAATATTTAAGTTTACAAGCTGTGAACTCATATCATAATATTTATTGCCGTCGGCATCATAAAAATAAATTCCCTCAGCTTTTGTAACTACCATCGGGTCAAGTGTTCCCTGAACACTCCATGAATGTAATACATGCTCTTTATCTAATGATTTAATCTCTTCCTTTGTCATATCTCTCATAATATACCTCTTTTCTGCACAAATCTTGTACCCTTAACTTTTATTTCCACAAAGCATCATATATTTTTAATACATCATCTTTTGTAACATCTTTAATTGTATTTCCGGGACTTCCGCTTGCCAGTGCATCATCCGCCATCTTATCAACAGATGCGAAGAATTTTTCCCTGTCAACTCCATATTCCTCAAGTGTAGGAATTTCACAGACTTTGCAGATATTTTCAACAGCATCCAGAAACTTTTCTGCCGCTTCTTTGTCACTGTCCGTCTCTGCCGCAACCTTAATGGCTCTGCCAAGGTCTGCAAATCTTTCGTATGCTCCGTCAAGTGCAAATGAAAAACATTCTTTCATAAGCATTGCATTTGACATTCCATGCGGCACATGAAACAATGCACCTATAGGTCTGCTCATTCCATGAACTATCGTAACTGATGAGTTGTTGATAACAACCCCTGCCTCAAGTGCCGCAAGTGCCATCTGCTCTCTTGCTTCTTCGTTACTTCCGTCATTGTATGCAATCGGAAGATATTTGAAAATCCTCTTTACTGCAGATACTGCAAATGTGTCCGTAAGCGGCTGAGCCTTTCTTGAAGTGTAACCCTCTATCGCATGGGTGAGTGCATCGAGTCCCGGTGCCGCTGTCACCGATTTAGGTGAGGTCAGTGTAAATGTATAATCAATAATCGCAACATCAGGCATTAGCACCGGCCCTTTGAGTAGCATTTTTATATCCTTCTCACTGTCTGTGATAATAGTAAACCATGTCGCTTCTGAACCTGTTCCCGCCGTAGTCGGAATAGCTATCATCGGCGGTACTTCATTTGTAATAATCTTTCCCATATAATCAGGAATTTTTCCTGGGTTTGTGACAAGTGCTGCAATAGCCTTCATTGAGTCAAGCGGACTGCCACCGCCAAGTCCTATAAGAAAATCGCAATTTTCTTCTTTATAAACTTTTAAGCCGCCCTCAATCATCACATCAGTAGGCTCTCCGGTTATATCTGTATAAATGGCATATTCTATCGACAATTCATCAAGAATTTTTGTTACTTTTGCGACATTCCCGACTTTCTCCATAACTTTACCGGAAACGATAAGTGCTTTCTTTCCGGCTTTCTTAAAAACATCTTTTGCATCATTTAATGCTCCGGCACCTGAAATAATCTGCTTAGGCATAACAAAATTACTGCTCATCTTATCCCTCCATTCATTTATTCTACATTTAAAAAGCAGACAACTAAGGCATTTATCGTTACTCAACCGCCTTTGGTCGTCTGCTTTGTTTTTGTTGAACATATAATATCATCATGTCAGATAGTTTCATATAGCCATAATATACAAAGTATTTTGCACCGATTTGTTCACTATGGACAAATCATTTTTTCACCTTCAAAATCAACACTGCCTGCCACACCAGACCTCAATCATCCCAGATAATGCATTATCTTAAATGCAAGCCGCAGATTAAACTGTACCGTCACATCTTTAAGGTCTATATTCATTATCTCCTCTATTCTTTTTATGCGATACTTCACGGTATTTCTATGCACATAAAGAGCGTCGGTTGCCGCCGCTATATTGCAGCCCTGTTCCAGAAAAACCTCCAATGTGTGAACCATGTCACTCCCATTTTCATCGTCATATTGCATAATTGCTCCAAGTGCCTCCGTCAAAAGATTGCGAAGCACCTTATCATCGGACAGATTAAAAAATATCCTGTATATTCCTATCTCATCATAATATCTGAGATTTCCCGTCTCACCATCTGTCTTTATAACTTTGTTCGCTTTTCTCGCTTCTGTAACACTCTTTTTAATAGAATCTGCTCCAATAAATACTTTTCCTATTCCCATGCTTACAGAGACATTTTTTCTGCTGTATCTGAGATTTTCCTCAATTTCCTTTCTCTTCTGACACATCAGCTTATGAACCTTATCACCGGCTTCAAGCTCGATAACCGCCGCCACTCCATCTTCCTCTTTCAGGTAAAGAAGCTGGTTCTGCCTGACAAACGACATTCTGACTGCCCTCAAAAGCTGTTCCGATATATCGTCATTTTTTGAATTAATGGAACTATTTTCATTCTTACTTTCACCGTTTTCATTAACCTTCTCAACAGATTTTATCTGACTGCTGTTATCTTCCGCCTCAACACTCACATAAACGGCGATATGCTTCTTCTCTGCATTATATTTAAAAAGCTCTATTCTCTCCAATGCTTTCTTTTCATCTTCATAAAGAAGTTCCGTCATAAATTTTTCAACGGATTTGTTTGTCTCCTCTTTACTATATTTATCATAATAAATCTGTGAAATTATCTCCGAAACATGAATTTCATAAGGTAGTGACAGCAGCGGAAGATTAAGCTCATTGGCAAGCTCGATAATATCATCCGTCACTTCCTTAATATATGGTCCAACCTCAAGCACAACACCAGCCACCTGTTTTTTTGACAGCTCACATATTGCTTCTGTCAGATCCCTTTTCACATCACGAAAAGCAACACCACTCACAAAAATGAGTTCTCCTCTCTTGACCCAGTCCTGTGCCTCTACTATCTCAACGACATGAGCACCCGAAATCTCCCTGCCAAGAATAGACTTGCCTGCAAGAAGCTTTGCCTTTTCCAGTCCCTTAAGTTGAAATAATTCATCGTATGTCATTCTTTACTGTCCTCCATGCATCAACTTACTTAAATTTTTCTGTCTATTCCTTATTCATAAAACGATCCCATTCCTGCGTATCGTGATTTGCTTTCACTACAAGCAGATACGAAAATTCCTCATATTCTATCTCAAACTCATAAACATTTTCACCCGCAATTTCATCCCTCTTAACCGTTGCTTCAAGCATATATTTATCTGCAAGCAGGTCAAATGTCTCCTGATACTTATCTACAGGAATTATCTCGTCAGGTATCTCCCTCTGGAACACACCATCGGCATTGTAAACTTTCACTCCCTCTTTAACAAATGAAGTAACTACTCCGTCCTGAAGCTTCAATACAAGGTCATTTGTACGCATCTCACGAATATCCCTGTTACAGGAATTGTCAGCAGCTATCATAACATTGTCAAGATATAAAAATACATGACCGCTTTTAATCTCTATCCCACTTATATGAGCCTCATCAAAATTAAACTTTTCAAATTCATCAACTGTTCTAAAATTCATCGTATTTCCTCACTTCCTTATATTATGTACTCCCGGTATCTTCTGAACGAAAAGTTTCGAGAGTACATATATTATCTGAAAAAGGGACACCCAAAAGATGTCCCTCTGTCTATACACTATGTATATAGCACTCAGTCTATTTATAATCATCAAGATGAACAACAACATCTCCGAGGTCAATAGAGTTTCCACCAACTGAAGCTGTAGACACCTCTTCTTCATCCTCTGATTCATCCTCGCTAAATTCAATATTTATATCGCCGTTGTCAATCATAGACTGGAAAGCCTCAACTGCTGTCTGTGCAATATCGTCATCCTCGATAGGTTCAAAATTAGGATCTCCGTCCTCATCCTCAAAATATCTAAAGATAAGCACCTCTCCCTGACCGCTCTCAATAGCTTCCTCATCCTGTTCCATAGGCATAAGCACGGCAAATTCATAATCAGGATACTGCTCCTCAAGCTGAAAAACAGCCATAACTGCTGCTTCTACTTCGTTTCCCTCCTCATCATTGAGAGTGATAACTGCTACTTCCTCACCATTGTTGTTAAAAAATAAGTTTGCATTTCTATCGTTCATAATAATCTCCATTTCTTCACTTTTTATAAATAGTCCCTTGCATCACAATGTTAAACTATATCAGAAGTATATCATATATGTATGGCGAAAAACAATAAAATACTGATTATTTAATGAAATTTAGTAACAGTTCAGCCATAAAAATATAATCGGCAATATCTAAGCCTGCTCATTGTATTGCTGATTATATTATGTATCATCCTATTTATTCATTATTTTTTCTTCTAAGCTCATCACGCTGCTTTTCTGCAATAAACTTTTCGATACCAAATGGCTGCCTAAGGCTCTTGCATCCGACAACAGTCCTGCCGTCCTCAAGGCTCTCCTCCCTGACAACCTCTCCTATAAATACCATCGGAATACGCTCCTTACCACCATGATAAAAAACTGCTTTTATCTGCTGCCCTACCCAGCCGACAATTCCATCTATTTCCTCACTTCTTATAACAAGCGAAAATCCGCCTATACTTACATCCTTAAGTATAGCTTCCGTAGTCACATTGATACTTGCTAACTGTGCGTTGACATAACTCCCCACATATACTCTGAAATCATCTCTCCTGTTTACCTGAATACCCTCTTTATCACAAAGGACTATATGATATTTTTTATTGTCGAGCATCGTTATCCCTACCTCGACATTTATATACTTCTCCGGTAATGGTTCAGTTTCGACAACTATATTCTTAATAATATCATTATTTGAAAAATTTAAAATCTTATCATCATGCTTAATCGGCTCAACTATTATATGACCTTCACCTGCCTGGACAATGCTCGTATCAAACTCAAGTGTATTAAGACCTGCACTTGCTGTCAGATGAACTTTTGCACCACTCTGCATCTCACTTAATTTTTTTCCCATCTCTCGTTCCTCTCTAAAGTCGTTTTCCCCCTATCAATACAATTTTAAACCAGCACAAATATTTGTCAATGATTTATGCCGGCTTTACACAAACTTTTTTCGGAACGATACTATCGGTTAATCTATGTCTGTGATGCGACTGATGGAATAAAATTAAACAGATGCAAAATAAAGGTACACATCATCAAGTGTAGGCAATGTTTCTGCAAGTTTAAAAATATTTCCGTCAAATTTTTCTCCAATAACCCTGATACTTATACCCTCCTGACACTGACGCATATTGCTTACCACATAATCCTCCTGTATCTTTTCAATCTCACCGAGATTACATACAAATTCCCTCACATATGGTTTCACATCGTCAAGCCAGACCTCCGGAGTTTTACACCCTACTAACTGTCCTTTTTTCATAAGTACGATTTCATCGGCTACACACTCTACATCGCTTATAATATGCGTCGCAAGTATAACAATCCTGTCAAGAGCCTCCTTTGCTATAAGATTTCTCATGGCAATACGCTCATTCGGGTCAAGTCCCGCAGTCGGTTCATCAAGAATAAGCAATGATGGATTTCCGAGAACAGCCTGTGCAAACAACAGCCTCCGTTTCATACCACCTGAAAGCTGTGAAAATTTCTTTTTCATATGTTCCTCTAAATGCACCTGTCTCAGTAAGCGTAATATCTGCTCTTTCACCGAAGGTTCTTTTAACGACAACCCCTTTAGGACAGCCATATACTCCATAAATTCCTGTACTCTCATACCGGGATACCCGACTGACTCCTGCGGCATATAACCTATCCTTTTTCTATATTCTTCGGGAGCAAGTCTTATATCCTTTCCATCAGCAAGTATAACTCCCTCATCCTGTACGAGATTACATGACAATATTTTTATCAGTGTCGACTTTCCTGCACCGTTCTCCCCAAGAAAACCATACAGACCGTTTTCCATATGTAATGAAAAATCATTTAGCGCAACAACATCTTTATATCTTTTAACAATATTTTTTATATCTAATACCATTTTACTCACCATCCCATAACATTTAAACAGATATTTGCAATCCGCTCTGCCTGCTATTTGCTCATAACATTATCAGCGGAAGCGTCATCAATATCCAGCTTATCGCAACTGTCAGTATCTTTCCGTGCACAAGTTTCTGAACCACCCTTACTGCCATACCTGAAACTGCCAGATATACGGTTCTTATGACATAACTTAAAAATGTCACCTGTCCTATACTCAAAAATTCTATATTTTTAAGTGCTCTTATACTCGCCGCAGAAGCACCCATATCCCCCACTTGATATGCCCTTGACACCTGAACTATCCACGGTACATAAATGATAACTGCCACAATAATTCCATATATGACATTTAATATCATCTTTCTTTTATTTATGCTTTTTAGTCCGTATTTTGTCGAACGGCACAACACATCTGTCCCATACCATTCCTCCATTCCCCACATTGAAACAGAGATAAGAACTACAACTAAAACACCTAAAATATCACACCATCTAAGATAACTTCCTGGTATATTCCTGCCAAGCAGCATAAGATAACCTTTTTCATATACAATATGTGCATTTTTCTTGGTTTTAAGGTACTTTGAATAATCTATGATTTTTTTCAGCGGCTCCATTTTTTCAAGTTCATCTGATGCCGCTTTTGCCGCAAGTTCAGTATATTTGTCACCGTTTAATTCCAAATCTTTCTCTAAATCTTCCAGTTTTTTATAAGCATCAGAAAGTTTAATACATTTCTTATCCGTGCAATTTCCATGATATTTGATGACATATTCACGATAATAAAAATCAGAAGAAGCAGATAAATTCTCCTGTGGCGGATAATAAAATACAAACACTGCCACAACAGCAAAAAACAGAATTGCCAGACCTCCTCCATATTTTAAACTCTTAACACTTTCAAAATAAATAAGAAACTTTTTTAATCCGTTTGTGCCTTTTTTATTTTTCTCCAGAGTTCTTACCTGAAAAGACACACCCGCTGATGCACTGCTTATATTAAATATCACAGCAAGCATTGCTACAAACAATATAAGTGCATATATCAGCCATGCCGTCATATAATCAACAGGCTTCTCAAAAAAATTCAAAGCATTATACCCGGACATAAGCATCTGCTGGTCAACACATCTCAACGGATTAAAATAACTAAAAAATGCCATATTACCTGAAAGCGGTATTTTTAACATCAAAAACAACAACGCTGCCGAAATGATAATCTCACTTAAAAATGTCAAAACCGGAGTTTTTATTATTTCTGCTATAAGAAAAAACAGAGTATATAAAAATATAAATCCTATTATCTTAAATATAATAAAAAATACAGTATATAAAGCTATCGTAAACTCTCCCGCAACTGCCTGATACCCCCGCACGGATTGTATCAGTGCACCCCAGCTTGAAAAGCCATACTCTCCTGTATATATAATAAGTTTTATCAAAACCGATAATCCGGTCAAAAAACATACAAGACAAAGACCCACGACCCACTTTGCAAATGTTGTTTTTTTAGTTCCATTTACCGAACCTGCAAGCAGACATCCCATACTTGTCTCACTCTCAATAGTAACAATCCTAAACACTATAAAAAGCACCATAAATGCTATTACAAAGTCCGTAGTATCAGTCTGCATAAACAGTTCAATACCCCTTGAAGCTGAATATCTGACCTTTGATGCGTCAAGTTTCTTATAAAGTTTCTTACACTTTGCCCTTACCCTGCTTTGAAAACTATCCTGTTTTTCTGCCAACAGCCCTCCGCTTGAACCATTTTTAAGATTATCAAGATAATTCTTATAACTTTTTATATTTTCAAGTTCCTCAAGTACAGTCTTATTTGCAGCATAAGAACCCGAACCAGTATTCAGACTTTTTTCCTGTTCCTTTTCAAGTTTCTTAACTGCCTTATTTATGTCGGTTTCATATATGCTTTTTGAGATACGGCAGTAGTCCTTTGGCTGACACTTCGCTGCATCCTGCACATTTACCGCATTATAATAAGATATAAAAAACGACAATAATAATATTGCAATAATAATTCGGCAAAAAACATCAAATTTGCACACCTTTTTAAATTCCTGCTTTATCAAACCCATAATAAAATCATCCCCACATTGACTTATACTTCTTCACACCTGTAATATCACCTTTAACAAAATCGTAAAGTGCGATATATGAATACTCCGTTTTCTCTCCCTCCGCATTTGACAGATAAACTTTATCCTCATAAACGGCACAAAGGATATAATCTCCCTGTGCTATTATGTTCATCTCGTCATTTGATGTATCATATCTTAAATAAGTTCTCTTTTTTGTCTTTTTATCATATGACATAAAATACGCATACTGTTTATCCGTGCTTTTTACAGGTATAAGGTTGTCACCGCTTATCTTTTGAGTCTCTCTGGTATTTTCATCATAATATAAATTGTCTTTTCCCGTATTATAAAATAATTTTCCTGAAACATATAAAAGCGTATTATTATTTCCATAACCGTCTAACGAAACTTTTTCTTTTCCTGATTTTACATCAAGACCTTTAACAAATTTCCGACTGTGCTTTCTTTCATAATACTTGTCAGACTTATGTTTCAGAACATCTGAATTAGATACATTTGAGCACACATAAGACATATATAATGTATCTTTTCCCATAACCATTCCGTCAAACGAAAAACCGTATGCTTTTGTCTCAAAATAAACATTGCCCTGTTCACTGCCAATATCATATTTGTATATTCCAAGTGTAGTTTTAGAAGCATCATCAGTATAATTTTTATACATATATGCAATATATACCGTATTGTCATGATACAAAGCCTCAAAAATATAGTTTGCCTTAGGAAGTTTAACAAGTTTTTTCCTGTTTTGTCCCTCAAGATCTTCACTATATAATGAATAATCCTCACCTGTATCCCCAGCACCGATATAATAAATTTTATCACCACGCTTTGCAAACCCTGTGGTGTTTATATTATCTACATATGCCCCACATTCCTCTGTTCTCGACTTTTGATGCTTACAATTCGGTCTTGCACAAATAAGTCCGTCTTCATTTGCAGTATTAGAGCAAAATCTCATATAATTGTCATCTACATACAATATACCATCTTCAAAATACTGCTCTGTATAACCGGTAATGCTGTCGTGCAACTGAGCCTTTTGCTCAGATTTTTTATTATCCGTACTTTTCCTGCTGCCAAAGTTTATCTTAACCACGACACACACTAATGCAATTACAACAATACCAACTGCCACAAACAAAAATTTATTATTTTTTCCCGTTCTGTTTTTCAACTTTATACTCCTCCACCTGTGCACTTAACTCTTTTACTAGTCGCTCTGACTTCTTTGTTATTTTTAATTTTATATCATTATACATCTTTTTGCCGAAATCTGCTTTTTGCCAACAGTCCTGATACATTTCTAGTAATTTTGTATAAACCGACAACTCTTTCTTTAAATTACTATAATCCGGATTAAATCCAGCAATAGCCGACTTTACCCTAAGTTTTGATGAAAGACACTTCTTTTTATATACCCTCATATCTGTTGCTTTTGCACCTTTCAGCTGAAAAGTTCCATCACTAAGACCAATCGCCGCAGGCTGATATATAATACCGTTTTTCACTTTATCCTCATCCACAAATCCGTCTGCATCAGTGAGTTTTGATTTATCCGCGTCACCCCATAACAGGATATTTGCAAGGTCATCATCAGTACGCAATGCCTTAAGAAGCAATAATGCCTTATCTTTCTTATCAGAATTTGCACATACAGCAGTTCCAATACCTATATCATTTGAAACTACAAATTTTCTTTTCTTATATACCATATCTGCATTGCCGCTGTCATCCGCAACATTAAACATCATTGCAAACTTACCTGTGTCATACTGTTTTGTCTCATTATCATCTGTCACACTGTAATCATCCATACCATGTTTAATATACTTCTTAAGATAACATTTATGCAAAAATGATAAATACTCATAAAATCCTTTCGTATTAAAAGGATTAGTTATCTCCCCTGTTTTCACATTATAAAATAGTCCGTCTTTATATGTATAAACTTCTCTTGAAGTCATATCCTGAAAAGAATTTATTGAAGGAAAGCCTAAAATCTTAGCAGCATCTTCCTTAAGCTTAAGTCTGTCCATTATGCTAAGTAACCCTGCCCATGTTCCATTCCATGACTCTATCTTATCCTGAGATATATACTTTTTATTAAAACCAATCACATTTGATGGTGTATATGACATATTTTCATTTGGCAGAAAATAGTTCTTATTATCAATCTTTGCACAGTCCCATATTTCCTTATCGTAAAGCTTATATACTGCATTGCCATCAGATGATACAAGCCACTTTTCCAAAGGATAAAAATATCCTTTCCTGATAAATTCTGTCATCTCGCCGGGATAATCTTCATATTCCCACCCACAAAATGCAATATCCGTCTTTTTTTCTTTGATTGTTTTCTCCAATGCACTATGATATTCTTTCGGACTGTTTTTTACATAATCATTTTTAAGATAATTAAATCTGACAGAAACATCATAACCTTTCTTATACAATGCTTCATTTAGCTTTTTTACATTATCTTCAGGTACTTTTGCCCCCTCCTCAAGAGTCCACACAACCTCATTGTCTGATGTCTTTTTATCAGACTTCAAAGGGGCTGTCTTGCTGCCAGCCCCACTTGAATTACATGAAGTTAAAATAAGTGCAGATATTAAAAAAACTGCTGCTAATTTCTTTTTCATATATTAATTACTCCTCTTTAATATGCAACTGCTGTATGCCCTGTGCCAGTCGAACCCGCATAACTTGCATAATGTGATGATGAAACACTAAGGCTTATTCCATTATTAACGGCTTTAAACCCAACTTGCGCAATTGAACTATAACTCAATTTACTACTTGTTACAGGTTTTTTCTGTTTACCATTAACAGCACATATATAAGTTGATGTAACTTTAACTTTTATCCATCCATCATTACCTGTAGTTCCAGAAGCACTCGTTCTAGTTATTTCACTATTACAAAATACATTCTTTTCAGAAAGATGTATAATCGTTGATTTAGTCTTTGCACACCCATACTGCGGAACCAACATAATACTTAATGCTACTACTAATGACATAATTACTTTTACTGCTTTTTTCATAAATTTCACTTATCCTTTCTCTCTTAAATTAAATAACTATACATGACCATGTATTTAGATATTACATCTTTTTAATATTTTTGTCAACAATATTTTTATATTCAAAATATTGACTTTTAAATATTTTCTTTTACAATAAATACATATTTAAGTATTATTATAAACTACATATACGAAAAAAAGGAGTTTACCATGATCTTCAAAAATAAACTACGCCGGAAATATATGTCACAAGTCAAGGCATTTTTTCCTGTAAAAGCTAAAAATGAACGAAAATTTTTAAAAATAATATCAAACTCAGTAGATGATTACTGCACAGAACACTCTGATGCAAATATACAGGATATATATGAACAATTTGGTTCTCCCCAGGAAACTATCAATAACTATATAATGACAACCACCGACTCCTTAAAGCCATATTTTAAAAAAGTCAAACGGGCAAGAACTTTTAGATATATCTCAATCATCCTTATAGCCGTTATTATGATTGCTTCAACTCTCGAAGTAATAAAACTGCATAATGACTACAAGACTTTAAAAGATACAGCCATTTACGATTACGAAGAAACCATAGAATAACACAATATAATAAGGAGGGTTAATATGAATTCCGAAAAAAAGACTAAACTATGCAAAGAATATATATCGCAGATAAAATGCTTTTTTCCTGTAATTCGTCAAAATGAAAAGAAATACATAAATTATATTTCAACTTCAGTTAATGATTACTGTATTGATAATCCGGATGCTGCTATAGAAGATTTATACAATATTTTTGGTTCTCCACAGGAAACAATCAACAGCTATATGTCTGAAAATCCAGATAATATTGTACCATATTTCAAAAAAATAAATGTTAAAAAATGGATAATCAGAATTTTGACATTTTTGCTAATTGCATTTTTAATTGTCAGCTCAGCGTCAATTTGGTACTATCACAGAGCCAGTCAAATTTTTGAATATGAAAAAAATTTAATTGAACAACTTAACAACAAATAAATTACAAGGAGTAAAAACATGAAAAATATTATTACTATTATAACCACTTTAGCCATTATATTAACTACACCAGTAAATGTTTCTGCACAAACGGTAAACAACACAGATTTTAATTCTCAAATCATATATTTAGAAAATGGTGACTATCTTGAAACAAAAATTCAAAGCGAGCAAACAAAATTACCACTTTCTGAAATCAGCTTATTTACAAGAAGCACAAAACAGATTACAAAGACAAAAACCAGCACATATAAATCAGCTAGTGGAAAAAGCATGTGGTCAGTATCAATTACAGGTACATTTACCTACAATGGTTCAAGTGCAAAATGTGTATCATGCTCACACAGTTCAAAAACCTATGTCGCAAGCTGGAGTATAAAATCCATATCATCATCAAAAAAAGATAACTCTGCCACTGTAAATGCTGTTGTCGTTCATACATACAATAATACTTGCAAAACTAACATAAATAAAAATGTTACGATAACCTGTTCTAAAAATGGTACAATCTCATAAAAACTATTGACATTATGCTTGTTTTTATATTACATTATTGTATCATAATGTATGTGCATAAATTTTGCACACAGCAGAGTTTCAAAGAAACTCTTAATATGAACGCATAAGCGTTCATTGTATCATATTAAAAAATATTATTTAAGGAATGGCAGGGATTTTATGGCTGCAAAGAATACACTTACAACCGGCATTGCAGAATTATTAATACTATCTATATTAAATGAAAAAGACAGCTACGGATATGAGATTTGCAAGATTATCAAAGAAAATTCTGATGGTCTTATCTCTCTCTCATATAACACAACATATGCTGCAACCTGCAAGATGATTGATAGCGGTCTTGTTACTGAAAAAAATGTAAAGGTTGGAAAAAAACGCACTAGGATTTATTTCCATCTCGAAGATAAGGGGCGGGACTACTACAACAAACTATACGAAACTTATCAAAATATGTCACTGGGCGTTGATAAGATTTTTCACAGTTTAAAAGAACAAAACGAGGAGTAAACATTTTATCGCTGTTCATTTGCACATAGCTTTGTATCACTGACTACAAAGCTATGTGCAATTTTTTATTACTGACACTCTCACGAAGTATTTTTTATGTTCCAGGAAACTTCTCGTTTCCTGGAACATAAAAAAAAGAATCGCCTGGAGAAGCGATTCTTAAAGGAGAAGGTATGAAAAAAATTTAAGCACTTATCAAATGATTCCGTTTCATTTGATGGTTATATATTACCTAACTATTATGAATATGCAATGTTGTTTTTGTTAATAGTTTGTGAACAATAGCATAACATTTTATTACAGATATTGTCTTTTGTGTATTTTATCATTATTTTTGTGTATTTAATCTCATTTTTTTACTTTCTAAAGAGATTGCAACAGTTCAAACTTTTGTGTGATACGAACTTTTTCAATTTTTTTCAAAAAAAGCTTGCTTATTCCCTAAGGTTATATGGTAATTTTATTACAGATACCAAAAACAACAGTTTAATATCAGTCAGAAATGAGGGATTATTATGAAAATCAAAGAATTATCAAATTTACTTAATGTCAGTCAGAAAACCATACGCTACTATGAAGGTTGCGGATTTATAATGCCGCTTACACAAAATAAATCAGGCAGAATTTTCAGAGATTATGACGAAGCAGCAATAACCCAGTTAAAAACAATTATCGGACTGCGCAAGCTCCGTTTTTCCATTGATGAAATAAAAGATTTATTTGCTGAACCTGAAAAACTTGCTGAAATATGCAATACGCACAGAAATAATCTTGAACGCGAAATCGGCGTTATGACTCAGATATGCAAACTTCTTGATGATGTTGATTATAGCCATATAAATGAAGCCAAAGACCTTACTGAACAAGTTGAAATGCTCCGCCGTGAAACTATACTTGATGACTATTTTTCCGATTATGACCTCAGCACTTTTGATGAACCTTTTACCGATTATGATTTACGCAAACAAAAAACTGATGAACACAAGGAATATTCAAAATTGGTTGCATCCAGCTATTATTTCGCACATCCAAAAGTAAAAAGCAATCTTCAGGGAGGTGCTATAGGAATCCCAAGATAATGTATAAAAAGGTGAAAATAGCGTTTTACCTCTGAAAGAATCGCTCTATGATCCAAGCAATTTCCTATTACTTAAAAAGCCAGCCCGGCAGACAAACCGCCGGGCTGGTTATAATCAAGCGTATATTTCTGATACGCTCTACGACTTGCTCATAACACTATCAATTTATTATATGTAGTTTGTGAACAATGCCATAATATTTTATTACGCATTTAATTTTTCGTGTATTTTATTATTGTTTTTGTGTATTCCAGACAATTTTCTCCCCTATGAAATCATAAATTTTTTTCTGTTCTTTTAATATTTTAAAAATAATCATACCTATTAAAATTCCAATTCCATTAAGTATAATATCGTCCACATCAAATATTCTGCTCGGATAAGACAGCAGTATGTCAATGATAAGCTGTATTATCTCAATCCCAAATGAAAATAATATTGATTTAAAAAATAATACTTTATAATTAACTTTTTTACTTAAATACCCTATAAGAACAGGCATTGGCATTAACAGTATAATGTTTCCTATCAACTGTATATTTATAATTCCACTATTCTTAACAATATCAATAATATCCTTAAAAGGTATTAACTGGCAAAAATCCAAGATGCTGTTTTTACCGGTTCTCATTTCAGACGGAATTATTCTGATAGGAAAAATCGTTACACTTATCAGCAACATGATATATAACTCAATAATCCCTATGTAACACAGTCTAATCCTGTGTCCTCTTTTTATAATCCTGACTAAAAATGTTATGATAAAAACAACCAAAAACGCTACACAAAACAACGGTGGATGTATCGCAATCGTAAACATGGCTTCTCCCTCCCCTCAAAATTCTGTTAATATCTTTAAGCAACGCTTTAATTATATCATTAATAATCATTCTTTTTCAATAATATTTTTATTATCAAAGCATTTTAATAGAGTTATAATATAACTTTATCATTAAATCAAAAAGAACCATCATATCAAAAGATACAATGGTTTTTTTTTAAATGTGTAAATCACACAAAAATTAGTCTGTTGTATAAGGCATAATTGCAACGTGTCTTGCACGCTTAACTGCAACTGTTAAAGCTCTCTGATGCTTAGCACAGTTTCCTGTAATTCTTCTAGGAAGAATTTTTCCTCTTTCAGAGACATATCTCTTTAACTTGTTTACATCTTTATAATCAATTACATCATGCTCTTTATCTGCACAAAAAGCACAAACCTTTTTTCTTCTACGCATAGGTCTTCTTCTTGCGCCATCTCTATCGCTCTTATTGTAAGCCATGTCGAAATCCTCCTTAATTTTTCCGTAATGTTTTGATAAACATTAACACTTAAATGGTAATTCCTCTTCGATGGCATCCGGAATGTTCATAAATCCGTCACCTGCTGCCTGAGTAGGTTCCGGTCTTGTTGGAGCTGCTGCCCCAGCCTGCTGGTATCCACCGCCTGCATTCTCTGATGCTGCTGCCTTACTCTCAGCAAATTCCTGTTCCTCTACAACTACATCCGTTGTATAAACACGATTGCCATCTTTGTTTGTGTAGCTTCCTGTCTGAATACGACCTGTTGCTACAATCTTTGTGCCCTGATGAAGATATCTCTCTGCAAACTCTGCACCTCTGCCAAATACTACGCAGTTGATAAAGTCTGCTGTCTGCTCATCTCCCTGGCGTCTAAATCTACGATCTACTGCAAGTGTATATCTTGCAACGGCTGTCTGATTTTCTCCTGCTGAATATCTTATCTCAGGATCTCTTGTCAGACGTCCCATTAAAATAACCTTATTCATGAAGGAAACACCTTCCTTTCTTATGCTTCCTGTCTAACGCATAAGTATCTGAGAACATTGTCCATGATGCGGACTGCCTGCTCAAGCTGTGCAGGAACATCTGCTTCTGCATCAAACTGGATGAAGTAGTAGAATCCTTCTTTCATATGCTGAATTTCGTAAGCAAGTTTCTTCTTGCCCCATTCCTCAACATTTGTAATGTTACCGCCGAATTTTGTGACATATTCTTTTGCCTTCTCGACAGTAGCTACTCTTGCATCGTCCTCGATCTTTGCATTGACAACTAATGCTAATTCATATTTGTTCATAGCTGTCTGTACCTCCTTTTGGTCTCTGGCTCTCTTCATGACGCCGACTTTGTGTGATAATTCAAAATCGATGTGTTTCAACACACTTTGTCCTAACAGAAAAGAGCAAGGAAAAATTTAACGTATCACAGTTTCTTATCATACCACATTTTTTTATCTCATGCAAGCATTTTTTCATGCGAAACCTCTAAAACCTTTTTCTACCTGTTTTCTCGGAAGCATAACCTGATGATTGCAGCCGGTGCAGCGAAGTCTTATATCCATTCCGACACGCTTTATCTCCCATGCGTTTGTTCCACAGGGATGCGGCTTTTTCATCTTTATTATGTCGCCTATCTTAAGTTCAACCTTGTCTGCCATCTTTACTACTCCTTCATCTCAACATTTTGAATTTCATTTATCCAGTCATAGTAAGTCGTTGTATCTTTTGTCACAGTGCTCATTTTTATTCTCTTTGCACTAAACAATGTGGCTTTTTGTTTTTGAAATACCGGCACTTCTACTGCCTGCTCAAGTATGTTGTTAAAGACTTTTTTATAAAGCTTTTGTTTTCTCCCCATTTTTACGGTGGCATCGGTCTTTTTAAGATATGTTGAAAATTCAGGTATCTTAATTCCAAACATATTTGTCTTTGACATATATTTTTTATAGAGGCTGTACCCGTATGATGTATCTGTTTCAGCACACCACAACTGTGCTTTATTTATAAATTTCTTTGAATTCATCTGTTTTTTTGTTACTGATACAATCTTAAGGTTAAACCCTATATCTTTAAGCAATGCAGATGTTTCTTTTATCATCGGATAGAGCATATTTTTTCTTCCATTTTCAACATATATCCTGTATGTTTTAGATGCTCCCACCGGAATACTTTCCAAAACACCGTCTTTAAATGTGTATCCTGCTTTTTCAAGATATTTAGTGGCTGCATCCTTGACCGCTATCCTTTTATCTTCGTCTGTCATATCATCATTATATATTTCTTCGCCATCTATTGTGTCACTGTATGCCCTATTATAATCCTCATCACCTGTATTTGGTGAAAGCCATGATTCTGATGTGTAAGGATAATTTAATATCTTTACCTTACCTGCAAGTTCTTCTGCCCTCTGTATCCTCTGTGCACTTATAGCAGAAGCTATCGCTTTCCTGAGTGCTTTTGACTGTTCAGACTCACTCTTGTTTGCGACACGCACATTCTTTGCATTTATTCCTACATAACTGAATTTCTTGTCAGAAGTAAAACTTGTATTTATATCTGAACCGTATAATTTCCCATTTGAGTTCGCTTTTGCTATCCACTCAAGGTCATCTCCGCTGATGTTTCTGTCCAATACATCAACTGTTCCCTCCGTTACCTCTGTCACTTCCGCAACATGATTAACAGTTTCTTCGTCAGATGCATTTTCGTCTTTTGCCTTATCGTCTCCTGCTTTGGCATCTTCATTGTTGTCCTGAGTCTTTTCATCTTCACCTGCTGCTTCTGCCTTTTTTTCCTCCGCTATAACTTTAGCAACACGCTTGTTTGCTTTTTTTAAAATACCCGACATTTCCTTTATCTGCACAAATGCCGTTTTAGGACAGCCGTTAAAATAAAGCTCATTGTAGGTGTAATAAACTATCTTTTTTTCGTATTTTACATATCTGTACGGTCCTGCTCCCATAGGAGATCTCTTATTCGCACGAACTGATGATATATCACCTTTTTTAAATCCAAATCTGCCTTTTTTATAATTATATTTCGACTCATCACCATAATAATGCAGCGGACATATCGGTATTTGCAATGCTTTTATTGTATCATCACTGTAACCGTCTGTTGTCAGGGTAAGACTGTATTTTCCGGTCTTTCTTATTCCTGATATTTTTCTGACTTTTTTATTTTTCCTGTATTTTTGAAGTCCCGTTATTTTCTGTTTACCTATCTTCTCATCGCCCTTATAAGATTTATCACAAAATGCATATAACGAAAAAATAACATCATCTGCCGTTACATTTTCGCCGTCACTAAAAAGCAAATCATCATCAAGCTTTATCGTATAAACCGTTCTGTTTTTCTTCTTTCTATACTGTACCGATATATCAGCAGGACCATAATAAGTGTACCCATTATCATTGTAGAGCCTTACTTCTCCCTCGACACCTTTATAAACCGGTTTTCCTGCTCTGTCATTTGTGACAAGATATGCCTGTGTAAGTCTTACTACCTCTTTGTCACCTGCACTTTTAGCACTAAACGGATTAAAGTTTTTGTTTAACTTATCACAGCCTATCACTATAGGCGAATCTGCCTGTCCATCACCTTTTCCGCCCGCCTGTGCACTTCCTTTTTTTGTTGAAATTGTCACCTTTGGCTTCGGCTTTGGCTCTTTTTTAACTTTCTTTCCACAACCTGTCATACCTAATATCATAGAAAGGCATAAAATTACACTTATCGTCTGTTTTATTTTACTTCTCATCTTCCACCTCTGAATTTATTTTAGCATTTGCAAAAATGTTATGATTTTTATATCAAGCAGATGCTTGCAATCGAAGCAGCAGACCTGCTTAATAATATTAAATCTTCAAAAAAGCAAACGGGTCATTTTTATCACTGTGAAGAAAATTTATAAGAAGATATGCACCTCTTATAGTCACAATCTCCTCTTTCAATATCTTCTTTACCATTGCCTTATCTGCAATAACCACCTCAATGTCCTCTGATGCTTCATTGCCTGAATTAGACGGCTCGCCTGTGGCAAAACCAAACACTGCAGTATCACATTCATCTGACATACCCTGATTTTGCGTAAATGGTCTTTTAAGACAGTCATCATAATCGGTAAACGGCTCAAATGTAAGCCCTGTCTCCTCTTTCATCTCCCTTATTGCAGTCTGCTCAGATGTTTCGCCCTCATCAATAAGACCAGCCGGAAGCTCATAAATATACTTGTTTATAGGATATCTGTACTGTCTCACAAGAACAATCTTCTCCGGATCATCCTTAAGCACCGCATAAATAACCGTACCATCTGCTTTCAGTTCACCCGTCTGGCACATAAGGTCACCGTCTTTTCTTCTCGTTGCAAAATAATACGGATGCTCCCTGCCATTCCTATCCACGGCATTTAACTCGTACATATTCAAAAATTTATTGTCCGTCTGCTTCTTCATACCTCTTACATGTTCTCTATCACTCATATTAATCCTCATTTCTGCACATATTTTTTGCATATCAAGCTTGCGTCAAGTGTGCACAGACACAAATCTTGTGTGTGAAAAATCTTGCATATATGGATTTTTCAATCTAATCTCCCATTTTCAGTGCATAATAATGTCCGCATATCTTCCATTAGTCACCTTCACGAGATCATCCGGAGTCAAAATTATCTGGAGTCCTAATCTTCCTCCACTGACAATTATCTTCTCATGCTCTTTTGCACTCTCATTTATGACCGTCGGATAATTTTTCTTCATTCCTATCGGTGTGCAGCCGCCTCTTATATATCCCGTAACGGCATTTATGTCTTTTACATGCACCATCTCTATATTCTTCTCACCGACTTCTTTCGCAGCTTTCTTCATGTTTATCTCTTTGTCAACAGGAATCGCAAAAACATAATATTTGCCGCTTTTTCCGACCGTAACGAGCGTCTTAAAACTCATATCATAACTCTGTTCAAGCATATCTGCTATCGACACGCCATCCTTAAAATCATCACATTCGTATTTGTTAAGTTCATATTCAACCTTATTTCTGTCTAGAATACGAACTGCATTTGTCTTAACTTCCTTACCCATTTTATCTCACGCCTTTCAATTTTATTGATAATATTTTTATCTGAACGCACTGTAGGAACTGCCCTTTTTCATTGCTTTTCTGCAATCTGAAAGTTCACTTACCGTCACTAGCTGATACCCTCTTTTTACAAGTGTCGGTATTATCTTTTTCGATGCATCTGCCGTACTTTTGTATAAGTCATGCATAAGAACAATATCACCATCTTTAATATTTTTCAAGACGGCATCTGTCACCATTGCGGCATTTCTGTTCTTCCAATCCTTGGTATCAAGCGACCATATAATGACCGGTGTGTTTATTATCTTATCAATAACAGCACTATGATTTCCTCCGGGCGGTCTGGTAATGATAGTCTTTTTTCCAATTACTTTTTTAAGAACATTGTTTGTGCCGTTTATCTGTTTTTTTATCTCTGCCCTGCTGCATCCGGTAAGAATTTTGTGCCCATATGTATGATTTCCAATCTCACAGCCCATCCTGTCAATCTTTTTAACGATGCTCTTATACGATGCTATCCTGTTTCCAACCTCAAAAAATGTTGCAACTGAATTATTCTTTTTCAATATATTGAGAATGGTATTTGTATTTTTTGACGGACCGTCATCGTATGTAAGTGCAACAAGTTTCTTTTTTGTATCAATCTTTCTATACAATGCCCCGGACTTTCTAAAATAGCACATATATCTGCCTATCTTCTTTTTGCTGCATACCTTAACACCGTTTTTTCCAAAATAATATTTCTTTCCGTTGATATTCACAAATCCCGTGTACATCACACCACTGCTTGTAAAATAATAACCTTTTCCGTTGATGTTCCTATAGCCTATCGCCGCCGCTCCATTGCTTTTGAAGTAGTATTTCTTTCCATCTATCTTCATCCACTTGTTTTTTACCATTTTTCCATCTTTATAATAATACCTGCCATTTGCATTTACAACAAATCCGTTCTTACTGCTGTTAGGACTTTTTGTCGGCTTTACTGTCGGTTTGATAGTAGGTGCAACCACATAATCAGGTTTTATCGTCGGTGCTATTATGACACCGCCCGATGTTGTTTCAGACGGCTCTGCCGCCCCCGGTGTCGCTGTCTTTGTAACAGGCATTTCTGTCTGTATAGCTGCATCACTTGCCACCTGTGCCGTATTTACCATATTTTCAGAGTATGCAAAAATATGTTTTGGTGATATTTTTTTGTTAAAACCGCCGCTTACCGTCACGACCATTGCAATGCACAACACAATGCATATTATTTTTTTATTTCTATTCATAAAATTCCTCCTAAAATCAAAGTTAAGCAGATACTTACAATCCGCTCTGCTCCTGCCTGATAGTGTTAAAATAAATTCATTAAAGCATAAACTGACAGCCACTATCAAATTTGTGCAATATCAGTCAGAACTTATCTTCTCAAAAATCAAAATCTCCTGATATATCAGCAAACATAAATTCTACAAGTTTATCCATATCATCATAAATGATACTTCCAAGCCACAATTTTACTGTCATTGCCGTTAATGATGACACAGGCAATACTTTAAAATTTAATTTATCATAAATCTTTACACTGTCATAATCAACGCTGTCACCCGCCCCATATATAAATACAGGGATATTTCTCTTTATTGTTTCAGCCGCAAACTCCTCAAGCCCCGGATTTTTGCTGCACATAGTTCCTGAATGGTAAGTAAGATGAATAACCGCTTTCACATCATTAGACAAAAGCCCGTATGCCATCCCCGGAAAAGGCTTTATAATCTGTATGCCCGAAAAACTTTTGTCAATATCTGCCTTTTTCAATATAATATCGGCTATATCAGGTTTTTTAAACAATGCAGGTTTTTCTTTTGATTTATCTGTAAATGTTCTACTATATTCTTCTGATTTATCGTCTTTTATCGTCATGTCATTTTCTGATGATTTATAGTCTGCTTTCGTATATGTTTTGTTCTTTCTATATAAATCAACTTTTGTATTTTTAACAAACTTACCATCTTTAAAACAACCATACTCAGAATTTTTTACGCTGAATACATCATCAGTGTACGCACAATGCTCCATCACTCTTGTTCCACGGTGAATACGCGGTACATCGCCCGTATTATAATAGGAAACAAATAAACCGTTTCCATATCTGCCTTTGACAAATTCCACGGCATATGCGAAATTGATAAGTCCGTTTGCACGCTTATCCTCAAGCACATAGTTTGAGGATACCAGCACTATCGGTATCGATACATCGTCAAACATATAGCCAAGCATAGCCGAAGTGTATTGCAATGTATCAGTCCCGTGCGTAATAATTATCCCATCGTATTTTTCTGACTCAATCTGTTCCTTTATATATTTTGCAAGAAAAAGCATTGTTGAGCAGGTATTATTTTCACTCAGTTCCTGATACGGTGACTCCATAACAAACTCCATTTTTTCAGTTTCAAGTCCCGAAAACAATGAACCTGCACATTCATCACCTTTAGTTTCTCCTGCCTTGCTGCTTTTTATCTTCTCCTCGTACATATTAATAAGCCTGTATTTTTTATCAGCATCAGGTGCGGCATAGCCGTCTGTAATCGTACTTCCAATAGTTCCACCTGTAAAAGCGACCAATACTTTCAAAATCCAAACCTCCGTTTTTCGCTTTTTAAGACATTGTACCCTATTTTCAGCAAAAGGTCTATTAAATCTTGTCGAACATATGCAGTCCGTCAGATTTTCATAATATACTCTGCTGCTTGCTCATAACACTATTAAAAATTAACTTTTTCTTATCATTCCAAATATTTACTTAATCATGCACAAATCCACTTGTTTTGATTTATTTTTGTGGTATATTTGTAATATAATGCAAGAGGCAAAACACCTTTTGGCACAAATATAATGATATATCAATTTTTTGGAGGTAGCATTTTGAGTAATAATATTTTATCAAATTTAGAACCAAAATCAGTATTTAATTATTTTGAACAGATATGCTCTATACCACACGGTTCAAGAAACACTAAGCAGATAAGCGATTTCTGCGTTTCTTTTGCCAAAGAGCACAATTTAAAATATTCACAGGACGAGTCTAACAATATCATTATCTGGAAAGACGGAACAAACGGGTATGAAAACTCTCCATCCGTTATCATCCAGGGGCATCTTGACATGGTATGTGAGAAAGAGCATGACTGTGATATAGACTTTGAAAAAGACGGACTTTCCCTTATAGTTGATGGGGACGATATTCATGCCGACCGCACAACCCTCGGCGGTGATGATGGTATTGCTGTCGCTTTTGCACTTGCAATACTCGATTCAACAGATATTCCTCATCCTCCTATCGAGGCTGTTTTTACTGTTGATGAAGAAATCGGTATGCTCGGAGCCGCAAGTCTTGACTGTTCCCCTCTAAAATCAAGAATAATGTTAAATCTTGACTCAGAAGATGAGGGTTCACTTCTTGTAAGCTGTGCCGGCGGTGTTTCTACTACTGCACATCTCCCTCTCACATTTGAAAAAACAAATGGACTTACGGCTGAGATTACAATTTCAGGTCTTGTCGGAGGACATTCAGGTACAGAGATAAACAAAGACAAGGCAAACTCAAATAGACTTATGGGAAGAACTTTATATGCTCTTTCTAAGAAATATGATTTTAGTCTTGTGAGTGTCAATGGTGGTCTTAAGGATAATGCCATACCTAACAAGACAACTGCTGTTCTTATGCTGACAGACGACGGTGTAAAAGATGCTTTTGCTTCTTCAGTCTCAGAAATGAACGATACTTACAAACATGAATATGCTGTCACAGACCCATCACTTTCAGCCACGGTATCATTTAGCAACAACACTTCCGCCGATGCAATGACAAAACAGTCTACTAAAGCGTTTATCACAGCTCTTGTAAATCTTCCGGGTGGTGTTCATCGCATGAGTCACGATATTGACGGGCTTGTTCAGACTTCCCTTAACATGGGCATATTAAAAACCACTGAAAATGAGATGCAGGCAAGCTTTTCTATCAGAAGCAGCGTAAGCAGTGAAAAGTTTATGCTTATGGATATGATTTCATGTCTTATGGACTCACTTGGCGGTTATATCACAAACTTTGGTGAATATCCTGCATGGGAATTTAAAAAGGAATCACATCTTAGAGATTTAATGTCAGAAGTATTTGAAGAACAGTACGGTTACAAACCTATTATCAATGCACTTCATGCCGGTGTTGAGTGTGGTCTTTTCTCTGAAAAACTTCCCGGACTCGACTGCGTATCATTTGGTCCTGCAATCTATGATATTCATACGGCTAAAGAAAGACTTTCAATAGAAAGTGTCATAAGAACATGGAAATTTACGCTTGAAGTTTTAAAACGACTTAAATAATCATACACCCTTCACTCATATGTATAACGAAATGTTCGTATAACGAAACATTCGTATAACGAATTGCTCGTATAAAAAAGAGTCCCCATTGGTTTGATCCAATGGGGTGGGGTTGAGGGGTATATCTCTTCGTTGCTCTGTTGCAACTATGTCATTAGCTTATTTATATGTCAGATTTTTATATCTTATCTATCTGACAATTATCATTATACATATTTTTTCAGAAATTGCACCCCTTTTGTAAAATAAGACAAGTTTTTGTAAAATATTACATTTTCCTTCTTTTTTCGGATGCAATCGGCTTGCAAAAATATACATTTTCTCAGGTAAATTTATAAGACTATCACCCGATTTTGTAGGCGTTGTATTTCTCTAGTAATATGTCCGGGTGATAGGAAAGTTTTGCTTTTCTTAAGCCTTCTTCTCCATCATCTTCCTCTCTGTTTACATATTTATAACCCTGACATTCATGCAATACAAATTGTTTATTTATCATAGGGTATGCACCCTGAACATCAGCGTATGCCTTTTCAAAATGAACAACAAATGTATCATCATTTAACGGCTCACCAATCTCAAATGCAACGACCTCGCCATATTTTTTCAGCACACCGCCGACAAGTCCAAGCCTTTTATAATCAATCAGTGCACCTTTTACAACATCATATTCATCCTGCACTTCCTGACTCCATGCATCATCATCATACTTTTTCTGAATCCAGTTATTGTTCATATCTATACATTCATGTAAATTTTCACTGTTAAGCTTTTCATATTCCCAGTCATCATCATCCATAAATCTCGCAATATGATTTCTCTTCCCATGAAATTTCTTTCCTGAGAGATTTGCAAGATGCTCTGTCTCGTAGATATAATCAAACATATCCCTGTCAGCCTCGTATCTGAAATGTTTCGGATACCAC
The DNA here is from genome assembly GCF_003480745.1 of Clostridium sp. AM27-31LB. Taxonomy (NCBI): domain Bacteria; kingdom Bacillati; phylum Bacillota; class Clostridia; order Eubacteriales; family Clostridiaceae; genus Clostridium; species Clostridium sp. AM27-31LB. The sequence continues at coordinate 30,588 of NZ_QUJS01000004.1, read as the reverse complement.
TCCTTAAGCTGTTCAACTTCGTAATCGAGCAGTCCATAAAGGTGTATCTGCTCTCCCTTAGCCTGACCATATAAAAACAACTGCTCCAATGCTTTCTTTTTATCTCCGTTTCCAATAGGAAAAACATACATAGCATCATTCTCGGCATAATATCTCAAAATGACACAATCACCCTCCGTGGCTATCTGGGTCGGAAAATATTTTCTCCATAAATAATTGTTGGCAAAACAAAACTCGCAGGCTTTTTTATTATCTTCCTTGAACTTTTTGTCAAGCCAATCCCTGTCACTAAGTTCTATATCTCTAAAAATCATTCTAATCTCCATTTCCGGTTACTGGTAAATTTCTATATTATTTTATCCCTGCATCCTACTATTATATACATTTAACACATTCTTGCAAGTGCAAAACTGCGTTTTTTCGACACTATACACTTGTATGCTATTTATGCCCGCCATGTGCACAATACATATCTACACCGATAGTAAACTTATAACATGATTTCTCCGATATTATATATAGGTTATATTTTGCATTTTATTGAAATTTTTAACAGGTGATTGCGAAACTATCATAACCTGAAATTAACACAGCATATAATTAGTTTTGCAAATGACTATTTATTTTTTAATCATATAAGGAGGATTTACACATGGCTATAGATTATTCAATTACAAAGTCATATGATATGTATTTTCGTGATTTTTACTCGATTGACAGAAATGCTTCAAAAAGTGAACAGCGTGCTTCATATAAAACAAATAAACTCGCTAAAGCAGACTCAAGTGCAATGACAAAGATTTCAAAAACACTTCGTAAAATGGATTTTTCACAGGACAACGGCAATGATATATTTTACACAGTAAAATCCTTTGTAAATGCTTACAACAATCTTATGGAAAGTTCGGGCTCATCAAACGAGTATGATATATCGCATCCTGAAAAATTTATCAAAAGTCTTACAAAAGACCAGGAAAAGGCTCTTTCTGATATTGGAATTACAATATCGGCATCAGGCAAGCTCAAACTGGACGAGGATAAACTTATGGAAACTAAACCTGCCAAAATTGGTAAATTATTCTCAGAAGACAGTGAATTTACGAAAAAAATAAACTTCTATGCAAACAAAATTTACCGTGCATCAAACCGCATAGATGTGACATTGTAGGTTATTAAGTTAAAATTTAAAACAAATATTGGAAGTTTTTGGGACTCGTTTATCTTATTGGATTTCAATCAAAAAGTACCAATCGCTTTCAGATTTTGCTTACTTTCCGGCTAAAGTCAAAAATACATCATTTACTTTTGTCTCAACAGTATTCTCTATGTCTGCAAAAAAGTACCATCAGGACGACCACTTACCCGTCTGTCCCGATGGTACTTTTTTATATTAAATATGCTTTTTTGGTATCAAAACCCATGCACGCTCAAATCTGTTTATAATTAAACGAGTTTAGCTACATTAAGTTTAACTCCAGGTCCCATTGTAGAAGCAAGTGTAAAGCTTCTGTAGTACTGACCCTTTGCTGAAGCCGGCTTAGCCTTTGTGATAGCTGCGATCAATGTGTTTACATTGTCTGTAAGCTGCTCTTCAGTGAAAGATACTTTTCCTACAGGAACATGAACGATATTAGCCTTGTCAAGTCTGTACTCGATCTTACCTGCTTTGATATCGTTTACGGCTTTTGTTACATCCATCGTAACTGTTCCAGCCTTAGGGTTTGGCATTAAGCCCTTTGGTCCAAGTACACGACCAAGACGACCAACAACACCCATCATGTCAGGAGTAGCTACAACTACATCAAACTCAAACCATCCATCGTTCTGAATCTTTGGTACGAGTTCCTCGCCACCTGCATAATCAGCACCTGCTGCTAATGCTTCGTCTACCTTATCACCTTTAGCGAAAACAAGAACTCTTACTTTCTTTCCTGTTCCGTGTGGTAATACAACGGCACCACGAATCTGCTGATCTGCATGACGTCCGTCTACACCAAGTCTGATATGAGCTTCAACTGTCTCATCAAACTTTGCTGTAGAAGTTTTCTTTACAATACCTACTGCTTCTGCAACATCATACTGCTGAGTCTTATCGTACAACTTAGCAGCCTCTACATATTTCTTTCCTCTTTTCATAATAATAAAACCTCCTGGTGGTAGTAACGGCGGGTTCTAAGACATACCGGAATTTTATGTATGTCGCCTCCCACAACGTTCAATCTATAACAAATCTTCCTATGCGATATTCTTTTTAAATATTATACCTGATTTTTGCTTATTATTCTTCTACAGTAACACCCATGCTGCGTGCTGTACCAGCGATCATGCTCATAGCAGCTTCAAGGTTTGCAGCATTTAAGTCAGGCATCTTTGTCTCAGCAATTTCCTGAACCTGTGCCTTTGTGATTGTAGCAACCTTAGTCTTGTTAGGAACACCTGAACCAGACTGGATGTTACAAGCTTTCTTTATAAGAACTGCTGCTGGTGGAGTCTTTGTGATGAAGCTGAAGCTCTTATCCTGATATACAGTGATAACAACAGGAATAATCATTCCTTCCTGTCCAGCCGTCTTAGCATTGAACTCCTTTGTGAACTGTACGATATTAACTCCGTGCTGACCAAGAGCAGGACCAACAGGTGGTGCTGGTGTTGCCTTTGCTGCAGGAATCTGTAATTTAATATATCCTTCGACTTTCTTAGCCATTTTTAATTTACCTCCTAAATAATAAATACATGGTAACAATCTGAAACTGCATTGCTTTAATTAGTCACAAACTTTTACATCATTAAAGCTCAATTCAGTTGGTGTCTCACGACCAAACATATCAATATTTATCGTGACTGTTTTGTTCTTGAGATCTATCTGGCGAACAATACCAACCGTATCTTCCCAGATGCCCGATGTGACGATTACAGAATCGCCTATGCTAAATGGAGCTTCAGCTACCGAACTCATAAGTCCCATGCTTGCCACTTCCTCATCCGTAAGTGGAACCGGCTTTGATCCCGGACCAACGAATCCTGTAACACCGCGAGTATTTCTGACAACATACCATGTATCATCATTCATAAACATCTTTATCAAAACATATGCAGGGAACATTTTCTGCTGAACAAGCTTTTTGCTGTCCTTTCCTTCCCTTTCAACCTCTTGCATAGGTACATATACCTCTAAAATCTGATCTTGAAGATTACGATTTACGATAGTATTCTCTATGTCTGCTTTTACTTTATTCTCATACCCTGAATAAGTATGAGCCACATACCAACGCGCTTCTGTATCTGCCATAATCTATCACCTTAACCCATCTGAATAATCTTATCAAGGCCTGTCTTGATAACAAAATCAAGCAGAGCAATGATTGCGCCCAAAATAACTGTTACAATAACTACCGCAGTAGTTTCTTTGATGGTTGTCTCCTTGTCAGGCCATACGATTTTCTTGAACTCTGACTTTAATGAACGGAAAAAACCACCTTTTTTTCTCACAGATTTATCTGTTGCAGCTTTATCTTTTACAGGCTTGTCTGCTTTTTTTGTATCAACAGCATTGTCTGCCTGTTTATTTTCTGCAACTGCTTCGTTCTGTAATACTTCTTTGTTTTCGGAATCTCCCATAACTGCCTCCTACTGTAACAAGCATTGCTTGCATATTTACTAAGACTTATTTTGTCTCTTTGTGCATTGTGTGCTTTCTACAGAATCTGCAATACTTCTTTGTTTCCATTCTGTCAGGATGATTTCTCTTTTCCTTAGTAGTATCATAGTTACGCTGCTTACATTCTGTACATGCTAATGTAATTTTTACTCTCACAGGTTTCACCTCCATATAATATTTTGTGTTACGATTAGTTCTGTTTTCATGGCTTTTTACCATGACCTTTTTCTTAATATCGCTAAAGAATTTTAGGCATAAAAAAAAGACCTGTTACATCGCTTATCAAATATATCATAAAAATGCACCCCTCGTCAAGTGGTTTTTGGGGAATTTCATTGTGCAATTAACTGACGCTTAGAATGGAATTTTTTCTGCATCAGGGACGTTTGCACTCGGAGAACTGCGTAGCGGTACATAAGTGAGCAAATAACGCTCACTAAATACCGACGCAGTTCTAACGCCCTTCTGCCAGAATAAAATTCCATTCTAAGCTGATTGTGGTATATTTTTACATATTTTCTAATAAATACTAAATGTTATATTATTAAAATGTTTTATATTTTTTGTATCTGCTTTTATATACACTTTAATATTACAAACTCATTTGTCAGTATTTCACTTAACAGATAATGAGAAGTTTATGTATGAACAGTAACGATTATTTTTATCTTTTTAGTATATTTTTTTCTTTTACACTTTTATATAGATATTTTTTTGTATATAATAATACTTGCTTTTTGTTACACGCTTAATATATAAAATTTCAAAAAATTATATTATGGATATTTGCGAAACTATCATAACCTGCGATTAAATTGTGCAGATATAACAAATAATGTTAGTCGGCATTTTTGTCGTCGTCAGCACTTAATCAGCGTTTTTTGCTGATTTATGTACTGCTACGAACGACAACATAGCGAAAGCGTGCCGACGGTATTATTTGTTATAGCTGTGCAATTAACACAACATACAATTAGTTTCGCAAATACCTACCATTATTTATAATGAAAGGATTTTAAACATGAATTTACAAGATACAAAAAAACGCAATGACATTATCCTTATCATATGCGTTGTCGTCGCCGCTGTCATTTGTTTTGCGGCTTACAAGTTATATTTTAATAAATCAGGTAAGTTTGTCACAGTTAAGGTTGATGGCAAAGTTACCGCTTCTTATCCCATTGATGTTGACAAGACCGTTACGATAAATGGAGTAAACGGCGGTAAAAATGTTCTTAAAATAAGCGGCGGTACTGCCGACATGACCGAAGCCGACTGCCCTGACCAGACCTGTGTTAAAAAGCACAGTATAAGATATGAGGGCGAGACTATCGTGTGTCTGCCGCATAAAGTCGTGATTTCCATTGACCATTCTTCTAATGACAAGACAGATGATGATGCACCTGACGCTGTAGTTAAATAACAAAAAAAGCCCCATCACCCAAGGGTAATGAGGCTTTTCTTCGTATCTTACCAGACAATCAGCAATAGTAATTAAACAACATTCCGCTATAAAGCGAAGTGATATAGGAGTAACCCACACCCTCTTTTGTGTAGTTTGGGTATGAGACAAGAAGTTTGTCTACATACTCCATAGGGTCAAGTTTTACACTCTCACTTTTACCGAGCAGGCGTTTTGATAAATCCGAATCTGATGCAAAAAGCTTCTGCATATCTCCATCGTTAATCGCCTGAGTTGCAAGTGATTCATCTATTTTCATCGTGCCGTCTTCTTCAAATAAAAGACCACATGATTCCATCTCTGACTTGAACGGCTCGACAAGATATTTAAGTTCTGACGCAAGTTTTGATGTCTTGTTTGTTATCTTTGCGTACTCATCTGAGCCCTCTATCATATAATTGTAAGCATCTTTTACTTTATTTAGGCTCGTGAGTATCTTCTCACTGTCGGGTCTGTACCGGATACTGATACCGTCACCGTCAATATTTATTCCCTTTAATGATACCCTGAGTGCTTTTCCAATGGTAAATTCATTTGCCAGCGTACTCTTTTCTACGCCATCCATATAAAATTTTGAACTTGTTGCACTCTTTTCCTGCTCATTTAATCCAAAATAATCGACTATCCCCAGCTTTCCGTCACTGTTCCTGTCAGTGAGTGTAAATATCCTCTCGTCTCCGCTGTTTCCCGTTGCATCGGAAACAATACTCATCCTTACTCTGTCATCGCTATCATTTGGAACGACTCCAACATTCAGACCGATATTTGCTTTATTTATAAATGACGCAACTCCATTCATAACTTCCGCATTATCCGAGTCTTTTTTAATATTATACTGAAAATCATACATATCATCAAGAACACTTATCCTGAACTTGTATGTTCCCCCCGGAAGACTCTGGCTTGAACCATAAACCGGATTTCCAATGTTATACTGTGGAGTGGCAAGCTTCTCAACTTTAAGTGAAAACTCATCGGGAAGTTTTTCCTCGTCCTCATCTACTATTTCAACTCCGACTTTTTCAGGATCAGATGCATATGCTTTCTTCTTAGAAAAAACACCATCTGCTGAAGTGTCTGAAAGCTCTTTAAGTCCTGTCCCAAGAAGCATGGACGACTCTTTGACACCAAGTGCATATGACTGTTTTGCATCTGTAAGCCTAACCATATATATCGGAGATGTCTTTGTTTTTTTAGCAATCTGATTTACAACACTTCTAAGTTCTGATGCTTTGTGTGTATCATATTTAGTCAGCTCTTTTGGTCGATACTGCGTCATCAGATGATTATAAACAGCGGTATCCATCTCAAACATCCCCTTTCTTTTTCATTTACTATCTTCACTTTCCTTATTTATAATAACTCAGATAAAAAATTTCATCTAAAAAATTGTACTCATTTACAATATACCACAACTTTTATTATTTTTAAAGGGGGAGAGAAATTTATTTTATGGCTGAATGTAACAGTTCTGAAAATATCTGTAATTTACTTACTCGGCAAACACTACTGTCCACAAACTGTGGACAGCAGGATTTTGGCAATGCTTCGCATCCTTAATTGCCAAAATCTTTATGTTCTTCTTTTTCCATACGATATTTTCAGTTCTGAAAATATCTGTAATTTACTTACTCGGCAAACACTACTTCTTCCAAAAACTTTGCAGCATCTTTTATGCAGTCCTGGCAGCTTCTTAAGACAACTCCTGTTTCCACACCTTTTAAGTCTTTGCAGCGTGTGGCTTTGTTCTGGTCAAGGAATTTTTTTAATATCTGTCTTGAATAACTGTATGTTTCACCTTTACTTACAGGATTTTCAAGGTCTCCGCAACTGTTTTTCATTCCTGCTACAACACACGCACCGGTAAGTGCACCGCAGGTTCCTTCCATGCCGCCCATTCCAAGTCCTAATGCTTCTGTTGCCTTGAACATTGTTTCCTCGTCCATTCCGACAAGGTCACAGTATGTGCAGGCAACCGCCTGTGCACAGTTATATCCTTTATTGTGTCTTTCTATTGTTTTCTCTACTCTTGTTTCCATGTCTTTGATTTCCTTTCTTTTATCTTAATTCTCTAGTTAATTACGAAACTCTAGGCAGGCTATATTTTTTTTGTGCAACTTTACATATCATAAGCAAGGTGCTTCTGACACCGTCGGTACTTAAGTTGCGTCTTTTGCAGCTTTATGTACCGCTACGAGTGTCGGGCAGCGAGAGCGTGCCTTGTGGTTGATATTGTATATGTTGCACAAAAATTCACAACCTATAACGAGTTTCGCAATCACCCAATCTTTATTCTTTCTTCGCTGCATATCCATCAGTCCTTTACCGCAAGTTCTGCAGGTGGTCTTGATATTATCTTGTTTACCGGAAGTATGCTGAGTATTATGTTTATTGCAAAAATAATGATTATCAGCAGCAGAACCGCCCACCACGGATATATCATTTTTATCTGAAGCGATGGCACCTGTGCCATAAATTTTATAATACTGCTTGTTATCAATGCCCCCGGCAGTACGGTGTATGCACAAAGCATCATCATTTCGAGTACATATGCCTGTAGTATGCTTCCCTTTTCTATTCCAAGAAGTCTGTAAACCGTCAGTTCTTCTATTCTCGAAACAGCATTTGATTTTATTGAAAAGTATATCATTATAAATGCAAGTAACGCAAGTGCGATTGTGACAATATTTTTTGTACCAACATTCATTTTACGCTTTTCCCTATATTTGTTAAGCTGATTATTGTATTGGCATTTTACACTCGTCGTAAAATATTTTTTTCTGTAAGCTGATGCTTTTTTCTTTAAATATTTTATTGCACCGTCTACATCATCAGTATAAACATCAAATGACTTTGAATATGCATTATAAGTAGTTCGTATATTTTCGCAGTCCTGCTCATTTGCAATATAATCTACATTTATATCATCATCGAAATACCCTACAATCTCAAATGTTCCATACCTCTGATCCGTAAACAAAAATGAACCCATCATCTTATCCTGATTATATATGGATTTTCTCGCAAGCACTTTTTTGCTTTCAAGCTTAGTATCTGATTTTATTCCACTGCCTTTTTTATCCGCATAAAGCCGTTTCATCTCATCAAGTGAAGCAAGATTCATAGCAGAATATGAAAGACCTAGCAGTTTATTTTCTTCAACAAATATATCCGGTTCTCCTGTGTCGGACACTCCTGTTATCTTAAACTCAATCTGATTTGCCGGTGATATTATCGTTGTTCCGATAAAATCATCAACTTTTTTGTATAACGGTGCTATGGCACTGTCCGATTTCATAAAGTTTTCAAGCACCCATTTATCGACTACCGCTTCATCCCTGTTTTCCGGCATTTTTCCACATATAAGTGATGATTTTTTCAAATGTTTATTTGAAATAAACGAATATCCGCTAAGTTTTGCAACACTTCCCCCAAGCTGACTGTATCCGTTATATTTTATCGCCATATCGCAATTTGCAGAAATAAATATATCTGAATATTTGTTTTCCTGCTTTATTTTTCCGATAAAATCTTTCGCCGCTTTATTGAGCTGATCGTCAAAAACCCCCTCCACCGGACTTAACTGCACCGTAACAACATGAGAATCACTTTTCACAACACTCTGTTTATCTATCGACATACGATTTGTAAAATCCGCCGCACCTACGGATAACAGCACTGATACCATCAAAAGCGTTCCTATCATAAATGCCTGTTTTTTTCCGAGAAGTTTTAAATTTTCTCTCGCCATTTTTACTATCTCCCTAAACGGAAGCTTTGCAGTTCTGCCTGCTTTTGGCTTTTCAAGCGAATAATCTATCTCATCGACACTGCTTATGTCTATCTGTGGCTTTTTGTCATCCACCATCTGACAACCTGACTCCTCCCCTTCAAAAGCTATCTCTGTGTCAGAAAGATTTTGTATGTAGAGTTTTCCGTCTTTCCATGCAAAATTGAGCACTATCTTGTCAGTCTCATTTTTTATTTCATTCCCTTGATTTTCCTTATCTTGTGCAGCCACAGTTTTTATTTTTTCACTTATATTTTCTCCGGATATTATTTTACTATTTTCTTTATCCGCATTACCCTTTATCTGCCGGCTGTCCTTATATATATTTATCCTAAAATCATCATTTTCCATGCTCTCTTTTGAAAGCTCTCTTAAATATATATTAGAGTCGTCCGCCTTTTCATAGCTTTTTGTAGCTTTATTTTTATAATCTTTCTTTACCTGTCCGTCCTGTATCTCGATTATCCTGTCAGCAAAAAATTTTGATATGCGTTTTTCGTGTGATACAACTATTACAAGACATTCCTTTGAGATATTTCTCAAAAGACTCATAGTGTTTATCGTGTTTTCTTCATCGAGATTTCCAGTCGGCTCATCGGCAAGTATTATTGATGGTGCTTTTACAAGTGCTCTTGCTATAGATACTCTCTGCTGCTGTCCACCTGAAAGTTCCGAGACAAGTTTCTTTTTGTAACGCCCCATATTTAAGGCATCCAGAACATACTCCGTCCGCTCCTGCTTCTCCTCATCCGTCATATCATAAACGCTAAGTGCAAGTTTTACATTATACTCAACAGAGTTATCCATCAAAAGATAATAATTTTGAAATATATATCCGAATTTGTCATTTCTTATTTTTTCTATCTTCTTTGGCGAATATCTGTTTACAGTCTCACCGTCATAATCTATCTCACCATCGGCAAACACATCAAGTCCGCCTATCGTATTTAAAAGCGTTGTTTTTCCCGAACCGCTCTCACCTAAGATTACGACAAGTCCATTATTTTCAAACTCCAGATTTATATCATTTAACACATGGAGTTCATTATTTTTTCCTTTATTAAAATATTTATTTAATTTTTTAACTCTGATCATCCTTCAAGCCTCCCTCCGGTACAAGTCATGCCGATATTTGCAATCCGTTCTTCTGCCTGCTCATACATCAATTCTTAATCATTCGTTGTACAAGTAACTTATTAAACGCTTTTACCGTAACACCACACAAGATAAGATTATACACTATAAAAATCAGATAAAATGGTATCGTATAATAGGCAAGCATATCAATCATTACACGGCTGCCGCACAATGCGATAATATTTGCCGCCACTATCACAAAAACAATCGTGACCGCACAATACGAAAACATTTCCATAATACTTATCTTGTTTATCGTATTTAACTTCATACCTATAAATTTAAGTACAAAATAATCTTTAATCTTAATCTTCATGAGTGAACGAAGAATAAATATTTCAAGTATAATAAGCATTACAAGAACTCCAAGTGCTATTCCAAGTGTTACAAGCCGCTCTGATACTTTTTCATCATTATATTCTCCAAGTGACATTCTATAGGCACTTACAGCCTCATAGTTTTTATCAAGCTTTTCAATACTTTTTATAACTTTATCCGTCTTTGCATAATTGCTGATATAAACCGCTGCCTGATTGCTCTCATTCTTGAAATACTTATAATAAAGATGCTTTGAAATTTCTATAAACCTGTCCGAATAATCAGTCACTTCTTTTGTCACTTCAAGCACAAGCTTATCACTCTCTCCTGTCAGCTCACCATTTTTATCTTTTTTGGTGATGGTAAGTCTGTCTGTTCCCATCATCGCAGTTGCATCTTCATCGTATGTTTCATCATAAGTACCTAAATTATTTAATGTAACCTGTGTATTGCATGAAGCTCTTGCTTTTTCGCCGGATGGCACTCCATTCCTATAATCATAATCTCTGTCTTTTGTGTCCTCATCCTCAGTCATGTCCACACTACTGTCATACAGGTTATCCCTTGTTTCACTGTATATCGGAATCAATTTGTAACTTCCCTGATAACTGTCAGTCTTTGTATCATACATAAAATCAATCTTAAATTTTGCTCCATCAGCCGATGATGAAAGCATATTACAAAGGCTTTCAGCAAAATATGCCTGCTCTGTCTCTTCCTTAAGACAGCCTGTTATCTTCATATCCTCGTAGTAATATCCGTCCATTCCCCAAATGTTTTTTGCCGTAAAATAAAACCTCTTCGTCGTTCCGACTACTGAACTGTCCTTTGAATATACGACAACCTCGTTGTTTTTCTTTGGAAGCCTTCCTTTCACAAGGTCTGATTTTGTAATGCAGCTAACTGACCTCATAAACTTATTTTTTTTGATAAAATTAACATTCATATCCTGTTTTACGGCTTTTTTAATACCTTTTGCAAATGTCCAGTTGTTCTCCGACTGTGTACGGATGCTATATGAAGATGATGAATCATCCGGATCCAATGCACCATATGATGAACCATCTGACTCTACCGCACCATATGAATATTTATAATCCTTTCCCTCCTCGCAGTAATAATTTATATCATCTGCCTTGTCGCATATATCTGTATTTTTTACATATTTTATCTTATTCAGTTTTTCTATATCACTCTTATTAAATGATGTTCCGTTTTTTTTCCTTACGGATATTCTTGTCTTATCACCGTTATAATAAACTGAATCGTCATATTTTTTTGTTGATGAATCATCAATATTGGAATATATCTGACCTAAAAACAAGAATGATGCAGTTGAAACAACCATAAAAAACACTATAAACAACAGCCCTCTTAACTTTTGGGTAGAAAAGTTTTTCCACGCAAAATACCTTGCGATGCTGTTTTCTTCTTTCCTCTTTTGATTTAAATCTTCTTTTATGTGTTTTGTATTTTTATCCGTACTCTCATTTTCTGATTTTAATAAACTTTTCTTATCTTTTAAATCTGCCTGTGTGTTTTTCGACTGATTTCTTAATTTTTCCCCGGCATCCGCATTTTTATCATCACTCGGCTGTTCAGCTTTATCATTTATCCTCTTATCCGTATTTACTGCCACATCAAGCACTATCTCACCATCATGTATCTTAACCTTTCTCGTCACATAGTCCTGTGCCTGTTCATAATTGTGAGTTACCATGATAACAAGTTTTTCTTTTGATAATTCAGCCAAAAGTTTTATTATCTGAAGTCCAGTCTCGCTGTCAAGGTTTCCTGTCGGCTCATCCGCCATGATAATATCCGTCTCTTTTGCAAGTGCTCTTGCGATGGCAAGTCTCTGTTTCTGACCGCTTGAAAGTTTTGAAGCCCTGCTTTTCTCAAAACCTTTCAGTCCGACTTTCTCAAGATATTTTAACGCCTTTTTCTCTGCTTTCTTCTCGCCGACACCGAGTATAAGGAGTGCACTTATCATATTGTCGAGTACGGTATAGTGACCTATAAGATTGTAATTCTGAAAAACAAAGCCTATCTTATTTCGGCGGTACGCCTCCCAGTCGTCATCATCATATTGGAATGTAGGCTGTCCATTGACATACATCTCGCCCTCGTCGTATGTATCAATACCACTTATCACATTTAAAAGCGTCGTCTTTCCACTGCCACTCTCTCCGGTAATGGCAACAAACTCACCTTTTGAAAATTCAAGATTTACATTTCTGAGTGCTTGTGTGACCGATGACTCAGAATAGTAATATTTGTATATATTCTCTAATCTTATCATTTTACTCCTCCCCTTTTTTCATTATGCTTTTTTGTGTTTGTAAAACTGTCATAATCAATGATTAACACAGCATATAATCAATTCAGCAAACAACCTGCTTATTTATTTATAACGATATATAAGCTGACTTTGACGCAATATATATCCACAAAATATTGCTGCAATCAATACAAAACATTTGAAATCTAAATCTATCATATCATTTCTTACATTTATAAAAAGCCACAGAAATCAGTGCTGTTTTGTGCAATTTGTTATACAATTTGAATATAAAATAGCAAAGCAATTCTCATTGGCATTACATTACTAGCATTTTACTACATTAAAAAAGAAGCAGCACGAAAAAAACCGCACTGCTTCTTTTTTATTCTTTATACTAATATCTTTTGCCCTCTTCACTTTTACCTAAAAATCTCATTGCACTTTGTATATCATCATCACTATAAGATTTTTTTGCATATATGTGAAGACCATTTTTCCTTCTACATTCAGGACATACAGAACCAAAATCTATGGTTTTTCCACATATCTGACAATGAATTGGTGTAATATTTTCCCCTTCTTTATACTGAATACGACCTTCTTTTATCCATCTGCGGACTTTTGAAACAGGTATTCCAAAATGTTCTGCAACATCTATTTCTTTTACATCATTTTCCCGGATATAATCTTTTACTTCCGCAAACAAATTCAAATCCTTGCACTCCGGACAAAGGTCATCCTTATACACCTTATTTAATATACGACCACACTGTGCACATTCATGCACATTTTCATCCAGCTTTTTCTTAAAGTCTTTTCTGTCAAGTGTCATGTGCAATCCCTCCAATTCATCTGCTGTATAGTATATGCAGACAATGACATACCTTATAGATGTAACATTACGGTCTGCAATAAAACAAATCTAAATGTTATGATTATTTACCTAAAAACTCCTTGCCACCCATATACGGTCTGAGTGCCTCAGGAATACGGACATTTCCATCTGCCTGAAGATTGTTCTCAAGAAATGCGATAAGCATTCTAGGTGGTGCAACAACCGTATTGTTGAGGGTGTGTGCAAAGTATTTTTCACCATTCTCGCCACGAACACGAATCTGAAGGCGGCGTGCCTGTGCATCACCAAGATTTGAACAGCTTCCAACCTCGAAGTATTTCTTCTGACGAGGTGACCATGCTTCAACATCAATAGATTTAACTTTAAGGTCTGCAAGATCTCCTGAACAGCACTCAAGTGTGCGAACAGGAATATCAAGACTTCTGAACAGGTCAACCGTATTCTGCCATAATTTATCAAACCACATCTTGCTTTCTTCAGGTTTACATACAACTATCATTTCCTGCTTTTCAAACTGATGTATGCGGTAAACTCCACGCTCCTCTATACCATGAGCACCTTTCTCTTTTCTGAAACATGGTGAATAGCTTGTAAGAGTCTTTGGAAGCTCTTTCTCATCAACAATAGTGTCGATAAATTTACCGATCATTGAATGTTCACTTGTTCCGATGAGGTATAAATCTTCTCCCTCGATCTTATACATCATGGCATCCATCTCAGCAAAGCTCATAACACCGGTAACTACATTACTTCTAATCATAAATGGTGGTATGCAATATGTGAATCCTCTGTCAATCATAAAATCTCTGGCATATGAAATAACTGCTGAATGAAGTCTTGCAATATCTCCCATAAGATAATAGAAACCGTTTCCTGCAACTTTTCCTGCTGCATCAAGGTCTATACCATCAAATTTTTCCATAATCTCTGTGTGATATGGCACTTCAAAATCAGGAACAACAGGCTCACCAAATTTCTCAATCTCAACATTTTCGCTGTCATCTTTACCTATAGGAACACTAGGATCGATAATGTTTGGAATGACCATCATTCTCTCTTTTACTTTTTCCTGATACTCTTTTTCAAGTTCTTCTAACTCAGCAAGTTTTTCAGCATTCTTTGAAACTTCTGCTTTCTTTGCCTCAGCTTCTTCTTTCTTTCCCTGAGCCATAAGTGCACCGATTTCTTTTGAAATTGATTTTCTTGAAGCACGGAGTGCATCTGCATCCTGCTTTGCCTGTCTTGACTTAGTATCGAACTCTATAACTTCATCTACTAAAGGAAGTTTGTCATCCTGAAATTTGTTTTTAATATTCTGCTTTACAATATCCGGATTTTCTCTCAGAAATTTTATGTCTATCATCTTTTATCTCCTTTTACTTCTTTTATCATTTTAATAGTCATAATCATGCGGCTTTTCAAAGCTAAATTTTAAAGCCGTTTATAAACGAATTTCGCTGCCGGATGCATCATGCTTAAATGTCACCCGACATCCATTTTATTTTACACATATTATCGAAATATTGCAACCTGAAACATTGACTGTCATCCCACAGATGTAAACAGCAAAAATATTTTTCTTTCCTACTGCACTATTATAAACAAGTCCCAACTGCTTATTGCTCTATTCTGTAAAACCGGGAACTCCTTTTATAAAATTACAGTTCTTATGAATTTGACAGAAAACATTTTTCAAATACATTTGCCCTGACTGCACCGTAATACATATCACCCTCAAACATCTCGCAGCCTATCTTTTTAGCAAATTCCTCATGCATAGGCGTGTGTATTCCTCCACAGGTAACTGTTAGTCCAAGACTCTTTGCCATCTCAACGGTCTTACTTAATATAATGCACTCTTTCTCCGATGTCATGTATTCATTGAAATACTCTCCGTGGAATTTGATTCCCGTTACATTTAACTTTCTGATAGAGTGGATAGCCGTGTGGTCTGTTCCAAATCTGCTTATAACTACATTGTAACCCCTGCCGCACAGCTTCTCTATTGCCATTTCAAGCACCGTTGTCATATCCGCAAGATACCTCTCATGAATTTCTATGATAACATCCTTTGGTTCAAGTCCATTCTTTTTAACAACAATATCATCTATTTTTTTGACAACATTATGTATTGAAAGCTCGCTCGCCGTCATTTCTATTGAAAACGGCACGATTTTGTTTCCAAGTTTTTTCCATGCCCCGACGCTGCAGCATACGGTCGATAAAGTAGCCAATGCAAAACTGCTCAGTTTTCCGCCACGCTCGATAAGTCTTGTCAATTCATCAGATTCAAGGACATGACCATCCTTTAACTGTACTCTTGGAACAGCCTTGCAGCCGACAATCTTTTCCCTGTCACCTTTTATTCTAGGCATATAGCATATCTCTATATCATTATTTCTTACCGCATCATAAACTTCACTTATTGTTTCTTCTTCCTTGAACTGCTCACTCTTAAGGTCATCGGTATATATCGCATAATGGTTTCCACGAAGCCCTTTTATACTTCTTCTTGCCATATCTGCCTTTTCAAGCATTTCAAGCAGTTCACAGTCTGACTCCTGAACAAGATAAATTCCTGTGGTAGTTCCAAACTCTATATTTACATCCTTTTCTTCTTCCTCAGCAACATTTCTTGCTCTTACCATCTCGGACATCATACGCAAAAGCTCTTTGTGACTCTCATATTTTGTGAGCAATACAAAATAATCTCCGTCAACTCGTGAGCAAACACCCTCTTTTGCAAGATTGTTGAGAAGTGTTTTTGAGAATTCTTCCAAAATCCTGTTGCTTATTGAAAAACCATAATGATGGCTGAATTTTCTAAACTCATTTATATCGGCACATACAAGTGCATAATGCTCTTTTTCTTTTCTCTCACTAAGAATTTTTTCTGCCTTATTCATAAATGAAGCATACGGCATAAGTGATGTAATATTGTCCTCAGCCTGTGCCTGTGCTGACTTAGCCATATTTACAAGCTTGTTGCGCTCTGAAATCTCTTCTCTCTCATGGTCGAGTCTTGATGAAATTTCTTCGGCATTATCTACAAGTCTGGTAACCGTATAAATTTTATCCGGCTTATCATCGCCATTATCAGATACAGACACGGCACATATCTCAACATTTCTAAACATTGAACTGTTATCTCTTATCCTGTATATATAGCGGCTGCTTCCGATATTTTCAATTCTGTTTTTTACATTCTTTTCAAATATCTTTGCATCATCCGGATGGAAAAGTTCAAGCATCTCAGGCATGTCATCCCATGTCCTTAAAAAGTTTTCTTTTGAAAAAGATTCGCCGAGACTTCCACTCCTCGTAAAAGTTTTATTATTTATGTCATATGTCCACATAGTCTCCTTTAGATACTCTGAGACATACTTAAATCTTCTGATATTCTCCTCAAACTCTGCCTCCATGCTTTTTCTGGATGTAACATCCATAAGAACACATAAATATACATCCTCACCGCTCTCATCATCAATCTTGCGGCCGTTCACATAAAGCCATTTTGTATGACCGGTCTTGCCAACGATGCGATGCTCAAAGCCAAGAAGACCATTGTTCTCGACAGTCGTTCCAAAAACACTCTTAACCATCTTCATGTCAGCAGGATAAATTATTTTATCACAGTAGTCTCCAAAATTTATATGAAATTCGGCTCTCGAATACCCTGACAACATATAATATCCGTCATTGGCATAAAGAATCTTCATGTCTTTCATACGGATTTTCAAAACTCCTCCCGGAATACTGTTTGCGATAACATCAATCTCATGTTTTGCCTTAAACATATTTTCAACATTGTTCCTGGATTTTGTTATGTCCAGGCAGGAACAGAAAAATCTGTTTTCCGACATATGTAACAGGGTTTTCGCTGAAATTGAAAGCCATGCGGTAGTCCCATCTTTTCTTTTTACCCTACATTCAATGTTTACTGCACCGCCGGCTGCAAACTGTCTTGCTATAAGATTTTTAACTTTCTGTTTTTCTTCCGGCAGGATTACAGCCATAAGACTGTTTTTGAACTTCTCCTGAAACTCCTCTTTTGTGTATTGTAATATTGAATAAAATTTTTTACTTGCATATGTTATTTCCATTTCGCCGCCCGGCTTTGAAATAAAGAATGCACACTCTGACACCTCAATAAGCTTTTCAAAAATTTTTCCATCCATATTAATCCCCCTTATTCAAACCTAAGACACCTTTTCTTTTGATACAAACTTAAGTAGTATCTCCTTAAAATCATCAAGTTTTACCGGTTTAAACATCCAGTCGTTCATTCCAGCTTCTTTATATTCTCTCTCTACACCCGTAACCGCATTTGCGGTAAGTGCTATGATAGGAACATCTTTGCAACTTTGCGAAGCCATATTTCGTATTACTTTAGTGGTCTCAATACCATCCATTTCAGGCATCATATGATCCATAAATATCATATCATATTTACGCTCTCTTTCAAGTGCCTTAATAATTGCACCACCACTTGAAAACACCTCTGCCATAACACCCAGCTGCCTTAACTGAATTACTGCAACTCTAAGGTTAACCTTGTTGTCATCAACAATTGCAACTCTTACATTCTTAAACATATCACCCGAAACTACGGCAAAATCCTGTTTTTCAGAATTTTCTTCCTTAATATTTCTATTCGGATTTTCTCTAATATCCTCAATTTCATGAGCTTTCTCAATGTCATTATCACTGCCATTGACAGCCTTTTGTTTACTCTCAGGCTGGTTATTTTCTATATGTGAATGTGACTTATCAACTTCAACTTCTGCATTATCAAGCTGTATGAGTGAATTATCTGCACAACCACTTTTTAACAATTTTCCACTGCCATTGACATTATACCCATCCGATTTTTCTTCAAATAAGACTCTGTAAATTTTGAACAAATCATAGGGCTTTCTTATATATAGTCCCGGCATCTCGTTTTCTTCAAAAACAGTATAAAATTCAAGCAGAGCAATGTTTTTTATCTTTTTTAACAACTCCATACTTGAAAATTTATTTTTAACCCTAAGATAAGCATTATAATTGTAAACAAACAATTTTTGTTCATCTGAATATATATTATACACTTCTCTGCCTATCTCGTCTATGGAATTAATACAAATAACATGCAGATTAAGCTGTTCAAAAATCTCTATCAAATGCGTTCTGCTGCTATAGTCATTTTCATACAAAAATATAGTCTTATTTCTGTACTTATCTGCTGCCTCCCGTCTCAACTCCTCGCTATCATCATTGCATATTCTCTGGTTAATCCTTGCCGTAAAACAGCTTCCAACATTGTACTCACTCTGCACTTCAATATTCCCACCCATAAGCTGTGCTATTTTTTTAGCAAGTGCCAGTCCCAGACCAGTTCCCTCACGCTTTCTGTTACGCATGGCATCAACCTGGCTGAACTGATTGAACAATTTACCCATATCCTCTTTTTTAATACCTATACCGGTATCGCTAACGGCAAAACTCAGTTCAATAGTGTTCTTATTAATCTGCTTTGAGCGTATATCAAGTTTAATCTTTCCCGAATCTGTAAATTTGACTGCATTGCTCAATATATTGATAAGAATCTGGTTAATCTTAGTATAGTCACCGTACATATATATCGGGATTCCTTCGGACATAGAAACCTCAAACTCAAGTTTTTTATCAAAAATCCTGGCAGAAATAACATTTTCAATCCCCTCTATAAATGAATCAAAACGATACTCAACAGGGCAGAGTTCCATTTTTCCCGCATCTATCTTTGAAAAATCGAGTACATCATTTATAATGGACAACAATGACCCTGCTGCCGTCTGTATCGTTTCTACATATTCATGTTCAAGTGGCGTGAGTTCACATTTTTCAAGAATATCTGCCATACCACATATTGCATTCATAGGTGTTCTTATCTCATGTGACATATTTGCAAGAAATGTTGACTTTGCTCTATTTGCCTCCTCAGCAGCCTGTCTTGCCTCAATCTCCTTGTGGTTTGCCTGTCTGATAAGAATATTGTTTTGCAATGTCATCTGCATAATAAGACATCCTAATGCACTACTCGCACCTATAACTACAATTTCCGGGTTAAGCATCTGTGTAAGCATAGCTGCAAAACTTAAAAGCATAAACCATATTGTGACAAGTTTATAACGGCGTTCTAAAACACTTTCTTTTGAAAATGCCTGCACAATAGCTGCTGCAAAGTAATAAACAGTACATACTATAAGAACCGGCATAAATGGTCCACGCCGGTATCCCTCACTGACCGAATAACTAAATAAGGCATCAGTAAAATAATCTGTCCATATCATAACCTGCTCTATTATCGCGGGAATCGCCCAAAAAAACATCTTTTTTCTTATGGTCTTTATATCTCGTGCCATTGATACTATATAAAAAAAGTACATACACGGTATCAAATGCTGAAAAGTATATCCAACCATCTGACCAAAATAATTAAGACCTGTCATATCCGGAAAATACTTTCTAAGAACTACTGTCGAAAACATATCCGTCACACAACTTGCCAGACAGATTATCTGAAAATATCCATATATTCTCCGTGAAAGTTTATTAAGTTCAGCAACCCTGTAATAATATATTATAAGAACTATTAACACAACTGATGATGCTATGTAAAAATCATAATTCCATTTCATTAAGAGTTTCCTCTCTTTCAAAAAAGTTTAACCCTTTTATATCCTTTTATATAATGATGCAAAATGTCTTTTGCCACAACATCATATAAAATTCCATTCACACCTGGTATATTGTATCAATGATACAATACACTAATTACAATTCTAACATAACACAAGTCTTACATCAACGATTCGTATCACCCGTAGATGATAAATTTTTGGCGGTTTAATGTTGTCATATATATAGCATGACTTTATCCGTACTTCCGTCATTGATAAACCAGAATTCAGGTTTGACGCTGTCATATATGCATCATGGCACTCAACGGGCTGAACTTATTTTAAGTAATCACGCAAATTCTAATCACTGTTGTATATACAGCATGGCACTCAATGGGCTGAACTTATTTTAAGTAATCACGCAAATTCTAATCACTGTTGTATATACAGCATGGCACTCAATGGGCTGAACTTATTTTAAGTAATCACGCAAATTCTAATCACTGTTGTATAAGCCTGACAATCTATGTCAGGCTTTAATTTCACCGACACATTTGTATAACAGTGCCTCGCATCCCTCTTTTACATCTCTGTATGTGTCATCAAAATTTCCCGTGTACCACGGGTCGGCAATATCCCTGCCACTTCCCGCAAATTCAAGCAGAAGCGACACCTTTCCATCCGGATCACCGCCAAAAATACGCATCATATTCTTATAGTTCCACTTGTCCATTCCTATTATATAGTCAAATTTATTGTAATCGCTCTTTGTGACCTGTGATGCAAAATGTGGCTGCATCGGTATGCCAAGCTCGTTCATCTTGCGAACCGTGCCACGGTGCGGCGGATTGCCTATTTCCTCCGTGCTTGTTGCTTTTGAGTCGATGAAAAATTCATCGGCAAGACCGGCATGGTTTACCATGTCCTGAAAAACGAATTGTGCCATTGTGCTGCGGCAGATATTGCCGTGGCAGATGAATAATATTTTTATCATAGTTTTGTTTCTCCTTGAATTGCCCCGGAAAGCCCTGTTTTGCAAGGGATTTCGGGGTTATTGTGATATGTTTTAAAATTACAGATTGTGGCAAATCAGAGCAAGATTGAGCAAGTTGTTACTACCTGTTAGTAGTAAAATTGGTAGTAAAACGAAAATTCTTACTACTAAGGGTTTTTACCACAAACAGGACAACCGTCTCCTCTTCTAGTACGATTTGCAATAATTGCTTCCCACTCATGCCCTTCTTTACACTTCCACCACACTTTTTTATTACTTTGAGACTTAAATTCACATGGAAGCAATTTTCCATTTTTATTATAATTCCATTCACTAGCAATTTCTGGTCTTAATGTCTGCAAATCATTTTCCCCCTTAATAGCGTATCTTCCAGAACAATAGGGACATCCACTTCCCTTTGCCCTTGTTGATATTGTAGTTTGCCACGAATGATTTTTGCAGCATTTCCACCAAATGCGTTCACCACTATTTGACGAAAACATATATGGTGTCAACATTCCATTCTTTTCTGAATCCCACTCTACAACCAAATCAGCATACTTACTTCCAAAAGAATTATTTTTTATTTCTGTCTTATAATTTTCTTGTATATGAACTCTATCATTTTTCACATCAATTTCATTCGGAATTTTGATGTATTTACTAAGTTGCATAAACAGTGAACTATACGCCTCATTATTAAAACTATCATCTATTCGTAACATAACATCACATGAATTTTCTCTAGCATTACCGCCCTTTTCTTTTACTCGAATTAAAAAAATATCGTTCCTTTTACATTCAATATATTTTTTTACTTCTTTCTCCAATGCTTTATCAGATTCATGCCAAACACTTCCATCATACTCTATTCCCACATTAATTGATGGTATAAAAATATCAATTTCCATTCCATTAGGCAATACATCTGTACATCTATTTACCGCATCGGGATATATCTTTTTTACATAAAAATATATAGCCTGTTCAGGGAATGAAGTTCTTATACCAGAGTTGCATTTTGGGCATCCGTCTCCCCTACTTCTATTGCTAATCGATGTTTTCCACTCATGCCCCTTTTCACATTTCCACCAAACCTTTATTCCAGATTTACACGTATATTTTTGTGGAATTTTATTTCCATTTTTTTCATAATTCCATTCTTTTGCAATATATGGATTTATATGTGCTAAATCATTAAATCCCACCAACACTCTCTTGCCCGAGCAATATGGACATCCATCTCCTCGACTTCTATCAGAAATAGATGAACACCATTCATGCCCCTTTTTACATTTCCACCATATTTTTCTTGCACTATGCTCTTTAAAATCACTTGGTGTAAGCCTTCCATTTCTATCATAATTCCACTCTTTTAATAGTGGAGAATCGACCGACATTAAATCATTTTCGCCTTGAATAGCATATCGCCCAGAACAAAACGGACATCCACTTTCATTCACAGTTCTACTACTTATTACAGCTTGCCATTCATGACCTTTATCACATATCCACCAAACTTTATCAGAGCTACCAGCCTTCACCATATTTGGAGTTAATAATGTATTCTTTTCGTAATTCCATTCACTTATTAATTCCGGGTTAGTTGTGAGCAAATCTGTTTCTCCCTCTATAGGTAATAAACCAGAGCAATATGGACATCCCACATATTTATTGCCAGTTCTACTAGCAATTACTGCTTCCCATGAATGATTTCTTTTACATTTCCACCATACTCTTTCTCCACTTCTGACAGTATAATTAGCAGGAGTTTTCTCTCCATTTTTCTCATAGTCCCATTCCGATGCAATATTAGGTTTTAATGTTGTTAGGTCATTATACCCTAGTAGTACCACTTTGTTAGCACATATAGGACACCCTCTTCCCTTTGTTCGATGATTAGGTGATGCACTCCACGAATGACCAAGTGAACACTTCCACCATACTTTCGTTCCGCTACCTGCTTTTATTTCTTTTGGTGTTATAATATTCTTACTATAATCCCACTCTTTCAATAATTCAGGATTGGTTGTTTCCAAATCAGTCAACCCTACTATCGGAAGCTTGCCACTACAATAAGGACAACCAACTTTTTTCTGTCGATTATTCATTGAAGAGAGCCATTCATGTCCCTCTTTACATTTCCACCACACTTTTCTTTTTGACCAAATTGATATATTAATAGGCTCTACATCATTTCTCTCATAATTCCACTCTGATAATAATTCGGGCATATTGTCAATCCAGTTAATAGGTTTCTTAGCCATATCAATCCACCACCTTTTATCTAAGTATATATTATACTGGTGTTATCGTATAAATTCCACCAAAAAATAACGCTCCAGCCTAAGCCAGAGCGTCATCTCTTTTCCATATTAAACTACCTTAAACCTCTTCTGTGACATCGGTTTCTCTTTCTTCTGCTCAACCTCTGCCTGTTCCTTCCTAAACTCTTTCATCCGCTTCAGTTCTTCCTCTGCATCATCGAATCCGATATGCGTGTACACATTCATTGTAACTGATATATCCGAATGCCCCATAAGGTACTGTAACGTCTTCGGATTTATTCCCGATTTTGCCATATTCGAGCAGTAGGTATGGCGGCACATATGAGGGGTTATCTTAGGCATCTGCACCTTGTAAATCTCATTGTACCTGCCAAGCATACTCCTAAATCGGTGTTCCCAATGCATAGCCACAAGTGGCATTCCGTTCTTGTCAAGTAGACTAAATGTTCCGTGGTACTTGTATCGGTTTATCGGAATATCTTCTCTTAACTTTCCATACGCTACCTTTCTTCTATACTTTGGTGCAAAAACTATATGATACTTACAATTCCATGTAGTATGTGATAAACTGTTATTGTTGTTCATACGGACAACCTCCTTTGCTTTTAATGTGGTTGGCAGACCATCATTATTATAACAAAGGAGCTTATCATTGCACATCACTTAAGCTCTTTCCACCACTCGCATAGCAGGTGGTTTATTTATTTGCTACATTCCATTTCTTCTCCAAGAGAAACTACATTTCGCAAATGAGGCCTCTAGGCCTATACAATTAAAAAAGCTTTCGTCCTAAAAAGGACGAAAGCCAATGTTCCGTGTTACCACCTTTATTTACAGCCTGCTTACGCAAAACTGCCTCTGTGTACTGCTACTTCTTCTTATCACAGCCTGTGTTCTTTATATTATTATGATCATAATGACCACAAGAATAAGGTCATTATATGCATAAAAAATTGATTTGTCAACTCATAAAATTTATCATTTTATACGGTTTTTCATACGGTTTTGGATTTCAATATCCAGCTGTTTCTCATACGCTTTAACATTGATCGTACTGTTATACATATCCACATAATGATCCCATGCTGCATCAAATTCGTCCGGCGATGTCATGATAAGTTTCGGCAGCCATTCTTTTTTGAGAAGTTTCATATCTTCTTTGGCTTTTCCATATTCCGTATCCATTCCCCAGTCTTCTGCACTAGGATAGATCGGATACCATGGATCACCTTCTCTTTCTTCTCCTAAAAAGTCTGACCATATCTGATAACCATAAGCATCTAAGACCTTCTTATCATATGCTGATAAGGACGCATAATATTCACCCGGCTGTTCTCTCGGAAGTACGGTATTGATTCCATCCGGAAGCATTCCCTCGTACGTTGGAAAATATTCATATGTACAACTGTTCTGCTTGAGATAATCATCATTGTCCCAGTTATCCCGCTGCTCTTTGGTGCGGTAAAATACACCATTTTCACCCACTTCGTAATCTCTGCCTTCTTCTCCCCAGTAGCGGAGTTTCATCACTTCGTCCGAAAGCAGATCGTTTAAGAACTGTAAGGCACCCTCTACGTCCTGACAGGAAGTAGAGATTCCGATTCCCTCCCCTGTCTGCAAGTTGTATTCTATACAGTTATAATCAGGCTTGATATCTTCTGATGCGGTAATTGGGAATGGCACATAAGTATATTCCTCTTTTCCATTTGCATACAGGCTGTTTTGTGCACTCTGGATCTCCCAATATTGATCTACCATGCCAAGTACATTTCCCTGCTTGATTTTTTCTATATACTGATCATAAGAGAGCATAAAGGTTTCCGGATCGATCACACCTTGTTCGTATATGCTGCTTAGTTTCTTATAGTACTGCTTTGCTTCCGGTATCGTATCATAGACTTTCGCTGTCTGCGTTTTTCGATCAATGACCGCACAGCCGTCATTTGGGTATCCGGCTAAAAACATCGGTGGATTTTCCAGACAGAAATACCGCCAGTCATCACATAAGATCTCAAATCCGATCGTATCTTCTCCGTCCGTCTTAGGATGTTCTTTCCGATAATCACAGATAAGATCAAAATAGTCATCAAGTGTCTGCAATTTAGGGTAACCTGCCCATTCCAGCACTCGTTTCTGTATCCAGAATGCCTCTCCCGATTTCATTACTTTCGTATCATGCCCACGGATCACCCCATAAGATGGAATAAAATAGATATGTCCGTCTTCTTTACGGTAGGATTCCCACTGTTCATCTGTCATATAATTTTTAAGATTCGGATAGTCATCTAAATAATCCTCAAGCGGAATAAATGCCCCTGCATCCAACAACTCCTTTGTAGCATCACTTCCCTGAATAAAATCAGGATATTCCCCCGATACGATCATACTTTTTACAAGATCAGATGGATTCTGCCCATCTAACCATGTTACTTCTGCTCTTGCTCCTGTAAGTTCGGCAATCTTATCTTCCATATAATTATCCGCTTCCATTTCACTTCCCGGAAAAGCCAGCGTTGCCGTAAAAACTTTGACTTCCTTCTGCTGCGAACTGACCATATGCCAGATACATCCCGTCGTGATAATGACTATGATTCCCAATGCAATACCAATTTTCCTTCTCCTGTTCATATGCTAATTCCCCCTGCCTGACTTTTTAAACTTCATACGATACTGATTCGGTGTGATCCCATATACTTGTACAAATTTATTGATAAAATAATCTGCTTTGCCAAATCCGGTTTCTTCTGCAATACGATAGATCCTCGTATCTGTATCTTCTAATAATTCTTTTGCCTTCTCTAAACGAAGCTGGTTCAGATAATCCCGGAATACGATATGATACCGCTTTTTATATAGCTGTCCTAAGTAAACATTGTTGATATAAAACATTTCTCCTAAAGAACGCAGGCTGATCTTTTCCATATAATGTTCTTTGACATAAGCATCGATTTTATCTAAGATATTCCGGTTTTCCTGACTGCGTACCTGTGCAAAATAACCTGCATAATCTGCAAAAAAATCGGTAATTTCTTCCGGTCTGCCCATCATTACAAGATGATGGAAAGATTCATTGCCGATATATTCAAAAATCTCCTGCTGGTTCGTTTCATCATCAAATTCTTTTACCATTTCCATCAGACGGTATAAAATATGATAGATACTTGCACTGATCATTTCAAGATTCATCTCACTGTTTCTGATCCCGGCAAATACCTTCTGGGCTGCTGCCTCGATCTTTTCCCTGTCGTTTTCTCTTACAGCCGATAAAAGTGTATCAATATCACTTTCCGATATTTCAAATGATGTCTTTCTTCCTGCTGCATCTTCATAAAATACCTTATTCTTATCTTCACTCAACCCATAAAGACAACGGCTTACCCGCACTGACCGGAAAGACTTTCTGATATCCTCAAGCGAATTTTCCTGACTGCCTGCATATACCTGAAACGTCTGTGAAAAATGATGGCTCATCCGCCTTTGGAGTGCATCTAAAAATTCTGCCTCTGTCTGGTTATTTTTCTGATACATTTCCGGTATTAAAAGCAGTGCAGCCCCGCTTATTTCTTCTTCTGTTTCCATGATCGGTACTCCATGTCCGCAAAATTCTTTAAGGATCGCCTGTAAATAGGACACTATTTCCTGTTCCTCTGGTTTTAGCTGAGAATCTGCATCCATACATTCGATGCTGACATACTTCCACTGATTCGATGGAACCACATGGCTATATACGGTTTCTAAGTCATCTTCGGTATATTTTCCATGCACTACAGCTGAAACAGCAAAGAAATAATGCTCCTGTTCCTTTACCTGCATGATCTGATGTTCTTTGTTTAATTTATGGAGGATATCGGATAATTCTTCTTTCTGGATCGGTTTTAACATATAATTTTTTACATGCATACGGATTGCCATTCTGGCATATTCAAAATCCGCATATCCGGTTAAAATTACAAACTGTATATTACGGTGCAGTTTTTCCTGTACATACTCGATCAGTTCAAGCCCTGTCATCTTCGGCATACGGATATCCACAAACACGACATCTACCTGACTTTCCTCTAAAATAGCAATGGCATCTACTCCATTTCCCGCTTCACCGATGATCTCATATCCATATTCTTCCCAGTCTACTAACTGCCTTAGCCCTTCTCTGATATACTGTTCATCGTCCACAAGTAAAACTTTTATCACATACATTCCCCCCATTTCTATCTGGTTTTATGACTGTTCTCTGTGATTTGGCATACGGATACAAATCTCCGTTCCCTCATCGATTTCACTGCTGATCTCAATCTGTACTTTATCCTGATAATATTGCCTTAATCTTAAAACGGTATTTGCGATCCCGATACTCTTTTTTGCCGTCTGGATATAACTGATATCGGTCTGTGATACGGTTTTCTGAAGCTTTTCTAATTGTTCTTCTTCCATACCGCTGCCGCTGTCAAGTATCTCAAAATACAGATCTTCTCCATCTTCTGAGGCAACCACTGTGATCTGCCCGCCATTGATACTCTGCTCAATTCCATGCACACAGGCATTTTCCACAAATATGATCAATACAAAACGTGGGATATAATACCTTCTGGCGGAATCCTGTATGCAAAGAGAGAATTCAAACCTGTCACCAAACCGGTACTTTTGAATTTCTAAATACCTCCGGACATTTTCACATTCTTCATCAACCGTTACAAAATCCTGACTCCACTGGATATTTTCCCTCATCAAAACAGCAAAATTTTCAAGGATCTTTGCCGTTTCCATCTCTTTTTTCAATACACTGTGCATTCTTATACTCTCTAGGGCATTAAAGATAAAATGCGGATTTAACTGGCTCTGTAAGGCATTTAATTCTGCCTGCTTTTTGGAAAGTTCAAGATTCTGCTGTTTCTCTTTATTTTTATATACCACTTCGATTAATTCCCGGATACGCATGATCATCAGATTATAACTGCGGATCATGCTGCCGACTTCATCGCTGCCTTCTTCACAGTGAATGACTTCATAAGTCCCTTCCTTGACCTGATCCATACAATGCTGTGTCAATGCAATCCTGTCATGTAAGGAATGATAAAATAAATACAAGACCACACATGGAAGAAGCAGATTCATAATATATAAGAGTAATAATCCGTATCTCTGACTATTCAGGACTTCCGACAAACCATGATGATCCTCTGTCAGTACAAAGAAAAACTTTTTTCCATAAAATTCTAACTCTGTTTCTTTTTTGCATTCTTTGAGAAAAGAATCTGACCAATTCTTCATCTGCTTTTTCTGCGTATTTTTCTCTGTTGTAGAAAAAAGTATGGTATCATCCGTACAGATATAACAGTCTGCACTACCGCTTTCCATCTGGATCTTTTTTAACAGCTTATCATAATTAAAATCCATCATTACAAAATCATTGGTATTTCCTTCAATCTTACGAATCCAGACAAGATGTCTGCCCTTTCCGATATATCCACCGGATTTTTTACCATCTTCATAAAAACTGTATAACATGACCTGCTGGCTGCTGTTTTTAAATGCCTGATACCAGTCGGCATCTCCTACCGTATCACTCTTCACAAAATATGAACCATTTGTGATCGTCCGGTTATCTGTGCAGACTGTGATCCCATAGGCAGACTGCCCTGTATAATAATACTGGATGACATCTGCTCTCTGCAAGCGTGTATATGCACTATAATAATCTGATTCTGACTGATAATATGTTCCTAAGAAATTTTTGAGTCTTGCATCCCTGTGCAGATAATCTGCAATGGAAGTCTGCTCAGCTACTGCGTTCTGAAATTCATACACGATCGCATTTATACTGTTCTCTAATGTTTTCTGCTGTTCACTGTCACTTCGTTTTTTCATATTCCAGAAAATAAAGCTGTTTGTCGTGATCAACGGAACAAATACACATACGATGATCAGAATTGCAATCTTTTGCTTTAGCCCTATGTTGTCCATACTCATTCTGATTTTCTCCATGTCCGTTTCCTATTCCTTCCACTTTCCATGCACAATAAAATCATTTCTCTCATTATACCATAGATACAAGGATAAGTGTATGGAAATATAATAAACCGGATATAAGAAAAACCGCGCAAAGGGCGAGCGCGGCTTTTCATTTTCAATTTGTCATTTATTTGACTTTGTAACTGGATGTCTTTGCTTTTTTCAGCATATTCTTGTAAGCCTTTGCTTTTCCCTTTGGAACTTTAAAGGTTGCTGATTTTTTAATTTTCTTAAACGCATTCTTTCCAATTTTCTTCAGATTTTTACCTTTTATTGTTACTTTTGAAAGTTTCTTATCACCATAGAAGGCATTTGCACCTATATTAGTAACATTCTTTCCGATTGTTACTTTTGAAAGTTTCTTATCACCATAGAAGGCATTTGCACCTATCTTAGTAACATTATTTCCGATTGTTACTTTTGTCAGCTTCTTCTGCTTCTTAAATGCATTCTTTGAAATTTCTGTTACTTTAAACTTCATCTTCCGGTAAGTCACAGTTGCCGGGATCGTAATGCTCTTTAACTGCTTCTTAGAGCCGATAACGGTTACTGTTTTTACTTTTTTGCTGCAGGCTGTGACTTTATAGGTCAGTTTCTTTCCAATCGTAAAGGTCTTTCTTACATAACTCTGCATGGAATCCTTTGAAGGTGTCTGGGTATTACCATCTGTACCGCCATTTGCCGGTGTCTGGGTATTACCATCTGTACCGCCATTTGTCGGTTTCTTGGTACTACCATCTGGTTTTTTGGTATCATCATCCTTTTTACCACCGTCTGAGATTGTTGCTTTTGCTGTATTGTATGCCTTGCTTAAGCTGTCAAATACTTTATCGATCTCACCCTGGTCTGCATCTGCTTTTTCTAATAATGCTTTTGCTTCTGCAATTGCTTTTTCTAAATCTGTCTTTGCACTTCCTGTCAGACTGGAAAGTAATCTTTCTGCTTCTGCGATCTTACTGCTTAATGCTTCTGTCTTGGTATTACCTGCTGTACCGCCATTTGCCGGTGTCTGGGTATTACCATCTGTACCGCCATTTGCTGGTGTCTGGGTATTACCATCTGTGCTGCCATTTGTCGGTTTCTTGGTATTACCATCTGGTTTTTTGGTATCATCATCCTTTTTACCACCGTCTGAGATTGTTGCTTTT